>URVC01000042.1 GCA_900551245.1 uncultured bacterium | reverse complement strand
CTTTTTTGCGGAAAGACCCCTTCGCATTTCCGCTCCCCTTCGCCGGGTGCCGAGCCGGTGCAAACTTGCGCGGGCGTGTTTGACTGCGGGAGTGTTCGAAGGCCGGGCGGTACGGGGAGATCTCCCCCAAACCCCTTTCTTTCCTGCCCGTGGAAGTGTCGGGCGGTGGGTTGCAGGGGGAGTATTGGGCAGGTTCCGATTTTCTGTTTTTCTGTTTTTCGTCTCATGCTCTGTGCTCCTTTTCGCTGCTGCTGATTACCTCTGCGGAGGCGGAGCGCAGGAACCCGCCTCGACAAATT
Source organism: uncultured bacterium (assembly GCA_900551245.1). Classification (GTDB taxonomy): domain Bacteria; phylum Verrucomicrobiota; class Lentisphaeria; order Victivallales; family Victivallaceae; genus Victivallis. Next base: position 37,958 of record URVC01000042.1, on the reverse strand, counting down.
CGTAGTTTCGCTCATCGCTGTGGAACTCCGGCCCGTGATTGACCTGCTGCAGAAGAGTGAGCATCCCCGCCCGGCAGAAGCCCGGCACGTCGATCCGGAACCGCGAAAGCGGCGGATTGAGCAGTTCCGGGCGGTCGGGATCATCGATGCAGAAGACCGAAAGCTCACCGGGGACGCGGATGCCGTGTTCCGAAAGGCTGCGGCACACCTTGTGCGCGAGCAGCCGGTCGCCCACGATCAATGCTGTCGGCAGTTCCTCCTGGGAAAAATAGGCGTCGATCTCCTTCTGCCGGATTGCGGAGACGTTGATCCAGGCGAGGTTGACCGGCAACTGCCGTTTCCACATTGCGGCCATGAAGCTGTTGTACCGCTCCCGGTAGGGGAGGGATTGGAAATGGCCGACGAGAAACCCGAGGTTCCGGTGGCCGAGTCCCGTGAGATAGGCGACGGCGTCCTCGATGATCCGCTCGTTGGAGTAGCCGATGCTGAATTCGGAACTCTCCTGCTGTACCGAGCTTAACAGCAGAGCCGGAGTGCCTTTGCTCCGCAGCCGTTTCACCAGCCCCGCCGGAATTTCATTGCAGTTGAAGATCAGAGCGCCGTCGAGGGCATATTCCGCCGCCGCCTCTTCGATCTCTTCGGGGGCGCGGTAGAGCGGCAGCAGGTCGCAGCGGAACTCTCTGCTCAATGTCCAGAGAGAGTTGAGCATCTGAATAAGATAGGTCGAAGCGGTGTTGTAGGCGACGAAAAATCCGATCCTGAACCGGTGATTCAAGGCGAGCGGATCGCTGGTGACGAAGGTGCCGGAGCCGCGGCGGCGGACGATGAGCCGCCGCCGGACCAGTTCATCCATCGCGGCGGTGATGGTGATGGCGGAGAGATTCCACTGACCGGCCAGTTTCCGATTGCTGGGCAGCCGCTTCCCCGGAGCGAACTCTCCGGAATGGATCCGTTCCGCGATCCAGTCCGCCAGCTGCATATACTTGGCATTCTTCCCTGTCTGGAGGGGGGAGCCGGTTTGAATCATCGTCGTTCTCCTTATTTCTAAAAATAGTATACCGGAAAACGAAGAGAAAAGCAATAGAACATGTATAATTTTATTAAAATTAGTGTATATGTACACTTTTCGGCCGGAGAGGGTGGAACCGGGAACGCGAAATTGCTTCAGGATTCCTGCCGGGAAGATTGGTTGGCAGTCGCTCCGAATGTTTTTGAGCGCCGCGATGAGGAATCACTCTTTGTCGCGTGTCCGGCGGGGGCGGAGCTTCTGCGCCGCCTCCACCAGCTGTGCATCGAGTTTCGGCATGAGGTACTCCAGCGGCGTCCGTTTGCGGTAGACGGCGATCCAGACGCACCAGAGAAGGAGCAGCAGACCGGTCAGTTTGTTCTGCACACTGTCAAACTCCCAGCCGAAGCTCCAAGTGAACTCTCTCTGGTGGAACGGCAGGAAGTACGGAATCGTCCACCCTTCGCCGGAACCGAGCAGATCCATCAGAAAATGCAGGTGTATCAACCCGGTGAACAGCAGAAAACACTGCCATCTGTGGGTAGAAAAGCAGGTGAGAAGTCCGGCGAGAACCACGCCGTAAAGAAGATTGTGCCCGTACACGTGATGGGTTGCCCAGTACGCTTCCGCTCCCAGCACATAGGTGACGCCGTCCAGGTCGGGCAGCGTCGCCGCCAGCATGGCGAGAAAACGCTCCCGCGCCGTCAGCGGGAAACAGTTGGCTGCGCACCAGCCGCTCATGATATGGCTCTGTATGTGCATGGAAGCTCTTCCGCTCTCCGTTCGCCGGTGCAATAGCTCCTTCTTCCACGGGGAATTCCGGCGGATTCTGTTATTTTACTATACTCGAAATCGTTCTGTTTGCAAGTTCCGGCGGAAGTTCGCCGCCACGGCGGAGCCGATTTCGCAATTCTCTGCAAAAGAATCGGAAATCATCTTGCAAGCGGCGGCGAACCGGGTATAGTAAGAAAAAAGTCATCATTCCGGCGAAAGAGAAGGCACAATTTATGGGCAGAATCCTTACCGAAACGGTCCCCATGCGAGACGGGGTAAAATTGTTCACCACCATCCACTTCCCGGAAGGGGAGGGGCCGTTCCCGGTCCTGCTGGTGCGCAACCTCTACCGCGGCCGGGGTTCCATCGCCGCCGCACAGCCGGTGACGGAGCAGGGAGTTGCTCTGGTGGAGCAGGATGTCCGGGGCAGCGGCCGCTCCGAGGGGCGTTGGGAGGAGCCGTGGATTCAGGAGGCCGACGACGGCGAGGATTGTCTGAAATGGATCGCATCCCAGGCGTGGTGCAACGGACGCATCGCCATGCGCGGCGCCTCCTACCTCGGGGCTTCCCAGTGGTTCGCCGCCCGGTCCGGCCGGGAGGAGCTCGTCGCCATCGCTCCCGGCGTCGCCCCCTGCAACTATCACGAAAGTCCGAAATATCAGGGTGGCGCCTTTATTCTGCAGCAGAACATCGTTTGGGCGCTGGGAACCTGGCAGCGCAATGTGGTGCCCGAAACGGAGCAGAAACCCTTCGAGGAGGAGGCGCTCTCCCGCCATCTGCCGCTGCGGGATGTGGATGAGGCCGCCGGGCTGGGCGTCGTCCCCTTCTGGCGGGCGTGGCTGGATCACCCCTGCTATGATGCGTACTGGAGGCGGTTTGACCTGGCCTCTTTCGTCGACCGCATTCAGGCGCCGGCCTTCATCTGGAGCGGCTGGTTCGACATCTACACGCAGGGGGCGCTCGACAGTTTCCTGCTGATGCGGAACTCCTCCGGCAGCGAGAAGGCGAGACGGTTGACCCGGTGCGTGATCGGCCCGTGGACGCACGGTGAAGAGCTCGGCGAACTGCCGCGCGGCGACGATTTCTCCCGGGAGAAACATGTCGATGTTCCGGCAGAAGCGTTTCTGGTGTCGTTGCTGAAAGAGCAGGAAACGGCCTCTTCCGCCCCGTTGCGGTACTTCATGTTCGGCACGAATGAATGGTGCAGTGCCGATGCCTGGCCGCCGGATGGAGTGCGCGAACGGAATTTCTATCTGCACAGCGGCGGCGCCGCCAACAGCCGGCTCGGCGACGGCGTGCTTTCGGAGGAATTTCCCGGCGGAGAAGTTCCGGATTGCTTCATCAGTGACCCGCACAATCCGGTTCCCACCACCGGCGGTCACGGCATCTGCGTCGTCAACGGCTCCCACGATCAGGCGGAGGTGGAACAGCGGAGCGATGTTCTGGTGTACACCTCGGCGCCGCTCCGGTCGCCGCTGGTTGTTGCCGGACGGGTGACGGTATTGCTCTACGCCTCCAGCACCGCTCCGGATACCGATTTTACCGCCAAGCTGATCGATCTCTATCCGGACGGGCGCGCCTTCAATCTTGCCAACGGCATTCTGCGGGCACGGTACCGCCGCTCGATGGAACAGCCGGAGCTGCTGCAGCCCGGCGAGATCTGTGAATTCCGGATCGACCTCTGGAGCATCGCCAACTGTTTTCTGCCGGGGCATCGGATCCGGCTGGAGATCGCCGGGAGCGACTTCCCGGAGTTCAGCCGCAACAGCCAGACCGGCGGGTCGATTGCGGACGACGTCGAACTCCGTGTCGCTCGCCAGACGGTGTTTCACGATGGAGACCGCCGTTCCTGCCTGATTTTGCCGGTCCTCGAACGGGGATTGCTTCGTCAGTAAAACACGGGCCCGCGCCGGAAGAGGCGGAATTGAATCTCTCCCGGCTGGAATTTTTTCAATTTTCTTCTTGATATTTGTTTTTTTGCAGGTATAGTAAAATTGCATCATTGACCGATGTATTTTTTTAAAGACAGATTGCATTGGAAAACGATTCAATTAAGATGGAAAAGATCAGGAAATCCGATCAGCTGTATCATCTGCTTCTGGAACGGCTGTCACACCTCGCGGATGGAGAGACATTTCCCACGCTGCGGGAGATCATGCAGGAGTATCAGGTCAGCCAGTTCACTGCGGCGCCCGCACTGAAACGTTTGCAGGAGAACGGGTTGATTCGATCGCATGTCGGCCGCGGCACGATCGTTACCCGACAGACTGTCGCTTCCCGGAATTGCCGGATTCTCTATCTGCGGCCGGATTGGCCCTCTCTCTCGATTCAGGCGATGGAGGAGGCCATGAGAGAGGAGGCGGAAAAGCGGAAATACCATTGCGAGGTTCTGCGCTATGAGATCTCCACGGACATCTACCGGAGGATTCCGCAGCTGGAGGCGGACGCCGTCATTTTAGACCCGGTCCGTTTCGATCATTTCACGACGGAGCAGTTGCAGATTCTGACCTGTTCGGTGCGGCCGGTGGTGCTCTGCCGCTCGACGCTGCCGGTGTTCAAGATCAAATGCGTCGGTTCGCAGCTGATGGAGACCGGAATCACCGCGGCAAACTATCTCTACCGCCGCGGCCACCGCAGGATCGGCGTCCTCTTCAGCGAGGGGCGCTCCTACACGATGAACAGCGTGGTCGATACGCTGCTGCTCTGCGCCAGAACTCTCGGCTGTGAAGTGACGATGTTCGATGCGAAGATTCAGCGCGGAATCGATTCCTGCAAACAGACCAGGGCGTTTCTGGAGCGGGAGTTCCGGGGGAAACCGGATTGTTCCGCACTCTTCGTCTGCAGTTATGCGACCGCCTGTGAGACCCTTCGTTTTCTGCAGGAACAGAAAATTTCCGTACCGGATGAGATCAGTTTGCTCAGCTATGGATTCGATGAGGAACCCGGCCGAAAACCGTTTATTACTGCAGTCGATACTCCACTGGATCAACAGGCAAAGGCGGTTCTGGATATTATCGATCATCAGCTGGCCGGAGATCTGTCGTTTCCGGGGCAGATCAACATTCCGCCGGAAATACGTGAATATCAGAGCGTCAAAACATTGCAGGACGAGGTGAAATGAAAAGTTTTTATGATCTCATTGTCGTGGGCGGAGGCCCTGCCGGCGTCGCCGCGGCTGTCGCCGCAGCACGCGGCGGCGCCGACACTCTGCTGGTGGAGCGCACCGGCTGTCTGGGCGGAATGGGGACCAGCGGGCTGGTCGCCGCATGGTGCCCGTTGACCGATGGGAAACGGCTGATCCACGGCGGTATCTGCGAGTGGATCGTGCGGAAGACGACCCGGCAGCTCGCCTGCCTGGAGAGTGAGGAAATTCCGCACGGACACATCCCGTTCGACCCGGAATATCTGAAACTGGTGCTTGATGACCTGGTGCAGGAGGCAGGCGTTCAGGTTCTGTTCCACACTCTCGTCGCCGGGGCCGAAAGCCGCGGCCGGCAGGTGGAAAGCATCACCGTGGCCAACAAGGCAGGAATTCATTTGCTGAAGGCACGCTGTTTCATCGACGCGACCGGCGACGGCGATCTGGCTGGATTTGCCGGGGCGGATTTCATTGAGCCGCAAGCGGATAAGGAGATCATGCCGGGCTCCCTCTGCTTTGTGCTCTCCAATATCGACGACTACAGCTATACCCATGTCACCCGGGGCACGTTCGGCGGCAATCCCGCCAGTCCGATCTGGAAGATCATGGCGGACCCGCGCTATCGCGATATCGAATCGATGCACTTAACCAGCAATCTGATCGGCCCCTCCACCGCCGCCTTCAATGCTGGCCATCTCTACTTTGACGCAACGGATCCGGAATCGGTTACACAGGCGATGTTCCGGGGGCGCAAGCTGGCGCACCGCTTGACCGAAGCGTTGCACGATTGCGGCGGAGCGGCATTCGCCGCCGCCCATCTGGCGCAGACCGCCTCGCTCGCCGGGGTTCGCGAATCGCGGCGCATCCGGGGGCGGTATGAACTGACGCTGGCCGACTATCGCGCCCGCCGGGATTTTCCGGACTCCATCGGCCGCAACTGCTATTATGTCGACGTTCATCAGGGCAAAGGTAAACAGCAGCAGTGCCGTACCTACGAGGGATGGCAGGCCTACATGCGCGAAATGCCCAACGCCGACTGGAACTGCGGACCGGGGGAATCTCATGGAATCCCTTTCGGCATTCTGCAGCCGGAGAAGCTGGACAATCTGCTCGTCGCCGGCCGCTGTGTCAGCTGCGACAAGGCGGTGTTCGGCAGTCTGCGGGTGATGCCCAACGCCATGACGACCGGAGAGGCTGCCGGAACCGCCGCCGCCTTGATGATTGCTCACGGCATTGCGGATTCCGGAAAACTTGATCGAAACGAGCTGCGAACCCGGCTGGTTCAAAATGGCGCAATCGTATAAACAGACAGAAAGGAGAGACGTATTATGAAACGGAAAATCACTCTTATAGAACTCCTGGTTGTGATTGCGATCATCGCAATTCTTGCGGCGATGTTGCTGCCCGCACTCAACAAAGCCAGGGAAAGCGCCAAGAAGATCAGCTGTGTGAACAACTTAAAGCAGGTTGGTACCGCGCTCTCCCTCTATGGCAGTGATCAAGGTGTCTATCCGCCGGCCACTTCGCCGGTTGTGGAAGGGCGAAATCAGCAGTACTGGTACCACCGGATCCGCCCCTACCTGGGCAGCAAGGAAATTCCGGCCGACTGGGCCCGGGCGACGGAACTGGCCCGGGAGGGGGCGCTCTTCTGCCCCTCCACCGAGGTGGTTTATGGATCGGACGGCTTGTCCGATACGGTCAGTTATGCGATGAACGCCTTCAGCAAGCTTGTGCAGGGAAAAGAGTTCAAGCCGGCGGTCTGCGTCGACACCCCCTCGACGACAACCTCGCCTTACATGACCAAGCCGGAAAGCCGTGCTCCGGGAATTGCTCCGAGCAAAATCATCTTCATCAGCGAACTCGGGCGCAATCCCAATAATGAAAAGGGAAGCGTTCATCCGGCGATCCGGACTCGGGATTACTATGTCGGGATTTCTGGAGACACACTGCCCGCCTTCCGTCACAGCAACACCAAAAATTCCCTGCAGTTCGACCTTCATGTGGAATCCGCCGTCACGCCGCAGCGGGTCGCCTGGGAACTCTATCTCTATTAATCGCGGGAGGTGATCTATGAAACCGCGTTTTACTCTGGTTATCATATTCTGCTTTGCTGCGCTCTTTCTCTGCCGGGCGCAGGAGCTGGCGGCGTTGCGGCCATGGCTCGCATTCGACCGGTATGAACAGTACAAGGCATCTTTTTATTCGGGGGCGGGGAAGCTTTCCGCTCTGCCCGGCGGCGGCATACAGTTGACCGGCGAAGCGCGTTCGATGATTCTGCGCGACCGGAAATTTACCATCGGCCGCTATCAGGCGCCGCAGGCGGCGCTGTTCGATTACGGACTGCAGGCCGGTTCGCCTCTCAAGATGGTTCTCGCCGGAACGGCGGACGGGAAACCGTTCCGCACCACCCCGGTGGAGCTTTCGCCGGGAGGAAAACAGGCGCGTGTGAAACTGGCCGGCTCCGGTCTGCTCACCATTTCGGAAATCGAGCTTCGCAATCCGACCGGCGGCCGGTTTTCGCTCAAACTTCTCCGCGCCGCACTGGAAATGCGGTGCAATCCGGCGGCCGCACTGCTGGTCCGGCCGGTCTATCCCTCCCGGCTGGCAATCCTCTCACCCGGAGAAATGGCGCAACTGGAGATCAGCAACCCGACCGGAGAACCCATCCCCTTTGTCCTGAAGGGGGCCATGGTTCATTTCAACGGAGAGCAGGTGCCGTTTGAGGTGCGTAATTCGCTTGCCGCCGGGCAGAAGATTACCATTCCGCTGCCGGTTGTCAAACGGAACGGCCACTGGTGGATTCAATGGAATATCCAGTCCGGCTCCGATACGGCTGACGGAAAAGCCTCGCTGGCTGTTCTGCCGAAACTGCCTGCGTATCAGAAGAAGCCGGGCGATTTCATGTTCGGCATCTGCTCTCACCCCGGCCGCTGGGCCGAGGGGGAACGGGAGCTGGAGGCGCAGGCCGCGGCCCGGATTGGAGCTTCCTACATCCGCACCTCGGTGGACTGGTGCGAGATTCAGCCGACGCCGGACCGGACGGATTACCGTCTGTTCGACTCCGTCGTCGATCTGTTTGCCCGGTACGGCATTGAGACGCAGGGCATGTTCGGCTTCTGTGCGCAGTGGGCGGCGCCGGAATCGCTGCGCAACACCGGCGACTGGAAGGATTGGAACCGGGCCAAGCCCGATCTCGCCGCCTGGAAAGCGTATGTCGAAACCACCGCCCGCCATTTCCGGGGACGCATCCGGATCTGGGAGGTGTGGAACGAACCGGATCTTACCGCGTTCAGCCACTTTGGTGCCGCGGATTATGTGGATCTCGCACGTGTCGCCCGCGAGGCGGTCAAGGCGGTGGATCCCTCCCTTGTCCTCTATTCCGCCGGATTCGCCGGTCTCAGTCCGCACCCGGGCCGCCGGGATCCCGATTACCAGTACAAGGCCATGCGCGACGGCGGAAAGTATTTCGACGTGCACGCTTACCATGGGCACAGCAACTTTGCCGCGTATGCCAGACAGATCGATGAACGTCTGCTGCCGTTGCGGAGCAAGGCGGGAGTTTCGATCCCGTGGTACGCCAACGAAACCGCGGTCAGCGCCATCGGCGGAACCGAGCGGGAGCAGGCGCTGGCGCTCTTCAAGAAACTGCTCTTCTCCTGGAGCCGGGGGGCGATCGGCTACAACTGGTACGATCTGCGCAACGACGGGTACTCGCCTTCGGATCCGGAGCACCATTTCGGATTGCTGACCCATGACTTTCAGGCCAAACCGGTGCTGAGCGTGTACCATACGCTCGCCTGCTGGTTCCGCGGAGCGAAGTTCCTCCGGAATCTCGAACTGCCGGAGGGGTGTGTCGGATTTGAATTCCGGCAGGGAGCCGACTGGCTGATCGCGCTCTGGAACGAGGCGGATACCGCAGTCGGGCCGCTCGCCATCCATACCGATGCGAAGCGGGTGGAACGCATTGATCTCATGGGCAACGCGACGGTTCAGCCCCTCGCGGACAATCTGACATTCCTCGAGCCGTCGCGGGACCCGGCGGTATATCGTTTCGAACAGAGCTCCCGGCTGGAACTCGGCAAAGAGTTGATCGCGTTCCGGTCCGGCGCCGTCGTTCCGGGGGTGCCGTTCCGGCTGAATCTCTCGCTGACCAACCCGCTGAAGAAGGCGGTGGACTGCAGAATTGCCGTGAAGCTACAGAAAGGATTTTCCTTCACTCCGCCTCAACAGACTGTCCGGCTGGCCGCAGAAGCGGAGAAGCAGCTCTCCATCAAGGGGCTGATTGACGCCAAAGTGCGTCTCAATCGGATTAAAGTAACGTATGAACTGCCGGGTACGCCGTTTGCGGGCTCGCTCGATCTGCCGCTGCGGATGGCGCGGCGGATTCCCGCGGACGACGGAAGTTACCGGCGGAAACCGGATTTTCTGCTGGATCGTCCCGCGCAGGTCGTTTCGCTGTGCGAAGGGGATCCCAGCAAGCGGCATCTGGTCTGGCAGGGGAAGGAGGATCTCGGTGCACTGCTCTTCCTGCGCATGAATAGTGGGCAGAACGAACTGGAGCTGTATGCCGCCGTCACCGACGACCGCCACGTACAGCCGGAGACGGGCACCAACATCTGGATGGGGGACAGCATTCAGTTCGCGCTCTCCATCCCCGGTCAGTCCGCCCCCTGGAAAATCGGCCTTGCCCGGCTTGCCGACGGGAAATCGCAGGTGTTTGTCTGGGAGGCTCCGGCCGGATTCCAGACGGAGCAGGCGGCCCGGGCAATCCGTCTGACCACTCACCGGGATGACAGGATGCACACCACCGCCTACCGGGCAAAACTGCGTTTCGACGCCTTCGGGCTGTCACAGCAGAAACTGCGCGATGGAATCCGTTTCAATCTGCTGGTCAATGACAATGATGGAGAGCTTCGCGAAGGATTCATCCAGATCGCGCCGGGAATCAGTGAGTGGAAGAATTTTGAAACCTTCCCGTTGATCGTCTTCGAATAACCGGGATTGTCCGGAGCACCCGGCGGATTCCGCCGGGTGCCCGGAGCCGCCGCGCCGCAATCACGGCTCCTCCCGGCCAATCCGCTCCCGGACGCGGTCGAGAAACAGCGCCGCCGCCCGGGAAAAGATCTGATACTTCTTCCAGACCAGACTGGAGCCGGATTCCAGCGTCGGCCGGAACGGCCGGAAGCAGAGGGCGCCGCCGGTCACATGCCGCGACTCCAGCGTCAGCGCGCACCCCATGCCCCGCTCCACCAGCAGCGAAGCGTTCTGAATCAGATTGTGGACGGCCACCACATTGAGCTTGTCGAACGCTTCGCCGAACCATTCGACATAGGGGTTGCGGACCGACTGGTTGCGCGGCTCCCGCCGGGAACAGATCAGCGGCTCTTTCCGCAGATCCTCCGGGGTGACCGCCTCCTTGGCCGCCAGCGGGTGATCCCGGCGCATCAGGGCTCCCCAGCGGTCTTTGACCGGCAGAGTGACGCTGTCGTAGCGGGAGATGTCCACCGGCTGAAGAAGCACGCCGAAGTCGAGCAGTCCGTTGTCGAGCCGCTCCATCACATCGCCCGCCACCGCCGTGTAGAGATGACAGCGGATGTCGGGGAACTCCTCATGCAGTTCGCAGATGACGTCCGCCACCAGCTCCATGGCGCGGCTCTCGCCGCCGCCGATGTGGATGTCGCCGGCCACATTTTCGCCGATGGAGCTGAATTCGGCCTCGGTTTTCTGCACCATCGCCAGAATCTCTTCGGCGCGTTTGCGCAACAGCATCCCTTCCGGCGTCAGCGAGATGTGATGGGTCTCGCGGTTCAGCAGTTTCTGCCCGAGCTCCTCCTCCAGATCCATCAGCTGGCGTGAGAGGGTCGGCTGGGTGACGTGAAGATACCGGGCCGCGCGGGTGAAGCTGTTCTCCCGCGCCACCGCCAGAAAATATCGCAGCAGTCTGAGTTCCATGGTTGGATTCCTTCCGGGTTATGGGGATACCATACCATTTCGATCTATGCTTTTCAAGCATCAATTATCATAAAAAGAAAGTATTTGTTATTATTTGATTTTGCATTACATTAATTTTCAGAAAGAGAACAGCCGGGGCAAACGAGGTGGACGATGAAAAGCTGTGACGAAAAAGAGATACTGCTCCTGCGCAATCTGAAGGACGCCGGATGCGGCGTCGCGATGACGGAGCAGTTTCTCGCTTGTGAACGGGAGGCGAAATTCCAGGGGGAACGCCGGCTTCTGCTGCGGCAGAGGAGGGCGTTGCTCCAGAAGATCCACGCGAATCAGAAGCGGATCGATTGTCTCGATTTTCTGCTGCATTCCGTGGAGGAGAAACTTCAATCAGAAAAAGGAGAGATGGTGAAATGATCGGAAAGGCGATGGTGTGTATGATGGCGGCGGCGATGGTTTCCGGTTTCGGGTGTTCCGCGGAGGAGCGGAGTGTCGCGTCGAAGGTGTCGGCTGAACCCGGACGGGTGCTGGTCGCCTACTACTCCTGGGGCGGCAACACACGGTTCGCGGCGGAGAAGATTCAGCAGCTGACCGGCGGAACTCTGTTCGAGATCAAACCGGCGGACCCGTATCCGTCGGACTACAACGCCTGCGTCGAACAGGCGAAACGGGAGTGCCGGTCGGGATTCAAACCGGCACTTGCGTCGAAGGTGGAGAATTTCGACCGCTACGATGTCATTTTCGTCGGCACGCCGAACTGGTGGAGCACGATGGCGCCGCCGGTACTGACGTTTCTGACGAGCAGTGATTTCCGCGGCAAAACGGTGATTCCCTTTGTCACCCACGGCGGCGGCGGAATGGCCCGGTGTGAGCAGGATATGCGCAAGGCGTGTCCGCAGGCGTCGTTTGTCCGGGGCGGCGCCTTCTCCGGCAGCGGCATCCGGAATGCGGAAGCCGCGCTGGCGAAGTGGGTCAATGAGGTGTTTTCGAGCGGAAAGTGAGGCACATCATGCGTAAAATTTCCTTTTGGAGCGTGATCCTTGTGTTCGTTTTTACCATGCAATTTCTGGAGGGTGCTGATACGATGAAACCGTTGGAAGAAAAAGAACAGAAACTCGTTGAAATCGCCATGTACACCGCCCGGGGGAATATGCCCGGGCTGAAGGGGGCGCTCCGTGCCGGACTCGATGCCGGCTTGACCGTGAACGAGATCAAGGAAGTACTTGTCCAGCTCTACGCCTACTGCGGTTTTCCCCGCAGTCTGAACGCCCTCGGCAGCTTCATGGCGCTCCTGCAGGAGCGCGAAGCGAGCGGGATCAAGGACGCTCCGGGGCGGCTCCCCGGCGCACTCCCGGAGGGGAAGAGCGTCGATTTCGGTACGGCGAATCAGACGAAACTCTGCGGCGCGCCGGTCAAGGGCGCCCTGTTCGAGTTTGCGCCGGCGATCGATGAATACCTCAAGGCGCATTTGTTCGGCGACATTTTCGGCCGGGACAACCTCGACTGGCGGACGCGGGAGCTGGCGACCGTCGCCGCGCTCGCCGCGATGGAGGGGGTGGAAAGCCAGCTTGCCAGCCACATCGCCATCGCGAAGCACAACGGCGTCACGGAGGCGCAGATCGCCTGGATTCTGGAGAATGTGAAAAGCCGTACGCTGAGCGCATTCCCGCGCGGCGAAGAGAACACGGCCTATGCGAAATATTTTGTCGGCAAATCCTATCTTGCGCCATTGACGAAAGAGAAGCGGCTCAACGTTCCGGTCTCCAACGTCACGTTTGAACCCGGCTGCCGCAACAACTGGCACCGCCACACCGGCGGTCAGCTGCTCATCGCGGTCGGCGGCGTCGGCTTCTACCAGGAGCGCGGAAAGGAGGCGCGGAAACTTCTGCCCGGCGACGTGGTGGAGATTCCGCCGGATGTCGATCACTGGCACGGGGCGGCGCCGGAGAGCTGGTTCGCGCATCTCGCAATCGAGTGCAATCCTGGAACCAACAAGAACACCTGGCTCGAACCGGTTTCCGACGCGGAGTATCGGGCGGCAACCGCCGGAAAGTGAGAAGGAGCCTGACGGCAATGAAACGGATCCGGAGCATATTTTCCGCCATACTGCTGGCCGCCGCTCCGCTGGCGGCGGAGGAAACGGCTGCGGGCAATCGGATTACGCCGGAGAGCATCGTCCGGCTTTCGCGGATTGAGGTCGATCCGGCCCAGCTCCCGGAGTATCTTGCGCTGGTCACCGAATGTGGACGGGAATCCATGGCGAAGGAGCCGGGCGTCTATATGATGTATTCGATGCAGGAGAAGGCGCGTCCGGAACGGATTACGATCCTCGAGATCTACGCGGACCGCGCCGCCTATGAACGCCATATTCAAACGCCGCATTTTCAAAAGTACAAGCGAACGACGCTGGAGATGGTCCGGAAACTGGAGCTGCTCGACCAGAATCCGCTCGTTCCGGAAATGAAGATGAAATGATGAATCTGCAGCCGGAGGAGAACTGTCCGCATGAATCGACGTGATTTTTTGAAAACCTCTCTGGCGGCGGCCGCGGCGGCCGCAGGAAGCGTATTTCTCGGCGGCGCGCTGTTGAACGTCGCCGCCGCCCCGGCGGAACGGAAAGGACAAGGTGGAAAAATGAAAATTCTGGTGATTACGGGAAGTCCCCGGAAAAATGGAAATTCCAGCACGCTCGCGGAGCATTTCATCCGCGGCGCGGAGGAGGCGGGGCACGAAATCGTCCGTTTTGACGTCGCGTTCAAGGAGGTTCACCCCTGCATTGCCTGCAACAAATGCAGCATGAACGGCGAATGTGTCTTCAAGGACGATTTTGAATTTGTCCGGAAACACATTCTCGACGCGGGGATGGTGGTCTTCGCCACGCCGATGTATTACTTCGGCATCTCCGCGCAGATCAAGGCGGTGATCGACCGCTTCTATGCGATCAACGGCTCGATCCATGTGCCGAAGAAGGCCGCTCTGTTGATGACCTACGCCGACAACAACAAGCGTAAGGAGAAGGCGATCACCGACCATTACGAGGTTCTGCTGGACTATCTCGGCTGGAGCGATGCCGGGCAGGTGATTGCTCCCGGTGTCTGGCCGGTCGGCGCGGTCAACCATACAAAATATCCGGAACAGGCGTACTTGCTGGGAAAGAGCGTGTAACCATGGACCGGCGGGAGTTCATCAAGACGATCGGCGTCGCCGGCGGGGCGATGCTGGTCGGCAGGGCGGCTGGCGCCTCCGTCCGGAACGAAGCGGAGGTCCGGCGCGAAAGTTCTGCCGACCCGCTGCTCGCCGGCGTGTGCGACATCCACATCCACTGCCTGCCGGACACCCGGGCGCGCTGCATCGATGAGCTGGCGCTCGCCGGGGAGGCGAAACGGGCCGGATACCGGGCGCTGATGTACAAATCCAACGACTGGAGCTGTCACGACCGCGCCTGGCTGATCCGGCAGGCCCTGCCGGAATTCGAGGTGTTCGGCAGTCTCTGCATGAACCGTGTCCACGGCGACAAGGTCAACGTCTTTGCGGCGGAGCAGGCGCTCAAAACGACCGGTTCCCTCTGCCGCTGCATCTGGATGCCGACGCTCTCCGCGGCGTATCAGCACCGGTGCGACAAACTGCCCGGCCCGGGCATCCCGGTGCTGGATGACCGGGGGCGCGTCCTCCCCGAAGTGGTCCGGGTGATGGAACTCTGCGCCGAAGCGGACATCATCTTTGCATCCGGACACAGTTCGCCGCAGGAAAGCCTGATTCTGGCGCGGAAGGCGAAGGAGGTCGGGGTGAGGAAATTTGTCGTCACCCACGTCAATTCACTGATCTGGAAGCTGACGCGCGACCAGATTCGGCAGGCGGTCGACCTCGGCGCGTTTGTGGAGTATTGCTATCTGCCGCGGCTCTGGGGGCCGGGAAGTGGAAATCCGCAGTTCGAACGGCAGAGTCGTGAGGAGTTTCTCCACTATGCAACCACCGTGCCGGAACGCAGTTTCATCTCTACGGACCTCGGTCAGCAGGGCAATCCGAATCCGATCGACGGCATGCGCACTTGCATCCGCGAACTGCTCGACGCCGGGATGCCGCAGCGGGAGATCGACCGGATGGTACGGCATAACCCGGCGTATCTGATCGGACTTCAGGAAAAAACAGGAGGGCTGGAAGCATGAATCGACGTGATTTTCTCAAATCGGCGGCGCTGATGGCGGCCGCGGGCAGTGTATTGGGGAAGGGGAGGGTCCTGAACGCGGCGGTGCCGTCTGCCGGAAAACCGGCGGGTCCGGTTTTGAATTTCAATCCGCAGATGCAGTACCGCCCGATGGGGCGGACCGGGGTGAACGTCTCCGCGCTCGGGTTCGGGCTTCTCCGTCTGCCGATGCTCGCGGACGGGAAAACGGTGAATTCCGATCTGAGCGTCGCGATGATCCACCGCGCGATCGAGGGAGGGGTGAACTACATCGACACCGGGCGCGTCTACCTCGGCGGACAGAGCGAGGCGGTCGCCGGAAGAGCGCTGAAAGGAACGTGGCGCGACCGGGTTTACGTCACCTCCAAATCCCCGTGGTGGATCATGGAAAAGCCGGAGGACTTCGAGAAGTTCTTCGATGAATCCCGCCGGACGATGGGGTGTGACGTCATCGATTTCTACCACATCCACATGATTATGCACCGCGGCTGGAACGAGAAGGTGATTCCATTCAAACTGATCGACAAGATCATGAAGCTCAAGGAACAGGGGAAGATCCGCTTCGCCGGTTTCTCGTTCCACGATCGTCTCGAACTATTCAAGGAGGTGGTCGAATCCGCGCCGTGGGATTTCTGCCTGATCCAGCACAACTATCTGGATTATGAGTACGAAGCGGGCTGTCTCGGCCCGAAGTACGCCGCCGCCAACGGAATGGGACTTGCCGTGATGAAACCGGTCCGCACCGGACTGCTCGCTCATCTGCCGCCGTCCATGCGCGAGGCGCTCCGTTCGACCGGAATCGAAAAGCCCGACACCGAATGGGCGCTCGACTACCTCTGGGATATTCCGGAGGTCAGCGTCGCGGTGAGCGGCATGGGCGCGATGGCGGACGTCGAGGCAAATCTGCGCTACGCGTCAAAAGCGAAGCCGAATATGCTCACGCCGGATGAACGCAAGGCGCTCGGGAACGCGATCCGCGCCTTCCGGGAGACGCCCGGCCACATCGACTGCACCGGCTGTTATCAGTGCATTCCTTGCCCGCACAACGTGGCGATCGGCTACATTTTCGCCTATGTCTACAACAACTATCTGGTCCACCGGGATAAAAAGCGGGCCATTGCGGATTACACGGTCGCGATGTCGCCGATTCAGCGCGGAGCGCCCGCCTCGGCGTGCGTGAACTGCGGAGAGTGCCTGGCGAAGTGTCCGCAGAAGCTTAACATTCCGGAACTGCTCGGCCGTGTCCGCCGGGAACTGGAGGGGTAGGCGCGCCCCGCCGCCGCCCCGCTCCGCAATGTGTCATTCCGTCCCGTTGCCGGTGAAATAGAGGATGTCTGCGGAGAGCCGGTCCGGGACTTTCGCCGTCGGCAGCGGTTCTCCGGTCAGCGTCTCCGCCCGGAGAAATTGTCTGCCCGGCTGCGGTGCGGGCTGTTCCCCGAAAACGGTCCAGAGTGCGGTGACCGGCACGCCGTCAGGACGCCGCCAGTGCGCTTCCCGAATCAGGCCGCGACGGAGAATTTCCGGCCGGGTCGAACCCGGCGGAAGGTTCCGGATCAGCGTCTGGCAGGCCAGCCCGGCCGGCTTGATCTCGAAATTGCGGCGGAGAATGCCGAAATGCGCTTCGCGACCGCGGTTCCATTCGCCGGCGCGATAGCGGTAGTAGAACACCTTTTCCACCCCTTCGGCGAAGGCGAGCAGCAGCTGGCGCGGCAGTCGCCGGGCCTGTTCTTTCTCCGTGACGCTGTCGGTGCGGGAATCCACGGCGACGATGATGTTTCCCTTGAGGTCGCTGTTCAGCTGGTAGAGTGCGGCGATCGGCATGCGGTAGCGGCCGTTGATGCCCCAGGCGATCGGAATCATCCGGTCCGCGCCTTTCAGATTTTCCGCATTGAGAAAGCGCATACCGGGGTGATGGGTGAGTTTCAGCCCGGGAAACTCCTCGCCCGCTTCGGTGGCGGTCGTGGTGCGGGGAACCCCTTTCTTCACCCAGAATGCCTCCCACTCCAGATGAAGCTGCGGCAGCAGGCGGTTGCCGATTTGAACCGTCCGGAACTGGTCCGGCTCGGCGGTCTGGCGAAAATCGTAGTAGAACGGGAATCCCCCGGGCAGAACCAGCGTTCCGCCCTTTCGGACATACGCGGTGACGGCATCGATGCGTGCGGCGGGAAAGAGCTCCCGCCCCGGCAGAACCAGAATCGGGCAGTCGGTGGGCGAAACGGTGCGAAGTTCTTCGAAGGTCAGCGCACGACGCCGTTTCCACTCCGGGAGAAAATCATCGATGTCGCCGGTGAAAAAAAGCGTGTCGGGATCCGCTACGGTTCCCACCGTGTCCCGTTCCGGCCGGAAGCCGAGTTTTCTCAACGCCGGAGAGACCACTTCCCCGGCGAGCCGGTAGCGGACGGGCGAGCTGGAGTCGCCGATCTCCGTGATCCAGATCGGTTTGTCGATATGATGCTTTTTCATCAGCATTCGAAGTTCGCGAATCAGCAGAGGAAGCTGCGCCTCCGGTGCGTTGTACCACTGGTAGGGATGAAAGTTCATCACGTCAAAATGGTCCCCGGCCCCGGCCTGAAACGCTTCTTCCACAAATTTCAACGAGTTGCCGAGGCAGGAGACGCCGCTGAAAAGGACTTTTGCCTCCGGGTCGATCCGTTTGATCGTGCGCCGGGTTTCGCGCAGCAGGGCGACGTAGTTGGCCGGATTCGGCGTCTCCCCCCAGGGGCGGATGTGATTCACCTCATTGAAGACTTCATAGCAGTTGATTTTTCCCTTGTAGCGGCGGACGCATTTCTCCACGTAGGTCAGATAGCGTTGCAGATTGCGGAACGGCGGCTTCCCGTACGAGGGCAGACCACTGCCCAGAATCGGCAGCACCTTCACCTTGCGTCCGGCCGCCTCCTCGACGACGGCGTCCCAGCGGGAGAAATCCCATTTCCCCGGTTCCGGTTCGACCTGTGCCCAGTCCAGGTCGACGCGGACGAAACCGATGCCGGCGGCGGCGATGCCGGCCAGTTCGCGGCGCATCTCCTCCGGCGGCATCCGGTTCAGATGGGCGCAGACGCCGTAGGGGGATTCCGCCGCGTCGCTCAACAGGAAATATGCCGCCAGCAGAAGAGTGATCGAATATATTTTTCTGTGCGATGTGATAGAGGCAATGGTCATTGTCAACTCCTTGTTCCCGGGGACTCCCCGGTGATGTGATCCATGTCGGCGCGATGGTTTCGCTCAATAATATCCCGCCGGATTGGAGGGGCTGTCCGTTGCCCACAGGTAGCCCTCCACCTCCCGGTGTGTGACGGGAATCTGGTTGTATTTCAACAGTCTGGCATGGCCGTCAACGAAGGAGAAGTTGGCGCCGATTCCTCCGCCGTGCCGCCAGATGCCGCCGTTTTGAACGATGTTGGCGCGGCTGTAGACGTGACACCCCATCCAGGCGTTGGTGATTCCCCGGTCGATGTCCATGAAGGCCGCCCGGGAGGCCGGCCGGCGGATTTTGGTGATTTTGCGATCGATGGCGGTCCCGTCGGCGGAGAAATCATCGGAAGCATACCCCTGATTGTTGATGCCATAGTGACGGTGCCCCATGTAGTTTTTGACCATGCTGTCGGTCTGAGCCGGGCAGAGAAGCACGGATTTTTTCCCGCTGCTCAACCAGCTCCAGTCTGCGGTGGAAGCGCTCGTCCCCCAGGTGCGGTCGATGAAATTCACGAAGATCATATCCCCCCACTTCCCTTTGGAGACCCCGTTCACCTTGCCCCAGTTGGACTGGGAGTTCGGAATCACGTCATTGTTCTGCTGAATGTACATGATCAGGTATTGGCCGACCTGTTTCTGATTGGAGAGGCAGGCGAGATCGCGGGCTTTTTCCCGGGCCTTGTTGAGTGCGGGCAGCAGCATGGCCGCCAGAACTGCGATGATCGCGATTACGATGAGCAGTTCAATAAGAGTGAAATTCTTCTTCATGCAGGACCTCCTGTGTAATGGTGGCATTCGAAAGAGAATGTTCCGCGCCGCGATGCAGAGCAAGGCGGCAGCCGTGCAGAAGCTGTACGGTTCCGGAACCGGTGCAGAGCGTGAAATTCACTTTTTCCAGCAGTGTTTGCAGAGAGTCGACTTCAAAGCGGTCAAGGGCTGCACTGTCATCCAGCAGAACTGCGATCAGACAGTTGCCGATGCCGCGCAGCAGAGCGTTGGGTTCGGCATAGGCGGCGTTAAAGCTGGGGTTCAAATAGGTTTTTCCGTCAAACACGGCCGTATCGCCCCGGGGAGAGATGGTCTGCGGTGTAATTTTCATCGGCAGGAACCGCCAGTTTTCGCAGAACGCTCCCCAGTCGCCTTCAAATGCCAGAGCACGTGCGAGCAGCCGTTGCAGTTGCGGCCGGGCAAGCTGCGTGACCCGTTTCATTGCGGAGGACAAGCCGTTGCGCAGTTCCGGAAAGAGATCGGTTTCCCGAAAGAAGCGGAGCGATATCTGCAGCTGGGCCGTCGGAATGTCCCAGTAGCACTCTCTGGCGGAAACGCCCAGAGTGACGGGCAACGCGGGGATGGCGTACTCGCGGGCCGCGTCGCGCCAGTGGCCGTCGCCGGTCGCCTCGAATGCGGCCGCATAGATCATCGGCAGCCGCAGAACCTCGTGTGCGCCGCATTGCCACATCTTCGACACGATGGCCCGGCCGCCGTCGAGACGCCCCAGATCATACTCGTGCCCGGCGGTCACCGTGTGTTCGCAATAGCAGGCGATGGAGTGGAGAAGTTCGCGTGCCCGTTGAATTTCCGCAGACGGAGCGTCCGGAAATGCACGCAGGAATCGCCATACGCCGTAGACCGCCAGCGTGAACTGGTCGCGGGAGGAGTTGCTGTAGCAGCTTTTCCCGTCGCGCGGGGTGATGCTGCGCGCCACGAAGCCGGGGTGACCGTGCACCGTGGCGCAACGGTGAATGCCGTGCAGAAGCCGGCAGGCGAAGGCGGGGGCGGTCTCCGGCGAATCACCATCTTCCCGCTCCAGCCGGAGAACATCCAGCATTGAACCGGCGTTGAGCATGCTGTCCTCCATGCCGGTGCTCCAGCCGCATGGGTTGGGGAAATCCGCGGCCACCTCTTCCGGTGCGGGCAGGTGATCGAACCGGTGAACCGGATCCCGACTGGTTGCATAGTCGTAGATCAGTTCGGTTTCCGGATGAAACAGTACCTCCCGGATCTGCTTCCGGAGAGATTCCAGCGGGGGCGCCGGAAGGGGTCGTTCATTTCTCACAATATCGCTCCTTGTTTTTTTTCTGAATACTATTATAGTAAAAAAAATGGAAAAAACAACCACCGAAAATCCCGAATATATTGAAAAACAGCGGAATTATATTTGAAATAAAAACATCATGAAATTGCTTTCCGACCCCTCGATCTTCCGGTGGGAAAGTCCCCCGCAGCCGCTGTATTGCGGCGAAATGGAATTCTTCCACCAGCCAGTCCGCCGCTCGTACCGCGTGCGCCAGCTTCTTGTGGACCCGCTGTCCGATCTCCTGTGGATCAAAAGCGTCTGCGAGGTGCATCTGCTTCGCGGAGCGCACTACATGAGACGCCATGCGCCGTTTCTGTCAATTGAATTCGTGCAGCAGGGGACGCTTCTGGTGCGGCAGCGCGGGGAGATGTACGAGCTGGAGCAGGGGGAGATCTTTCTGATGCAGCCGGAAATTGAAAATGAGTTTCTTTCCGGCGGGAACGGTTGCCGGAAAGTTTCGGTCATGCTTCGGGGGAAGGCGTTGGCTCTGCTGCTCGACGAAAGCGGACTTGCCGGGGTGAATGTCCTCTCCCGACGGGAACACTCGCCGGTGGAACGGTTGTTCCGGGAGATCAGCGAACTTGCGGACGAGCGTTCCGTGAAGGAGCCGGGGCGCAATGCCGTACTCGCATTCAAACTGTTTCAAGCACTGCGGCTTCCGGCGGATCTCCCGGAACTGCCGCCGGCGTTGGCAACACTGCGCGACATGCTGGAACAGCATCCGGAATATGACTGGAGTCAGTCGGTAATGGCGGCCCGGTGCGGCTGTTCCCCCACCCATCTGGTGCGGCTGTTCCACCGGTATTTTCATACGACACCCCGCCAGTATCTGCTGGATCTGCGGATTCTCCGGGCACGTCAGCTGCTGGCGGATGAAACGCTCTCCATCAAGGAGATTGCCGCGGCGGTCGGCTGTGACAATGCGTTGAACTTCTCCACCAGCTTCCGGAAACGTTTCGGCATCCCGCCGCGGGAATATCGAAAACAGCTCTCTCTCTTTTCCTGAACATTTCCGTTCCGGAAGCGGTGACGAATATTTTATTGCTTTGTTCCTGCAACATGTGGCGCGACCGCCGGTTGCGGCCGCCGGATGTTCCCCCACCGGTAGAGGAGGGCAGCAGAGGCGCTCAGCGCGTCTTCCGTCAGTGCTCCCCCCCTGAAATCCGGCACCGGAGGAGCACGGCGGGGGGAAACCGAAGAGATTGGCCAGTTAGAGCAATCCTCAAACTTTCTCAAGGTCTGTTTTATTCTGTGCCGCCTGCGCCACGGAAAAGGAATCGATGTTTTTGCCGGTGGAATCGAATGCTCTTACGGTCAAGACGTCCCCCTGTCGCGACAGCTCCAGATGTGCGCAGTAATCGTTCAGAACCACTGGGAACGGCAGAGCCCACGCAGGATATCGACACAACTTCGGGGAGTTGCAGTGGAGAGCTTTCTCTCCCGGCGTACTCCGGCAGTAGCAATGTTCATGGCCGCCGATCATCAAATCGATCACGCCCGGTCCGGTCAGAAGTCCGTCGATCATCTCGAACACCGCATGCGATCCCAGTTCGGGGGAAACCAGGGCTTCGTGGCTCAGCACCACCCGGAAGTCGGCATGAAGGAAGTCGCCGGACTCTGTGACGGTTTGCAGCCATTCGCGCTGCCGGGTGCGATATGCCTTCTCCAGCTCCGGCAACGAGGGGTTGTAATCTCCTGCAACATCCAGGACAATGAAAAAGACGCCGCCGTGGGAGAAGGTGAAATACCCTGATCCATCCCTTCCGGCGAAAAGGTCGAACCAGGCTCCCGCTCCGCAACCGCGGAATTCATGATTCCCGGTGGAAATGACGAATGGTTTGCGCCATTCCCGGAGCATCGCATCGAGAAAGCCGTCATAATAGATGCGCCGCCCCGGCGAAGCGGTCACCATATCGCCCAGGAGAATTGCGAAGTCGGCGTTGTCTGCTTCCTGAGTGTGCAGAATCCGCATCAGCTCCCCGGTTCGGCAATGCAGATCCGAAGTGAGCAAAAGCGAAAAATCCCGCGCACTTCCGGCATTGGTGCGGAAAGAAAAGAGCCCCGTTGCCGGAGACTCTTTTCCTAGTTCAGGGAAAAGCATTTTCAGCTGGTACTCGTATTCGCTCCCCGGAGTCAGATTTTTCAGCCGCGCACGGTGGAGAGATTTGTCCCGCCGGATCGTGCCGGAAACCGGATCCGCATACGCAATCCGGAATTCGGTCTCTCCCTTCCGGCGATACTCAACGACCGCGGCACCGGCGCCTGCCGTCTCCCAGCCGATTTCAACCGAGGTGCTGTCGGGCTGACACACCCAGGGGCCATGCAAGACGCACTCCGGTTCCGGCGGCAGAAAATACAGCCGTCCGAGCCGATCGATGTTGTGAAAAGCCGATCCCGTATGAACCCAGACCAGCAGCTGTTTTGCTGCGGAGCGCTGCCGCGCGATGTTGAATCCAACGGATTCTCCTGTCAGCGGCAGCAACGACAGAGGGAGCCGGATTTCCGCACTCCACCGGTCGTCGGCCACCGCTGTCACGGCCTCCCAGTCGGAGAGTTTCGCAAACTCGCTGAACCGTCCACCACCGGCTGAGACGGCAAAATGCCGATACCAGCCGTTTTCACCGGATTCCCCGAAAAAGATTTCAACATGATCTCCTGCCAGGGCCGCATAGCCGTCCTCCCGGGCGTTCGCGATGACTTTCGAAGTCTCCCTGGCCTGGATGTTCAGAAAGAGATGCGTTGCATTTCGGAAAATTCTCACTTCCGTCAATGATTCCGCTACAGGATTTCCGTCAGCGTAATCAAGAAAGCGGGAGAGAACCGTCCCGCCGTTCCGGTTTGCCTCCAGATGCAAAATTTGTGGAACGAAAGCCCTGCCTGTCTGATTCTGATTCATTGCAGTGTCGGGAGCCATGGGGGAATCAAGCTGATTATCGAACTCTTCAAAAACTTCCGGCAGAAAGATTTCTCACTCCCTGAAGCAATTGATCTTTCCCCATATTCCGGAACACGAACTCCTGTCTGAACGGAGCGGGGAGAGTCCGATAGAGTTGCACCGAATGCGGCTGAATCGTCATTTCTCCACACAATTCCCGTTCCTCGCCGTTCCACAACTCCCGCCCTTTGCACTCCTTCTCCAGACGGCAGGTACGCCGGTCATCGCTCCGGTTGAAGAGGGCGATCGCGGTCGAACCGTCTGCGAGTCTCTTGCTGTACTCCAGGACGCCGTTGCCCCGATCCCGGATTTCCGGAGGAGAAACCAGCGGATCCTGATCGACGGCGATAAGTTCGTCGTTGGTCAGAAGCTGGAAGGTCGCGTCGTCCATGCCGGCGATGTCGCAACTCAGCAACAGCGGCGCGGAGAGCATGCACCACAAGGTGAACTGCGTGCGCTGTTCTTCCTGCGTCAGCCGGGTCATGGTGAAGGTCGGATTGGGCGTGTTGGGCACGCCGATCGCGCCGATCTGCAGCATGTCCAGATCCGGGAACCGCCCCGGCCCCAGCTGTCGCTGCCAGACGGGGGAGTGGTCGAATCCGATTGCGGCAATGCTCTTCCATTCATCCTTGATGTCGCAGGAGACGCGGCAGAGCTGCGCTTCGGTGAAGAGTCCGGCGGCATCCGCTTCCGGCGCATCGTTGGAGAGGCTCAGCACGATATCACGGCCGCTGTTCCGCAGGTCGGCGGCAATCCGGCGCGTCGTCGGCAGGTCGTTGGGGTTCCAGTCCAGCTTGACGAAATCGACGCCCCATTCGGCCCACTGGCGGATGTCGTCGGAGAGTTTCCACTCCGAACCGATCCGGTCGACCTGCAGTTTATGCAGCCCGGGATAGCGCCCGAAGACCTGATTGGGCTGCAGCCGGAGCGTTTCCGGCAGAAAGAGGCGCTCCTCGCGACCCGCGTCGGTGCTCCCGCCGCGGAACCCGGCATAGGTGGAGATCCAGGGGGTCGAATAGATTCCGAAACGGAGGCCGCGGGAGTGGATATAGTCGGCGAGACTGCGCATGTCGGGGAAGCGTTCGTTCCCCAGCAGTGCGCCGTAGCGTCCGCCGCGCTTTCCCTGCCAGCAGTCGTCGATGTTGACGAAGTTCCAGCCGTGGGCGGCGAGTCCGCGTTCGACCAGCGCGTCGGCGATGGAACGGATGCGGGCGTCGCTGACGCCCTCTGAAAAACAGTACCAGCTGTTCCAGCCCATCGGCGGAGTGAGTTGAATGTGTTCTCCGACGATCAGGTCAATCCGGCAGGAGGCGATTCCGGCGGCGTTCTCCGCTTCGAAAATCACCGGGTAGCGGCCGGGAGCGGAAATTTTTCCGGAAAGCGTGCCGGCAACGGCGTCGAATACGGTTCCCGTCGGGGGATTGACACAGTTCAGCTGAAGGTTTTCTCCCTCTGCCGGAAGAGGCAGAAAGAAATGGTTTCCGGGGCGTGCCCCGAAGACCGCCGGCGCATGAAAGCGGGGCGGAATGGATATCTTTTTCATTTTTATGATTACTCTTGAAGCAAATTTTTTTCGCGATAGTAGCGCTGATAGAACGGATTCTTGATCCATTCTGCCGGAATTTTCTTCCCTTCGGCCTTATACTGCTCGATCTTCTGCTGCAGTTCGCAATCGTGGCGGTAGCGCTCCTGAAGGGAGGGGATGCTGGACACGGTTTTGCGGATGGAATAGGCGATCGAATCATTGGCCAGTTTCAGAGCTTCGTCCGCCGGGGAGAGCCCGCCGGAAACCCGCTCGTAGGCGTAACGGATCTTGTCCTCCGCCAGCGGGTAATAAGGACTCAGACTCTCCGGCAGCGCGATGGTTCTCGCCCATTTGAGCTCGTTGGTGTGGAGGTTGCCCTCGTTTTCGTGCCCGGCAGGGTGGTGATATTCCGGGTTGTTCTCCGCCCACCGGGGGTTCGGCGGCAGTCCGTCCGAACTGCGGATCAGCAGCTCGTTGTATTCGCGGCTGGCCAGAAACAGCAGGAAGATCTTTGCGAAATCCTTGTGTTTCGAACCCTTGAATATCGCCGTGTTGCGGGAGATGAACACCAGATTTTTGAACTCATATTCCGGATATTGTGAAAACGACAGGTTGATCGGTTCGGTTTTGAAACGCCGCAGATCCATGTTGACGTAGCGACCGGTGGTGATCATCGCATAGCGGCCGGAGACGAGGTGCGGCGTAGCGTCGCTGTTGACGCTGGACTGCGCCGAACTCTCCGAGGCGATTTCCGCCGCGGTCGGGATGAGATGCAGTTCATCCACCCAGCGATGGTAGAGCGTCAGCGCCTTGAGAAACGAGGGGTCGGTCAGTTGCGGCGCGGTCAGCGTCTCGTTGAACATGTCGCAACCCATGCTGCGTGCCAGCGGCAGAATGATGTTGGGCATCGCTCCGGAAAAGAATACTTCCTGCCGCGGTTTGCCGGCATTGGCCCGGCGGGTGAATTCCAGCCCGATGCGCTCGAACTCCTCCGGAGTCCACTCTTCCGGCGGAGGCTCCATGCCATATTTGCGGAAGGTGTCCACATTGCAGAGCAGTGCCGGTGCCGCCAGATTGCAGGCGTAGGCGTACTGCCGATCGTTGTACATCAGAAGGTCGCGGGCGGCGCCGTAGTTGCTCCCCGGATCCAGCCCGTTTTCACGGGCGAAATCGGTGATGTCCTCCAGCACCCCCATCGGTGCAAACCGTTTGACCGGAACATGGTCGATGAGGTCGCCCGCCATTCCGGAGACCGCCTGAATCAGAGTACTCTGATTGTCGGCGGCTTCCAGACGCACCCGGAAGAGCGGCTCGCCTTTCGCATTCACTCTGCCGGTTTTCTTCATCCATTCGTGAAAAGCGGCAACCTGTTCGATGCGATCCGCTGAAAGACCGGCGGTCCAAACGATCGTCGTCACTCCCTCCTGTTCGGCGCGTGTCAGCCAGGTGACGACCGAGGCCAGAATCAGAAGTATTGTAATGATGAGAAACAGGTTCCGCATGATTCACATTCTCCTATTCCAGCACGTCGGAATCGATGGCGTCCGACGTGAATTCATACCGGCCGTTGCCGAGAGCGCGGGTCTTGCCGAAGCGGGACTTCAGCTCTGCGTTCCCCGGCACGGTGATGATTGCCTTGCACGGTTTGCCCATCGACGCAATCACGACGCGCACGTCGCCGTCCTTGACGAATGCCCGGGCATACACTTCTTTCTCCGGAGTACTTTCGACCGTTACCGCGGGAGCTTTCTCCGTGCTCATGATCCAGGGCTCGAGGTCGTGCAGAACCTGGACCGTTTCCTTGAGGTTGTCCCAGTCCTGCTCGCCGCGTTCCGGAGCACGTTTTTCCATCGTCGTAATGTCGTAGTAGGCGTAGAAGACGAACCCTTTCGCCCCGTGGATGGCGCCGAGCAGCGGGGCGGTACGCACCTCTTCCCGCGTCTGGAAGCGGCTCTTGCGGAACGCTTCGTCGCTCATGTTCTTATCGACGACGGCCCAGTTGAACGCCTGCGGCACATGCCAGACGGTGGTTCCGGTCTTTTCCCCGGCGGCGAGCGCATCCTCCAGTTCGCGGAGCGACTGCGGGCCATGGGTCGCCTTGACCGGGTAGGGATCGATCCCGAGGATGTCACCCGAAGTGGCGTAGTAGTTGAGGTCGTCGTAGAAGCAGGTCAGAGTCCAGGTCGGGTGATCCGGGTCGATCGCATTGATCGTGTTGCGCAACCGGATGATGTCCGGCACGCGGGAGCGCGCTTCCTCATCGCTGATGTACCAGACCAGCAGTGCCGGATGATCTTTCAGGTTGCTGACGATCTTCTTCACCACCGGAATCGGCCCGAAGGCGTCATCGACCTTGTGATTCCAGCCGTGGAGCTGCTCCTTGAGGCTGGCAACCAGTTTCAGGCCGTACTTGTGGACCTGATCCACGCCGGCGCGGATGCCTTCCATATCCGAGGCGTACTTGCCGGGGCCGCGGTGCCACGCCATCCCGTAGAGATGGAGTGTGTTGAATCCCGCATCGGCGATGCGCTGCAGATCCTCGTCCTTCATGGAGCCCTGCCAGGCACCGTAGATACCGATCGGCATGAAGGGTTTGCCGTCGACGATCAGACGGTGGTCCCGGTCGATCGTCACCGTGTTGGCGGAGACGGCGTCGCGGGTTCGCACATTGATCTCATAGGCGCTCGAGGCGAGACGGCG
The DNA here is from genome assembly GCA_900551245.1 of uncultured bacterium. Lineage (GTDB taxonomy): Bacteria > Verrucomicrobiota > Lentisphaeria > Victivallales > Victivallaceae > Victivallis. The sequence goes on along the minus strand of URVC01000042.1, from coordinate 10,478 downwards.
TTTGGCCGCCATGTCGAGCAACGTAAAATCAATTTTCCCGTGTCCGGCGGGGAGGGGACCGAAGTCGCCGCTGCAGAATCCTTTCGCATCCGGCTTGAGCAGCTTCTCATACCGTTTGCCGTCAAGATCGAGCGTCGCGAGTACGGCGAAGTTCTTCGCTCCCTCGGGAATCGCCGCGTGAAGCTCGAACGAGGAGTCATCGGTCCAGAGCGAGAGGTTGGTCAGGCGGGTCGGAAGCACCGACCAGAGATTGCCGACCTCTTCCACCTGGAGGTTGTCGTAGTAGAGCACTCCGGAGGCGTTGTCGCGGATGTAGAGTGAAACCCGCGCTTCCTGACCCTCCTGAAGGACGAATGGGCGTTCGATCTTCTTCCACTCGTTCGTAATCGGCTGGGCATCATAGAGCCCGCCGATATATTGGCCACCCGGCTTCTTGTAGAATTCGATGCAGAAGCCGTGCGGTTCCCCCTGAATGTTTTCTCCGCGGCAGAGCATGGAGACCTTGTAGGTCTTGCCCGGTTTCAGATTCGGAATCGTGACCGAGACGAATCCGTACTTCTCGCCGGGTTTGCGTTCGGCGCGGAGACCGGGGGAACCGTTGTAGCCGTATTTGCCGATCGTGTAGCCCGGGAAGGCGGTGAACACCTTCAGATCTCCGGTGCTGAAATCCTGCTCATAGACAGGACCGATCTGGTTTCCTTCCGGCCAGGCGCGGTACTGATCAAACGTCTGGTTGCCGGCATAGATCGCACTGGCGATCAGACAGACGGCAGCAATGATGTTAGTTTTTTGTTTCATGCTGTAATCCATGAATTAGCGCTGCGTGGCACATTTGGGGCATACCCACGTGGCGCAGACGTGGTGGAACGTGTTGCTGAAGTCCGTGTTGCTGTAGCCAAGCTCGTTCACTTCAGTACGGTCATAGAACGTCTTCGGTTTGACATGGCCGTCAACAAAACCGACATTGGCCTGACCTCCATGCGTCTGGGAGCCGTTGATCGGACTTATGATATCCTTGAAATCTTCAAACAAGTCGCAGAAATCGTTTTCGGGACGCAGCCCGGGGCCTTTGTCCGTGATAACTCCCTGCATGGTCGGATGATAGATTCTGGACACTTTCTTCGGCAGATACCAGGGATTGGTTCCGGTCGGATAATACCGCAGGTCACCAAATGGCGCCGGATAGACATAGTGGGACCAGGTGATACCTGCATTTTTCCAGAATTTTCCTTCTCCGGGCTGTGCGCTCGGACAAGTGAATACTTTAGCAAGAGTGAAATCCGTGGGCACCGGAATGGTATACTGTCCACCACCGACGTAGGGATAAATTTCCGAAAGCCAGTAGATGCTGTTCGTACGTCCTTCGTCATAGGACTGAATGCAGAGCGGCATGTAGTCATCGGAATCGGTTGTGTATGACAGGATTCCGGTCATGATCTGCTTGACGTTGCCCTGGCACTGGCTGATCTGCGCCCGGCTGCGTGCCTTGTTCAGCGCCGGCAGCAGCATCGCCGCAAGAATAGCGATAATTGCTATGACTATTAAAAGTTCTATCAAAGTGAAATGTCTGCTGTTGTTCTTCATTTTTTTTCCTCCTGTGTGCAGCTTGAAATAGCGGCAGAATATTGAAATATAATACTGTTGACGTGTTTCATAACTCCCGGGCTCATCAGTTTGTTTTCCGAATACGGTTGAATGATCTTTCCACCCTCCTTTCGCCTGCTGTTTTTTTGTCCTTATTTTATTGATTTCACGCTCTATCAATTAGGTAAAAATTTTTTCGCATCAAATAGATTCGCGCCATACAATACGCGGGGTGACGCAAACGCTGTGTTTGTGATGAACCGATCTCTTTTCGTTCAGCTGCTCCAGCAGGAGATCGAACGCATATTTGCCGATCTCCTCGTTGTTGTCGTCGATGGTGGTCAGGCTCGGATACAGACTGCCGGAAAACGGTTCGTTGTCAAAACCCGCCACTGCAATGTCCTCCGGAATTCGGAATCCCCGCTGCAGAAGTTCCCGCATGAGGTAGGAGGCCGCCAGATCGTTCGGCGCGATCAGCGCATCCAGCTGCTCGGGAAGAACAAATTCCGTAATGGCCCGGTGCATCAGCTCTTCCAGGCTCACCTGCTCATCGGGCAGAAAATGAATCCATTGTCGATCCATCCCCGCCTTTTCCATGGCGCGGCAGTACCCGTCTTTCCGCTGTCGAATGCTGTGATAGGAGGGGTCTTCCATGATGATGCCGACCCGTTTGCGCGTCCGGAGCAGGAGCGACGTGAGCTCTTCCACTGCCGCGGCGCGATCGATTTCCACACAGCACGCGTCCGGCAGAACCGGTTTTTCGACAAAAACGATGTTCTCCGCATCGCGGAACAGCTCCTGAAGCTTCTCCTCCTGCCCGGGGTAGTCATGGGCCAGGCAGATCACACCATCGACGTTGTACTGCATGAAATTGGAATAGTGGTGGTACAGACTGTCAATGCTGTTGTGCGCTTCGCCGATCAGCAGCCGATAGCCGTTCTCTGCCGCATATTTGTCGATGAATGCCAGCGTGCGGAAGGTCACCGGCGGCGGCTGAGCGTCGATGAGAATCCCGATCAGATGACTGCTCTGCCCGGTCAGCATCCGGGCGGAGAGGTTCGGCTGGTAATGGAGACGCTCCGCCGCCTCCCGGATCATCCGGGCGGTCTCTTCGCTCACACGGATATTGCTGTTGCCGCCGCCGAGCACTTTACCCACCAGGGCGCGCGATACACCCACCGCGTCGGCGATATCGGAAAGCGTCACTTTTTTCTTTCTGGCAAGCATATTCGATCCGTTTGCTCCATGATTCTGCAACGATGATTTCTCGCTCTATCAATATTATACTCGAAAAAGTCGCAATGTCAACAGTTGATCAAAATTTTTTTCAAAAAAAACATGAAAAAAGCGGCGGAAAACTGTTTCCGCCGCAATCGGGAGGCACGGACCTCAGCCTTTCACTCCGCCGAGCATGATTCCCTTCACCAGCTGCTTCTGCAACAGCACGAAAATGACGATCATCGGTATGACGCTCATCGTGACCGCCGCCATCAACAGATGGGTCTGCTGTCCCTGCGACGCCTGAAACGAGAGCATGCCGATCGGCAGGGTGTATTTGTCGGGCGTCTTCATCAAAACCAGCGGCCAGAAGAGGTTGTTGTAGTTGCCGATGAAGGTGAAGATCGTCAGCGTCACCAGCGCCGGGCGGGCCAGCGGCAGCACCACATCCCAGAAGAGCTGCCACTTGGTCGCGCCGTCGATTTCGGCGGCTTCGTCAAGCGATTTCGGGATGTTCATCATGAACTGACGCATCATGAAGGTGCCGAAGGCCGAGAAGGCGGCGGGCAGGATCAGGCCGGTGTAGGAGTCCACCAGCCCGAGCAGCACCATGTTCTGATAGTTCGGCACCATCATCACCAGTCCGGGCAGCATCATGGTTGCGAGGTAGAGAAAGAACACCTGATCGCGCCCTTTCCACTGCAGCCGCGAGAAGCTGAACGCCGCGAGACTGCTGGTGAACACCTGAAGAAAGGTGATCCAGCAGGAGACGAAGATCGTGTTCCAGTACCAGCGGCCGAAAAAGATCCCTTTCATGGTGAATACGTCGCGGTAATTGTGCCACTGGCAGACCTCGGGGAGCCAGGAGTCGGCTCCGATCTCGTCGATCAGCTTGAGGCTGGTGAGGATCATCCAGGTGAACGGCAGGATCAGCAGTACCGCCGTGATGGTGAGGACGATATTCAGTGTCAGGAGTTTGGCGAAACCACCCCAGAATCTGTGTTTTTCCTTCATGATGAGGAGTCTCCTTTAGTCGTTTGTGTAGCGGTTGCCGAATTTCCAGTTGAATATGGTCACGATGAACACCATGAAGAAGAGCATCCACGAGACTGCCGAAGCGTATCCGAGCCGTCCGGTGCTGAAGCCTTCGTTGTAGATGTAGTAGGCGAGCGTCGTGGTGGAACCGGCGGGGCCGCCGTCGGTCATCACGCGCGCCATATCGAATCCGCCCTGCAACCCGCCGATGATCGACATGATCATGATGAAGAAGGTGACGTTGGAAAGCTGCGGCCAGGTGATGTTCCAGAAACGCTGCCAGGGGCTGGCGCCGTCGATGTCCGCCGCTTCGTAGAGTTCCGGCGAGATGCCGGAGAGACCGGCCAGATAGAGCAGCATGTTGTTGGAACCGATTGCGCCCCAGAAGCCCATGATGAGCAGCGAGGGTTTGGCCCAGTAGTAGTCCGAGAGCCACATCGGCGGGGTGAGACCCTCTTCCGCCGCCGCCATTTCCGGCAGTTTCCAGATGACACAGCAGAGGCCGATCAGCGCCATGTTCAGCACCATGACTGAACCGTCGATGATGGTGGAGTCCCCGATACCGCGGTCGATGATGCAGGGGTACTTCCTGCCGACGATCGAGCAGCGGACGAAAAAGGCGCCCCAGCCGATGATGAGGAAGGCGGCCATCAGGAGGAGAATGAAACTTCCGCAGCTGCCTTTTCCGGCGACTTCGGTCCAAGTCGGAGCCGTCCACCACCAGGCGAAAATGAGCGGGAGCGAGGAGAGAATCATACCCAGCCAGACGCTTGCCGTGCCGGATTCTCCATCGCGCCAGAGCCGCAGTTTGCGCCACACCATCCAGAGAAAGATGAGACCGGCAACCACCAGCAGCCCGATGCCGATCGCATTGCAGGCCGGACTGATCTGACGCGCGACCGGTGTCGCGAGATTCAGAAGCGGAGACAACGCATTGTTGATCGGGCCGTTCAGGGGGTTGTAGAGCTTCTTCCACAGAATATAGGTTGCGACGCCCGCGGTGAAGTAGGGGAAATAGAACAGGGTGCGGTAGACCGTCTGCTGGCCGATGGAGCCGAGAATCAGCACGGCGCCGGTGAGCGACATGAGCAGAAGCGCCATGCCGGAGCCGCCGAAGCCCAGAATGGCGAGCAGTCCGAAGCAGGAGACCATCACGGCGGTCAGGATCATCGTGATCTTGAGCCGTTTGCGGAAATCCCCCTTCTGAAACTCCATGTTGAGCAGCAGGGCGGCGACGAGGCTGCCTGCGACGCCGAACGGAATGCCGATCATGAGAAAGAAGGTGTTCCCGAGATAGTGGGGGAAATCCGGATCGGAGAAGAGCTTCACGAAGTTGTCGAATCCGACGAAACGGATCGGTTCGAAACGGAAGAAGTTGTGCATCTCAAGGTTCCAGTCGGTGAACGCCATGTAGATGCTCATGAGCAGCGGAATGAGCGTAAAGGCCACGAATCCGAGAATATTCGGCAATAGGAAACCGATCCCGGCCGCGATATCCCTGACCTCTTTTCTGTTGATCGCCATATTCGTCTTTCGCCTCCCTTGTTGTTTTATTGTATCTCTGCTTTCTATCAGAAAATATTCCATATATCAGCCTGATCCGGCCGCCGCGCCCTGAGGTGCGCGGTGATTCCGCCGGTCCGCGAGGGCGGAAATCCGGAGCTGGAATGATCCTTTTACGGAACGTTTCGGCAGTAATATCCTGTTGTCAAAGTGTGCTGTGTTTCCGGCAGAGGACAGGAAGCCTGACTGCTGGCCGGGCGGTTTCCATGTCACATACGACACGGAGGAACGCCGGGGGAAGGGAGGTCGCCTGCCGTTCTGTCTGTTTCGAATGCTCCGGAGCGACTGCGCCGCCCGGAGGCCGTCATGTCATACCCCGCAACGGTCAGCAAGACAGAAATAACACATTTCCACAGAGCAGAAAACGAAATCTGCCTGTCAAATGTCCATTTCGGATGCCGAAGTTACCGGAGCCCTGCAGATCTCTCCTGCCGGTTCCTTTGATGCGGAACTCTGTAGTCACAAACAGCAGGCAAACAGTGACGTCCAGATTCCTCACACCTTCCGGCGGAAAACTCTGCAGATTGACATTTTTAATTTTTCTTACTATAAAAGATACACTGATTCCGTGGAAAATCAACTGAAAATTGAAAAATTTTTTTCCACTGCAATATTTGGCTTCGAATGCGGTTCTTGATACGGGGATTGGGAATTGCTTTTGCGCGCGTGGTCGAGCATTCTTGCCGAAACCTTTTGCTTTGCGTCGCCGGGAAGGAATTCCTCCTGGAAGCATGTGTGAACTTTTCTGCAGACGGCAGTGTCCTGACCACGGCAGGAGAACGATCACTTTCTCTTTTGCAATAAGTTCCGATTCATGAAGTTCCGGTTTGACAACGATCCGCAGTCAGACGGTTGAAAAAAATTATTTTTGAGTTATATTGAACCAGGTTGAATGGTACTTCAGGAACAGACGGAAAACGGATGAAGCAGGTTCTTTGCGCATTTCTCGATCCCAACGAAATTCTATGCCGGGAACTCTTCCGGCTGGGGCGCGAACGAAACTGGCTGATCGAGTTCAGCAACGGCCGCATTCCTCCTCGCTGGAGCGGCGATGGAATCATAACCAATTTCCCCGACCTCAACGAGCTGAGCACGATTCAGAATTTCCCCGGCACACCGTGCATCTCCTTTGCATTGCTGCCGAGAGACAATATCCGCAGTATCGTCGGCGATACCCGGAGAGTTGCCGAGATGACGGCGGAATATTTTCTCAACAAAGGTTTTCGCAACTTTGCGGCAATCGAGGCCAGAAACTGGAACCGGCCGGATTGCGTCCCGGAAATCGACCCGGTGTTCTCCCTCAAACAGGTTCTGGAAGAGCGTGGAATTGCACTGGCCGTCTGTTACTGGCAGGAGAATATGCCGAGCAATGCGTTGGCCGACTACGGGGTGATCATGGATTCTCTGGCAGAGTTTTTCAGTTCTCAGCCCCGCCCTCTGGCGCTGTTCGTTCCTTCCGGGAGATATTTGACCGCCACATACCGTGTGCTCAGTCAGTTGAAGGTGCGCATACCGGAGGAGGTCGCGGTCCTGTGCAATACAGACAGCCCGTATGCGAAGATCCCGACGTCGTGCATTTACGGAGAGCCGAGGGAGACGGCATGCCGGGCCGTAGAGCTGCTGGATCGGATGATGGCCGGCGAAACGGTTCCGATGGAACCGGTGCGGGTGGCGCCGGCGGCGATCGATTCCCGCTACAGTACGGACAATCTGGCGTTTCAGAATCCCAAACTTGCCGCGGCGATTCGTTATTTAAGTTTCAATTTCAGCAATTGCATCAGCATTGAGGCTGCGGCGGAAGCGGCCGGTTGCTCCCATGCGATGCTGGTGCGGCTTTTTCAACAGCATCTTCACAAGACCCCGCTTTGCTTCCTCCAGGAACTGCGCTTCAACCGCATCCTCTATCTCCTGGATACGACCGACCTGCCGCTGCAGCGGATTGCCGAGGAGAGCGGCTACAGTTCCGCCATGTCGCTTTCGCTCGCTTTCCGGAGAAAATATGGTTTTTTCCCTGGGGAATACCGGCGTTCCCGGAGACAGCAGCAGGAGCGGGCGGAACCGTTCGAACTCAGTTGAAGATTTGATGCATCCCGTTGACGGTCAGATGGGTGAAATCCAGTTCACGGCAGCGCAGAATGGTCACGTTCTCGACATGACCGTCGCCAAATCCCAGGACGCCGGTATTGCCGTGGTGGATGCTCGCCGCATAATTGGGATCGTTGTAATAGGGGCTGTATCCCCAGATTCCCGCGCCGCGCGGCGAAAGAGTTGTCCTGCAGGTATCGGCAAAAAGCGGCAGCTGCCCCGGGTTGCGCACCCGTTTGAAGGCATAGAAGTAGAAGGTGGTCAGCGTAGGAGACTGTGTTCTGCTGATCGAGCTCCGCGAGCCGAAGAGATCGGCGTGGTCATCGAAGTAATCCTGTACCTTGGGGGAGGTCAACGTCATGATACCCAGAGTGTAGAGGGAACCGATCTCATCGAAATCAATGTCCTGCTTGACGGTCTGCCCCGGGCAGAACATTGTTTTGGGAGTGAGGTAGTTATATTCTGCCATATACCGTCCCCACGGCCAGCTTTGGATGCCGACCTTTCCCCAGCAGGGAATCATCTCGTCGAAGTCTCCGCGGTAAAGGGTGACTCCTGCTCCAATCTGCTTGAAATTGCCGATACAGCTGGAGCGGAGTCCCGCCGCCCGGGCTTTCCCGAGAGCCGGCAGAAGCATCGCCGCCAGAATGGCAATGATCGCGATTACGATCAGGAGTTCGATGAGAGTAAAACAACGTCTCGCCATGGGGAGAAATTGAATTTGCCAGAGCGTCTGAATTGCCGGTGATTCCGATTTCATCGTTTCAATCTCCTTACGTGTTTATTTTTGAGTTCTGAGGGAATAGAGTTCTTTCGACATGTTTCTGGACACCTCGATCATCTCCGGATAGGGAACGTCGACCACGCTCAGGAACCCGAACTGCATGTTTTCACAGTCGGTCGGTCTGCCGGTTGCCATCTGATCGTAATAGGCGAAGTAGTGGGCTCCGACGATGAAGGGGTTCCACAGGGCGCTGCGCACGTAGCGGTCGAAGGCGCGAGCCCGATCCTGCTGACTGGAGGTGCTGCAAAGACCGGGGGAGGGCGGACCGGCCTGCAGGGTGCCGAAGTGCCATTCTCCGATGACGACAGGTTTGTCCACTCCTTCCGGCAGGCGGAAGGTGCCGACCGAATATTGATAGAGGTTATAGCTCAGGACATCGACATATCTGGCAGCGCTTTTCACGATGGGATCCGCATAGTCCGCGGCAAAACGGCAGCCGAGGTAGAGTTTGTGAGGTGCCGTCTGTTTGAGCGTGTCGCGTATTGTCGAAAAATATTTTTCTACGATCTGGTGGTTGAATTGCATTAGATCCTGTTGGGCTCCCTGTCCGGCGGGCGTTGCGGTACTGGCGAGAAACGCCTCCCAGGAAGAGTAGTTGCTCTGCCAGGCCTGATTCAACTTGTCGATGGAACCGTATTTCTTCGCGAGCATATCGCGAAACGCCAGTTTGGCCGGTTGCCCTGCCGAGGCGCGCAGAACCCCGCGGGCCAGGCTGGTTTCATCGCCCCAGGCCAGTTCATTGTGGACAAAATATCCAATGCACCAGGGGTCGTCGAAGGTGAATTCATACTCTTTCTTCATGAGTGAGGCGAGGGCCCTGGCAAAGTCGCGGTGGTAGACATCCGGAAAAGATTTTGAGCGCCCGGGAACATTGGGAATGGTCGGGGTTTGAGGTTCCAGAGGAACGACATAAGGGATTTTTTTCTGAGCCAGAAATCGTTTGTCGCTCCAGTTCCCGGCCGTGTTGAAGCCCCAGCTTTTCAAACGGCGCGAGGCGTCCTTCAGAAATCCGGAGACCGCAGCCTCTTCGCTGAATCCATGCTTGCGGAGCAGGTTCCACCGGACAAAATTGAATGCCGGGAACGTGGACAGACCTTTTTCCTTATACCAGCGGCCCAGGGCATAGCCCGTGGAATAACACCATTCGGTGACGCCGCTGCGCTCTGGAAGTTGTTCAAAATAGTGTTCCCGCAGGGCCAGACCGGTACGGTGATCGAACAGGTTGATGCAGTCCATGCCAAACGACCAGAAAAGTTTTCCGGTCGGATCAATCAGAAACCATTTTCCATCATGTTTTGCCGGATAAAAATGGCCGGTGGCCCGGTACGAAGGACCGGATTTCCAGCCGAAATACACTGTGCGGTCAGCTGTTTCCGGATGGGCGTTCAACTCTTTCCGCTCGGTCGCGGCATATCGGGCAAACTCCGATTCGTTCTGCAGTTTGCGGGGCCACTGCGCATGTTTGTACTGGCCGAAGCGGTCGATGCAGGGGTAGAAACTCTGAGGCGTTTTGAGCGCGGCGGGCAGAGGGGACGCCGGTTCTTCCAGACGGAAATTGGAGAGCTCGAAGAGACAGGTCCGTTCCGGTCTGCGGCTGTAAAAACGGATCTCGTTTACCTGCGCCGGGTTCACGTGCTGCTCGAATCCGTTGAATCCGTCAAAATTGATCTGCAGGCCCTCGGGAGCCCAGCTCTCTTTTCGCGGATTGTTTCGATGGTAGCGCAGGCGCATGGTGGCCTTTTCGCCGGGTTCCAGACCGATGCCGCTGTAGGCGAAGTAGTCTCTGCCCCACTTGTAGTTGCCGGCTTTGCAGGCCTCGATCATCAGGCTGACGGGGAAGGAATTGAGATTTTTCACATCCACGGCAATTACGGAATAACCCGCAAGATTGAAATACTCTCCCGTCTGAGGACGAAGTGCGATCCCCGGATTCTGATTGTAATGTTTGACGGCGGGAATTTTCAGGCGGACTGCGTTGTTCCGCACCTGCCAGGAGGCTCCGGATTTCCAGAGCTCATGATAGTGTTCCGGTCTGCTGGAAGCAACATCGAAAAAAGTGTTTCCGCCCCAGAGCGGCAGCTGACATAAGCTGCAGAAGAACAGAATGAGTTTTTTCATGAACAGTCTCCCGATTAAACTTGTTCCGCTTTTCCGGTCCGGCAGGAGAGGATTCCTGCGGAGAGCGCCAGCTGGGCCATCCGGTTCAGTT
>URVC01000041.1 GCA_900551245.1 uncultured bacterium | reverse complement strand
AACTCGTAAAAAATTGAGTTTTTCCCGGCATCGAAGTGGAATTTTATCATAGGAGGAAAAAATGAAAAGTGAGAAACGGTATTTTACCTTAATCGAACTTCTCGTAGTGATTGCGATCATCGCCATCCTGGCCGCTCTGCTGCTGCCGGCACTGAATCAGGCCCGCGAACGCTCCCGTTCGGCAAACTGCCAGAACAACCTCAAGCAGATCGGCTATGGATTCTCGATGTATACCAACGACTTCCAGGATCGTCTTCCGCCGTATCAGAACCATCCGAGCGACATATGGGGTAACTACAACTGGGTCAGCACCATGACCGGCTCCATCGGCATCTCACAGTCCTCGACCGACACCAGCACCAAGTACGGCACCAACGGTTACATCCCCTACAAAATCGTCAGCTGCCCCTCGATGAAATGGGAGGACGCGAAGTGGAAGTGGAACAACGCTTACGGCGTCAACAAGCAGATGCTCTCCTCGGGGGGCGCCAGTGTGGTGAACAGCAAGAAGATCACCATGCTGACCAAACTGTCGCAACGCTGTCTCATCGCCGACACCTGGCAGTGGGCCGACGGCGTTCCGAATCTGGAGCTGGGGGTCTGCTGGTTTGACCCCTCGACCTCTCCAGCGGCGGGGGCCGGTATTCCTGCCGCGCGGCACAGTTCGCAGGCCAATGTGCTGTTCCTCGACTGGCACGTGGGCAGCGAGCGGATTCCGTCGCTGACGAATCCATACGGCTCTTCGGATTTTTTCAACCGCGACACCGAAGTCGGCAGAATCGCCATGATCAACTGGGAAAATTGAGAGAAAGGAACTGCTTCTGTATGAAAAATATCCTCCTGCTTTTGACCGCCGCTCCTCTGCTGCTGCATGCGGCGGTGATATATGAGACGGACTTCACCTCGGCTGACGGCTGGACCCCGTGGAAAATCGCGAAGGATTCGCTCCGGTTCGACCAGAGCGGATTCTCTGTGGAGCTGAAACAGCGCAACAACGGCTTTTCCGGCATCCGCCGGGAGATCCCGGTTGAGAGTGGTTGCGGCTATCTGAAGTTGAGCGCGACCTTCTCCGCCGACAAGGTTCTGCCGGGGAGGCAGGGGCCGAAAATTCAGGCGATGCTGCAATTCTCCGGCAAGACGGAATATCCCGGGGTGAAGACTCCGGCCGGCAGCTACCCGGAGCGCCGGGCGGAGAAGGTTTTCTTCTGTGACGGCAAGTTGCGAAAACTCTTCCTGAACGTCGGGCTTCAGGAGACTGCCGGGAAGTTCCATCTCCGGAATCTCCGGCTGGAACAGCTCGGAGTTCCGCTGGATCTCTCTCCCGTCGCCGACCGGCTGCTCAATGACGACGTGGCCGGAGACGGCAAGGGCGGCTGGAGCGATCAGGGGCCGCTCCAGGACGGCCGGAAATTCCGCGAACTGGTCTGGAAGGGACCGCTCTTCTCCGGCGTTCCTTTCCGGGTGAAAGTGGAGGAAAAATGCGTGCTTGCCATGCACTCGCCCAACCTTCCGAACGGCCGGAAATCCGCTGTTGTTTCCGCTCCGGCCGGGTGCGCCAACCCCCGCTATCTCTATCTGCTTCACACGCTGGCCTGGGCGCCGGGAGAGAAACGCGAGATCGGTTCCGTATCCGTCAGTTATGAGAACGGAAAAACCGTCGAAATTCCGATCGTCAACCAGGTCGACACGGCGGACTGGTTCAGCGTCTACAACTGCTCCAACGCGGTTCTGCAGAAGGTCAATACGCCGAACGGCGGCAACGCGCTCTATGTTTCCCGCCATCTGCTGAAACCGGAGTTCGGCAAACTCCGGCAGGTGGAGTTTCGCGCCGGATCCTCCGACGCCATCTGGCTGATTCTCGGCGCGACGTTGAGCGACCGGAAAATCAAGTTCCCCGAGCCGCCGAAACCGGTCACCATACAGGCCGGTCCCCGCTGGCTGCCGGTGGCGCGCGAGGAGCTCAATCGTCGGGAAAAGGGGTCGGCGCTGGATCTCTCCGGCTTCCATCAGCCGGGCCCCGCGGGGAAATTCGGGCGGGTCATTGTCAACGCTTCCGGCAAGCTGGCGTTCGAACAGAAGCCGGAGACGGCGGTACGGTTCTTCACCGCAAGCTGTGTCTTTGACGACCTGAAAAGCTGTTACGAGATCGACAACACCGTGCAGGAGCTCCGCAAAAACGGTTACAATATGGTGCGTTTCCATTTCCTCGATCAGGCTCTGATGGCCGGTTCGACGAAAGAAGCGGAATTTAACGCTCACCAGCTTCAGCTGTTTGATTATGCCGTGGCCAAACTCAAACAGAACGGCATCTACATCTTTCTCGACCTGATGACCAGTCCGATCGGATATCGTCCGTACAAACTCTCCTACTGGGGCAGTGCGGAACTCCCGGCGAGGGAACACATCAAATTGAAAATCTACTTCGACCCGGAGGCGCGCCGCAACTGGGCTGAAGGTGTGAAAACGCTGCTGACCCATGTCAACCCGTACACTGGCAGCAGGTTGGCGGAAGATCCGGTTCTGGCGCTGACGCTCGGTTACAACGAACAGGCGATCACCTTCCGCCAGCCGATTGACGCGGCGCTCGTCAAGCCGCACTGGCAGGCGTTTCTCAAGCGGAAATACGGCACCATTGAGGCGTTGAACCGGGCCCGCGGCAGCCGCTGTCGCTCGTTTGACGAGATTCCGTCGTTCACGGACCGCACGAAGGATCGCGACGCCATGCTCTTCTTCCGCGAAGTGGAGGAGGATATGGCCCGGTTCTACCGCGACACCCTCCGGTCACTGGGATACCGCGGATTGTTCTCCCAGTACAACTACTATAAATTTCACCATTATGACCTGTTGCGCAAAGACTTGGATTATGTCGTCCTGAACAACTACTTCGCCCATCCGACCAACTGGATGCAGGCCGGTTCCACACTGGTCACGGAGAGTTCGCTTGCCCGGAGCAACAACCTTCTCCGGGAGTTCGCCGCCGTGCGCCAGTTCGGGAAGCCGATGGTGATCTCCGAATACAATCACACCTTCTGGAACCGTTACCGCTACGAACAGGCGTTCGAAGTCGGAGCCTATGCGGCATTTCAGGATTTCGACCTCCTGACCGCGCACGGTGCGCCGATCGCCGTGGGCAAGGATCGGTCGATGATCTTCCGGGATACGACCTACATGGCCAGCTTCCGGATCTATTCGGACCCCATCGAGATTGCATCGGAATTCCTCACCTATTTCCTGTTCATGCGGGGGGACGTGAGCCGGGCGGAGAGCGCCGTCCGTGTGGAGATCAATCCGGAGGATGTCTACACGCAGAAGCTCTGGACAACCCAGATGAACGCCCGCCAGAGCCTGCTGGCGCTGGTCTGCGGCTTCGGGATCGACATCACCGGCCCGGAAGGGAAACTGCTCCGGCCTGTGGAAAAGCATCAGCTGGCGGTCGCGCTGGACAACTCCGCTCCCGCCACCGTCGCCCGTCTGAAACAGCAGGGCGTTCTGCCGGGGGCTTCCACCTGGGAGATGCTCCAGATCTTGAAACAGAAGAAGTTGCTGCCCGCCTCCAACCGGAGCGACGGCGAGAGCGTGTTCGAAAGCTCCACCGGGGAACTTCTGCTGGATAACAGCCGCAGTTTCCTGCGGGTCAACACCCCGCGTCTGCAGGGAATCTGCGCCCTCGCCGGAACCCGGGAGAAACTGGATGATTTCGAGATTCAGGAGATGAGCACGAACGGCAATCTCGCGGTGGTCAGCGTCGATGGGACCCGGCCGATTCGCGAGGCGGAGCGGCTTGTCGTCGTCTACGCCACCAACGCACTCAACAACGGCATGAAATTTGCCGAGGAGGAGATGAAAACGATCCAGCGCATGGGTTGGACGCCGTCACTGCTGGAAGCGGGGAAGTTCCGGATTTGCCTCCGCAACCGCCACGCCGGCGACCTGAAGCTCTACCCGCTCGATCTTTCCGGAAGACGGCTGAAGACGATCCCGCCGGAACAGAAGGACGGCGAGAGTGTCTGCTTCACCGTCGATACCGCAAAAGACGGTGCCGCGGTCTTCTTTGAAATCGCGCGGCGCTGAGGGCGCGGGGGGGCGGCTCGTTCAGGCTTCCTGACCGAGTTTCTGCACGAGCTCCGCTCCTTCAGGCGGCCATTCGGATTGCAGTTCGTCAAGAGCGCGGAACCGGGCCGCCAGCGCCGCCATCCGCATCAACGTCGGGCAGGGGGTTCCGGTGTCGATGCAGAGCCGGATGGCGCCGATCAGTCGATCCTGCCAGCCGAGCTTGCGGGCGAGGTCGCGGCTCACCCGGGCGACCTCGTCGTTCAACAGCGGCGAAACCATGCGCCGGATCAGCTCCTCCGCCCAGCGGGTGTACTCGGCCGGTTCGAAGAAGGGATCACAGCCGGCGAATTTCCGCTGCAATGCGAGTCCGCACTCCTCGACCAGAACGCGGCGGGTCGTCTCCAGCAGTTCGGGGTATTGAGCCGTTTCCGACATGAACCGGCAGCCCTTCTGCCGGGCCAGCAGCGCCAGCACCAGATGGGAGGCGTTGTGGCCGTAGAGCTTCGCCTCTTCGAAAGGAACCAGATTGTTGCGGGGATAAAGTCCGACGATGCCGCACTCCGCCGCACCCGGAGCATCCGAGGTGTAGATGGTGTTGAATGCTTCGACCAGATGGCCGCGCCGGAATCCCGGCACCAGCGGCGCGGGAGTCCCTGCTGCCGCCTCGAACACCTTGCTCATCTTGCCGATGACCGTATCGAGAAAGTATGTGGAGGGGAAGGGTTTGCCGACAGATTCCGCCAGCTCTTCCGCCGCCGTCGTGCTGTTTTCCGAGGTGTAGACCAGCCGGCGGGCGGCGGGATTTCGTTCGAATCCTTCCCGCAACCACGGCGCGCAGAAGCGGTAGAATCTGGTCGCCGGCAGGGCGGTGTTGATCACCTCCGCCTGCGAGGCGATTTCAATCAATGCGGCGCGGTCGGCCGTCTGGTCCGGGTTGTAGACCTCGATTGGCGCATAACGGTCGGCACGCACGCTGTCGGTTCCGGCGGTGTTGACGGTGATGCTCCGGTGGCGGCGCAGAGCCTCCACCAGGGCAGAATCGACGTCGGCGAGCACAATCCGCTCAAATCCGCCCGCCGCGGCTCCGGCGACGAAGATGCCGGTCTGAATCGGCCCGGCACCGATGCCGAGAAAGATTTTTTTACTCATTGAAATATCTCCGGGAGAGGTGTGAATTCACACTCTTTCAAATAGTTGCGCATGACGCCAAGCGATACCGCCCCGTCGCTGGCCGTCGGGGAGAGCAGGTTGAACCGGCTCGACGCGGAGCCGAGATCGAGCGCTTCACGCAGGGGGAGATCCTCGTGCAGACCGTAGAGCACCCCGGCGGCGAACGCGTCACCGGCGCCGGTGGAGCCGACGATCTCGGAGCGTTCCATCCGGCAGGAGGGGGCGTAGACCGGTGTACCGCCACGTTCCAGCGCCAGTGCACCTTCCGGAAAGTGGATCACCGCCAGCTGGCGGACCCCGGCCGCGAGAAGTCCTTCCGCCGCCGGAACCAGCTCCGCCCAATCGAGGGAACCGTCGGCGCGGCGCAGCTCCCGCCCGAGGCAGTGCGACGCTTCGATCTCATTGATGATCAGGATATCGGTCCAGGGCAGGGCCGGGGGAATGATGCGGCGGAACTTCTCCGGCGCTTCCGAGACGAAATCGACGACGGTCCGGCAGCCAGCTTCGCTCATCCGGGCCAGCAGCCGGCTGCCGGCGGTGCCGTACTCCGGATCGTCCGTATCGAGGGCGTCCAGCAACAGCAGATAGCCGAGGTAGAAGAAGCGGGCGGGGAGGTCGACGCCGTCGAGGTCCGCCGGGTTGAACTCCGCATTGGCGCCGCGGCAGTGAAAGAAGGTCCGCCGCCCTCCGCCGGACATTACATCGGTGTACGCGGTTGCGGCGGAACGGCTTCGAATCATCCACCGGCTGTCGATATGACGGCGGCGAAGCTCGTTGAGAAGGAAGTTGCCGTCGTCGTCGTCGCCGACTCTTCCGGCGGCGTAGAGCGGCAGATCCGGATCGATGGCGGCGAGGTCGAAGAGGAGGTTGCAGGGGCCGCCGCCCGGCGCGCGGGTCTCCTCGACGATGTTGCAGAGGTTGCCTTCGCCCGGCCAGCGGTCGATGGTCTTGACCTTGTCGAGAATCCAGTTTCCTGCGGCGAGGATGCCGTTACGCATGGCGCGCTCCTTTCACAAACGTTTCATAGTCGGCGGCGGGAAGAGGGAAGGGGGGGGCGTCCTCTTCGACCGGGTCGAAACGGATCACATCATCGAGAAAACAGTTGTCGTTGCTGTCGTCATTGACCATGGAAACCTCTCCGGCGAGGACGCTTCCTCTGCCCGGTTCGCCGTAGAACCGGTGGGCGTGGATCGGTTCGAGACAGATGCTGTCGCCCGGTTGGAGGATCACCTTGTCGCCGGAGTCGAGCGTCCGGCGGAATCCGTTGACGCTGACCGGGAAACTCCCGTCGCGGAGCCGGTTTTCCGCCGGGTCGGCGTGAAAGAGTTCGATGACCAGGTTGCCGCCGCCGCGGTTGATGATGTCTTCGTGCTTGTGCCAGTGAAAATGGCGCGGAGTGACCTGGTTTTCGCGGACCATCATGATCTTTTCGGCGTAAGGTTTCGGGTAACGCTCCGAACCGGCGATGCCGTTGCGGAGGGTGAAGAGCAGGAGGCCGGTTTTCAGGAAGTCGCCGCCGCCGAACGCGGTGACATCCCAGCCCAGTTTCAGATCGAAGATCTCGCGTGCGGCTTCGGCTTCGCGCTCCCAGTCGGCGATGGTGAAGGTGGCATAGGGGGGCAGTTTGAAGTGCATCGCTTCGAAGAACGCCATCCCCTCGGCGATTCGCCGGTTGATTTCAGAACGTTTCATGGATCTTCCTCCCGTCATCCGCGTTGCAGTGTGAATGCTCTGCTTTTAGTATAGCGGATTTCGGGGGGAAATCTTTTAATTTCTTGACGAGTTCTGATACTTTTTTGCCATAGTCGGTTCAGGAGTCGGCATGGTGAAGGTCGATTCGGCGGAAACTGTTCCGGTAGGCGCGCGGGGTCATTTTGCGGCTGTTCTGGAACTGCCGGTTGAAATTCGACAGGTTGGAAAATCCTGATTCAAAGGCGATTTCGACGATCGGCCGATCGCTTCGCGCGAGCTCCCCCGCGGCCCGGCTGAGCTTGAGCTCCGTCACGTAGTCGATGAAGCGTTTGCGAGTCGCGCGGCGGAAGTAGCGGCTGAAGGCGGTCGGGGTGAGGCAGGCTTCCGCGGCGGCCTCCGCCAGCGGAATCGGCCGCCCCTGGGCGAGGCGGCGGTGGATGAGCTGCAACACCCGGTTGAGCCGTTCATCGGGGGCGGCCTCCGGTTCGATGACGGTTCCGGAGAGGGGGCGGCGGGGGAGGCGCGAGAGCCGTTCGAGCAGTTCCAGAAGCGTGAGCAGCCGCCGGGCGCCGTGTTCACGGAAAAGCTTTTGAAGGAGCGGAACGGCCTCCCGGGCACTCTCTTCGGGGAAGTGCAGGCCGCGTGCCGCCTCCTGAAGCATGCGGGCGACTGCTTCGAATTCAGGAAGTTCGAGTAAGGTTCTGCCGCAGAAGGCGGGGGCGAATTTGACGACGCGGGTCCTGCTCCACTCCGGCCCGGTGCTGTCGGATTCGAGGGTCAGATAGTGGTGCGGCACCGAGCCGCCGATGAGGACGAGGTCGCCGGCGGAGAACGGTTCGATCGAATCGCCGATGAAGCGGCTGCCGAAGCCGGACTCGATCCAGGTAAGTTCGCATTCCGGGTGGATGTGGTAGACGCAGTCGAGCGTCGGAGCGACCATCTCCTCGGTTACGAATGACTCGCCCGGGCCGGGCAGAATTGTTTCAAAATGGAATTTCATGATAAAAAAGTATCATATGACGGCAAAAAAAGCAAATGAAATTCCGAAAACTTTACAGAAAAACGGCCGCGTTGAGTTGCACTGGATTGTTCCATCGTTCCGCAGAAAGACGCCGTTCGCCACGGCAGGCCGGTTTCGGCCGGAGCGTTACGCCGCAACGCCGCAGCAGAAGGACGGAGACGAAGGGGACGGCCGGGACGTTGAATGAATGGAATCCTGTTTTTTGAACAAAATTCAAGGCTGCCGGAACAATGTCCCATTGGTTTTTTCCCCGTTTTATGGCATAATATAAGTGAAGGGTGGCAGTATGGGAAATGATTTCAGAAAAATGGATTTTGACAAAGTGTAAAATTCTGATTTAAAAGATATTAATTCAAATTAAAACTGGAGGGATTCATGTTGAAGTTTTTGACCGGAATCGGGCTGTTGCTGGTGTGCGTTGCAACGGCAGTCGCGGAGGTGACGGTGTCGCCCTACCTCCCGGCACCGCGGCGGTTCACGCGTGTCGAAACCATCGGCGTCGGTGAAATTCCGAACGGACCGGCCTCACGGGGAGCGGCGGCGCCCCTGCTTCGCTCGCTGAACGGCAGCTGGAAGATCTCCGGACTGGAGAGTTCGACGAAGCCCTTTCCCGCCGATGCGGATTTCGCCAGAGGGTATCAGAATCCTGAATTTGACGACTCCCGATGGGATACGATCGCGGTTCCGCTCAACTGGTACCGGAAGTATCCCGAGAAGCAGAACAAGAGACAGCCCTATGTCAAAGGCTGGTATCGCACCGGATTCGAACTGGCCCCCGCCGAACTGCGAAATCGCCGGGTGATTCTGAAGTTCGACGTGATCGGCTGCGAGGCGGTCGTGTTTCTGAACGGCCGGGAGGTCGGGCGCCATCTCGGAGAGTTCACGCCGTTCGAACTCGATGCGACCGATGCGGCCAGGGCGGGACGGAACGTGCTGGCCATACGCGTATTTTCCGATCAGGGAACCACCGGCGGCATTCAGAAGGTCAAGCATGTCTACGGCTCCCAGTGGGCGCTCAACAACATCCGCGGCGGCATCTGGCAGAATGTCGCTCTGTCGCTCGAGCCGGAAATCCGGATCCGGAAACTTCTGGTGACGCCCCGGCTCGCCGCCGGCGGGATCGAAGTGGACTACACGGTCCTGAATCACACCGGCAGGGCGGTTTCCGCGGAGTTTGACGCGATCGTTTCGCCGGCGGTCCGGAAGGATGCCGGCCGGGTCGTCGGAACCCTTGCCGGGAAGGCGGTCGAACTCAAGCCGGGAAGCAATACCGGCACCGTCACGATTGCGTTGAATGATGCTGTAAAATGGTCGATCGACAACCCCTATCTCCATTACCTGACGCTCCATATCAAAGAGAGCGGCAAGGTTGTCGCCAGCAGGGCGGTGCGCTTCGGGTATCGTGAATTCATTGCCGAAAACGGCAGATTCTACCTGAACGGCGAGCCGATTTACCTGTTCGGGCAGAACATCAACTCCATCCAGTACGGCGGTTACGGACTTTCGGAGGAGGAGGAGGAGAGGAAAATTCTTTCTACCTTGCTCAATCTGCGCAACCTCGGCTATGTGATCGCCCGGACCGCGCATATGCCGATTCTGCCGAAAGTGCTGGAAATTGCCGATGAAACCGGTCTGATGATCTTTCACGAGTGGGGCTGGTGCTTCACGACAAACATCGATTTCGAGGCGTTTGAAAAGAACAATATGCGGGAGGTGGCCGAATTTGTCGAATCCTGCTACAACCATCCTTCGGTGACCATGTGGTCGATGGGGAACGAGGTGGTGCACCGCAACTCCCCCCGGGTGTCGCGCCTGATGGATCTGCAGGTCGGGCTCGTCCGTCGGCTCGACAAATCGAAACGCCCGATCAGCACCTTCTCCGGAGCGGCCGGCTGGGCCAGTTACGGCGAGACCCGGCTGGACACCGATGTGCATGATCTACATACCTACACTTCGCTGTCGAGCCCGTGGACCCGGCTGGTCGATGTGCTGGCCGAGCAGTATGAGGGGGAACTGCGCATTTACGGCGAAAAGGAGAGACTCTCCCGGCCGCTGGTCGCCTGGGAGAACGTCGGATTTTCCTGGGGCATTCGTGTCGACCCGGACTTCCGGCGCGGCGATGTCGGGCAGTACGCGAAATACATGGCGAATTCGACCAGCTGGGGGGATCCCAGAGGGATTGGCTTCACCGGCTGTGCGCCGCTCTTCAAGGCGGTTGGTCCCGGGTTCGGCGAGTGGGCGCAGACGCTTTACGGGCGCCGTATTTTCGAGCTCTACCGGCTCGATCCGAACTATAGCGGTTTTGCCCCGTGGTTCGGCGGCATCCGGGCGTCGACGCTGTGGACGCAGCCGGTGTTTCCGTCGCTCCACAACAGCAACCATCTCTTTCCGCGCAACCTCTTTCTCGGGGAGGAGTCGCCGTGGATCCTCGAAGTGATCAACAGCGGTAAGGATTCCTTTCGGAATTTGAAACTGCAGTTCGCTCTGGCGAAGACCGACCATGAGGTCCAGCCGATTGGCTCGGTCGATATCGCGGAACTTGCCGCCCAGAGCCGTCACTCCGGCAGGGCGATGCTGCGGATTCCCGCCGATCTCGCTCCGGGCAACTACCAGCTGCGCCTGACGCTGACGGCGGACGGGCGGGAGATCGCCAGAAACTATTACGATCTCTACCTCCAGAGCCGCTCGATTCTGACGCGGAAAATCGACCAGAAGCGGCCGGTGTTCGTCCTCGACACCGGTGCCCTCGGCAATCTCGCGGCGCTTCAGGAGGTCCTCGACAACTTCAAACTCAAGTACTCCGTCGTCAAATCACCCGGGGAGCTCAAGGAGTCTGGCGTGCTCGTGGTTCCTGCGGAACATGTTGAAAAGCAGAAGATTTCACTGCCTCTCTCTTCAGATCTTGCCCGCTTTCTCCGCCATCTTGGCGGCACTCTGCTGGTGCTTGAACAGAAGAACAGCAGGAGCGTGCTGCCCGGAAATCAGAGCCCTTCGGCGGAGGAAAATACCTTCGTCGACCTCGTCACGCCCGGTCATCCGCTCTTCGCCGGACTTGACTACACCAGCTTCGACACCTGGAACAATCCGGATCATGGTTTCCTTGTGACCGGCACCTTTGTGCCCTACACGGTCAATGCGCTTGCGGTCAAGGGGCCGATGCTTTCGCGCGCCAATGTCGGCAATGCGGTCGTCGAAGCTGTCTGCGGCCGGGGGAGGATCATTCTGTCACAGCTTGAGACGATGGCCTGCTACAAAGTTGACAGCGTCGCGGCGACCTGGCTTTACAATCTGTTCCACTATGCCGTCGGGGCGGAAACGTATTGGGACAAGGCGCTTCCGCTGGCCGATGCTGCGGAGGAAGACTACGTGGCGGCCAGCTCGGCGCTGATGCCGATCGATCTCGCGCCCTATGCCAACGTGTCGTTCCAAGATGAGGAGGAGAACGACGGCAGAGGCGGCTGGACCGATCAGGGGGAAAACGATTTCCGGGTGATGCCGCTCGGAGAGCAGAGTGCCGCCGGAATCCCCTTCCACATCATCGACCCGGAGAAGAACGACGGCAAATCCTGTCTGGTGGTGCGCGGTTCGAAGCGGCCCCGTTTCCCGGCTGCGATCCGCGGCATCAAGGTCGGCAGGAGAGTGTCGCGAATCTTCTTCCTACACACGGCGGCGTGGGGAGACAAGGGAGTTGCGGGCGCCTATCGAATAGTCTATGCCGACGGCAAAACCACCGATTATGTGGTGGAGGCCGCCCGGAATGTCGGCGACTGGCAGTCGGTCGCCCAGCTTCCCGACGCCAGGATGGGGATCATCCGGAAAAATTCACGGAATCAAGAAATTGGGACCTTCGTGGCCGCCTGGGACAATCCGCGTCCTCAGGTTCCGGTCGTGTCGTTTGATTTCCTTTCCTCCGACGAAGCGCGCGGCGATGCGATCAACTGGCTCCCGACCGAAGCGCCGGTTCCGGTGCTGGTCGCTGCAACCGCGGAGGAGGCCAGTTCGCACACCGCAAACTTGACGGAGGAGCATTTCGTGAATGTCACCGGTACGAAGGATCTCAATACCAGGGTCAAGGGGGAGGTCAAACGCTCCGTTGTCGATGGGCAGCGCGTGTTGACGGTCCGGTTCCCGGCGGTCGCCGCGGGGGATTGTCCGGCGCTGATGCTGACCTTCAAAAAGGAGGGGTTGAGCGACGACTACCACTATCTCTCCTGCTGGATCAGAAGCCGGGAGGGTGGAATTCTTCAGTTCATATTGCCGGAACAGACCTGGCATGGCAGTTTCCGCGGCGAAATCACGGTCAGGGGAGACGGGCAATGGCACAAGTATCGTCTGATGTTCGGAAAGGATTTCCAGCCCACCGGTTCGGCGGCATTGTCGACCCTGCGCGGCGAGCTCTTCCTCTTCCACCGGACCAAACGGGCTCCCGGAGCCGCCAGGCCGGAGATGAATTTTGAACTCAAAAATATCATGCTCGAATAGTTTCGGCAGTACGGAGACGGCGGAAAAACTGCCGGGCCGCGCCGGCGCGGGATCACTCCGCCTCCTCCGAGGCGCGGCGGTTCCGGCGGCGGTACGCCAGCGGCGAACTGCCGAGATCGTTGCGGATGAACCGGATGAAGGAGGAGAGACAGGAAAATCCGCACTTCCGGGCGATCTCCCGGACCGGCAGATCGGTCCCCATCAGCAGAATCTGCGCTTCGGTCAGGCGGCGGCTCCGGATGTACTGCCCCGGCGGCATCCCGATCTTCTCGTGAAAGAGCCGGGTGAGCGTGCGTTTCCCGACGCCGAAGGTGTCGCAGAGCAACGTCAGATCCAGCGCCGGATCCGTCAGATGGCTCTGAATCCACTCCATGCACTGCTTGACCAGCAGCGAGGACTGTTCGCCTGCCGGATTTTCCGGGTACAGTCCGGCGAGCAGGGTTCCGACCAGCCGGGAGGTGCGGCGGACCTGCTGATAGTCCGAGTCGGAGACCGCCCGTTTGAGGGTCCGGTAGAGCTCTTCCGGCAGGCCGCCGGTTCCCCGCTGCAGCCGCGGGTACTGGTAGGCGAGCAGTGTCGCCGCGGCCAGCGGCCCGTCGAAGCAGACCCAGCGGGTGGTCCACTCCGCCGAAAGGGCGTGATGGCGGTGCTCCTCGCCGGGGAGGTAGTAGAAGACGTCGCCCGGATTGCAGAGATAATTTTTGTCGTAAAGTGTCAACTCACCGACTCCGGAGATGCCGAAGACGAGTTCGCAGAAGGAGTTTTTCAAACTGCCCATTTCGGCGGTCTCTCCCCGGAGCAGACGCTTTTCGCCGACGGAAAAGAGATAAAAGGGCAGCGGAGGCGAGGAAACAACCTCTTTGTTTCTGGTGTAGCAGTCGTTGAACATCCTGTCTCGAAGTGTTGATTTTCGACCTGTTTTGCGCCTTGATTTTCTGTTTCTGCTCCAGTATACTATGAAGGAGCGAAAATGTCAAGCCGGGAAGGAGGTTCTTCGTGAAATACGGCATCTATTACGCCTACTGGGAGCAGGAGTGGAAGGCGGATTATTTCCGCTACATCGAGAAGGCGGCAAAACTCGGTTTCGACGTGCTGGAGATCGCCTGTACGCCGCTGCCGGACTATTCGAAGCGGCAGCTCGACGATCTCCGCCGCTGTGCGGCGGACCACGGCGTGACGCTGACCGCCGGGCATGGTCCTTCCGCCCGGCAGAATCTGGCCAGCGCCGATCCCGCGGTCGCCGCGGAGGCGCGGCGCTTCTACACCGATTTGCTGCGCCGCCTCGAAATTCTGGGAATCCGCACCATCGGCGGCGGCATCTACAGCTACTGGCCGGTCGACTATTCCCGGCCGATCGACAAGCCGGGGGACTGGGCGCGCAGCATCGCGGGGGTCCGCGACGTCGCCCATGTGGCGGAGGATTGCGGCGTCAGCTACTGCCTCGAGGTGCTCAACCGGTTCGAGGGGTATCTGCTGAACACCGCGGAGGAGGGGGCGAGGTTCGTACGCGAGGTTGACTCCCCCGCCGTCAAGCTCATGCTGGATACCTTCCACATGAACATCGAAGAGGACTCCTTCGGCGACGCCATCCGCTCCGCCCGCGGCCTGCTCGGCCACTTTCACACCGGCGAGTGCAACCGGCGGGTGCCCGGACGGGGCAGAATCCCGTGGCGCGAAATCGCGTTTGCCCTGCACGACATCGGGTATGACGGCACGGTGGTGATGGAGCCGTTCGTCCGGATGGGCGGCACCGTCGGCAGCGACATCAAAGTCTGGCGCGACCTCAGTCGCGGCGCGGACGAAGCACAACTCGATGCGGAGGCGAAGGCCGCGCTCGAATTCGAACGTTACATTCTTGAGACATTGTAAAAGAGAGGGAAAAGAGACATGAGTTCACCGTTCTACTGGGGGGTTGCCACCTCCGCGTTTCAGATCGAAGGAGCGTGGAAAGAGGGAGGGCGCGGCCCCTCCATCTGGGATGTCTTCTGCGATCTGCCGGGCCGGATTCAGAACGGCGACCGCGCCGACGTCGCCTGCGACCACTTCCACCGCTACGAGGAGGATGTGGCGCTGATGAAGGAGCTGGGCGTCAACGCCTACCGCTTCTCGATCGCCTGGCCGAGGATCGTGCCGGACGGGACCGGCGCGGCCAATCCGGCCGGAATCGATTTTTACAACCGGCTGATCGACTGCCTGCTCCGCAACGGGATTGAACCGTTCCCCACGCTCTATCACTGGGATCTGCCGATCGGCTGCCAGTTCGCCGCCGACGGCTGGATGGCGCGGGAGACCGCCGAGGCGTTCGCCCGGTATGCGAAGATCTGTTTCGACGCCTTCGGCGACCGGGTGCGCCACTGGATCACCTTCAATGAGTCCTGGTGCACCTCGGTGCTGGGGTACGGCCTCGGCGTGTTTCCGCCGGCGCGGAAGGACCCGGATGCGCCCTACCGGGCCGCGCACAATCTGCTGCTGGCGCACGGACTGGCGGTCCGGGCGTTTCGCGAAGGCGGTTATGCGGGCGAAATCGGCCTCGCCAACAACTGCGACTGGCGCGAGCCGCTGACCGATTCCCCGGCCGACCGGGCGGCGGCGGAACGGGCGGTGCAGTTCTTCTACGGCTGGTTCACTGATTCGGTCGTCTTCGGGGAGTATCCGGAGGAGATGCGTTCGAAACTGGGCGCGCGTCTGCCGGAATTTTCCGCGGAGGAGCGGGAGCTGGTCAAGGGGAGCGCCGACTTCCTCGGACTCAACCACTACACCACGCTCTACGCTTCGGCAGAGAAGCCGGAGCGCGGAAACGACATCGGCCCGAATGGAAACGGCGGCATGATCGAGGATCAGGATGTCTTTCTCTCGGTCGATCCGCAGTGGAAGCGCACCGACATGCTCTGGGGGGTGGTGCCGTGGGGATTCCGGCGGATGCTCAACTGGATTTCCCGCCGCTACCCGGGGCTGCCGATCTACGTGACCGAAAACGGCTGTTCCTGGCCGGAACCGGACCTCGCCTCGGCCGAAAACGATACGAACCGCAGCGAGTTTCTGAAGGAGTACATCGCGGCCATGCAGGCGGCGAAGGAGGAGGACAAGGTGGATGTGCGCGGCTACTTCTGCTGGACCTTGATGGACAACTTCGAGTGGAACAGCGGGTTTGCCCGCCATCTCGGATTGATCCGCACCTCGCCGGATGACCTCACCCGTCATCGGAAAGGCTCCTTCTACACCTACCGCGACCTGATCCGTCAGGCGCGCGGCTGAACCGGTGAACGTGCGAAACGCGGGGAGGCGCTTCGTAAAATAAAACAGCCGGGAGGAGTCATCTGCTCCTCCCGGCGATGAGGTTCGTTATTTTGCGAGAGCGACGTCGAGGAACTCCGCCGGACGGAAGGGATTATCCCCCATGCCGCGCGAGAGCTGGAGCCAGCCGATCCGCCGGGTGCCGTCGGAGAGGTTGACCAGCACGTTGAGCCGGCAGCTGGAACCGGCGATCAGCCGGAACGGACTCACCGCCACCGGCGAGAAGGCCATTTCATAGATGGTCTTCCCGGGCTGGTGGCGGATGGCCAGCTTCACGTCGTCGATCTCGCCGATCTCTTTGGCGAAGCTGTCCCAGGTGACCGACGAGGCGGCCAGCCGCCAGACCAGCGGTTTTTTCTGAAACTCGCCGATCAGGTATTCGAAGTCGTCCGACTGGAATCCTTTCGTCTCCGGAGTGGCGTTTTTCATCGTGTCGATGCCGAACTGAAGGCTGTCGCCGCGCCAGATCGCCATCTTGCCGAACCGCTCCTCGGGGTGGAAGGCGTCGCGGTGGACGGTGACGGCGCAGTAGAGCGCGGCCGGACTCCACGCGAACCGGAGTTCCGCCCGGATCTGCTGATCCGCCTTGCTCCACGGCAGCAGCGTGCGGGCGTTCCGGAAGTCGAGCGTCACCGCAGCCGTTTCCGCCGGCCAGTCGGCGAGGTCGCCGTCGATCTTGATCTCGTTCCGCGCGGCGGGGATCATCATGCCGCGCAGGGCGATGGTGTGTTCCGCATCGCGGAAGCCGTCGATCCGGAGCTTCATCGTCAACTGCTGCACCGTTCGCGAAATCGGCGCGGGGGCGCGGAATTTCAGAAGTTCCGTTTTTTCGCCGTAAATCTTGAACGTTTTCCGCTCTCCGGCGCATTCGACCGAGCCGGTGAGGGTCTGGGTGGTCACGTTCCGCAGGCGGATGCCGAAGGTGTTCGCGTCGCAGAGCTCGACCGAGTACCGCAGCGGATTTTCCACTCCGGTCTGCCGGGCGGAGGCGAGGAACTGTTTCAGCTCCGTGACCGGGAGGGTGCTTCTCAGGTAGACCGGGAACTCATCCAGACGGATTTTTTTCGCGGAAAATGAGCTGCCCATCATGTCGCAGAAGTCGGCTTTGCGGGCAAATTCGAGCGTTTCGGGCGTCCCCTCCCACTGCCAGAGCGCGGCGATTCGTTCCGAGCCTTTGTCGAAAATGTAGCAACGCTTGTTGGCCCCGAGCCGGACCCGGTCGACGACCGGAGCCTCCCCCAGCAGGTCGGCGGCGTTCCGGACCGCGTAGAGAAAGGGGGCCGGAACCCAGTGATGATCGGGGTCGCCGAGGACGCTGGTCCAGGCGTAGCCGAGGTCGATTCCGGTCGACTGGAAGTGGAAATAGCTTTTGACGCCGCAGGCGAATTCGATCAGCGCATACCGGAGATCACGCGCCGCGTACTGAACGGCGAGAGGGTGAATCCGGTTGTCCGGCAGCGTCGGGAAGTTCATGTTGCCGCTTTCGGAGCTGAGGATCGGGAGGTCGGGGCGGTAGCGTTTCAGCGCCGCCTGAAATTCCTGCTGGGCGGTTTCCTGATCGGGCAGCTCCGGGAGCTGGCGGTAGGGGTGTTCGGTAAGAGCGTCCAGCATTTTCGCCGCGCCCGCCTTCAGATACGCCTCCAGAAACTCCGGCTTGATGTGGCACCCGGGACCGGCGATTTTCGCCTGCGGATCCAGTTCGCGGATTGCCTGCGCCATCTGCACGGTGGCGGCGGCGCAGCTCTCCGGCGTGGAGGGGTTGTACTTCGCGGGATCGGGATTGGTCGTTCTGCCGCCCCAGATCTCCGGTTCGTTGAAGAGCTCGTAATAATCCACCTTGCCGCGGTGTTGGAGGATCGCCTCCTTGAAATGGCCGGTGATGAGCGAACGGGCGTCTTTGGGAATGTAGAACGGCGCCTGGGGGGTATGGCCGGAGATGTTGACCATCACCAGGAATCCGGCGTCGTGAAAGCGGGTTGCGGAACGGAAGCCGCCGCACTCCGGTTCGTTCGGTTTCGCCCAGAGCCGGACCGCGCCGAGACCGAAGTCGCGGAACAACCGGATGGTGAACGCGTCATCCTGCGGGGAAGTGTGGACATTGGTCCCCCAGCGGGTGAGTGATTTGCCGGGCGAGCGGAGGATGCCGGTGTAGAAGGTGTGGGTGTACGCTTTCCCGTCTTCCGCCATGGCGGTGAAGATCAGATTGACCGGGCCGAGAACGTTGGCGGGCGGGGTGATCGAGAACGGTTTCTTCCCGGGAACGGCTATCGACTCCGGTGTCTTCCCGGCGGCGACGACTTCGCCCCGCCAGTTGCGCAGTTCCCAGTTGAGGCGGCAGCTCTTCGCTCCGGCGGCGGCGTCCAGTTGGATGGTGCCGCGGAACGGTTTCCCCGCGTAAAAGTAGCCGTGTTCGCTCTCCAGTTTTCCGGAGAGGGCGATTGCCGGGGGCGGCATTTCGGTGCTTTTCAGCGCCGGTTGACAGGTGGCGTCATCGAGCCAGACCTTCCCGGCAGGGGTGACGATCGGCGAGACGTGATGAAAACTCTCCGTCATCGCCGGATTGCCGATTTTGATCACCCCCGGCGCGCTGTCGCCGAATGAAGGAACTGCAAGTTCATACTTCTTCCATTCGGTTCCGACGCTCACGGTTCTTAAATAGGCGGCTCCGTGATGGGTGAAGAAGCCGAGAGAGACCGCGGTTTTCGGCTTTTCCGCCTTCAGGTACATCGAGAAGACGAGCGGCTTGCCGATTTGGTAGGGGACCGCGTTGAAGACCAGCCGGTTGAATCCATTCTTGACCGGTTCCAGCCGGAACGAGTGCTTCCCGGAGTGGAATTCGCCGTCGTCGACCGCCACCTTCATCGACGGTTTGGCAATGCGGACCTCCGACGGGGGGTACACATTGTAGAAGCCCCGTTCCGCGCCGCCGTTGGTGATGAAGTTGGCGCGGGGATCGACCTTGCGGTCGTCCTGTTTGACGGTGCAGGTGATTCTGCCGATCTTCAGAAACGGGAGATCCTGGAAGGTGATCCGGCAGGAGACATGCTTCAGATTCTCCGGGAATTTCGTTTCGAAGCGGTACAGTGCGGGGGTGGATTTCAGGGAGATGGTCTTCTTCTTCCAGTAGTGTCTGTCGGTTCTCCCCTCGAAAAACAGATCGACCGTGGCCCCCTCCGGACCGGCGAGTTCCGCCTCCAGAACCACCTCTTTCCCCGGCTGCGCCGTCAGCGGATAGTAGAAGTCCAGCGTCTTCCCCGGAAACGCCTTCCGGAAGCGTTCGGTGTTCAGCAGGAGCATTCCCTCCTGCACGGAGGCCTCCGGGAGGCCGGATTTCTGCATGTCGCGGACGGAGCCGGTCCGGGTACTGCCGCAGTAGAGGAGCAGTTCGCGGTTCTGATTGGTGAACCGGGTGGAGAGATTTTCCCACGGTTCTCCGTTCGACGGACGGGCGGCGGCACTCCGTTTCCTGCTGTTGGCGGCTGTTTCAAAGAGAATTCCGTAGTGGCCGGCGGGGATCAGAAGCCGCCCGCGCCAGAACAGCGCCCGCCCGGGCGAGCCCGGCAAAGAGGCGATGGAGCGGCCGGGAATGACGGCCGGATGCTCCGGATCGGTGAAATCGACCGTGGTCACGCTCCCCCATTCGCGGCGGGTGAAGACGGCGATGGAGCCGTCGGTGGAGACGGTCCCCTCGGGGGACGGGAATCCTTTGATCTTCATGACCTGTTCCGGAACCTGATCGGGCGTGGCTGGATTGAGCAGGACAACTCCTTTCTTCGCCGTCGCCGGGAAGAGGAAACGTCCGTTCAACGCGGCGGGCGCGGAGTTCTGCGCGGCAAGAAAACGCTTGTAATGGTACTTGATCTCGGGAACTTCTCCCCGCAGATCGAGCCAGAGGATGCCGCCTGCGTGACAGTTCACCGGCAGGAGGCCGCCGAGCTCCCGGTCCGCTGTGGTGTCAGTGTAGAAGATTCCCCTGACCTGCTGCTTGAGCACGGTCCGGATTTTTTTCGGGTCGGAGACATCTTTGACGAAGAGCGTCATCCCCCCCGTGGTGCAGATGAGAAACCGTGGATTGGATACGGTGCGCAGATAGAGGCAGGTGGCCGGATCCCGGCCGAGCTCCTCCAGTTTCCCTTCGGGAGTGATCCGGTAGATCGCCAGGCCGTTCACGCCTTCGGCCGAATAGATCCTGCCGTCCCGGACCGCGACGTCGTAACTGCAGGCCAGCGGGAAGTGGTTCTGCGGAACCAGCCCCTGTTCCGTGACGCGCCAGGTCCGCAGCCCCTGATGGGAGCAGGCGGCATAGAGGGTGTCCTGCTCCAGAAACAGGCGGCGGACCTGCCCGTTGACGTCGATGCGCTGAAATCCGGGAAACTCCTTCGGGGCGCCTTTCGTCTCTCCGGGAACCGGTTGCGGCTGGAGTTGCGGCGGTTTCGCTTCCGCCCAGGGGGTGATGTACAGGCCGTCCAGACCTGCGACGTAGAGCACGCCTTCCCCGATCGCCAGGCTGCCGACCGGATTCGGTCTTTTCCAGCAGTCGGGGAGTTTCCCCTGCGCGAGGATCTCCGGTCTGGCCGGGTCGGCGACATTCACCAGATAGATGCCGTTGATGGTGTCCGCCACGTAAGCGGTCGTCCCCGAAACCGTCACGGTCCAGGAGTCAAAAAACATGGTCGGCGACGGCGGGAACTTGACCCCGCCGACCCGCCGCGGACGGGCCGGATCGGAGATGTCGAAGATCTCCAGCCCGTGGCCGCGGTTCTTGCGCGCCTCCTTCGGACCGGTTTTTGCATCCATTCCGGTGGCGGCGTAGCAGTAGTTCCCCCGTACGGCCATGCCGTCACCGTAGCCATCCAGCTGAAAACTCCCGACCCGTTTCGGATTCCTCAGATCGGCGACGTTCCAGATGGTGATCCGGCCGTGGCCCCAGCTGCCGCAGTAGAGGAGGTTGTTGTGGAAGGCGACTGACTGAATCTCGCCGCCCCGGATCAGCCCGATGTGGCGCGGTTTTTCCGGAATCGTGCAATCCAGAATTTCCACCCCGTAGATCCTCTGGGCGACGAAGACAATGTTTCCGGTCACGGCGATTCCGGTCGCCAGCTCCACCGTGTCGAACCGGGTGAGCAGCCGCGGCTCCGCCGGGTCGGAGAGGTCGAAAATCCAGAGCCCCTGGCCCCGGGCGGTGATGTAGAGCCGGTTGTTCTGCATCGCCATCTGCCGCTCGGAGACGCCGGGCAGGCGTTTCACCAGCCGGGGCGCGGCCGGTGTGCTGAGATCGTAGACGGAAAGTCCCTTCCCGCCGGCGGTATACAGGTAGTTGCCGTTCCGCAGTATCGGAACGCAGTTGGTCGAATCCGGAACCTTCCGGAGTTCCAGCTCCGCCGGCGCCGCCGCCGTGTTTCCGGCAAAGAGGACGGCGAGGAGGAGCAGGAGAACGGTTGTGATCGATTTTCTGCCGATGTGGATCATTGGTTTCTCCTCAGTTTCAATGTTTGACTTCCAGAAGTGTCTTCAGATCCTGCCCTCTGAAATACATTCCCTTGTTATATGTCATGTAATTTAAGTAGGCGGTGTAGCAGTCTGACGCGAAGTCGTGCATTCCCTGCGTCGCGGCGTGCCCGTCGATGTACACGGCATTGATCTGGTTCCGGTGGCGGAGCGTGGCATACGCGTTGTCGTCCCGGAGGTAGTACACCATCGTGTTGGCGGAGTTGCCCGTCTGGGTGAAACTGTCGAAGAGGAGCGGCGAGCGGGAAGGCTGCTGCGCCTTGTGGAACAGCATCATGACGAAGTATTCGCCGTTTTCCGTGTAGCGGAGATACGGCGTCTTCCCCGAAGCGGCAAAATTTGCGAACGAGGCGTCGCCGTTCATGCCGAAGGAACCGTACGAAAAGGTCTGGCTTGCCGCAGTATCCCGCCAGGTGGATTGGTCGTTGGTGGCAGGGCAGGCAAAACAGGATGGTGCCCCCTGCATGGAGAGCCCTTTGTACAGACAGCGGCTCCAGCCGTACTCCGACGCCATCCGGTGGGCGAAATAGCCGTTGTAGGAATCCACATAGCTGGCGGCGAATCCGCCGCACTGCTTCAGATTGTTCAGACACTGGATGGTGCGTGCCCGCTCCCGCGCCGCCGTCAGCGCCGGCAGCAGCATGGCGGCGAGGATTGCAATGATCGCAATTACTACCAGCAATTCAATCAGAGTGAATAAAATTCTCCGGTCGGGGATCAGGATCTCTTTCTGATGCATAGAGTCTCTCCTTCATGAATGGTCGGGGTGATGGCGATGGTGGGGAGCTGGTCGATCAGGCCGTCCGCGTGGGCCAGAATGCGGTCGGTGATCAATGTGGCGAGTTCGTTGGTCGCGCTGGAAATCGCGTTGACGCGGGCGTTGCCGCTCAAGGCGTTGTTCTGGGAGTTGAGCGTGATCAGGCCGAAGCTGCCGGGGGTGTAGCGCTGCTGGTCGTTCAGCACTTCCAGCACCAGCAGCAGCAGGTCGTCGGTGGTGAGAAACAGCGAGTCGTACCGCGTCTGATCGGCGATTTTCGTCGTCTCCCGGATGCAGCTCTGGAGGCGTCCTTTGCCGTAATAGACGCGGTAGCAGTCCCGTTCCGGCTGAAAATCCAGCCCCAGCCGGGCGCACTCCCGGGTGAAGCCGGCGATTCGTTTCTGATACGGCGAATACCTGTGGTCGGTGAAGTCCGGCGTCAGCAGAGCCGGCGTGCGGAAGCCGTGCTCAAACAGCTGCTGCGCCGCAAGTTCGCCGACCCGGGTGTTGTCGATCGAAATCACCGGAAGTCCGTAGTGGAGCAGTCCTTCGTCGGGGAAGAGGATGTTCCGCTTCTCCTCGCACCATTGCCGGATCAGCGGCTCCAGATTCCGGTTGATGCAGAGGATGAGATAACGCGCCCGGTTTTGGGCGAGGGTTTGCAGATCCTCCGCGATCTCCTCCGGCCAGTAGCGGAGCAGAAAGAGTTCGGGCGCCAGCGGCGTCCCCTTCATCCGGTTGACCAGCGCCAGCCAGAGGCGGGCCCAGGCCGGATTGTCGATCATGTTCCGCCCGCCGGCGAGGAAGAGCACCGGAATCCGGTTCGCCTCCGGGTTGAGACTGCGTCCGTTCGCCGTCCGCAGAAGCTGTTGTTTCTGCTCCATGGCTTCGAGAATCTCCCGGATGACGCTGCGCGATCCGCCGGTGCGGGCGGCAAGTTCCCGCTCCGACGGAAACGCCGTCTGCCCCGCGGCAAGCAGTTCCCGGACCAGCTGACGGACCTTTCCCTCCGTCACCGCCCGCGGCTGATTGTTGCGCAAC
Source organism: uncultured bacterium (assembly GCA_900551245.1). GTDB lineage: Bacteria > Verrucomicrobiota > Lentisphaeria > Victivallales > Victivallaceae > Victivallis. The sequence continues at coordinate 15,373 of URVC01000041.1, read as the reverse complement.
GCTCCCATGCGATCTCCCGAAAATTAAAAACAGACCAACTGGTATGTTTTAATTATACCACAAAACCCGGCCGATGTCAAGTCCATCCGGAAGTCCGGAGTGGAAAAATTCGTTTTTTTTGATTTTGCTCTTGACTTTTGATGGAAAATGATGCATAATATGTTTTAACGTTAAAACAGTAAAGCAGGCGGCCATGAAAGCGACCTTGAAAGACATTGCAGCCCGGGTGGGCGTGACCTCACAGCTGGTCTCCTTCTATCTGAATCATCCGGAGACGACGCGGGTTGCCCGGGAGACGCGCGAGAAAATCGATGCGGCGGTGAAGGAGTTGAACTATCGCCCCAATTCGGTCGCCCGCGCCCTCTGCACCGGGAAGACCGGAACCATCGGCCTCATCATGGGCGGACTTAACGAACGGAAACGGGGCTGTTACATCCACTCGCTCATGAACGAGGCGAAGCGGCACGGCTATCACCTGCTGACCGCAATCACCAATTACAGTCAGCAGGAGGAGCAGGAGGTTCTGGAATATATGATGGGGCGCCAGGTGGATGGCATCCTCTACACGCTCCAGCTCGCTCCCGGCAACAGGATTTCGCAGCGGTTGCGCGAGAGCCATTTTCCGATCCTCATGCATGCTCCGCAGGAGAATGAGAATTTCAACACCATCGGTCACGACTGCCGCAGTTCGCTGACCGCCGCGGTGGACGCTCTGCTGGCCCGGGGCCATCGGGAGATCACCTGGCTGGGGACGTTTCACAACGACGAGGAGGCGTTTCTGCGGCAGCTGGCACAGGAGAAATCGTTCCGTCTGAAGGCGCTGCTGATCACGCCGGACCCGGAGGAGACCGACCGGCTGACCGCCGCCGTTCTCCGGGAACGTCCTCCTGCGATTATGACCTTCAACGTCTCCTTTCTCCGCAATCTGCTTGAGGAATCGGAAGCGGTTTCTCCCGGCTATCGGCCCGACTGTGTTGCCGCATACTCTCTGCCGTTTGACTGGATCCGCGACGAGCGGGTGATCGGAGTGGTGCACCGCTTTCACAAGGAGCGCACCGTGCAGGAGATCTCCCGGATGCTCGAGATCATCCGCCACCCGGAAGGCGAGGTGAAGGCGCTCCGACTCCCGACGGAGTATCTCGCCGCCGGGGAAATTCCGGCGCTTCGCGAAAAGCAGCTGCTCGATCCCTACTATAAACCATTCAAATGACAGAGGAGAAAAATGTTCAGGAAACAGGACGGCAAATTCACTCTTATCGAACTTCTAATCGTAATTGCAATCATCGCCATTCTCGCCTCGCTTCTCCTTCCCTCGCTGAACAAGGCGCGGGAGCGGGCGAAGACGATTCACTGCGCCTCCAATCTGAAAGGGGTCGGTGCCCTCTTTTTCTCTTACGCGAACGACAACAGGGGGTTCATGCCGCTGAACAACGTCTCGGCATCGACCACACTGAATTTCCCGAAGACGCAGTGGTGCAACCTGCTGGTCAAGGGGGGATATATTTCCGACAACAAGTCGCTCTCCTGCCCCTCGGTGTTCCCGTACGGGCAACGGAATGTGAGAGCCGCCGGCGATCTCGACAACTACCAGACCTACGGGGCGAATATCGGCCCGTATGCCGGCGGAGGGAGCATCCGGTACAAATCGGCGGGGAGCGTGCCCTTTTCCGGGCTCTGGCACGGCAGTTTGAAGACCTTGCAGCCGAGCTGTTTCCCGATTCTCGCAGATACGATTCAATATGACGCCGCCGGGAATTTCGTCATGCAGAACCACTACTTCTACTGGCCCGCCTACAATCTGAGCGGCAGTGCGACGAACGGCAGGGTCCATACGAGGCACGCGCAGAAGTGCAGCGTGGCGGCGGCGGACGGGCATGTCACCACCGTGAACCGGGTGGAATTGATCGAACAGATGGGATTCCGGGACAACGGAATCTATATTTTCTAAAACCGCAGAGAGGACGTTGGGAATGAAGGAACGATTTTTTCTTCTGGCGGCATTGCTGATTCCGGGGCTGGAGCTGACTGCGGAATCGCGGATTGTCGTCAAAGATGAGGTGATCCGGCCGGTGGAACGCCGGATTTTCGGGACCAATCAGATCGCCGGAGTCAACCGGAAAAACCAGAAGACCGGCGGCAGGAACCGGACCTACGATCTCTGCATGGGCATCTGGGACCCGGCAGGGAACGCCCCCGACCCGGAGATGGTCCGACTGGCCCGCGAGGCGGGCGTGACGGTTCATCGCTGGCCCGGCGGATGCCGCACGCACAACTTCGACTGGAAGAAGCTGATCGGGAAGGCGGAAAGCCGGCCGAACAACCGGTTCGGTCTCCCGGAATTCCTGCGTTTCTGCCGTGAGACGAAGGCGATTCCGATCATCACGCTGCCCGATTACTCCGGCACCGCACAGGACGCCGCCGATCTGGTGGAGTACCTGAATTCTCCCGACGACGGCAAACATCCGTGGGCGGCGCGCCGGGCCGGCGACGGGCACCCGGAACCCTACGGCGTCGTCTACTTCGAGTACGGCAACGAGACCTATCACGGCAATCATGAAGGCTCCCTCTCGAAGGGGGCGAAGGGGATCATTTACGCTCCGGAATACGCCCGGCGCTACGCGGAGTACCGGCGGGCGATGCAGAAGGTCGATCCCCGCATCCGCCTCGGCGCGGTCTGTCATGAGGAGTGGATTCCGGAAATTCTCAAACGGAACGGGAAGAACGTGGATTTCTTCGTTCCGCACATCTATATCGGCACCTATTCGGCGAACGACGGCGCAATCGCGCCGGAAACGCTCTTCTCCATCGCGCTCGGCGGCGTGCGGATTTGCACGCGGAAGCTGGCGTCCGTGCAGAAGGAGGCGGAAACGCTGGGCATTCAGAAGAACTTCCCGCTCGCCGTCACCGAATACAACTGTTTCATGCACAACAACAAACCGCGTCCCTACCGCTTTTCGCTCGGCGGAGCGCTGATCTCGGCGGAGATCCTGCGGATTCTGCTGCACGATCCCAACGTGTTCATGGCGAACTACTGGCTCTTTGCCAATGAGTTCTGGGGCTCCATCCGGAATTTCCAGGCCCCCCACCTCCGGCGGCCGGCCCACTACATGTTCACCCTGTTCCGCCGTCATCTGCAGGAGGAGCTGCTGCGGACCGAGGTGCAGTGCCCGCGGTTCGACTCTCCCGGAGGGTACGGGGTGCCCCGTGCCTCGGGCGAGATCTCCCCGGAGGGCGAGGAGAAGGAGAGCGCCCGGAATCTCCTGCCGCCCCAGCCGTGGAAGTTCATCGGCGGCGCGAAGGAGAAAGAGATTTTCAGTCAGAAGGAGCTGGCGGATGGCACGCTGGAGATCACCTTTCACAAGGATACCTTTCTGAACTATTTCCACGCTCAGAAGCGGATGCCGGCCAATTCGCTGAGCGGATACCGGGTTTCCGCGGAGATCCGGACCGAAGGGATGGAAGACTCCTCCGGCGCCGCGATTCAGATCGGGGACGGGCGCGGCTTCGACGCCACCCGCTCCTGCGCGGTCAGTCCGGGCGTTCTGAGCCGGCAGTGGCGGACGATCTCCACGGTTTACACGCCGCTCGCCGATACGAAATCCCTGCTGATTTCGATGCGTCGGATTGCGGGGAATTCCCGTGGGAAGATCTGGGTGCGCAACGTCCGGGTCACCGAGACGATTCCGGACAACATCGGGGCCTCGCCGCTGATCGAGGTGACCGCCTCGCGTTCGAAGGATGGGAAGAGGTACTCCTTCGTGATCATCAACAAGTCCATGAAGGAGCCGGAACCGCTCTTTCTCGCCTTGCCGGGAATCCGGCGCGTCACGGCGGAAACCCTCTCCGGACCTTCGGTCGATGCGGTGAACGAGGACGATCCGGAGCGCGTCATACTGCGGCCGCAGAAGTGCCGGGTTACCGCAGAGGGGCTTCAGACGCTTCTGAGGCCGCACTCCCTGACCGGGATCACTGTGGAACGGTGAAGCAAAATAGAGGAAATGAAGACGATGAATGAATTCTGGGTAACTCCGGGCGATGCCGTGCAGAACGCGATCGAAAAGGCTGCGGCGGCCGGGGGGGGCAAAGTGGTCCTCGCCCCCGGCACCCACCGGAGCGGAACGATCTACCTGCGCGACAATGTGGAGTTGCATCTTCCCGCCGGAAGCCGCCTGCTGGGAGGCACCGAACCGGAGGAGTACGACGATCTGCCGGCCGGACTCTACGGGGAGTACGCCCCCTGCAAGTGTTCGAAGGCGCTGGTTGCGGCGTCCGGCGCCGTCAATATCGCCATCACCGGCAGCGGGGTGATCGAAGGCGGCGGGCCGGCGTTCTACGACCGCGACCGGCTGGAAGGGGGATTTTTCTATGCGAAGACGGAGAAGCCGCGTCCGCGCCTGCTGCAGCTGGTTCACTGCCGGAACGTCCGGCTCGAAGGGGTGACCTTCCTCGACTCCCCCGGCTGGACCACCTGGCTGATCGAATGCGAGGATGTCACGATTACCGGACTCCGCATCTACGGCGATCCCCGCATGATCAACAACGACGGACTGCACTTCTTCGGCGGGAAACGGATTGCGGTCAGCAACTGTTTCATCTCGACCGGCGACGATGCGCTGGTCGTCCGGGCCGGGCGGGCCTGGCAGCGGGACGCCGAATGCCTGGCGGAGAATGTGGTCGTGACCAACTGCGTGCTGGAGAGCTCCTGTCAGGGGGTGCGGCTCGGCTGTACCTGCGACGACAAAATCCGCCGCTGCAGCTTCAGCAACCTGATCATCCGCAGCCGGAATGTCGGCATCTATCTGGACAACCCCGTCCGTTATCTCACGGTCGCCTGCAAGGGGCCGCTGCTGGATCTGGACGACGTCAGCTTTGAAAACATCTCCGTGGAATCCCTGACCAAGCCGATTGCGGTGGAGGTCGAGGAGGGGCTGGCGTTGCGCAGAATCGGCCGCGTCCGGTTTCACAACATCTCGTTCCGCGGGCGGGAGCCGCTCTGTTTCACCGGCTCGTCACAGACTGTTCTGGAGGAGATCCGGTTGTCGGAGGTCTCCGGCTCCGTTTCCGGACCGGAGACGATCCGCAGCTGCTATGTCAACTCTCTGATTATGGAGCGTTGCGACATCTCCCGGAAACCGTGACGGAGCTTTGCCGTTCACCGGGAGTCCGGGGATAAAAGCTCCGCTTCCGGCGACACCCCGCAACGGGTCTCCTCCGGAGGAAATCCGGCGATCCGGTTGCAGTAGCTGTTGGAACAGCCGGCCGGAAGCCACTCCTCGCGGCGGGCGCGCATCCACTCCAGCGCGGGGGTTCCGGCCACCTCAAGCTCCAGATGGTTCCGCCCCGGGCGGAGCCCGTCGAGACGGAACACCCACGGCGCGAAGGCCCGCATCCCCGTCTGCTGACCATTCACCCGGAGCGTGCCGCCCGACCAGAGCTGCCGGAACCGCAGCGCTTCCGGCAAGGGACCGGTTCCGCACTCCAGTTCGGCGGAGAGGTGCAGTACGCCGGAGAATCCCGGCTCCTGCTCCGTGTAGTCGCCCGAGGCGGGGAGCGCTTCCCCCACCGCTCTGCGGCGGAAGGCGGGGCGGGGGCCGAGGTGGAGCTTTTCCACCATGTCCACCTGCCAGTCGAGCCGGAGCCATCCGGCGGAGTACAGCGGCGGCAGAACGTTCTCCGGCGCGGAGCTTCTGCGCCGGAAGATGCGCAGTTCCCCCGGCGCAAACTGCGCTTCATAGCCGCCCGGAATCTTCCGGAGCGGTGCGAGCCGCCCCGGAAGCGCGTCCGGCGGCGGCAGCTCCTCCCACTCCTCCTGCGCGGCGAACTGCAGCAACCCGCCGTCACGTTCGTCGCAGAAGACCATCACCGCCTCCGTCCCGTCCCGGCGGCGGCACGGGAGAATCCGGAATTTTCCGCGCGTCGCAAGCGGATTCCAGAACGCATACTTCGCCGCCATCTCCCGGGGAAACGGGTTCTCCGGATCGAGAAGCAGCGTGCCCTCCGGCGGCGTCTCCTCTACTCCCGCGAACCGCCACGGAATCCAGCGGTCGTCCAGTTCGGTCAGGAACGCATTCCACGCGCGGTTCCGCTCCTCCGTCTCATCGGGGGAGGCGAGGGGCAGCAGAGGCCGGTAGCGCACCCACACCCGCGGTTTCACCGCGCCCGGGTCGAAATTGCCGGCCCAGTTCCAGTGCGCGGTCAGCGCCGGGAAGAGCCGCCACAGCGGATTCCGGGGGGAGAAGTCAGTGCCGCAGGAGATCTTGCGCACCCCGTTCGCCGAAGCGAGGAAGGGCATCACCATGAGCCGGCTGATTCCCCGCACGAACTGGGCGTTGGCCACATGGTTGAGGATGGTGGTGGAGTCGCCGGGGCCGTAGACGTTGAAGCTTTCGCTGAGCGTTTCCCGCCGCCCGTTCCGGACTGCGGCGGAGAGGGCGAGTTTTGCAAAGGCTCCGTCGCCGGAAGCGGGGTGGATCTGCCGGGCGATCGTATCCACGCCGGGAACGTCGAAACGGTCGCAGATCTTCAGGTAGTCGCCGAAGATTGCCGCGTGAGAGGTGATGAGATGTTCGCCTGCGAGATGTCCCTCCTGCGAGATGCCATTGGCGTGGCACCAGGAGGCGATCACCCCGAAAAAGTTGCGGGCGAAGAGCTCCGTACAGCACTCCAGATAGAGCCGCTGCGCCCGGTCCGCCTCCGCCGAATCGCCGGCCGGCGCGAAGAGAAGCGGATAGATCTCCTCCACCGCGAATCCGTTGCGCCGCCGGAACTCCTCCGGCAGCAGCGGCGACCAGGGGACACGTTCGGTGCCGACCGCACCGGAGAGGGTGGGCTCGTCGGTGAAGATTCCGCGGATGGTCCGGCCGAACTCCTCCGGCGCGGCGGCATGGTAGCGTTCGTGGACGAGGCGGAGAAATTTCCGGGTCGCATCCGGATTCATAAGATCGCTCCGCCAGCCGGTGGGGTCGGCCGGAACCGTTTTGAATTGTTTTGCGCCGTCGCGGACCAGCACCCGGGCGGCGAATTCCGGGTTGCCCCGGACCACCCTGCCGCAGGCGGTGCCGCTGGGCCAGCCGCCCTCGTCATAGAGGATCAGCAACAGACCGAGCCGGCGGCATTCGTCGACCACCCGGCGGAAGTGCTGAAAATAGCGTTGCCCGAGGTAGGCGATCCGCATCCCGGCATAGAAGTCGTTGGGGCGGAAGTTCTGCGGCATCGGATGCAGACAGACCGAACGGAATCCCGCGTCGCGCATCGCCGTGAGCTGACGCGTCGTCATCGCTTCGGAGGGATCGCAGTTCCAGTACCAGAAGATCCCCGGATTGGCATCGCCCCGGAGCGTGACGGCGGGGCCGCCCGCGGGGAATGGAGAAGCTGTCGTTTGTGTGGAAGACATGGGGGCTACTCTTTCTTCTCCGCCGGGAACAGCTGGAGCCGCACGGAGTCCACCGAAAGGGAACCGGTCGTCGCCGGACCAAAGCCGATTTCCGGTTTCAGCGTCCCGGCGTCGGCCGGAATCGGGAAATCGAGCTGGTAGAGGGTCCATCCGGCGGTTCCGGTGAGATCGGATTTGAGCTTGTCTTCGGAGAAGGAACTGCGCTTGCGGCCGCTGTTGACCGCCAGGATGACACCGTGGCGGCCGCGCCCTCTGCCGGTGGTCTGCACCTGTTCAAACCGTGCCAGAACCTGCAAGGTGCCGCGGGCGTATTTCCCCGGCTCGACCGGCACGGTCTGGGTGATGGTCACCTTTTCCGGGACAGGTTTCGTCGTCTGGATGCGCAGGCCGTTGCCGTTTCTGCCGTACTCCGGGGCGCAGTCGACGCGGGTGCCGGAGGGAACCGGGTAGCACCAGTTCGCCGGGTCGCCGAACGATGCGCGTGCGAAATCCCCGTTCGGCGGCAGTTCGCCGCCGGGGAGCCGGATCAGGTGATAGTGCAGGCGGCGGCGGTAGGAGTTGCCGGGATCACTGCCGAGCGACTCCTTCTGCTTTTCTCCGACGCGGTCGATCTCGATGTCGAGCCCGTAGATGGAGGAGGCGGGAAGTTCCGCGAGGGGGAGGAGAATCTCCATTTTGTAGCCGGTGTCGGTCTCGGTCACCTTCCGGGTGGCGGCGGTGGCCGGATTCCGGCTGGCGTACACGGTTACGCCGGTCGTGGAGGGGCGGACCGCAAACGCGTACTGCCACGGCTTGATCTCATTGCGGTCGAGGTGGCGGAACGGGGCGGGGTCCAGAAAGAGTTCCACCGCGGAGCCCTCCCAGAGCGCATGGCCTTTCGCCGCTTTCCGCTGAGGATCGGCCACCTCCAGAACGATCTTCAGGCAGCCGTTTTCCAGCGAAAGGTCGGCGCGGGTCCCCCGGGAGAGGGTCACCGTGGCCGGCAGGGTGTGGGCGGGCGTCTCCGGCACCAGATGGACGTTGGCGGGAACCGCCTTCTCCGCGGGAAGCTCGATGAGGGAAAACTCCTCTTTGCCGAAGGAGAAGCGGGTCGGCAGGTCGCCGATACGTCCCTCGACGATCCCCGGAATCCCCGTCCGGTTGCGCGCTTCGAGGAACAGGCGGTCGCCGCACCGGCGTCCGTAGAGCTCCACCGGGTTCTCCACCTGGAAGGTCGAACCTGCCAGCATCGTTTTCACCTCCGCCGGCGTGCCGGTGAGGAAATACGGTTCAAAGGAGAGCTCGTGAGTGCGGCCGGAGCGTTCGTTTCCGTAGAGATCGAGCACCCGGGCGCGGCCCGGTCCGGGGGTCCACCTGCTTCCCGAGGGGCGCAGGTCGTAGAGGAATCCCAGCGCTCTGGTGCCGGATTTGTCGGTGAAGATTCCGGCGCGGATCTGCGAACCGAGATCGACCGGGGCGAGGGTCTCCATGCCGGTCAGCAGGAAGGAGAGCGCGTTCATCGCCGCCGCAAGTTCGGTCATCGGCACCAGATTCACAATCCGGTCCGCCCGCTGGAAGAAGGAGGAGGCGCACGGAGAAGGCGACGCTTTGACCCCGTGGAAGAAGCCGTCGAGGAAGTGCCGCTGAAGCTCATTCGAAGAGTAGCGGGAGAACTCCCGGCTGTAGTTGATCTGCCGGCGGCGCGCCGTGGGCAGATAGTAGCACTCCGTGTTCCACAGCGGTCGCGGTTTCGCCAGCGTCGATTGGATGTTCTTCACACACTGCGCGTAGAGGTTGAGCGCGCCGTTGATGTAGTCCAGACCGCAGGCGTAGGGGTGGAAGGCGACGGCGTCGAGGTAGTCGACGTAGTTCGGATCGGCGGCGTTGAGCTGTTCGCACCACTTGACGACGTTCATGCCGAAGTCGCCGGTCACCCCGTTCCCGAGCAGAATGGAATCCGGGCGGCGCTGTTTGAGGAACTTCCAGGTGTGTTTCAGGTAGTCGATGTAGTTCTTCGCCGGCATGCCGAAGATGCCGGGTTCGTTGGACATCTCCCAGCAGCGGACCTGACCGCCCCAGTTCTTCCAGACAAATTGCAGATACCGGTCGTAAATTTCCATCGGCGGCAGTACCGAGCCCATCTTCCGGCCGGGCGCCTGGTAGAAATATTCATAGAGATACATCGGCAGCTGCGAACCGCGGATGCTCTTCGTCCGGTAACGGTCCAGCGTTTCCTGGCCGCCGTGGACGGTGAAGTTGCCGACCAGACAGAAGAGCGGTTCGATCTGATACTTTTTGAGCATATCCATCTGCAGGCCGATGATCTTTGACGTGAACTCGTTTTTTTCCGGCTCGATCAGGCGCCACCGGCCCCAGACCCGGAACAGGTTGACGCCGGATTCCTTCAACAGCCGGTACTCCCGCTCGAAGCTGGAGTGACGGATGCTGTAATTCTCCTGCCCCTCCCGCTCGGCGCGGCCGATCGGGCAGAGCGCCTCGTCGTTGACCCCGATTCCCCAGCCGAAGGAGCCGAATGGATGCGTGACGGCCGGGTGAAGCACCTGAATGCTGGTGTTGATGCCGCGGAGCGGTTTCCCCTTCCGGCGAAGAACCGTGGTGAAGGAGCCGTATTCCCCGGCCTTCCAGGAGGCGCTTCCGGTCCAGGTGCCGTCCGCTCTCCGGGTCAGCCGGAGCGGGAGCGCGGCAAGTTCGCTGTTGTTGTAGTCCCGCAGTACCGCAAGTTCCGCATCGAGCGAATCCGCCGCATCCGCGAGGCGCGCCCGCACGGCGAAACGGACCGTGTCGCCGCGGCGGTAGAGCTGGTCATCCCGGTCCGGAATCACGCAGTACTCTTCCGGCTCGCCGGTTTTTCTGCCGTCGACGTAGCGCAGCTGGACGTTGTCAAGGTAGAGGCTGTTGAGCGTTCCGCCGCTCTTCACCGCGGAGGGCATCACCCAGATGTTGTAGTAGTTGGTGTAGGCTTTCACCGGAAAGCGGCGGGAGAATCGCTGCCATTCGGTGGTCGGGCGGAAGGAGAACGACTTCAGCATCGGGTAATAGGAGTCGCGGTCGTTGTCGGGGAAAAGGCGGAAGTCGATCGTGAACGAGCTCAGCTTGTGCAGTGTGCCGCCTTCATCCGGACCGACCTTGGCGTCGAAGGAGATCTCCACTTCGCCGTCGCGGGTGAGCAGAATGTCGGCAAGTTCCAGCTGGTAGTGGGAAACGCCCCGATAGCCGGGGATCATCAGGCACTGGCCGGGATTTCCCCCGGAAACGGTGCGCGGCGTGTAGAGCCGGTCCGGGGCCGCCCGGACCGTGTCGATCGCGGCGCGGTTGACGTCGAGAAAATATCCCGGCACACCGCGCCCGGGTTCGCCCAGTTCCATGTGCGAATTGAGGTTGACCGGCTCTCCGCCGCAGGCGAGGAGAGCCAGCGCGGAGCAGAGGGTAACGGGCAATGATTTCATGGAGAAGTTCCTTTCTTGTGCGGGAGCGCTGCCCGGCTATTCATTGATGTTGGTGGCGAAGTATTTCTTCCAGATCTCGACCTCCCGGCTGCCGCCGGCGGCGTTGAGTTCGGATACCGCGTCGAGCATCCCTGCGTGTCCATCCACGTAGAGGGCCCCCGTGTTCCGTTCATGGACCGGACCGACCAGATTGGAGGTGCTGGAGGAGTTGAAGAGATAGCGCCCGTCGGTGATGACGCCCAGTCCGGCTTCATTTCGATCCGCCTGATATTCGATGACGCCGACTTTTGCGGCGGGTTTCTTCACCCGTTCCGGGGAGACGACGCCGGCCGGACCGACCTTCAGTGGACCGGTGATGCCGACGGCGCCGTCGGCATACCACAAGGTGGAGCTGGAACCGACGACGATATAGTGGCTCGGAAGAGGGCCGCCGTTTTCCGTTCGCTGTTCGGCGTGTTTGGGACAGCGCAGACCGAGATAACTGCCGTTTACGGAGCTGTGCTGCCGGTCGATCGGCAGATAGGAGCTGCCGATTCTGACGCCGGAATCGGAGAGGCCGGTCAGCAGATTCCACCAGCGTCCTTTCTCCGTAGTCCCCGGCAGGGTCTGGGTGGCGTCTTGCGGCCAGGGGAAGAAGGTGAAATCGCCGGTGTACTGGGCCAGCCCCAGCCCGATCTGCTTGAGGTTGTTGACGCAATGGATCGAGTAGGCGCGCTCCCGGGCGCGGTTCAGAGCGGGCAGCAGAATCCCGGCGAGGATGGCGATGATCGCGATTACGATCAGGAGTTCGATCAAAGTAAAATTACTCCGTTTCGCGCGGAACGACGGGGAATCGGCCGCGACGGAATGCGACGCCGGAAATACGGAACTCTGCTGTTTCATCTGTCATGCTCCCAAGCTTGAGAAAATTGAAGTTCGAACGGGACCGGGGGCGTGATTCCGGCGTCTGCCGGGCCGGAACTCCCCCGTCTGTGTCTTAAAAGCACATGAATGGATGAGGAACATCCTTTCCCTTCTTGTTTTTTTCTTTTCTAGAACTATGATATATTATAGGATGAAAATGTGCGGGCCGGTATGGTATGGAGAAGCAAATCTATGTCAAAAAGAACTATCAGTAAAAATTTCAGTGCGGAAAAGATCGAAGTGCTCAACAGCATGCTGCGCATTACCCGCTGCCATTACCGGGAATCGCTCTATCCGTGGGACCGGGCGCATTTTCTGCCGGCGGAGTGGTATTTCTACTGCAACCCCACGCCGGGCGGGTACTTCTATTTGACGGGGGAGGCGGCGCAGCCGTTTCTGACCGACCGGGTCTACATTTTCCCCCGGGGCTGTTCGTTTTTCACCTATTCGAAACAGCCGATTTCGCACTTCTACATCCACTTCCGGATCTACGACCACATCACCAGCCCGGAACAGCATTTCGAACTGCCGCTTGAGCCGCAGTTGCGGCAGCTGATCGACGACTGCATCGCGACCGGGCAGGACTGGCGGAATACGCAGCGGCGCACCCTGCTGGCCTATGCGATCATCGGTTTGGCGATGAGCCGGCTGCCGCCGGAACTGTTCCGGCTGGATACGATACCGGATCACCGGGTGGAGGCGATCTGCGAGCTTATCGAAGGCAATTTGCGGGAGAAATACTCCAATACCGAACTCGCGGAGCGGGCGGGGCTTTCCCGGAACAGTTTCATCCGGCTGTTCCGGGAGAAGACCGGGGAGACGCCGCAGCAGTTCCGGTTGCGCAAGAGCGTGGAATATGCGGCCGGAGAGCTCCATTACAGCACGCACTCCATCGACGAGATTGCTGAGGCCGCCGGATTTTCCGACCGTTTCCACTTTACGAAGGTATTCGGGCGGGTGATGCAGATGCCGCCCGCCGCCTACCGCAGGATCACCCGGGGGCAGGGCGGCGCAACGAAGGAGTGAACTCCGCCCGCCGCGGATTCCGGAGTTCGACGGAGCGTTCAGCCAAGTTCCGGCGGGCGGTCGAATTCCAGCTTGAAGACCGGAACCGTGTTGTTGAGCGCGTCGGCGTCGATTCGGCGCAGACGCAGTTCCGCACCGCGGTCGCGGTAGTAGATCAGCGGCTCCAGAGTCCACGCCACGGGTTCGCCGGTGTTCAGCAGCGTCACCCGGGTTGGAGGCTGTTTCAACGGGTGAAGCGAGAGCGCACTGCCGGAAAGGCCGCGCGGGCAGTGGAGGTAAATGGCATTGCCCCGCCGTGTGGCGAGCAGGGCGGGATCCGCCGTCAGCCCCGGAAGCGGCTCGGCAAAGGACTCCCGGACCCGTTTGTACCACGCCCCCACGCCGCGCAGAATCTTCCGCCCCGGCTCCGGAATCACGCCGTCGGCGTCCGGCCCGACGTTTAAAAGGTAGTTGCCGCCGCGCGCCAGATTGGTGTCGATGGCGCGCAGGAAGTAGAGGATGCTGTAGTAGTCTTCATCCCGCCGGAAGCCCCAGCTGTTGAATCCGATCGACTGGCACGCCTCGGTCGGACGCGTGAACGCGACCTCGCCGCGGTTGGCGTTCTCCGGGTCGAAATCCCGTTCCGGCGTCGAATAGTCGCCCGGACCGAATCCGCGGTTGTTGATCACCGCTCCCGGCTGAAGGCGACGGATCAGCTCGTGCACCTCCGGCGCTTCGGCCTGCGGCACATTCATATCCCACCAGATCCCGGCGACGGGACCGTACTGCGTGCAGAGTTCGGTGATCTGCCGCTTGAGGTAGTCGAGGTAGCGGTTCCAGTCGTGCCGGGCGGGATCGGTCCGGATCTCATGATGGCGGCCGAGGTTCGGATAGTTCTCCTGGTGCCAGTCCACCACCGAGTAGTAGAACTCCAGCGGCATCCCGCGCCGGGCGCAGGCCTCCGCCACCTGCCGGACGATGTCCTGCCGGTACGGGGTGTTCCCGACGTGAAAGCCGGTCTCCCGGCTCGGCCACAGGCAGAAACCGTCGTGGTGCTTGGTGGTCAGCACCAGATACTCCATGCCCGCCTCTTCGGCGAGGTCGAGCCATTGCTCCGGGTCGAAACGGCGCGGATGGAATTCGGCGGTCAGCTTCTCATACTCTTCGGCCGGAACGCCGTAGCGCTGCTGCTCCTGTTCGTGGAGCCCGTGAATCGCGTACAGCCCCCAGTGAAGAAATAGTCCCAGCCGCCGCTCGAAAAACCAGTCGCGGCCGTCGTGAAAATGTTGCATATTGTCTCTCAGTTATCGCTGGTGTATACCCTGCCGAAATCGGCGGCACTGCGGAAATTCTGCGCCGTGCCGAAGAGCATCAGCTGGGTCTTTCGTTTCGCCTGATCCGGAAACACTCCGTTCAGCCCGAGGTCGAAGCCGAAACTTTCCGGAACTCGTTGCAGTCCAAACGCCCGCCACGGCAGTGTGAGCCGGACGATGTACCCCTCCCGGGTCGTTTCTCCGGTCACGGCGGCGCCGCGCTGTGCCGCATCCGGCAGCTGCGGACTCCAGAGCGCCGCTCCGACGCCCGGCAGTTCGGGCCGGATCAGCAGCTGATACACTCCCTTGCCGTAATGGGCCTCCCCGAGTCCCTGTTCCGGAGTCCGGAGGTCGAGGAAGAGTTCGAGACTGCTGCCGACCACGCCCGGCCACGGCTCCGGCGCCTTCCGGTTGGTGTCGCGCACCTTGACGGTGAGGTAGAGCGCCCGGGCGTCACAGGAAAGCTGTACTTCGCCGGAGAGTTCCTCCGGCCCGCCCCAGAAGTAGTCCTCCTGCAGTGAGGCGAGTTTCGGCGGCCGGCCGACCACCGCCTGTTCCACCCGGTTCAGCTTGAGCGGCGCCGAAGGCCGGCGGCCGATGTGCACGGAGGGGCGGTTGCGGAGCGAAACCGAATAGCGGAACTCTCCGCCGTCGGGCAGTTCGACCGTGAACGGCAGGTGAAACTCCGGTTCCTGCGTCAGCCGCACCGGCTCGAGCAGAAAGGAGAGGTTGCGCCGCTTCTTCGGGGCAATCCGGAGGGTCGCCGTCGCCGGAACCGACCGGAAGACTCCGTTGGCCGGTGCTTTGATCCGGGCATCCCATTCGCGACTGCCGCGGTTCAGCAGGGTGAAAGTCACCCGGGTTTTCCCGTCCGGCTGGGGAAGAATTTTGACCGCGTCGACCGGCGAGGCTATGAGCCGCATCCCGGCGCGGGCGGCGTGAAGGTAGAGCGGCCGGTCGGTCAGCGGCACGAGGAAGGTGTGAACTCCGGCGCGGGAGCTGACCGGCTTGAGCGAGGAGCGTTCTCCGTACAGCGAGACCGTTTCCAGCTCCGGAACCGGGGCGGCGAGGAGCACCGAACCGGTCGGCCCCTGCGACCAGAGCAGGGCGACTTCGCCGCCGTTCGCCTTGCGGAAGATTCCGCCGTTCACGCCGCCGGAAGCGGCCGGAACCGGAGCCGGGTTGAGCACCACGCCTTCGAACTGAGCGGCCAGCACGCCGATTGCGAGGGTGACGAGGTTCGGAGTACGTTCGCCGTCGGTGGTGGCGGAGATCAGCGAAAACGAAGGGGTGTTCTGCTCCCACTTCGCCGG
>URVC01000040.1 GCA_900551245.1 uncultured bacterium | reverse complement strand
CCCCTAACCTTCTGGTCCGTAGCCAGACGCTCTATCCAATTGAGCTATGGGTGCAGATACAAAAATGGTACACCCAAAGGGATTTGAACCCCTAACCTTCTGGTCCGTAGCCAGACGCTCTATCCAATTGAGCTATGGGTGCAGATACAAAAATGGTACACCCAAAGGGATTTGAACCCCTAACCTTCTGGTCCGTAGCCAGACGCTCTATCCAATTGAGCTATGGGTGCACGTATTGATGCAACGTTTTTAAATATACCCCGGGAATCGGCGTTTGCAAGCTCAAAACGTGAAAAAAATACATTTTTTCCTCAGCGACGGCCGAACCGTTTCTCAATTTCCCGGTAGGTGAGGGTGACCATCGTCGGGCGCCCGTGCGGGCAGAGGGTGCCCTGCCGGCATTCCCTGAGCTGCCGCAACAGCTCCTTCGCCAGCTCCGGCGTGAGTTCGTCGTGAGCTTTGATCGCCGCCCGGCAGGCGGCCCGCGCGACATATTCGAGCTCCACCGGAATTTTATCCCCCTGGTTGTCGAGCAGCTCCTGCAGCATGTCCGGAATCAGCTCCTCCAGCGGCCGGTGCGTCGGCATGGAGGCGGGCAGGCCGTTGAGCATCACCGTGTTGCTCCCCATCGGCTCGATGTCGAATCCGAGCATTTCAAAGAGTTTACGGTAGCGCAGCAGCAGAGTCCGCATCGGCGGCGGCAGCTCCAGAACCTGCGGCAGAAGCAGCGCCTGCGTGGGAGCGGCTCCCGTCTTGGCCTCCGTCAGCAGACGTTCGAACATGATCCGCTCATGCGCCGCGTGCTGGTCGATCAGCACCAGTCCGCTTCGCCCTGAAGCGAGAATGTAGGTGTGATCGAGGATCCCCAGAATTTCCTCCGGCCAGTCGCCGTTGAACTGCGCGCTCCCCGCCGTGGAGAGGCGCACCGGCTGGCGCGGGGCGGCATGTTCTTCCGGGGTGGGGGCGTCGCTCTCTGGGAGCGCTTCGGGCGCTTTGGCGGGAAGAGTCCGCTCCCGGTCGGCGGCTTCGGCAACTGGCGGAGCCGCGTCCTCCGGCTCTTCCTGCGGAAGTTCCCTGTCCGGCGTAATCCGTTCCCCGGGGGGATCGGTTAAAAAGAGCGTTTCGGTCGGAGCCGCGTCCGGCAGGGCATCCTCCGGGGCGGAAAACGATTCCCCCAGATCCAGCGTCGGCTGGCGGGTCTCCTTCGGTTGATACTGGACTCCGGCGCTGTCCAGGAGCAGGCGGAGCGGCACCTTCCCGTCGAGCGGAAGCGCCGCTTCGTGAACCGACGGCAGCGGCGTTTCCCGCGAGCGCTTCAACGCGTTTCCAATCGCGGCGGTCACCGCCCGGGTGATGGCGAATTCATGTTTGAAACGGACCTCCCGCTTGGCCGGATGGACGTTGACATCCACCTCTTCCGGCGCGATGGTGAGGAACAGCACCGCCGGCGCGTATCTGCCGCTTTCGGCGAGCGTCGCGTATCCCTCCCGGATTCCCCGGTAGATCGCGGCGGATTCGACCGCGCGGCCGTTGACGAAGGTCCGCTGTTCCCGACGGGAGTTGCGCGTGAACCCCGGGGCGGCGGTGAAACCGGTGATGGTGATGCCGGATTCGGTGTGATCGACCGGCCAGAGGTTGTCGACGAAGGCGCGGCCGAAGAGTTCCCGCAGCCGCGCTTCCGGAGTCGGCGCGGCGGGGGAGTGGAACGCCGTCCGCCCGTCAATCCGCAGTTCGAAGCCCACTTCGGGGCGGGGAAGGGCCAGGGCGACGACCATCTCTTCGATGTGGTGCGCCTCGGTGGCGGGGGATTTGAGAAATTTCTTCCGGGCCGGAGTGTTGAAGAAGAGGTCGCGCACCTGCATGACGGTGCCGACCGCACAGCCCGCGGGCGCCGCTTCGAGCAGTCTGCCCCCTTCGATTCGGACCCGGGTCCCTTCGAGCATCTCCGCGGTGCGGGAGAGGATGGTGAACCGGCTGATCGAGGCGATCGAGGGGAGCGCTTCGCCGCGGAAGCCGAGCGTGGTGATCCGGTCGATGTCCTCCGCGGAGAAGATCTTGCTGGTGCCGTGCGGTTCAATGCAGAGCAGAACGTCGTCGGCATCCATGCCCGAACCGTTGTCGGAGACGCTGATCAGCCGCGAGCCGGCCCGTTCGATTTCAATGCGGATCCGGGTGGCGCCGGCGTCGATGGCGTTTTCCACCAGTTCCTTGACCACGGACGCGGGCCGTTCGATCACCTCGCCGGCCGCAATCCGGTTGCTGAGCTGTTCATCCATCACTTTGATTTTGCTCATGGGGCGGGTTCCTCCTGGTTGCCGCCGGGCGCCTGCCAGTCGGAACGGGGCACGGCGATGAGGTCCGGCGGAGCGACGGTCAGGGTCTGTTTTCGGCTGCGGTTTGCCCGGGCATAGCACCGTTCGGCTTCCGGCAGGTCGCCGAGCGCCCGGTAGGCCCGGCTCAGATTGTAGTCGATGAATTCGTTTTCCGGCGCGAGCGTATGGGCTTTGAGCAGCTCCTTGATGCCGGCTTCAAAACTGCCGCCGGCCGCCAGAAGCACGCCGAGGTTGTTGCGGGTCGTGGCGTTGTCCGGATTCCCGGCAAGGAGTTCCCGGCAGAGCAGGATCGCATCGTCGTTCCGCCCCGTCTCGTAGAGGACACGCACCAGAAGCCGCCGGATGGAGGCGTTCTCCGGTTCGAGGCGGGCGAGCCGGTTCAACATCAGCAGGGCCGCCGGGTAGTTCTTGGATTCGATCAGACTGTTGGCCCGGGTGCGGAGCTGCCAGATCATGCGCGGACGGGCGGTGACGTCTCCGGATGGCCGCGTCACCGGCGCATCGTAGGTGGTGATGACCGCGACGGTGGCGGCGGCGGTGGCGGTCAGCGCGCCGAGCAGGCAGAAGAATGTCTTCTCCATTGCCTCAACCCTCTTCTTCGGGGAAGGGGGCCGTGCAGGCGCACCGGTGCCCGGGGGAGAGCTCCCGGAGCGGCGGCCGTTCGTCGCGGCATCGGGCGGCGAGTTCAGGAGAAAGCGATTTCGCCCGGGCGCACCGGTCGCTGAAGCGGCAGCCGGCCGGAAACTCGTCCGGCGAGGGGACGTGCCCCGGAATGGTCGATAGCCTCCCTCCTCCGCCTCCCAGCTTCGGCACCGCGGCGAGCAGGGCCCGGGTGTAGGGGTGGCGGGGGTGGTCGACGAGTTCGCGTGCCGGAGCGTACTCCACCAGGCACCCGGCGTACATGACCGCGACAAAGTCGGCGAGCTGCGCGACGATGCCGAGGTTGTGGGTGACCAGAATGACCGCCATGTTCCGCTCGCGGCGGAGACGGTCGATGAGTTCGAGGATCTGCGCCTGAATGGTGACATCCAGCGCGGTGGTCGGTTCGTCGGCGATCAGAAGCTCCGGATTGCCCGCCAGCGCCATGGCGATCATCACCCGCTGCTGCATGCCGCCGGAAAGTTCGTGCGGGAAGGCGTTGATTCTGCTCTCCGGCGCGGGAATCCCCACCTGCCGGAGCAGCTCGATCACCTCGCCGCGCACATCGGTCACCTCCGGGCGGTGGAGCTCGATCACTTCGGCGATCTGCGCGCCGATGCGGAACACCGGGTTGAGCGAGACCGATGGCTCCTGGAAGATGTAGGCGATGCGGCCGCCGCGGAATTTCCGCAGTTTCCGGGGGGAGAGCCGGAAGAGATCGACCGTCTCCTCCCCGGTGTCGAATTCGACCGAATCGGCGGCGGGGAAGGCCGGCGGAGTGGGCAGCAGGCGGGTGAGCGCCAGACAGCTGATGCTTTTTCCGCAGCCGGATTCCCCGACCAGGGCGAGGATTTTCCCGCGCTCGACGCAGAAGGAGACGCCGGAGACCACCGGAAGGCGGCGGTCGCCGGAAAGAAAGTCGATTCTGAGGTTGTTTACCGAAAGAAGTGCCATCCGCTGCGGGTCCTCTCCTGTCTTCTGCTGAGGAATATAACACCATTCTCCTGAATATTCCACACATTTTTCATCTTTCCACAGTAGAAAAAGGCGGAAAGCAGGTCTATATTAACCCGGATTTTGCGAAAAACCGGTAATATCAAGGCGGTTCGCCGAACAGTTTGCAGGGGACTCATGGAAAGAGCTTTTATCACAGGACGCGGGTTGATCACGCCGATTGGAAACAATCTGGCGGCGAATGAGGCGGCGCTTCGGGCCGGAAAATGCGGAATCGTTCAGGTGCCGGACTTCGTCGAGCATAAACTCAGCTGCGAGGTCGGCGGGCTGATCGACGGGCCGCTGGAGACCGAACTCATCGACCGCAAGAAACTGCGCTTCTGTCCCCCGGTCGGCGTCATGTCGGTCATCGCCGCGCAGGAGGCGTTCGCCGAGGCGGGCCTGCCGCTGGAGGAGCTGCGCGAACGGCGGATTGCCATCATCGGCGGCGTCGCCGGCGGAAACTACGTCGAAGTCTTCAACGAGGCGGATGGCTACATCTGCAGCGACTACCGCCTGCGCAATGTGAGTCCCTATTCGGTGCCGCGGGTGATGCCGTCGTCGGCGATCTCCAACCTCTCGCTCATTTTTGGAATTACCGGGGAATCCTACGACATTTCCGCCGCGTGCGCCAGCAGTGCGATTTCGATCATGGTCGGCACCCGGCTGATCCGTTCCGGGCAGTATGACATCGTGCTCGCCGGCGGCGCCGAACAGATCGATTGGGTGCAGGCGCTCGGTTTCTGCGCCTGCCGGGCGCTGTCGCGCAAATACAATGAGACGCCGCAGCTGGCGAGCCGTCCCTTCGACCGTGACCGCGACGGTTTCGTGCTGGCGGCGGGCGCGGCCTATGTGGTGCTGGAGTCCGAACGCAGCTGCCGGGCGCGCGGTGTGCGGCCGATCAGCGAAATTTCCGGCGTCGCCTCCAACAGCAATGCGCACGACATGGTTGTGCCGGATGCCGCCGCGTCCGCGGCGGTGATGCGCGACGCGATCGCCGACGCCGGTCTGAGCGCGGCGGACATCGGTTACGTCAATACCCACGGCACCGGTACTCCGGTGGGGGATCCGGTCGAACTCGACGCCATCCGCCGGGTGATCGGCGACAAGGCGGCGATCAACAGCACCAAGTCGCAGACCGGTCACATGGTCGGCGCGACCGGCGCGGCGGAGGTGATCTTCACCTCGCTGATGCTGGAGCGTCACTTCATTTCGCCGTCGATCAATCTGGAGAATCCCGATCCGGAATTCGCCTGGGCGGATCTCGTCCGCGAATGCCGCACCGGCACGACAATCCGGCACGGGCTGTCGAACAGCTTCGCGTTCGGCGGGTCGAATGCGGCGATCGTGATTTCCGACTGCGGCAGATAAGCGGGCGGGGCGACGCGGTGCGCCGCCTGCCGGGAAAGGCATTCGATGCAGGGTGAGGGTAAACCGGTCCGGCCGCGGCTGCCGGAGTGGATCCGGGTGCGGGTCGGCGCCAACGGCGCCGGCGAAGTGAGTGCGATTTTACAGGATCTCCGGCTCAATACGGTCTGTTCCGGGGCGATGTGCCCCAATCTCGGCGAATGCTTCTGCCACGGTACCGCGACCTTTCTCATCATGGGGCGCAACTGTACGCGCAACTGCAAATTCTGTGCGATCGGTCACGATCCGCACCCGGAACCCCCGGAGCCGGATGAAGCGGTCCGGCTGGCGGAGGCGGCGGTGCGGCTCAAACTCCGTTACGTGGTGGTCACCAGCGTCACCCGTGACGATCTCCCCGACGGCGGCGCCGGATGTTTCGCCGCCGTGATCGAGGAGCTCCGCCGCCGTCTGCCGGAGGCGGAGACCGAGGTGCTCACCCCCGATTTCAACGGCGACGAAAACGCGATCCGGCGGGTGCTGGAGGCGCGGCCGGCGGTGTTCAACCACAACGTCGAGACGGTCGAATGGCTCTCTTCGGAAATCCGCACCCGGGCGACCTACCGCCGCACGCTGGAGGTGCTGCGCTTCGCCGCCTCCGCGGGGGAGGGGATTCCGGTGAAGTCCGGGTTGATGCTGGGGCTGGGCGAGAGCGACGAAGAGGTGCGCCGGACGCTTCGCGACCTGCGGGAGGCGGGGGTCTCGATCGTGACGATCGGGCAGTATCTGCCGCCGTCGGCGGCGCACTGGCCGCTGGCGCGCTACGTGACGCCGGCGGAGTTCGAGGCGTTCGGCGCGTTCGCCCGTGAACTGGGATTCCGGGCGGTGGCGAGTGCTCCTCTGGTGCGGAGTTCCTATCATGCGGGCGAACTGGTCCGCGAAACGAGGTGATCCATGTATTGTGATGTCTCTTCTGTCCGGCAGGTGGCGGTCTACTGCGCCTCCTCGTTCGGCCGTCACCCGCTCTACGCCGACGTCGCCGCCGAATTCGGGCGGATTCTGGCGGAGCGGAACATCGGTCTGGTTTACGGCGGCTCCGGCACCGGCACGATGCAGTCGCTGGCGGAGGCGGTGCTGGCCAACGGCGGCGAAGTGACCGGCGTCTTCCCCTCGGAGTTCCCCCGGGAACTGCTCCAGAGCGGCCTCACCCGGACGCTTGAGGCGGACTCGCTGGCCGAGCGCAAGGAGCTGATGCTCGAACTGGCCGATGCGGTCGTGGCGCTGCCCGGCGGCTTCGGCACGCTGGATGAACTCTTCGATGCGTTCAGCCGGTTCAAGCTCGGCTTCATCAGCAAGCCGTGCGGCCTGCTCAATGCGGGCGGTTACTACGATTTTCTGCTGAAATTTCTCGACCAGGGCGTCGACTCCGGACTGATTGCCAAACAGGACCGGGAGATGCTGATCGCCTCCGACGACCCCGCCGCACTGCTCGACGAGCTCGAGCGCGTCCGCAGCGAGAGCGCCTTCAGGATCGGATGAACTCCGCGAAGTTGGCGTAGAGCTCCTCGAGCTTGTTGAGGTAGAACGCGGTGTTTTCGTCGCGTCCCTCCGCCGGCGCGTCGCTGAGAAGTTTGGCGTTGTCCACCACCGACACCTTTTTCTTTTCGCCGGTCAGATAGTAGGTGACCTGGTCGCCCGACTGGTAGTCGCGCCCGGAGCGGAGCGCCAGTTCGTAGGCGGCGCTCCGGCGGCCGGTGCCCGCTTCCAGCTTCCGCCGGTAGGTTTCCGGGGAGTCGTTGAGGTTCTCGGTTTTGGCCAGTTCCGCGAGCGGAATCGACCGGTCGGCGATCGACCGGCGGAGCGTCTCATATTCGAGCGGAATCTTCTCCGTTTCGTTCCGCAGCAGATGTTCGACGACCGCCGCCATGAATTTGCGCTGAAAGGGTTCGAGTCCGCGCGACTTGAGCGCCGCACCGGTGATGCTGACCACGCCGCTGGAATCCAGCAGGGCGTAGTTTTTGCTCTTGTAGGAGAACATCGCCTCGTAGCGGGCGTCGAGCTCCACCTCGATTCCGGCCGGGAGGACCGCCTGAATCCGGGCGTTGAAGGCGGCGGCATCCTCCACCCCCTCCGGCGGCTGGAAGTAGATGCCGTCGGTATCCATCTCCAGAACGTGCGCTCCGGCTTCGTTGAGAAAGTGGAGCATCGATGTGAGAATCTCCCGCCCCCGTGCGGTGACCCGTTCGGCCATGTCGTAGTCGTTGAAGGTCCCCTGTGAAAATCCGAGGTAGCCGTAGAAGGAGTTGATCAGAATCTTGAAACTGCTCTGGAGCGCCTGAAAGTAGCTGCGCCGGGCCGGATCCGGATCGGTGCGGGCGGCGTCCTTCGCCTCCAGCCGGAAGGTGCGCAGCGCCCGGAGCAGACGGGGGAATTCGCCGAGTTCATCGTGCGCCGGAACCCATCCTTCGGCGAGGATGATCGACGGATACAGCGAACGCACGTCGCAGTGCCAGACGTTGCGGAAGACGCCGCTGGCCTCCGCCCGGGTCAGCGCCCCGGCGAAGCGCCGCGCCGCTTCCGGCTGCGGCAGGGAATGGCGCTGTTTGAGATACTCGGCGGTGAGCAGCGCGTCGAGGCTGGTGCCGGTGCCGCGCACGATGACGTCCTGATATCTCATCGGCAGGATCTGGGTCTGGTAGAAGTAGCTCGGGCTGAGAAGGGCGCTCAGCGCTTCGCATTCACGCACGTCGTCGAGGGCGTAGGCGAGCAGTTTCTGCCGGTCGTTGGTCCAGGCGTCGGAAATTTCCCGCCCGTCCAGATAGGTGCGGTCGCCGGAGGCGATCTTGAAGTGGCGCGCGAGGTACTTGAGGTTGTAGGACTCCAGATTGCGGTTCGACATGTCGTAGAACATCGCAAGATGCAACGTGTCGATGGTGTGCCTGCCGTAGAATTCGTAGCGGGTGTAGTTGATCAGCCGCTCGGCGATGGTGAAGCGGCTGGGGCGTTTCCGGGGCGCGGAGCCGTCGCGGCCGAGGGTGAGCTTTAGCTTGTACCGTTTGGCGCGGGTTTCGAGGTAGGGCAGGTCGAAGCGGCAGATGTTGTGCCCCTCGATCACGTCCGGATCGCGTTCGGCGACCACCTTGAGAAAGGTTTCGATCAGCTCCTTTTCATTCATCGTCTCTTGCGAAAGCACCGTTTCCCAACCGGTCGAATCACGCAGTGAGATGATGATGATCTCATCCCCCGGGCGGTCGGCGTTGGGGAAGTCGTACCCCGGAGTGGTCCGCGTCTCCAGATCGAAGGAGAGCCGCCGCAGTTCGGGGAAGCTCATCGAGCCGAAGAGGCGGGTCCCCGACTCCAGCAGCGCCTGCTGCGAGAGGTCGCGGTAGATGGAGTAGGGCGCGCGGGTGTTCTTCTTCAGAAAGGCGAGCGCCGCATTGTAGTGTTCGATATCCGGGAATTTCGCCAGCATGCTGAAGAGCATCTGCCCGGAGAGCGGTTCGAGCTCGAACGCTCCGTCGAATCCGTCGAGCTGCTCCGGGGAGCTCAGCAGCAGAAACGGCGCGAACGGCACCTCTTCGGTGCGGAACGTGCCGCCGTCGTGAAAGAAGAAGATCGCCCGGTTCGCGGCGACTTCGACCGCGACGGCGCCGGGACGGCGGTTCGGAACCAGTTTTTCCAGGAACATGATCGTGATTCTCCTGCGCTGATGATGTTGCTGCACTGCACGTCCGGAAAAATGGTTCCGGCCGGTTTCCCGGTAGGGTCAGAACGAGTTCTCCGGGCCGGGGAAGGCGCCGTTCCGGACATCGTCCGCGTAATGTTTCAGCGCTTCGCGGGTGAGTTTCCCCAGTTCGGCGTAGCGGCGGGAGTGCTTCGGGGTGAACTCCTCGAAGAGCCCGAGCACGTCGTGGAGCACCTGAACCTGCCCGTCGCAGTTGATCCCCGAGCCGATGCCGATGGTGGGGATGGTCAGCGCTTCGGAGATCCGGCGGCCGACTTCGGCCGGCATGCATTCGAGCACCAGGGCGAAGGCGCCGGCCGCCTCGACCGCGTGCGCGTCGCTGAGCAGTTTTTCCACTTCGGCGTCGGTCCGGCCGGTGATGCGGTAGGTGCCGGAGGTCTGAATGCGCTGCGGCAGCAGCCCGAGGTGGGGCATGACCGGAATGCCGCAGTCGACCAGCCGGGTGATCAGCGGCACGAGTTCGGCGCCGCCCTCGAGCTTGACGGCGTTGGCGCCGGCCTCCTTGACGGCGCGCCCCGCATTGCGGAGCGCCTCTTCCATGCTCACCTGATAGCTCATGAACGGCATGTCGAAGATGACGAAGGCGTCGGGTGCTCCGCGGCGGACGGCGCGGGCGTGGTGGAGCGCCTCCTCCATCGTGAGCGGCAGGGTGTTCGCGTAGCCGAGCACGGTCATGGCGAGGGAGTCTCCGACCAGAAGCACATCGATTCCGGCGGCGAATGCCGCGGCGGCCGAGGGGGCGTCGCAGGCGGTGATCATAACGATTTTCTCTCCGGCCTCCTTCCGTTTGCGGAAGGTGCGGACGTTGGTTTTTCCTTTGCTCATGGATGAACCTCCTTGCGGCCGGACGCTCTCCTCTTGTGAACCATGTCGTCGTCCGGCTCCCTATAATATGCGCCCGGAATGGTTTTTTTGCAAATTTCATTTTGCACTTTGGCGCATGTGGTGTATAGTGGTTGACGGGAGAATTCATCACTGGGAGGAATGCCTATGAAAAAAGAGAAGAAGAGACGTCTCCGCCGGATTGCCGACCGTGCCCGCCGCCGCCGCGAGGAGCGCCATCAGATCGTTGTGGGGAAACTGACCGTCACCCCGGGCGGATTCGGATTTGTCGCACTGCCGCCCGCGCCGGACGGGCATCCGCAGGAGGATGTGTTCATTCCGCCGAAGTTCATCGGCAGTGCGATGGATGGCGACGAGGTCCGGGTGGAACTGCTGCCGCAGCGGGAGGAGTTCCGCAAGGAGCGGCGCGGCCCCGCCGGACGGGTGGTCGAGGTGATCGATCAGGCGCGGGAGGAGTTCGTCGGCGAACTGCTCCCCGGCAACCGCGTGCGACCGCTGAACCGCCGGATGCCGGATGATGTCGAGATTTCCGGCGCCCGCCACGGCGCCCGCCGCGGTGACTGGGTCCGGGTGCGGCTGCTCCGCAACGACGGCGGCGTCTGGCATGGCGCGATCAACAAGGTGATGGGGCGCGCCGGCGTGATCGCCGCCGACCTCGACGCGATCGTCGCCGAATACGATCTTGCTCCGCCCTATCGGGAGTCGGACAACGAGGAGGCGCTGGCGCTCCAGCCGCGCGAGATCGCCCGCGAGGACCGCACCGGCGAACTTACCGTCACCATCGACCCGGTCGACGCGAAGGATTTCGACGATGCGGTTTCGATTCTGCCCGGGAAGAAGGAGTCCGAAGTGATCGTCGGCGTGCACATCTCCGACGTGGCGGCCTACATCGCGCCGAAGTCGAAATTCGACCGGGCGGCGGAGACGCGGGGATTCAGCTGTTACCTGCCGGGGCGGACGCTGCCGATGCTTCCGGCGGCGCTGACCGCGCGGATCAGCCTCCGTGCCGGGGCGGATTCCTGTGCCCATTCGGTCTACTTGACGGTGGACAAAGCCTCCGGGAAGGTGCTCGACTTCCACCGCATCCACACGAAAATCCGGGTCGATCACCGGCTCAACTACGAAGAGGTGCAGTCGTTCATCGACACCGGCAAGGCGCCCGAAGGGTGGTCGGAGGCGCTTTGCAACTCTCTGCGCGACCTGGTCGCCGTCACCCGCCGGATGCGGGAGTACCGCAAGGCGAACGAGTCCTTCATCGATCTGGCACTGCCGGAAATCCGGGTGCTGTGCAGCGAGGCGGACAACCGCATCCTCGGGCTTTCGGTGAAGACCGCCCGCGAGTCGGAGAATCTGGTCGAGGAGTGCATGCTGGCCGCCAATTCGGCGGTGGGAACCGAGCTCGGGCAGAAGAGCGTGGCCGGTCTCTACCGGGTCCACCCGGCGCCCGATCCGGAGAAGATCGCCGAATTCTCCGACCTCATGGAGGAGGCGTTCGGCATCGTTCCCGGCGACCTGACCGACCGGAAGGCGTGCAACCGCTTCATCGCCGGTCTGCCGGATGATCCCAGGCGGCCGGTGATTTTGAGCCATCTGCTCCGTTCGCTGCCGCGCGCCTATTACCTCGAGAAGCCGGCGCTGCACTTCGGGCTGGGCAAAGGGCGCTACAGCCATTTCACCAGCCCGATCCGGCGCTATCCGGACCTCATCGTGCACCAGCAGCTGTGGAACCTCGACACCCATGTGCGGACCCGTTCGGTTTCGACGCTGGCCCGGGTGGCCGAAGAGTGCTCCGAGAAGGAGGAGAACAACGACGCCGCCTATTTCGCCGCGAACGACCGGCTGAAACTCCGCTACCTCCAGGAACTGCTCGAGAAGGGCGGGGAGAACATGTACGAAGGGGTGGTCGCCAAGGTGACCAGCGCCGGACTGCAGGTGGATGTCTATGAACTGGGACTCTACGGATTTGTTCCGCGGGAACAGTTGCGCGGCGACTTCCGCCGTTCGAGCCGGTCGCTGAAACTCCGGCGCGGGGAACAGGGGTACAAGACGGGCGACTTCATCTACCTGCGTCTGGCGCAGATCGACTTCGCCCGCGGCAACGCGGTCTTTGTGCCCGCCGGGCGCTGAGAGTGGATCGAACGTGTTCCGGCCGGTCAGAGTTTCCGGCCGGAGCCCCCTTTCCAGCTCAGCAGCAGCGCGGAGTTGAGCACGACCGCGACGGACCCGGCGTTGTGAACCAGCGCGCCCGCCACCGGATTGAGGATGCCCATTCCGGCAAGGAGGATGGCGACGAAGTTCAACACCATCGAAAAGGTCAGATTCAGGCGGATTGTCGTCATGGTCCGCCGGGCCAGGCGCAGCAGGTAGGGCAGCTGGCGGATGTCGTCGTCGACCAGGGCGATGTCCGCGGCCTCCACGGCGATGTCGCTGCCGATGCCGCCCATGGCGATGCCGACGTACGCCTTTTTCAGCGCCGGGGCGTCGTTGATGCCGTCGCCGATCATGCAGACCGGTTCGCCCGCCTGCTGAAAGCGGTCGATGATCGCCAGTTTCTCCTCCGGCAGGCAGTCGGCGTGTATTTCGTCGATGCCGGATGTCTCGGCAATGTGCCGGGCGGCGTTGCGGTTGTCGCCGGTCAGCAGGGCAGGGCGGATGTCCAGGGCGCGGATTCCCGCGATCACCTCGGCCGCGTTGTCCCGGAGCACGTCGGCAAGTACGACGAAACCGCAGAACTTCCCGTCCATGGCCAGATGGATGACGGTCGCTCCTTCCGCGGTCCGCTGCTCAGCCTGGCGGCGGGCGGCGGCGGGGATCTCAATGCCGGCGCGCTCCAGCAGCTCCGGTTTGCCCGCCAGAAGGGAACGGCCTTCCACCACGGCCGCCACGCCCCGGCCGGGAAAGAGTTCGAAGGAGTCCGGCTGGGGAATTGTCAGCTCCGGATGGGCTTCGCGACAGCTGTTCACCACCGCTTTGCCGAGCGGGTGTTCGGAGCGGAGTTCCGCCGCCGCCGCCAGCCGGTAGAGCTCCTGTTCGGTCAGCGCTTCGAGCATGGAGTAGAGGGCGACCACCTTCGGCGTTCCGCAGGTGAGCGTGCCGGTTTTATCCAGCACCACCCGTTTGACATCGGCCAGACGTTCGAGCGCGTCCCCTTCGCGGATCAGGACCCGGTGACGGGTCGCGTTGCCGATCGCCGCCATGATCGCCGTCGGCGTCGCCAGAACCAGCGCGCAGGGGCAGAAGACCACCAGAATGGTTACGGCGCGGATGATTTCCCCGGTGACGCACCAGACCCCCGCCGCCGCCAGCAGAGCGATCACCACGATCCAGGTGGCCCAGCGGTCGGCCAGCCCGACAATCCGCGCCTTGCCGGCGTCGGCGGACTGCACCAGGCGGACCATCCGCTGGATGGCGCTGTCGGAGTCGCGGCGGGTGGCGCGCATGTCGAATGCGCCGAAGCGGTTGACCGTGCCGCTGAACACCTCGTCGCCCGGCTGTTTTTCCACCGGCATCGATTCGCCGGTCACCACCGACTGGTCGATGGAGCTTTCGCCATGCAGGATGAGGCCGTCCACCGGAATGGTCTCTCCGGGGAGCACCCGGAGCGTGTCGCCCACTTCGACCGCTTCCGCCGGAACCATCTCCTCATTTCCGCCGATCAGGCGGCGGGCGATGCGCGGAGTCAGACGGATCAGTTTTTCGATGCCCGCCTGCGCTCTGGCGACGGTGCTCTCTTCCAGAAAGGAGCCGATCTGCATGATGAAGGCGACTTCGCCGGCGGCGAAGATTTCCCCGATGATGACCGAGGCGATCAATGCCAGGGAGACCAGCAGGTCGGCCTTGATGTCGAACCGGGTGTACAGGCCGACGGCGGCGTCTTTGAGAATGGGGATTCCGCACAGCACGATGGCGACCCAGGCGGCGTCGATCCGCATCGTGCCGGAATCGGCGAGGCTGACCAGCAGGGAGATTCCGGAGAGAACCAGAAGGAGGATCTTCCGGAAATTTTCATGTTTCATCCAGGTGAGCCATTGTGACGGCATCGCGGCAACTCCTTATATTCTGATGAACCGGCAGTTCTTTAATATACGTATGGGGGTATGGGTATGCAAGCGGGAAACGGAAAAAACAGGAAAAATTCTGGAGCGGCGGGTCAGGATTTGTTGGCGAAGTGGGCCAGGGCTCTGGCGAATTCGGAGATGGTCTTGTCGGCGTCGCCATGTTCGATGCCGTCGCGGACGCAGTGGCGCAGATGGCCTTCGAGGATGATCTGCCCGATCTTGTGGAGGGCGCCTTTGGCCGCGTTGATCTGGATCAGAACCTCCTCGCAGGGGATGTCGTTTTCAATCATTTTGTCAATGGCGTTCAACTGCCCGATCAGCTTGTTCATCCGGCGGTGCAGATTTGCCGCATCCATACATTTGCGCATTGTGAGACCCTCGTTTCCCGATACACTCTTCTATTACGGTACTGCCGAATTGCCCGCTTGTCAAGCGGCGACAGGGAGGGCGGTGTCAGAAGAGGAGGAGGGACTGTGAAAAAATCCTGTTTTATAAATTTATAAATTTCGCTTGAAAAAGCAATTGACCGGCGCTATAGTGAAGAGCGGGACGAAGTTGAGGAGGAGCTGGAAGTCCCGGGGAACCGCCATGAAAAGCCGGCGGGTCCCGCCTGCCATGATCGGAGAAAACGGACGCCGCGGTCCCGCGGTGTTTTCTGTAACAATGCCTTCCGGCGGGGCCGTTGATCTGCCGGAACGCGGAACAGGAGGAGGAGTATCATGAGCACCACAGTCAAACCGATGAACAAGACGTTCGCCGCCGGCAGATGGATGCCGCGGGATCGGGAAACCCTCGCCGCATGGATGCGCAAGATCATGGCGAAGGCGGAAAAGGACACCGGGCCGCTGAAGCCGGTCGTCGAAGACCTCAAGAACTTCATTGAGAACGATGCCGAGGCGTACATGTTCTTCTCGCAGATGTTCAGCGAAGTTCCGGAACGCAAGGTGGAGTCTCCCACCGGGTTGCCGCAGGTGCGCGACTATCAGCATATGCTCCGGCTGTTCAATGTGATTTTGAATCACGCGCCGGAGTTTTCGGAGAACGGCCTGGTCGGTTTCCCGTTCAACGCGATTCTCGACTGGTCGATGGCGACGGCCGGCGGCTGGGCGGCGTTCATCGACCACAAGGTCAATCGCCATATCCAGGCGATTTTGAACGAGTGGGGGACGTTTCTGCGTTCGCCGGAAAGCACCTACGTGCTGAACGATGATCCGCGGAACGGCTGGTTCGGCGAGGATGCCCGCAAGGCGATGCCGACCTTTGCCGAGGAGTTTGTCTGCGACCCGTCGAAGCCGCATTACGGCTTCAAGTCCTGGGATGATTTCTTCATCCGGCAGTTCCGGGAGGGGGTGCGTCCGGTCGCCGAGCCGGAGAACGACGCCGTCGTCGTCAACGCGTGTGAATCGGCCCCCTTCGCACTGGCGCGCAACGTGCAGATGCGCGACCGGTTCTGGATCAAGGCGCAGCCGTACGCGCTGCAGTTCATGCTGGGCAACGACCCGCGGGCGAAGCTGTTTGCCGGCGGAACGGTCTATCAGGCGTTTCTGAGCGCGCTGAGCTATCACCGGTGGCACTCTCCGGTATCCGGGCGTGTGGTGAAGACCGCCATCATTCCCGGCACCTACTATTCGGAATCGCGGAGCGTCGGGTACGACCCGGAAGCGCCGAACGACTCCCAGGGATATCTGGCGGAGCTGGCGACCCGGGCGGTGGTCTACATCGAGGCGGACAATCCGGATATCGGTCTGATGTGCTTTATCGCCATCGGCATGGCGGAGGTCTCGACCTGCGACATCTCCGTCTACCAGGGGCAGCACATCAAGAAGGGGCAGGAGACGGGCATGTTCCACTTCGGCGGCTCGACCTACTGTCTGGTGTTCGGGCCGCACGTCAACATCGAGTTCGACCTGCACGGGGAGAAGCCGGGGCTGGAGAGTTCGAACATCAACATCAACTCCCGTCTGGCGACGGTCGGACCGCGGAAGAAATAGGTTCCGGCCGAATCACGGGAAATCGGAAACCGGCGGACGACCTCCGCCGGTTTTTTATTCCGCGGCGTTTTTGAGGAGAAATCGGGTGAAAACGGCGGATTCTGCGGGGAAATCGGAGGAAACGGCCACTCATTTTTGAAGAAATGTGAATTTTCTTCTTGCATTTTTCGAACTCCAAAATTATATTGCTACAAGTGAGTTGTTCTGAACGGTTGAAAAACGCGTTTTCGACGTGAAATTCATAATTCGAAGGATGAAGACCCATGAGATTCGGAAAGAGTGTTGTCGCTTCTGTGATTCTTGCAGTGATGATGATCGGAGTATCGGTGCAGGCTGCGCCGGATGATCCGTGGGTCATGAAGCCTGTCGAGAAGCTGGGGCGCGGAATTGCCAACGTCGCGTTCGGGCCGCTGGAGATTCTGATCCGGGGCTGGGATGTGACGCAGGAGCTGGGCGGCATCGCCGGCATCACCTACGGTCCTCTGAAGGGGGTCGCCTACTGCATCGCCCGTGAGGTGGTCGGCGTGATCGACATCGTCACCTTCCCGGTGCCGCTGCCGGACTGCCCGGAGGATCCGGAGGGTTTCGGCGCCGGTTACGGGCCGATCATGCGTCCGGCCTGGGTGGTGGATATCGAGCACAACGCCTTCAATTTCGTGTTTGACGACAGCTCGATTGTCTCTTCGGATTACTGATCGGGCGGCCGTGTCCGCCGGACACGGCGCGGAATATGGTCCGCATCGGGTGCAGTGGCGCCGGTGCGGATTTTTTTCTTGATTGCAGCAAGTTGATAATACGGATGAAGTAAGATGAGTTTTTCCTGTGGTTTTGTCGGATTGCCGAATGTCGGCAAGTCAACGCTGTTCAACGCGCTCTGCCGGGGCGGAGCGGAAGCGGCGAATTTCCCGTTCTGCACGATCGAGCCGAATACCGGCATCGTCCCGGTTCCGGATGAGCGGCTTCAAGTGCTCTCCGATCTGGAGCACTCCGGGCGGATTGTGCCCTCCACGCTGAAATTCATCGATATTGCCGGTCTGGTCAAGGGAGCGAGTCAGGGGCAGGGGCTGGGCAACCAGTTTCTCGGGCACATCCGCGGGGTGGACGCGATAGCGCATGTGGTCCGGCTCTTTCAGGATCCGGACGTGGTCCATGTGGAAGGCACGATCGATCCGGTCGGGGATCTGGAGACGATTCTGACCGAACTCATGCTGGCCGATCTCGAAATGCTCGAAAAGCGCCGCGACAAGGCGCACAAACTTGCCCGCTCCAACGATCCGGATGCGAAGCTGGAATATGAGACGATCCGCGATCTCGCCGATCAGCTTGCCGAAGGGAAGACGCCGGTGTACGACAAGGAGAACCCGAAGGTGGTCGAGCTGGTGCGTTCTCTCGGACTGCTGACGGTGATGCCGGCGTTCGTCTGCGCGAACACCGACGAGGAGTGTTTCCGGAATTTCGACACCGATCCCCGCGCGGCGCGGCTGAAGGAGTTCGCCGCCGAACATCACATGGAGGTGGTTCCGGTCTGCGCCAAACTGGAGGAGGAGCTCGGCCAGCTCGAACCGGACGAGGCGGCGATGTTCATGGAGGAGCTCGGAATTGCCGAGACCGGCCTCACCCGGGTGATTCACACCGGGTACCGTCTGCTCGACTACATCACCTTCTTCACCGCCGGGCCGATGGAGTCCCGGGCGTGGACGGTGACGCGGGGTACGCCCGCGCCGCAGGCGGCGGGGAAGATTCACACCGATCTCTGCCGCGGATTCATCCGGATGGAGACGGTTTCCTACGAGGATCTCGTCGCCGCCGGCGGCTGGGCCAAAGCGCAGGCGGCCGGTAAGTTGCGCATCGAAGGCAAAGAGTATCTGATCCAGGACGGCGATGTGATTCACGTGCGTTTTTCGGTTTGAAAAAAATCGAAACTGGAGTATATTACCAAGATAAAGAGGGCGGGGCAACGGGGATTCCCGCTGGTACCGCATGGGTTGATCAAGGTAATATTTATCGATAGGGAAGCAAATGGCTAAGAAACCGGCAAAACTGGTGTTCGAAGGCAAGGATAAGGAGCATTATGAAGCTCTGATGCGTGCCCGCGAAATGGTGACCAGCCAGATGAAATATCACGCCGAAGACGCTCTGGACTGCAGCAATGCGGACAAGCGCGGGGTCACGACCCATATGGCGGATGTTTCGAGCGACAATTCGCGCCATGAGATGGAGTTGCGGATGCTGACCGAAGAGGGGAACGTCCTGCAGCTCATCGAAGATGCGATTCAGCGGTTGATCGACGGGGAGTACGGCAAGTGTCAGGAGTGCGGCGAACCGATTTCGGAAGGCCGTCTGGCAATTCGTCCTTACGCGGTCTTCTGCGTGAAATGCAAGTCCCGGCACGAAAAAGAACAATTATGATTGAACTGCCGTCTTTCTTCCGGCAGATGGAGCCCGGTTCCCGTCGTGAACGCACCGTCATCGGCGTGTCGCTGGCGGCGGCCGGGTTTATTCTTCTCCTCGATCAGGTCACCAAAGTGATGGTGGAGCGCAGTTTCCAGCTGCACGAAAGCCGGGTTCTGATCGAAAACTTCTTCTCGCTCACGTTTGTGCGCAACTACGGCGCGGCATGGAGTCTCTTCAGCGGGCAGGGGTGGTTTCTGCTCGCGGTGGCCGCGCTGGTAACCGTGGGGTGCTTCTGGTTCTTCCGCTATCTGACGGAGGGGTATCCCGAACGCTGTCTGGCGATCTTCGTCATCCTCGGCGGGGTGGCGGGCAATTCGATCGACCGCATCTGGCGCGGTGCGGTGGTGGATTTCTTCGATGCCCACTGGTACGATGCGCACTGGCCGATTTTCAATGTGGCGGACATCGCCATCTGCGTCGGTGTCGGCCTCTTTCTGCTTTCCAGTTTGCTGCGCAAGCCGAAGAAGGCGGCGGAGGAGAACGAAGCTGCCGTCTCCGAATGAACGGAGGAGGAAATTGCGATGAAGGCTGTCCGAATTGAAGGGATGCGCCGGGCCGAAGCCCGGCTGATCGCCTCCGGGACCCCCGGTTACACGCTGATGCGCCGGGCCGGGGAGGGGGCGGCGGAATTTCTGCGCGAATGGATCCGGGGCCGCGGCATCCGGCGGGTGGTCGCCGTGATCGGGCGCGGCAACAACGGCGGCGATGCGCTGGTGACCGCCGCCGCGCTGGGGTTGCCGGCCAAGGTCTGTGCCGTTTCGCCGCTCGCGGAGCTGCGCGGGGAGGCGGCACAGGCGGCGGCAGATCTGCCCGGGTCGATTCCGGTGCGGGTGTGCGAAACGCTTGGTCCGGAGGAGTTCCGCAGCGGCGACCTGATTCTGGATGGTCTGCTGGGAATCGGCTTTACCGGGAAACTGCGGCCGCAGTTTGAACAGTTTATCCGCGTAATCAATGCGAGCCGTCTGCCGGTCGTGGCGATGGATCTGCCGTCCGGGCTGGAGGGCGACAGCGGCGAGGCGGCGTCCGGAGTCGCCGTGGAGGCGGCGCTCACCCTGACCTTCGGCTTGCCGAAACGGGGGCTGTTTCACGGCGACGGGCCGCGCTGCTGCGGCCGGCTCCGGTTGATCGATATCGGTGTGCCGGAGGAATTCACGCATGAAGAGGAGGGGGAAGCGTGTTACTTCTGGCGCGATGCCCTGGCCGATTTCCCCCGACAGGAGTTCGACACCCACAAGATGCGCCGCGGCCGGTTGCTGATTGCCGCGGGCAGTCGGGAGTATTCCGGGGCGGCGGTGCTGGCGGCGCATGCCGGATTGCGCGGCGGCGCCGGGCTGGTGCGGCTGGCCATGCCCGGAGTGCCGCGGGCGCAGGTGCCGGCGGCGCTGATTCTGGAGAGGGTTCCAGCTGCGGCGGATGGCGGATTCGGAACGGCTTCGCTGGAGCGTCTGACGGCGCTGGCGTCGTCGAGTGACGCGATTGCGGCCGGCTCCGGGTGGGGGCGCGGTCCGGAACGGGGAGAGGTGCTGTCGGCGCTGTTGGACTTCCCGGGAGCGTTGCTCCTGGATGCGGATGCGCTGAACGCCGCGGCCGCCGAACCGGAACGCTGGAAGCGGCGCAATGGAGTGGTGATCACCCCGCATCCGGGGGAGGCGGGCCGTCTGGCGGCGGGATTCGGCGTCGACATCTCTCCGGACCGGGTTGCGTTTGCACGGGCGCTGGCGGAGCGTCTTCATGCGGTGACGGTGCTCAAGGGGGCGTTCACGGTGGTGGCCTCGCCGGATGGAGAGTGGAGCATCAACACTTCGGGGACCCCGGCCCTGGCAACGGCGGGCTCGGGGGATGTGCTGACCGGTCTTATCGGGGCGTTGCTCGCCCAGCGGCCGGAGGAGCCGTATCGCATGGCCCGGCTCGGAGTTTTTCTCCACGGTCTGGCCGGCGAGGTCGGCGGAGCGGGGTTGATCGCGGATGATCTGCCCGGGTTGTTCCCCGGAATTTTCCGCCGCCTTGTGAGCGGCGGAACCGCGGTGTAAAACAGCTTTCGAGAGCACCGAAATCCGTAAAAATCCGTGATTTCCGGGAAAATTTCGGTTTTTTTTAAAAAAAAAGCGAAGAAACGCTTGATAATTTTTTATTTTTTGGTATAATTATTTCCAGTTGCAACGTCCAACATCAATCGAAGGGAGACAATGACCATGAACCACGACTTCTACGACGTCAAGGCCAAAGCGAAAGTCAACACCAAGATTACCGCTTGTGTGACCTACGGTGATGCCAGCCGGACTCGTTATGCATTCAAGGGCCAGACCGCCGATGGCCGCAGCCTGACCGCGTTTGTCGGCAAGGATGTCTGGGAGAAGGCGAAGGCCCAGATGAAGTAAGTCTTCCTTCGAGAAGAGATCGTCAGCCCGGTCCTCTGTTGCAGAGGATCGGGCTTTTTTGTTGATGCGGGGGAACGGTGGGGCTGTTTTGAAAATGGAGCCGGGAATTTTTGGTTTCGGGGGTTGAATTCAGCGCAGTTGCCGTTATGTTATTCCGAAACAGAGTCGATGGTGAATTTTTGAGGAGGTGGCGGGAATGTTCCGTGGAATTTACGAAGGGCGCCGGGTGCTGGTGACCGGACACTCCGGATTCAAGGGAAGCTGGCTGGCCGCATGGTTGTTGCGGCTCGGCGCCCGGGTCTGCGGCATCTCCCTGCGCCCGGGGTACGAACCCAACCACTACTCGCTGCTGGATCTCGATCTGGAGTCCGAATGGTCCAACGTGAGGGAGAGCGGGGAGGTTCGGTCGATTTTTGCCGATTTCCGTCCGGAGATCGTCTTCCATCTGGCGGCGCAGGCGCTGGTGCGCCCTTCCTACGAGGAGCCGGCGCTCACGTTTGCGACCAATGTGATGGGGACGGTCAACGTGCTGGAAGCCTGCCGGGAGACCTCTTCGGTCCGTGCCGTCGTCATCGTCACCAGCGACAAGTGCTACGAAAACCGGGAATGGGTCTGGGGCTACCGGGAGAATGACGCCATGGGCGGATTCGATCCCTACAGCGCGTCCAAGGGGTGTGCCGAGCTGGTGACGGCCGCTTACCGGCGCAGTTTTTTCGCGCCGGAAACATTCGGGAAAAAGCATTCGACGCTCGTCGCCAGTGCCCGGGCCGGGAATGTGATCGGCGGCGGCGACTGGGCTGCCGACCGGCTGGTGCCGGATCTGATGCGTTCGGCGGCGGCGCACCGGGAAGAGTCTCTGCGCAATCCGGATGCGGTCCGCCCCTGGCAGCATGTGCTGGAGCCGCTCAGCGGGTATCTGCAATTGGCCGGGAAGCTGTACGAAGGGAAAACGGAGTTTGCCGACGCCTGGAATTTCGGCCCGGCGCCGACGGCGGCGGTCACGGTGAAGGAGGCGGCCGCGGCACTGCAGCGCAGCTGGCCGGAGGTCCGCTTCCGCGCGGCCGGCGATCCGGATGCGCCGCACGAGGCCAGGTTGTTGCGCCTCGACTGCTCGAAGGCGCAGAGCCTGCTGCACTGGCACGGCGTGTGGGAGCCGGAGACCGCGTTCCGCCGGACGGCGGAGTGGTACCGGGATTTTTATCTGGAACAAAAGATCAATACCGATGCGGATTTCGACGCCTATTTCGACAGCGCCGCCGCCGCGCATATGGAGTGGATGAACTGACGTGAAAAAGATCACCGTTGTAAGCAGTTGTTTCAACGAGGTGGAGAACCTCGAGGAGTTCTGCCGCCGGGTACGGGAGGCGTTTGAAAAACTTCCGGAGTATGAGTTCGACATGATCATTGCGGACAACTGCTCCTCCGACGGCAGCCGGGATCTCCTGCGCCGTCTCGCCGCGGAGGATCACCGGATCAAAGTGATTCTCAATGCCGGAAACTACGGGCACATCCGTTCGCCCTACAACGCGCTGTTGCAGGCGGACGGGGATGCGGCGGTGATGATCTGCTCGGATCTGCAGGAGCCGCCGGAGCTGATTCCGGAGCTGGTGCGCCGCTGGGAGGAGGGGTACCGGGTGGTCTGCGCCGTCAAGCCGCAGAGCCGGGAGAATCCGGTGATGTTCCGCATCCGCTGTTTCTATTACTGGCTGCTGGATCTCTTTTCCGAACTGCCGCAACTGCACAATTTCACCGGATTCGGCCTGTACGACCGCCGGTTCATCGAGGCGTTGCGTCGCTACCATGAGCCGTATCCCTATTTCCGGGGGCTGGTGAGCGAAATCGGCTTCCGGCGCATTGAGGTTCCGTACGTGCAGGAGAGGCGGAAGCACGGGCGCACGAAGAATAATTTTTTCACCCTCTACGACATGGCGATGACCGGATTCGTCAATCACACGAAGCTGCCGCTCCGGCTGGCGGCCTTTTCCGGATTGATTCTGGCGTTTCTGAGCCTGCTGACCGCCGCCGGATACCTCGTCTACAAACTGCTCTACTGGGATACCTTTCAGCTGGGACTGGCGCCGCTGGTGATCGGACTGTTTTTCTTTTCCGCAGTTCAGCTGATTTTCATCGGCGTCATCGGCGAGTACATCGGGGCGATCTGGACGCAGGTGAAGAACCGTCCGCTGGCGATCGAGGAGGAGAAGATCAATTTTGACGACGAGAAGGAGCAGACTGCTCAAGACAAATAACAAGGAGAAACTTTGAAATGGTGACATTGAAGACCAGCTGTGGCGACATCCGGATTGAACTGTTTGAGAAGGAGGCGCCGGAGACGGTGAAGAACTTCCTCGCCTACGTGGATTCCGGGTTCTACCGGGACACGCTGTTTCACCGGGTCATTCCGGGCTTCATGATTCAGGGCGGCGGCATGGACCGCGACTTCCGTCAGAAGCCGACCAATCCGCCGGTGAAGAACGAGGCGGCCAACCAGCTTCCCAACCGGCGCGGCACGATCGCGATGGCCCGCACCAACGTGGTGGATTCCGCGACCAGCCAGTTTTTCATCAATCTGGTGGACAACGATTTCCTCAACTTCCGGGCGCCGACGCCGCAGCACTACGGCTACTGCGTTTTCGGCCGGGTGGTCGAGGGGATGGATGTGGTCGACAAGATCGCCAAAGTGAAGACCGGAGTGCGGGGGATGCACCGCGATGTGCCGCAGGAAGAGGTGGTGATCCTCGACGCGGTCCGCGACTGACGGGAGCTCCCGATGAAAACTGCGCGTCCTGCCGGGAAGCCGGTGGAACGCGCTTTTTTTTTGCAAGGAAGACGTTACTCGCAGAGGGAGCTTACCTGAATCAGCCAGAGCGGATTGTCGGCGGCGACGCGATCCCAGGCGGCCCGGTCGGCAGAGGGAATCTCCCGGCGCAGTTCCGCGGCGAGCCGGGCGGAGGCCGACGGAGCCGGTGCCGGGTCGCACCGGTGTTCCGAACCGATGAGCAGCAGGGTGAACAGCGCGAGGATGGAAAAGAGCGCCAGCCGGCGCAGACGGTCGCGGTTGATCTTCATGTTCATTTCTCCGGTTGATGGTTGAAATTCTGCTGCAGATCGGCCAGCATCTCCTGCTGCCGTTTCTTCTGTAAATGTTCGTCGATCGCGGCCATCTCCGCGAGGTAGCGTTCGACCGACCAGATTTCCACGCCGACTTCGACGCCGATGACACACGCTTCCCGGCCGGGTGCGAGGCCGGCAAACTCCCGGAACTGCACCGGCAGAGTGATCCGCCCCTGCCGGCTGATCGTTTCCGGCTGGGTCAGGGCGCCGAAACGCCGGAGGGAACGGCGCATCACGAAACTGGACGCGATCTCCCCGACCGCCTGGAGTTCCTGCCGCCGCATTTCCGCATAGACCTCTTCCGGATAGAGTGCAATCGCGCCCTCCGGCAGGCCGTGCATAACCACCTCTCCGCTGCAGCGGCGGAGAAAATCATCGACAAAGTGCTGGGCCAGCCGGATTCGCCCGTTGCTGTCGACCAGACAGCGATCCTGTCCGCAGAAAGCAAGCATCATTCTCCAGTAAGTTCGGTCGAGTATCCGGAAAATCCGTTTATTTCCAATATATTCCATTTTTTTCCAAAATCAAGCGTTTTTCATTATTTTTTCATGTCTGGCGGCCGTGGGTAAAAAGGAAACAGAAATGTTCCCTGACAAGAGGGATGGCGGAAAAATGGGTTTATCCTCCGGAAAAAAAGGCAAAGTTGCTGGATCGGGGCTTGTTATTTGAATAATTTGGTGTATTAATATGTAATGATTCGGGGAAAATGTGTCTGCGAAAACAGCAATCCTCCGTCTTTTCGTGTATGTGTTATTGAATTTCTGATTCATGAAAATACAATCGTAGAGGTGAAAGAGTGGCAACCAACAATGACATCAGAGCGGCAATCGACAACTCCAGACTGACGACGAGGCTGTCGGTCTTCGGCGGCATCGCATCGCTTCTGTTGCTGATTCTTACAATTGTCCTCGGCATGGTGCGGGGCGAAGCCGGAGGCGCGGACGTGTTCAGCCTGGCGGTGATTCCCTTCTCCATGGCGTTGCTCTTTTCGCTTTCCTCGCTGGTGTTCGGTGTGCTCCGCACGTCGGCGGCGCAGGAGGAGGAGGAGAAACAGCTGTTGGAAAAACGGCGCGATGTCAGCGCTCTGGATGTCGAGGAGGATGTCCGTTTCACCGCCGGCCGTTCGTTTGAGAACTACCGGCGTTTTGCTCCGTATGTGCTGGCGCTGCTCGGCGCGGTCATGATGGCGATTTTCCTGATCTATTTCTCGCGCAGCTGGGCGGCGCGGGCCGAGGCGGTTGCCGCTGGAACCCCTTCCGGCAACGCGCTTAACGCGGCGTTGCTTTCCGCGATCATGATGCTGTTGAGTGTTTTTTCCGGCGCCTTTTTCGTCGGGCAGTCGCGCGGCCGCTCGTTTCGCTGGCTCCGGCCGGTGGGCGCCTGGCTGGTGACCGGATTCGCGGTGATGTTCGTTTCGACGATCACCGCGCTTTTCGCACACAACAACCATCTCGAAGTCGACGGCTATGCGGCTCAGGTGATCTTCTGGATCTTCGCCGTGCTGGGGGTGGAGTTCGTCACCAATTTCATCATCGAGTTCTACCGGCCGCGGACGATGCGGGAATCCCGGCCGATCTTCGAAAGCCGCCTGCTGGCGCTCTTCACCGAGCCGGGCGGCGTGATGCGCAACATTGCTTCCGCGCTGGATTACCAGTTCGGGTTCAAGGTTTCCGGCACCTGGCTGTACAGCTTCATGGAGCGGTCGTTCTTCCCGCTGATCATCGTGTGGGCG
Organism: uncultured bacterium; assembly: GCA_900551245.1. GTDB lineage: Bacteria > Verrucomicrobiota > Lentisphaeria > Victivallales > Victivallaceae > Victivallis. Next base: position 13,195 of record URVC01000040.1, on the reverse strand, counting down.
GCGATTCTGTGGGGCTTCACCATGATCCACGAGATCGGGCCGAGCGAAGTCGGCGTCAAGGAGAACCTCGGCAAAGTCACCAGCGAGCAGTTGCTGGAGCCGGGCATCTACTGGACTCTCCCGTGGCCGTTCGGAACCGTGAAACGTTTCAGCTGCACTGACTTGCAGCAGGTGGTGATCGGAGAACTCCATGACAAGGACGAGGAGGCCGCCGAGCCGGCCGACGACGGTCACGGCCACTCCGCGCCGAAACCGACCAAGAAGACCGGGCTCAGTCAGGTGGTGCTCTGGACCACTGCGCACGGCAGCGACGACAACAATTTCATCGTGGCGGTTCCGCCGGAGGACGGCAAGGCGGTTTCCGAGGCGGACGGCGCATCGATCTCGTTTGTCCGGATGGTGATTCCGATTGACTACCGCATCCGGCGCGACGGGGTGATGGACTACGCCTACCGCAACGCGGACCCGGTGACCACGCTCAAGCGGATCGGCGAGCAGGCGGCGACGGAGTACCTGGCCAGCTCCTCGATGATGGAGGTCATGTCCACCCACCGGCTCCAGACGGAGAAGGAGATGAAGGAACGGATTCAGAAACTTGCCGACCAGCATTCGCTCGGCATCGACATTGTCGCGGTGACGATTCTCGACTCGCATCCGCCGGTGGAGAAGGTCGCTCCGGCCTACCAGAACGTGATCGGCGCGATGGAGGAGATGGAGACAAAAATTCTCGAGGCGGAAACCTACGCGGTCAAAACGGTTCCCGAAGCGGAATCCAAGGCGCTGCGGATCAAGGTGGAAGCCGAATCCTACAGCCATATGATCAAGACGGTTTCCGCCGCGGAGAGCAGCCGGTTCACCACCCAGCTCTCCACCTACCGGGTGATGCCGGCGATGTTCAAGCTCAAAACCTACCTTGACTTCCTGGAAAAGGAGTGCCAGGGAATCCGCAAGTTCATCGTCGCCTCCGGGTTGAGCGACGAGATTTACGAGCTGAACTTCGAACAGAAGGAGCGTCTCGATCTGATCGACACCGACATTACGGCAATCAAGTAAGTGTAATTCAAAGGCAATTCACATAAAAAACTCTGGAGGTTTCAAACTTATGGCGACGGGTAACTTTTTCAAACATTGGCCGACGATGCTGCTCGGTCTCGTGGTGGCGGCGATTCTTCTGGTGGCGGTATTCTCCTACCAGCTCAACCAGACGGAGAGTGCGGTTGTAACGACCTTCGGGCGCCCCACGGAGGTGACGGAGCCGGGGTTGCACTTCCGCTGGCCGTTCCCGTTCCAGCGCATCTACCGCTTCGACCACCGGATCCGCTGCTTTGAAGGCGGTGCGGGGAAGCTGGAGGAGACGATGACCGCCGACGGCCAGAATATTCTCGTCGGCATCTATGTGAACTTCCGGATTCAGGATGTCAAGCAGTTCTTCATCACGCTGGAGAACATGACCAAGGCGGAGGATCAGCTCAACTCCTGGATGCGCGGCTACAAGAATGCCGCATTCGGCCGCTACAAGTTCAGCCAGGTGGTGAACACCGATCCGAAGCTGATGAAACTGAACGAGATCCAGGAGGAAATCAAGAAGAATCTCGTACAGATCAGCAAGCCGTACGGGCTGGAGATCGTCAGCGTCGGCATCAACACGATCAACGTGCCCAAGGCGATCAGCGAAAAGGTGTTCGACCGGATGATTCAGGAGCGTCAGCGCGCCGCGGCTCAGTTCCTGGCGCAGGGCAACAGCCGGGCGGAGAAGATCCGGATCGATGCCGACCGCGAGAAGGCGATCACGCTGGCCAACGCGGAGGCGCAGGCCAAGGAGATCCGGGCGCAGGGCGACGCCGAGGCCGCGAAATACTACGCTGTTTTCAAGGAGAATCCGGAACTTGCGGAATTCCTGCGCAAGCTCGATTCGCTCCGTCAGATCATGAAGGGGCGGACCACGCTGGTGCTTGACACCAATGTCGCTCCGTTCGATCTCTTCAAGCCGGGTGCCGAGGTTCTCGGGCCGGTTGCGAAATAACCGGAGGAAGCGCGGATTATGGAAGCAAAAGAACCCAAAGGCGTCATCCGGGGCGATTTTGACCGCTCCGGGCAGTATGAAGCCGGATTGAAATCGCTGGTCAAAAGTCTTCAGTGGGCGTTCGTTTTCCTGCTGGTGGTCATCATCGCCATGCTGGTCTACTTCTTCACCGGCGGCGGATATTTCGCCGTGGAGCCGCAGCGGGCGGTGATTGTGTTGAAATTCGGGAAGATGCTTCCGGAGACCTTCACCTCCGGCGGGCACTGGTTCCTGCCGTATCCGGTGCATCAGTTCATCCGGATTCAGACCAATCAGCAGTTCATGGATGTGAATTTCATCGCGGCGGAGATGCCGGGCGAGGGGGCGCAGAAGTCGCTGGAGCCCGGGCGCGACTCCTATCTGCTGACCGGAGACGCCAACATCATTCACGCCGCCTGGTCGATCGGGTATCAGGTGACCAATCCGGCGAAATATTACGAGATGCTGAGCACGCCGCTGCATCCGGTGGACAACGGCCGGGTGATGCCGGACGAAGTGGTGACCGATGCGAGCGGATTCAGCGGCACGCGCGGTCCGCAGACGCTGATCCGGAATCTGTTCCGGCAGGCGGTGATCCGGGTGACGGCCGGTCTCAAGGTCGATGAAATTCTCTATTCGAAACAGGGGCAGTACAGCGACGAGGTGCGCCGTATCTTCTCCCGGCTGGTGCAGGAAGCCGATTGCGGCATCGAGGTGGAGAACGTCACGCTGAACCGGGTGTTCCCGCCGTCGAAGACCAAAGCGGCGTTCGACGAGGTTGCCGCCGCGAGCAACACGCAGTCCACTTTGATCAACAAGGCCAACGAATACGAGGTGGAGACGAAGAACAAGGTTCTGGCGCAGCAGGCGGAGATCCTGGCGCAGGCCGAAACCTATCGGACGTCGGTGGTGGCCGAGGTGAAAGCGGAGAGCGCGTACTTCACCAGCATCAACAAGGAATATGCCTCCAGTCCGGAAACCGTGCTGATGGCGCTCTACACGAGCACGCTTTCTGAAGTGTTGCAGTCGCAGGCGCAGGAGAGCAAGTTCATTCTGGGCACCAACAGTTCCGGCAAGGGCCGCAAACAGCTCTGGCTGAAACTGAATCCCGAGCCGCGGACCAAAGCCGAGGCGAAAGGAGAGGAGAAGTAAATCATGGCGGAAGAGCTCGATATGAAAGATAAGAACGCTGCCGGGGCGGTTTCCGGCGAAACCTGTTGCTGCGGTCACGATCATGCTCATGAGGCGGAGAAGGCCCATTCCGCCGCCTGCTGCTGTCACGATCATGATCACGATCACGAGGAGAAGAAGGGCTTCTGCCCCTGCGGCCATGATGCGGTTTCCGACGGGGTCGGGCACGACCGGGCGATGGGGCGCATCTTCTTCGCGCTGCTCGGCGGTCTGCTGACGGTCAACTCCTTCCTGCTGGAGTGGCTGTTGCCCGGGCAGCAGTATGCGGCGAGCATGAGCGCGCTTTTCGGCGCTTTCATCCTTGCGCTGCCGATCATCATCACGGCGATCAAGGATTTGATCAACGGCAAGGTGTACATGAATGAACTGGTCGCGCTGGCGATTCTCGCCGCGCTGGCAAGCGCCGACTTTCAGACGGCGGGCATCATCGCCTTTTTCCTGTTGCTGACCATCATTATTGAGACGCGGACCGCCAGCGGTGCACAGCGGTCGATCGAGGAGCTGATCAAGCTCACGCCGAACACCGCCCGCCGGCTGGACGGCGATCAGGAGATCGAAGTACAGGTGACCGACCTGGCGATCGGCGACCGCATCCGGGTGCGTCCCGGTGAAAACTTCCCGGTGGATGCGCGCATTATCGCCGGGGAAAGCACGGTCAATCAGGCGTCGATCACCGGGGAATCCCTTCCGGTGGACAAAGGGGTCGGCAGTGACGTTTTCGCCGGTACTCAGAACCTGACCGGTCTGGTCGATCTGGAGGTGACCAAGGTGGGCGAAGATACCACGCTCGGCAAGGTCAAGGATATGATTCTCCAGGCGGAAGCGAGCCGCACGCCGGTGGTTCGCATCATCGACCGCTATGCCGGGTACTATACGCCGGTGGTGCTGATGCTCGCCTGCGTCACCTGGGGGGTCACCGGTGACATCAGCCGGGTGATTACGCTGATGGTCATCGCCTGCCCCTGCGCGGTGGTTCTGGCGACGCCGACCGCGGTTGTCGCGGCGGTTGCCGCGGCCGCCCGGCTCGGAATCTTCATCAAGAACGTCAGCCACCTGGAGCTTGCCTCCAAGCTTACGGCATTCGTCTTCGACAAAACCGGTACGCTCACCGACGGACTGCTTTCGGTGGTGAAATTGAATCCGTTCGGCGAGGTGTCGCCGGCGGAACTCCTGCGCATCGCGGGCTCTGCGGAGCGTTACAGCAACCACCCGACGGCGGTGGCGATTCAGAAACTGGCTGCGGAGGCCGGGCTGGAGCTCGGTTCCGCCGAGGAGTTTCAGGAGGCGCCGGGCAAGGGAGTTTCGGCTAAGATTGAAGGGGTTCCCTGCCTGATCGGCCGCGCCAACTGGATGCGCGACATGGGGGTGGTGGTTCCGGAGCACGACAGCTCCGAGACCGAGGGGATGAGTGTGGTTTACGTCTCCCGCGGCGGCGTGGTGCTCGGCTGGATCGGTTTCCGCGATAAACTCCGCCGGGAGGCGCCGGCGATGATTGCCGACCTGCGCCGTCTCGGCGTGCGGTTCTGCGCGATGGTGACCGGCGACCGGCAGTCGGTGGCCGAAACGGTCGCATCGCAGCTGCAGATCGATGAGTTCCGCAGCGAATGCCTGCCGGAAGGCAAGGTGGAATTTGTGGAGAACATCAAGAAGACCGCGCGGGTTGCGGTGGTCGGTGACGGCGTCAACGACGCCCCGGCGCTGGCGGCGGGCGACCTCGGCATTGCGATGGGGGCCATCGGCAGCGACATCGCGATCAACAGTGCGTCGGTGGCATTGATGACGAACGACCTGCGCCGGATTCCGATGCTGGTCTATCTCTCGCGCAAGTCGCGGATGGTCATCAATCAGAACCTGCTCTTCGGAATGCTGTTCGTTTTCGGCGGTATGGTTCTTTCGGTGTTCGGCTGGATGACGCCGATCTGGGCGGCGGTGCTTCACGCCGGCAGTACGCTCATCATCATCTTCAACAGTGCCCGTCTGGTGCGCATCGGCGAAGAGTTGACGCTGGAAGAGGGCGGAGACGAGCCGGAGTTTTAGGCGGAAACGTCATGCAAATCAAGCAGCGAGGATTTTGAATTACCATGGCTGAACAACGTGAACCGATCGTCCGTGCTGTCGGGCTGACCAAGGAGTTCCGGGACTTCTGGGGGCGGCCGAAGGCGAAGGCCGTGAACGATATCGATTTTGAAATCTATCCCGGCGAAGTGGTCGGTCTGCTCGGCCCCAACGGCTCCGGCAAATCCACTACCGTGAAGATGCTGCTCGGTCTGCTCTATCCGACCGGCGGGCGGCTCTCGGTGATGGGGCGGTCGCCGCGCGCGGTGGAGACCAAGCGGGAGATCGGTTATCTGCCGGAGGACTCCTATCTGTACAAGTACCTGACCGCGGAGGAGACGCTGGATTTCTTCGGGTCTCTCTTCAATCTCTCGCGGGCCGACCGGAAAAACCGGATCGACCAGCTGCTGGAGATGGTGGGGCTGGCCCATGCGCGCCGCCGTCGGGTGGGCGAGTTCTCCAAGGGCATGGCGCGCCGCATCGGTCTGGCGCAGGCGATGATCAACGACCCGGCGTTTCTGATTCTCGATGAGCCGACCAGCGGACTGGACCCGCTCGGCTGCAAAGAGGTTAAGGATCTGATTCTCGCCTTGAAGAAGCGCGGCAAGACGGTGGTGATCACCAGCCATCTTCTGAGCGATATTGAAGACATCTGCGACCGTGTCATCATTCTCTACGGCGGTAAAATCCGGGCGACCGGGAGTTTGAACGAGCTCCTGACGGTGACCGATGAGAACCGCATTACGACGCCGGCACTGCCGCCGGCGGCGATGGCGCGGCTGGTGGAGCTGTTGCGTTCCAGCCTCGACGGCGAAAATTTCCGGATCGATCATCCGCGCCGGAGTCTGGAGGAATTCTTCCTCGATGTGATCGCCCGTGCGAAGTCCGACAGCGTCGAGACCGCCGGCGTGGTCGGCGGTGGCAAGATCGCCGAGTATCTGGCCAAAGGCGACGAATCGAGCGCCGTGCTGGAGACGCTGATTCAGGAGGTCAAGGCTCCTGAACCTGCTCAGGCTCCGGCAGCTGAACCGGAGAAACCCGCGGAGAAGGCGGCCGATCTCTCCGAAAAGCTGGAAGTTCTGACCGAAGGGGAGAAGCCGCAGCCGGTTGCTCCTCCGCCGCCGGCGGAATCGGTGGAAGAGAAGAAGCTGGACGAGGTCAACGCGAAACTCAACGACATTCTGGGTACCCGTAAATGAAGGCTTTCTGGGCAATCGTAAAGCTGACGTTCCGGAACGCGATCCGGTCGCACATCTTCCAGCTGCTTTTGCTGCTGCTGCTGCTGTGCGTGATTCTGATTCCCGGCACGGTCAGCGGGGACGGCACGGCACGCGGATTCATCCGGATTTCGCTGCTGTACAGCCTCTCCGCGGTCAGTACGATTCTGGCGCTCTCCTCCGTCTGGCTCGGCTGTTTCGTCATGACGCAGGATGTCGACAACTACCAGTTGCACATGGTGGTGACCAAGCCGGTTTCCCGCGTCAGCATCTGGCTGGCGAAGTGGGTGGGGGTGAATCTGATTCATCTGGTGTTGCTCGCTGTGGCTACGCTGTCGATCTACTTCATCATCCTCTACAAATACAACCAGCAGGAATTTTCCGCCGAGGAGCGGGAACGCATCCGCAATGAGGTGCTGGTCGGCCGCCGCGTCTTCTGGCCGGAGGTTCCGGACTACGACAAGGTGACCCGCGAACTGGTGCGGCAGCGGATAGAGAATCTGCGCAGCCGCGGTCTCGCCGTCGACACCGGCCCGGCCGCGCAGGAGAAGATGTTCGACGACGCGCGCCGTGAGCTGGTCTCCGCCGGTTCCGAGGTCAAGCACAACACGTCGCGCGGCTGGATTTACCGCAATGTGCCGGAGGCGAAGGGCAAGCCGCTCTTCCTCCGTTATCGGCCCTACATCGGGAAGGTTGCCACCGAAGGGCAGCGCATGACCCGGTCGTGGTGGCAGGTGGGGGTCCCCCGGGTGATTGACAAGAGCAAGGCGACGAGCGTGTTCGACCCGGTTGCGCAGAGCGGATATGAGATCTACTTCTATGCGTTGTCCAACGGGCCGCGGCAGGTGATGTCGGGCGAGTTCCACGAGGAGGTCATTCCGCCGGCGTGGAACGTGGTCACTCCGGACAACACCGTGCTCATCAGCTACGTCAACTTTGACGACAAGGCGGAGACGCAGTATTTCCAGCCGGCCGACGGGCCGAAACTGCTGGTGGAGGTCTGCGGCTTCTTCAGCAACTACCTGCGGGCGGTGCTGCTGATTGCGCTGGAGTTGCTGATCCTTTCCGGACTCGGGTGCGCATTCGGTGGATTCCTGTCGATGCCGACGGCGATTTTCGTGGTGATTTCCTATCTGTTGTTCGGTTCTTTCGCCATCTACATGAGCGGAATGAGCTATATCAGCGGTGCGGCGGACCAGTTCGCCCAGAGCATTGCCAAGGTTCTGCTCTGGATCGTCATTCCGCTGCAGGCCTTTGAAGCGTCGACGCAGGTGGCCAACGGCGAATTGCTTGAGTGGAGCGCGATCTGGCAGGTGGTGTGGTTCTACTTCCTCTGCCGGGCACTGCCGCTGTTCGCACTGGGCATCTACTTCTACCGTCGCCGGGAACTGGGATTGGTGATACGCAAATGAGCAGATTCCGTACAATTGTCATGTATTTTGTGCTGGTGGTGGTTACCCTGGCAATGTTGTTCGGCATCAGCCGGATGGAGAAGCGGCTCGATGCGCAGGTGGCGGAGCATAATCTCCGGTTCACCGGGCAGATCAAAAATGCGCCGCCGATGGTGGTGTTCACCACCGTGGCGCTCGGCAGTTTCCGCGGGCTGGTCGCCGATTTGCTTTGGCTGCGGGCCGGCGCGCTGCAGGAAAAGGGCAACTATTTTGAAATGGTTCAGCTTGCCCGCTGGATCACCGATCTGCAGCCGACCTTCTCGGGGGCGACCGCCTATCTGGCCTGGAACATGGCCTACAACATTTCGGTGACCTGTTCGAGTTTCGCCGACCGCTGGCGCTGGGTCAATGAGGGGATCAAACTGATCCGGGATCAGGCGATTGAGTACAATCCGGAGGATCCGTTGCTCTACAAGGAGCTGGCGTGGATTTTCCAGCACAAGCTCGGCAACATTATGGACGACGCCAACTTGTACTATAAGAACCGGCTGGCGATCCAGATGACCAACATCGTCGGGACCGGCAATCCGGACTGGAAGGCGCTGGCGGCCGCTCCGGCAGATGAGGCGGCGTTCATGAAGGTCTATCCGCCGGACCACCGCTTCTGGCAGGCGGCAAAGGAGGCCGGGTATGAGAACTTTGATGCGGTGTACAATGCCTTCCGTTCGACGGAACCGGCCGCTCTGCCGGCCGGCATCGTCAGCCGTCTCGGAGGAGCGGAGTCGCCGCTGGTCGGGAAGCTCACCGACTTCTTCCGGGCGGAATACCTGCGCCGTTCGATCAAGCTGGATCCCTCGCTGATCGTCGAGATCAACGAAAAATACGGCATGATGGACTGGCGGGTTCCGGAGTCGCAGGCGATCTACTGGGCGACGCTCGGCCTCAAGCGTACCCCGGGGCATGTCAATCTGGACTGCAACCGGATTATCACGCAGTCGCTCTACGAGGCGTTCCGGGCCGGGAAGCTGCTGATGATCGACGACCAGAATTTCGAAAGCATCATCGTCGTCCCGAATCTGGCGCTGGTGGATGCGGTATACGACACCTATGTGCAGGCGCAGACCACCTTCGACAAAGGGAACTCCGCGTCGACCTTCCGCAGTGCCCGGATCAACTTCATGAAAGAGGCGGTGACGATTCTCTACAACTACGGCAAGTTCAGCAAGGCGGAGGAGTACTACCAGAAGCTGATCAAGGAGGATGGGAAGAAGCATCCGAACATCGAGTCGTTCGTCATGGATGAGTGGGCGGAGGATGTGCGCGACGCCGCCGTCAAGAAGGCCAGCGAGATCATCAGCGGCCTGATTTTCCGCAGCATCAACTACATGGTCTACAATGACCAGGATGCCGCGGTTGCCAACGAACGGATTGCACGCTATATTTATACGAAGTATGCGGCCGATCTGGGCAGGGAGGATCGTACAAAGCTGCCGTCCTACGCGGAGATGAAGAAGTCTGTGGTGGAGAACTGCCTCAAGATCTTCCCGCCGGCGATGGTGGCGATTCTCAAGGCGAAGATCGCGGAAGAACAGGCGGAAGCTGCGTTGGAGCAGAAAACGGTTCCGCCGGAAAAAAACAGCCCGGACGGGCGGAAGTGAGTTAACTTTGGAGGCTTGGTTTTTATTTTTCGGTAGTGTCGCTCTGGCGATGATCCTGTCGAATCTGTGTTCTCTCATGGAGGCGGCGATTCTCAGCATTACGCCGAGTCAGCTGGCGGAACTGCGTCAGCGTTCACCGAAAGCGGGGCAGATCTGCCAGTCGCTGAAACGGGACATCGATAAACCGATCGCGGTGATTCTGATCATCAACACCGCCGCGCACACCATCGGTGCGGCGGTGGCGGGCGGCAGCCTGGCGGCAACTTTCGGCAGTCAGTACATGGGGGTGTTTTCGCTCGTGTTCACACTGCTGATGGTGCAGTATACGGAAATTCTGCCGAAGACGCTCGGCGTGCGGTTCAATCTCCGGGTCATGGCGATTGCGGCGCGTCCGCTGCAGGTGGCGGTGTTTCTCTTCATGCCGCTCATCAAGCTCACTCACTTCATCAACCGGCCGTTCGAACGGCGCCGCCCGGTGCAGCCGAGCACGGCGGATGAGATTTCGGCGCTGGCGGCGCTGGCGCGCAGTTCGCAGGTGATTTCGACCCGGCAGGAGCGGATTATCAAAGCGGTGCCGCGGCTGTCGGAGCGGACAGCGCGCATGGTGATGCTTCCGGCGGAGAACATCTCCTTCCTCTCTTCGGACCAGACCCTTTCCGAGGCGATTGCTTCGACGGGGACGGATTTTCACACCCGTTATCCGGTCTGCGAGGCGGGCAACCGCAACAAGGTGCTCGGTTACGTCAACTTCAAGGAGCTGGTTGCCACGTTCCGGGCGCATCCGGGGGCGATGAACCTCACCGACATCCTCCGGCCGATCGCATTTGCCGAGCCGGATGACACGGCGTCGGAGCTTCTGGAGCGCTTCGCCACGCAGCACTGCCATATGACGATCGTGCGCGATCCAGCTTCCGGGCAGACGCTCGGGCTGGTGACGCTGGAGGATATTGTCGAGGAACTGCTGGGCGATCTGGATGACGAGTTCGACCCGTTGCCGCGGACCTTCTATTCGCCGAGTGAATTTGTCTGGGTGGTCGGCGGCGGCGTCCCGATGACACTGCTCACGCGCGATACCCATCTGAATCTGCCGCGGCGTGCCGAACCGGTTTCGGTCTGGTTTGCCCGCATGCTCAAGCGGCAACCGAAAGTCGGTGACGTCTACCGGCACGGAAATGCGGAGTTCTACGTCCGCAAAATTCGTCGAGGGCAGGTGTGGGAGTTCAACTTGAAACGGATCAAAACCGATACTGGAGACGGAAAATGAGAGGAAGGAACGGTCTGGCAATCCTTGCCGCCGGGATCGGACTGCTTGTTTCCGGCTGTATCGATCTGGAATATGTCGGGCAGGAGTTTGAAGCGACTCCGATGTCGCGGCCGGTGGCGCTGTTTCAGAACCGGACGGAGGTTCCCCCGGGCGAGTACCGGATCATCGGGCGTGCGACGCTCACGGCTCCAGACGGCACGCTCGGGTACGATATCCAGGAGAAACTGCTTGACACGGCGCGGGAAGCCGGGGCGGATGCGGTCTGCCTGGTCAGCACAAAACGGGTCAATGTCGGAACCTATCAAATTGAAAACTCCAGCTTTTCTCCTCCGGGAACGTTGCGGCTCAATCCGGGCAACCGGTCGGCGGATGGAAGTATGCGGGAGATCAACACCTTCGGCAGCCGGGCAAGTTCCGTGCGCGGCGAGGAGCGTTCCCGGATTGAAATCGTGGTCAAGGCGCTTTACTTGAAGAATCGGAAAGAGCTGGCCCGGATTCTCGCGGAGCGCGGCCGGGAGCTGGAGGAGCTCGAAGAACTGGGGGGCGAACCGGCTTTGCCGGTCTCCGGAACGGCATCGACGGCGGAGGAAAAGCCGGCTGAAGAGACCGCGTCGAAGGAGGAGAAAAACTCCAGCGGAGAGGCTGTAGTGGAAAAGCCGATTCCGCAACTTTCGCCGGCAGAGAAGAACGATGTGCAGAGCGAGGCGGTTCCGGCTCAACCGGCCGCAATTCCGGAAGATCCTGCGAAGGCGGTCACCCCCGTTTCAGCGACAGAGTGACCTCTTCCGGCGTGAGCATGCGCCACGCTCCCGGCGGCAGGGAGCCGAGTTCGAGATCGCCGATGCGGACCCGCTTGAGCTGTACGGTGGGAGCGCCGACGGCGGCAGTGATGCGGCGGATTTCCCGTTTTTTCCCTTCATTTAGGGTAATCCGGTAGCGGGCGGCGCCGAGCGGCTCGATGGCTCTGACCCGGAGCAGATCGCCCTGGTCGGAAATTCCGGCGCGGATGCGTTCCAGTTCCGCTTCGGAGAGCGGACGGGTGAGCCGGACAAGGTACTGTTTGAGAATTTCGTGGCGGGGATGGGTGAGCTTCTCGACATACGCCCCGTCGTTGGAAAAGAGGATCAGCCCTTCGCTCTCCTTGTCGAGCCGCCCGGCGGAGAAGAGCCGCACCGGCGGATCGGTCCGGATGAGATCGACCGCCTTTTGTTTCGCGTGCGGGTCATGGTTGGTGCAGACGTAGCCGCGCGGTTTATGGAGCATGATGTAGAGGCGGACTTCCGCAGGGCGGACCGGTGCGCCGTCCAGCGTGACCTGGTCGCCGGGAGCGACGCGCGCGCCCGGTTCCAGGACGGTACGGCCGTTGACGGCGACCCGGCCGGACTTGACCAGTTCGCCCGCGGCGCGGCGGGAGGCCGCACCGGCGGAGCTGAGAAATTTAACCAGGCGTTCGCGGTTGTCGTTTTCCAAGATGGCTGCCTCGCTGTTTCGTTTGCATAGTTTACACCACAGGACGGATTTTTGCAATGGATATCCAGCAGGGAAACGGAAATTGTTGCGGAAAACTTTATCTGGTCGGCACGCCGATCGGCAATTTGAATGATATCACTCTGCGGGCGCTGGAGGTGTTGCGGAGCGTCGATCTCATCGCGGCGGAGGACACCCGGCATACCCGTCAGTTGCTGGCGCACTTCGACATACACACCCGGCTGATGAGCTTTCATGCGTTCAATGAGCACCGCAAGGCCGAGGGGCTGATCCAGGAGATTCTGGGGGGGCTCTCGGTGGCGGCGGTGTCGGATGCCGGCACGCCGTCGCTGGCGGACCCCGGATTTTTCCTGATGCGCGAAGCGGTGCGGGCCGGAATTGAGCCGGAGGTGATTCCGGGGGTTTCGGCGCTCACGTTTGCGGTGACGGCTTCGGCGCTGCCGGTGGACAAGTTCACGTTTCTGGCGTTCCCGCCGGTGAAGTCGGGGCGGCGCCGGAAGTTTTTTGAATCGATCCGCGGGGAGGGGAAGACGGTATTCTTTTTCGAGTCTCCACACCGGATTGCCCGGACTCTGCCGGAGCTGGCGGAGGCGGTCGGGCCGGAGGCGCAGGTCGCGGTGATCCGCGAGGCGACCAAACTGCATGAGGAGGTTCTGCGCGGGAGCGCCGCGGAACTGGCCGCTCTGGCTGGAAAACGGGAGTGGCGCGGGGAGTTCGTCATCGGGGTTCATCCGGGAGAATGTACGGAGCCGGCGGACGAGGAGGAAGAGCTCTCGTGAGCTTTTCCTCTGGCGGATTTTACCGAAACAGCTTCTCCGGATGGGAAAAAAATGATTTTTTTTCACAGCCATCCCATAGGAAAAGAAAAAGTTGAAAGATGATGGTTCTGG
>URVC01000039.1 GCA_900551245.1 uncultured bacterium | reverse complement strand
AACCGATGACCTATTCATTACGAGTGAATTGCTCTACCGACTGAGCTACATTGGCGACGTTTTATAAATATAGCCATTTTTTTCGGAATTTAAAGTCTTTTTTCAAAAAAAAATTGAAAATTTCACCTCGGACGGGTATAGTTTATGACATAACATCCGAAAATAATGGAAAAACTATCGTTTTACAATCTGAATTCACCAACTGCAACGAGGCACCATGTTCGTTCTTGAATTGTTCCTGGTCGGAATCGTTCTCCTCTTCATCTTCCTCTTCAACACCATGATCACATTGCGCAATCAGGTCGACCGCATCCGCTGGCAGATCGAAGCGCTGCTCAAACGCCGCCGCGAACTGGCCGCCTCCCTCGGCGCCTCTTCCGACGGTCTCGAAGAGGAGAAGGAAATCTCCCGCCAGCTCAAATTCGACGCCGAACTCGCCGACCGCATCGAAACCCTCTCCGAAACCGATGAACTCATCCGGCGCGATTTCGATGAGTGCGGTTCACTCCTCCAGGAAAATCTCCATCAGTACCGCAGCCGGGCCGCCGCGTACAACCGCGCCCTCGGAAGCCCCGTGTTCCGGCTCTTCGGAAAATCTTCCAAATTCAAGCCGCGCGAAATGTTCTGATTTAACGGATCACATGCCGCCGCAAACGGGCCCGGAACTCCCCCGGCGGCATCCCTTTGTGGCGCTTGAATACCCGCGAAAAATAAAATGGATCGCTGAATCCGGCCGCAAAAGCGGTCTCCCCGACTGTCGCATCCGGATTGGCCATCCAGTACGCTTCCGCCTTCGCCAGGCGGCGTTCGGTCAACAGCTCCTTGAAACTTGTCCGGTAGTTGCGGCGCAGAAACTGCGAGATCGTCGAAACACTCCGCCCCAGCTTCTTCGCCATCTCCGGCAGCCGGATCGGCTCGGTACAGTGACGCTCCAGATACTGGTCGATATCGTTGCGCAACCGGTCCCCTTGCAGGACGGCGAGTTCCCGCACCACGATGTAATCGATCAGCATCTTGAAGAGTCCCAGCACATTTTCCAGTTTTTCCGCGGAAATGCGCGGCAGTTCCCGGAACGCCTGCTCCAGCTTCCGGCGCTGCTCCTCGCTGCTGCACCGCTCGAGCATGCATTCCGGCGGCGCGTCGTTGATCCGGAACTGACCGATCATCAGAAATCCGGCCAGCTGGTCATGGATGAAAACCGGCGCAATCGCTTCCCGCAGACCGGCGTGACACTGGTAATCGATGATTCCCCGCTGCCGGACCGCCTCCTGCTGCTTGTCGGAGTCGAGAGAGACGCACTGCCGCAGTGTCCCGAGCTCGCGCTGAACCATCCGGCAATAATCGCTGTTGCGCATCTGACGGCCGCGGCGCAGCGTCCGCCCGTCCGCGGAAAAAAACGTGACCCGGATATCCAGTATCGCTGCAAAATGATCCAGCAGCGACTGGACTTCGTCGCTGAGAAAAAGTTCAAACGGCGTCATGCTCATCATCGACCTCGCTTCAAATCGCTTTCTCTACTATATCTTCTTACTGCATAAAAGTCCATACCTGTTGCAAAATTTTCCATTTATAAATCCGTTTTCCGGCATTATATTGTAAGAAACAATGTGCCAGGGGAGTGTGCTGTCCCTCGTTTTGCCCCCTCCCCTCCACCGCGCAGGGAGAGAACCATGAAATATGATTTAAACAATGTGATGTCGCAATTTTCCGTCTACGGCGAATACCTGATCGGAGTTCCGTACGGCACCGGGCATATCAATGACACCTTTCAGGTGACCTTAGATCAGGGCGGCACCATCGTGCATTACATCCTCCAGCGGGTCAACACCAACGTCTTCCGCAAACCGGAAGAGCTGATGGAAAACTTCGTTCGCGTGACCGGCCACATCGGCCGGAAAATCCGGGAGGAACGGAAGCTCCACCCGGAAACCCGCCACCGGACACTCGAAGTAGTTCCGGCGCGTGACGGCAAACCGTTTGTCCGCGACGCGGCGGGCAACTTCTTCCGCTGTTACGTCTTCGTCGAAAACGCCCGCACCTACGATATCCTCGAAACCACCGATCAGGCCTATCAGGCGGCGGCCGCATTCGGCAGATTCCAGGCGGATCTCGCCGATCTCGACGGCAGACTTCACGAGACGATCCCGAACTTCCACAACACGCCCTCCCGGCTGGCCGCGCTGGAACAGGCGGTGAAGGAAGATCGCGCCGGACGGCTCAAGCAGGTCGCCCCGGAGCTGGATTTCATCCTCGCCCGCCGCGATGAAACCAGCCGGCTGATCGACCTCCAGGCCGCCGGCGAACTGACCGAACGGACCACCCACAACGACACCAAGCTCAACAACGTCCTGATCGACGACCTCACCGGAACCGGCTGCTGTGTCATCGACCTCGATACGATCATGCCGGGACTGCCGCACTACGATTTCGGCGACATGGTGCGGACCGGCACCAGTCCGGCGGCTGAGGATGAGACCAATCTCGATCTGGTGACCATGCGCTTCCCCATGTTCGAGGCGCTGCTGCGCGGTTATCTCGCCGGCGCGGGCAGTTTCCTCAATCCGCTGGAGAAATCCCTCCTCCCCTTCTCCGGCAAACTGATCACGCTGGAGATCGGCATCCGGTTCCTCACGGATTATCTGGAGGGCGACGTCTACTTCAAGACCAGACGGCCGGAACACAATCTCGACCGCTGCCGCACCCAGCTCAAACTGGTGCAGTCGATCGAAGAGCAGTACGATGCCATGCGGAAACTGACCGATTCGCTGTCCTGAAATTCCGCATAAAAACAGCAGAGGGAGTGTGGCAATCCGCCGCACTCCCTCTCTTCATTCCGGCAACATTCAGAGAAAAATTTTCATCAGCAGCGGGATCGTCAGCAGTGAAAGAATCGTCGTCACGATAATCGCCTGCCCCGCGAAGCCGTGGTCGCCGCCGTACTGCTTCGCCACCAGCACCGAACTGGATGCCGCCGGCATCAGCGCCACGACCGCAGTGGTTTCCCGGATGTCCTGCGGCAGAGGCAGAAGCTGGAGCAGGAGCAGAACCACCACCGGAATGACCACCAGCCGCACCAGCGACAGATAGAGCATGTCGAACCACCCTTTGAGCATCCCCTGAAAGCAGTGGACCAGCGCCACGCCGATCACCACCAGCATGAAGGGAACCGTGATATCGCCGAGGTAGCGGATCGAATAGGCCAGCGGTTCCGGAATCGGAATGCCGAGAAAGCAGACCAGCAGAGCCGCCACAACCGCCGCCACGTTGATCGAAAAGATGCTCCGCAACGCCTTCCCGAGCGTACCTCCGCCGGTGAAAGTCATCACGCCGATCGTCCAGAAGCCGATGGTCGAACCGACGTTCATCAGCAGAAGCAGCGCGACGTGGCGCTCCCCCCAGACGTTCTGCAGAATGATGATCGGCAGAAACACGTAGTTGTTGATGGCGCAGATGTGGTGAAAGGTGCCGAGCCGGGCGGGCGTTTTGTCGCGCAGAAACCGCTTGAGATAGTGACCGATCACCGCGCCGACCAGCATGATCGCAATGCCGAGCACCGGCATAAGCCAGAGTTCGGAAAGATTCGACGGGTCGAAATTGCGGGTGATCGTCGAAAAGGTCAGCAGCGGGAAGAAGAGATCGAGCGTCAACCGGGAGAGCCGGCCGAGATCCGTGGATTTGATCATTCGAAGCCGCCAGGCGAGCGCTCCGAATCCGAAGACCAGAAACGTCTCGAGAATCGAGACAAAAACTTTGTACATCATCTTCCGGGAATCCGGGGAAAAGAGGAATCAAAAAATGCAAAACGGCGTCCGCCACTCCGGGAAGACGCCGTTTCTGACCTGCCGGGCAGATTACTTCGCGAGCGAATTCATCAGCTTGTCGGCCTGGGACTTCTTGTTGGCGACGCGGTTCGGATGGATGGTTCCGACCTTGGCGGCCTTGTCCAGACGGCTGGAGAACTTCTTGGCCAGCTCGGCGGCGGTCGCAGTCTCTCCGGCGGCGACGGCGGCGCGCAGCTTCTTCTCGATGGTTTTGAGTTCGCTGTTGCGCATGCGGTTGCGGAGGTTGGCCTGCTGACTGGTGCGCAGACGCTTGAGAGCGGATTTCGTGTGAGCCATTTTTCTTTTTTCCTTACGTTTTCGATTCTATATCAAATAGATTTTTCATCGATCAGCATGAGTATAAGAAAATATCACATTTTTCCGGAATTTCAAGCAAAACAACCAAAAAAAACGTCATTTCCGGAGATTTGGCGGAGATTTGTTTCGGAACGTTGAAAAAAACGGCGATCGAGTGTATTTTTAATAAAGAAGAGTTTTACCAACCACCCATACCACAGGAGTCTTGAGAAATGAAGAAAGTTCTGGTCACCGGAGGAGCCGGTTACATCGGCAGCGCCTGCTCGGAATACCTGCTCGATCACGGTTATGACGTCACCATTTTCGACGGTCTGCTCACCGGTCACCGTCAGGCGGTCGACCCGCGCGCGAAGTTCATCCTCGGCAACCTCTCCGACCGCGAAAAAATCAAGAGCGTCTGCCGCGAAGGGAAATTTGACGCGGTCATGCACTTTGCCGCCTTCTCTCTGGTCGGCGAATCGATGAAGGATCCTTCGAAGTACTTCCGCAACAACATCGCCAACGGCATCAACCTCGCCGACGCCGCCGTCGAAAGCGGCGTGAAGATGTTCGTCTTCTCGAGCACCGCGGCCACCTTCGGTCAGCCGGAGTCGATTCCGATCCGCGAGAACGACCGGCAGGTTCCGATCAACCCCTACGGCGAATCCAAGCTCTGCTTTGAAAAAGTTCTCAAATGGTACAGCCAGATCTACGGCATGAACTACGCCGCGCTGCGCTACTTCAACGCCGCGGGCGCCACCCCGAACTTCGGTGAGGACCACCGCCCGGAAACCCACCTGATCCCGCTGATCCTTCAGACCGTGCGCGGCAAGCGCGAAAAGCTGATGCTCTTCGGCGACGACTACGATACGCCGGACGGGACCTGCATCCGCGACTACATCCACATTCTCGACCTCGCCCAGGCGCACGAGCTGGCGCTCTCCGCGCCGGAGAGCGGCCACTACAATCTGGGAACCGGCAACGGGCTGTCGGTCAAGGAGATCATCAACGCAGCGGAAGAGGTGACCGGCCTCAAGGTCAAATACGACATCTGCCCGCGCCGTCCCGGCGACCCCGCCCGGCTGATCGCCTGCAGCGATCGGGCGCGCACGATGCTCAAGTGGCAGCCGAAGTATGAATCGGCCCACGACATCATCGAATCCGCTTGGAAGTGGCAGCTCAAGCATCCGGAGGGTTACGCGAATTGATCTGGCACGAGCTCGGTCCCTTCACGATCTTCGACGTGGAGACCACCGGGATGAGTCCGGAGAACGACCGGATCGTCGAACTTGCGGCGGTCCGGGTCGACCGGGATGGATCCCTCACCCGGTTTCAGTCGCTGATCAACCCGGGCCGGCGGATTCCTCCGAAAGCGGTGTCGGTTCACCATATCACCGATGAGATGGTGTCCGGCGCGCCCCGCTTCGCCGAAGTGGGCAGAAAGTTTCTGACGCTGGCGGAGGAGAGCACCCTGGTGGCGCACAACGCCTTCTTCGACCTCGGGTTTCTGCAGGAGAGTCTGGCGCGGACCGGGCTGCCGCTCTGGAAAGGGAAGACGCTCGACTCCCTGCGGCTGGTGAAGAAGACCCATCCGGGGCTGGCCTCCTACAGCTTGCAGAACCTGCGGGTCTTTTTCCAGCTGGAAAGCGACAAGTCGATGAACGCCCACCGCGCCGCCGCAGACGTGGAGTGGACGAGGCAGGTGCTGGGCATCAGCCTCACCGAAGCGCTGAAACACTGCGCCAGCTGAGCTGCGGCGCAGCATAAAACCGGCAGGAAACAGAATGGCTGACAATGTACTCTGGGCCGCGGAAGAGCTGTCGCTCTCCATCGGGCGGCAGACACTTTACGACAATACGGAATTTTCCATTTCCAGCGGGGAGCGGGTCGGACTGGTCGGCCGGAACGGCAGCGGCAAGTCCACGCTGTTCCGTCTGATCACCGGCGAGGAGCTTCCCGGCGGCGGTTCGATCACCCGGGCGCGGGAGCTGCGGGTGGCGCTCCTTCCGCAGGAGTTCCGGCTCGACGGCAACCGCTCGATTGCGGAAAATGTCGCGGAGGGGCTCGCCTGGTTCCGGGAACTCCAGCACAAATTTGAAACCCTTTCGGTCAACTCGCCCGAACACGCCGCCATCGACCATCAGCTGATGCTGCACGACGGCTGGAACCTCGACAACAAGCTCGATCTCGTGCTGGAAAAACTCGGTCTCTCCGACCGGGACCGGCTCTGCGGCACCCTCTCCGGCGGCGAACAACGCCGGGTTGCGCTGGCGCGGGCGATCGTGGCCGAACCCGACCTGCTGCTGCTCGACGAGCCGACCAACCATCTCGACGTCGGCACGGTGGAGTGGATCGAAAACTTCCTCGCCGATTACCGCGGCAGCTGTCTTTTCATCACCCACGACCGCTGTTTTCTTGACCGGATTTCCACCCGGATCGTGGAGCTTTCCCACGGGAAGTTCTACAGCTATCAGGGCAGTTACGCCGACTTTCTCGCCGCCAAGGCCGAGCGGGAGACGCGCGAGGACATCGCCGAAGAGAAACGCCGGAGCTTTCTGCGCTCCGAAATCGAATGGGTGCGCCGCTCCCCCAAGGCGCGGCTGAAACGGAATCTCGGCAGAATGAAGCGGTTCGACGAGATCGCCGCCCGTTCCGGTCCGATCCGGGATTCCGACATGGAGCTGCTGATTCCGGCGGCCTCCCGGCTCGGCAACAAGACGGTCGAGCTCAAAAACGTCTCGCTCTCCTTCGGGAGCCGGAAGATCATCGACGACTTCAGTTTCGAATTCGAACCCGGTTCGCGCATCGGTCTGGTCGGTCCGAACGGCATCGGCAAGAGCACACTGCTCAAGATCATCACCGGTTCCCTCATTCCGGACCGGGGGGAAGCGGTGGCGGCGCCGACGGTGGAGTTCAATTACATCGACCAGTCCCGGCTGGTGCTCGATCCGGAAAAAAGCGTCCTCGAGGAGATCGGCGAAGGGGTGGAGAACGTTCAGCTCGGCACCGAAAAAATTTCGGTCTGGGGCTACCTCAAGCGGTTTCTCTTCGAAGACGAGCGGATCAACACGAAGATCAAATATCTCTCCGGCGGCGAGCGGGCGCGCCTGACATTGGCGAAGATCCTCAAGCAGGGCGGAAATTTTCTGATCCTCGACGAACCGACCAACGACCTGGATCTGTCGAGCCTGCGGCTGCTCGAAGAGGCGCTGCTCTCCTACAGCGGCTGTCTTCTCGTGGTCAGCCATGACCGCTACTTTCTCAACCGGGTCTGTACGGGAATCCTCACCTTCGATCCCGGCGGGAAGATCGTCTACACCCCCGGAGATTACGACTACAGTCTGGAAAAACGGCGGGAACGGCGCGCCGCCGCCGAACCGGCTCCGGTCCGGGAGACAACCAAACCTTCCGCCGCCCCCGCCCCTGCCCCGGCGCGCACGCCCCGGAAGCTCTCCTTCAAGGAGAACCGCGAACTCGAGGGGATGGAGGAGGCCGTCACCGCCGCCGAAGAAAAGATCGCCGAAATCGAGGCGTGTTTCGGCGACCCCGACTTTTTTGAAAAATACGGCAGCCGCTCCGCGGAACTTCAGCGCGAGCTGGACGCCGCCCGCGCCGAAGCGGCCCGCCTCTATCAGAGGTGGGAGGAGCTGGAAAACAAACGAGCAACGCTGGAGGGAAAGTGAAGATGGAGAAAGCAAAGGATTTCAGCCGCAAAACAGTCTGGCCGGGCAGCACACAGCTCGCCCCGGTGTCGGTGGTTCTGGTCGGCAGCGGCGACGGCGAAAAGTACCCTTGGAATCTGGTCACCATCGCCTGGGCGGGCACGGTGAACAGCAATCCGCCGATGGTGTCGATTTCGGTCCGTCCGGAACGGCACTCCTTCCCGGCCATCCGTGAGCTGGGGGTTTTCACCGTCAACATTCCACCGGCTTCGCTGGCGAAGACGGTGGACTGGTGCGGCGTGGTCTCCGGCCGCGACCACGATAAAATCGCCGAACAGCATCTCACCGCCGTCGCCGGAGACAAGGTGTGCGCGCCGGTTCTGGCGGAGTGTCCGCTCGTACTGGAGTGCAAAGTGGCGCAGTCGATCGACCTCGGCAGCCATACGCTCTTTCTCGCCGAAGTAGTCGCGGTGCAGGCGGCGGAGGAGCTGATCGACAAAAGCGGCAAATTCCGCATCGACGACGCCGGTCTGCTCGGCTACGCCCACGGCCACTACTATGAACTGGGCAAATGCCTGGGTCACTTCGGCTATTCGGTCCGCAAAAAACCCGGTCCGACCATCCGCCGCTGACGGAGGCAAAGGAGCCGCCCATGTACGACGAACTCTGGAAACTGCTCCGGGAGTCCCGGAACACCATCGCCTTCACCGGCGCCGGAATCTCCACGCTCTCCGGAATCCGGGATTTCCGGGGAGCCAACGGCGTCTACCTTCAGCCGTGGCACGGGAAGCAGGTCGAGGAGATTCTCTCGCTCGACTGTTTTCTCGAGGATCCCGGACTCTTCTACCGCTGGGCGCAGGAGTTCATCTACCGGCTGGATGAGTTTCATCCCGCCGCGGTGCACCGGGCGCTGGCCGGACTGGAGGCGCACGGCATGCTGCACTGCGTCTACACCCAGAACATCGACCTTCTGCATCAGAAGGCGGGCAGCCGGAAGGTGTACGAACTGCACGGCAGTCCGGCCCATCACCACTGTCTGCGTTGTCGGAAGGAGTTCGGTTACGCCGAAATCGCGCCGCGGGTGCTCGCGGGCGAAGTGCCGCACTGTCCCTGCGGCGGCGTCATCAAGCCGGACATCGTCTTCTACGGGGAATCGCTCGACAGCGATCTGCTCGATCAGGCGTTCCGCGACATGGAGGAGGCGGAGCTGTTGCTGGTGCTCGGCAGCAGTCTCACCGTCCAGCCGGCGGCCTCACTGCCGCTGGCAACCCGGAGCGGCGGCGGCAGAATCGTGATCGTCAACGCTCAGCCCACGCCGCTGGACGGATATGCAACGCTCCATTACGACGACCTCTTCAAGGTGTTCGATGATCTCGAGCACCGTCTGGCGAAACTTTAGAGGCCGGATTCGCCGGCTGGCAAGCGGGGTGTGGATTTCTCCTCACCCCGCTTTTTTTCTGCTGAAAATTCCGTTCCCGGTTGACATTTTCCTTTGAGTTTGTACGCGCCGAATGCGCGGCCGACAACCCCAAAAGGAAAGGAGACCAGGACCGATGATCCATCTTGCCGAGATCATCCGGAAAGCCGCCGCCGGGGAGGCACTGCAGGAGGAGGAGAGAACCTTCCTCGGCAGTCTGCGCCCCGACGACTTCGATCCGGTTTCGCTCCGCAGCACCCGGGACGCCAACCGGGCGCTGGAAGAGCGGAACCGGGAACTCACCCGCAACCTCGAACAATCCCGCGCCCGGGTCGAGGAGCTCGAAACCCGTTCCCTGCCCGAAGCGGAACAGCTCCGGCGCAAGTTTGAAAGCGAACTTGCCGAACTGCGCCGACGCGCCGATGAAACCGGAGCCGAACGCGACGCCGCGCAGAAGGAGCTCCGGGAACTCCGCTTCCGCCGCCGGGTGGACGAGCTGGCCGACCACTATCGCTTCACCGACCGCGACTACCTCGAATATCTCTGCGAACGCGGCGCCCTCGAGGTGGATTCGCCGGAACAGACCGAAGCGTTCATGGAGGAGCTGCGCACCAGACTGCCCCGCTTCTTCAAGACGGAACTCAAACCCGGCGCCGGGCTGCCCGATACGCCGCCGGTTGCCGCAGCAGGCGAAGCCATCGTCTCCGACCCGGCCGCGGAACTCGCCCGGATGATCGCCGCCGCCCCCGAATCCCTTCAGCACTGAACCAGAAATAAGGAGTATTGAACATGTTGTACAGCTACAGCTTCCAGAACAAGAAACGCGACCTCTCGGACATTCTTTCGACCGTCATCAAGGATGAACCGCGCTTCATCTCCAACTTCAAGCCGGTGGAGAACGCCACGCAGCAGAAACATGAGTGGCTCGAAGACCAGATCGCCGGCCGGAGCGTCACCGCCTCCGCCGTCACCGAAGCCGGCGTGGTCACGCCCGCCGACTCCTCCTTTGCCGGAATCAAAATCGGCACGCTGCTGGTGGTGCGGAACGATTCGGCGCTCTTCCGGGTGACCGCGCTCGACGACGCCACCTTCACCGTCACCCTCGTCGCCGCGAACGGGTCCAAAAAGACGATGCCGGAGGACGGTGACGTGCTCAACATCGTCTCCACTCCGGTCGCGGAGGGGAGCAATCCGGGCGACGGCGACGAAACCGGCCTCACCGGTGCGTGCGAATACAACTGCTGTCAGATCTTCCGCAAGGACATCATCCTCTCCGGAACCGCATTGGCGATCAACGTCTTCGGTTCGGCGGACAACCAGCTCAACCGTCAGACCGCCTTCGCGCTCGGCGAACTCGCCCGCGACCTCAACCGTGTCGCCCTCTTCGGCCGCCGGGTCGAGGCGACGGCGACCACCCGCGGCGAAGCGGGCGGCCTCTACTTCTTCGGCACCCGTTCGAATTCGCCCGCGATCGACGCGCTCACGACGAAGCTGGACAGCACGCTGGTCAACGACGCCGCCCAGGCGGTCATGGGTGCGGGTGGTGATCCGACGCAGATTCTCTGTTCGCCCGGACAGGCGCGCGTCCTCTCCTGCGAATACAAGAATCAGCTTCAGATCCTCCGTTCCGACGACCGGCGCGGCGCCTACGTCGCGGTGGTGGTCAACGAGATCAACGGCCGCGGCATGACCATCATGGCCGATCCGGATGTGCCGGACACCGACGTCTGGGTGCTCGACCCCGCCGGCTTCGGACTTTCCAGCCTGAACGGGCGCGCCATCACCGATACCGACGCCACCCCGAAGGGGTTCGACGGCATCAAGCGGATGGCGCTCGGCGAACTCACCTTCGTCTTCCGGAACGCGGCGCAGCGGATCTGCCGCATCTCCAATCTGCAGTCGAGCAGTGAGGCGCTGGCCGCCATCAAGGCGGGCAACTGATCCCGGGGCGGCGCGGATTCCTCCATTTCCGCGCCGCCTTTTTTCTAAGAGGAGAATCATGACGATGGATATCGAAGAACTTTTTCCGGAAGCGGAACGGTATTTCGCCACCCACCTCGACTCCGCCGAGTGGTGTGCCCTCCCGGAGGAGCGGCGGCGCGGCGCGCTCGTCACCGCCGAAGCCGATCTCGCTTCGCTGACCGGAAACCGGCTCGATCCGGAGAATGCCCGCCACCGGAACGCGGTGTTCGAGCAGGCGCTCTACCTGACCCGCCTCCCCTCCCCCGGCAGACCGCTTCTCGCCTCCGAGGAGATCAGCGGGCTGGGCGGCCGGAGCTGGCAGAAGCAGGAGACGCCGGAGTTTTCGCCGCGCGCACTCCGGCTGCTGGAGGAACTGCTGCGTCCGGAGCCGCACCTTCTCCGGGGCTGACATCGGCATTCCGGAAGCTGTTCCGCGTCCGTTTCCGCCGGGAACGGACGCGGGATGGCTTGTATTTTTTCTCCCGGGCACTATATTGTAAGGATCAGAACTTACATCAGCAATTTCAGGAGGAGGACACCATGGGCAGAATCTTCGACCACATCACCGAACTGATCGGCGGCACGCCGCTGCTTCGCATTCACCGCCTCAACGACGGCAAAGCCGACGTGCTGGCGAAGGTGGAATATTTCAATCCGGGCGGCAGCGTCAAGGATCGCGTCGGACTCGCGATGATTGAGGACGCCGAAGCGCGCGGCCTGCTCAAACCCGGTGCGCTGATCATCGAACCGACCAGCGGCAACACCGGAATCGGCCTCGCCCTTGCCGCCGCGGTCAAAGGCTACCGGCTGATCCTCACCATGCCCGAAACGATGAGCGTCGAGCGGCGCAAACTGCTGGCCGCCTACGGCGCGGAACTGGTGCTCACCCCTGGCGCGGCCGGGATGCAGGGTGCGATCGACCGCGCGGAAGAGCTGCATGCGGCCAATCCCGGCTCGTTCATTCCGCAGCAGTTCGGCAATCCGGCCAATCCCGCCATCCACCGCCGGACCACCGCGCAGGAGATCCTGCGCGACACCGACGGGAAAATCGACGCCTTCGTCGCCGGAGTCGGCACCGGCGGCACCCTGACCGGCGTCGGAGAAGTTCTCAAGGAGAAGAATCCCGCCGTCAAGATCTTCGCGGTGGAGCCGGACACCTCGGCCGTGCTCTCCGGCGAGGCTCCCGGCGCGCACAAACTGCAGGGCATCGGCGCCGGATTCGTGCCGAAAGTGCTCGACACCGACGTGATCGACGGCATCTTCAAAATTTCCGCCGAAGAGGCGGGGCAAGTCGCCCGCGCGTCAGCGAAGGAGGAGGGGCTCCTCATCGGCATCTCCTCCGGTGCGGCGCTCGCGGCGGCACTGAAGCTCAGCCGCACCCCGGAGTGGGCCGGGAAACGGATCGTCGTCCTGCTGCCGGATTCGGGAGAACGCTATCTCTCCACCTGGCTCTTCGACAACTGAGAGCGCGTTGCAAAGAAAAAAATGAGCCGGAGCGCCACATTCGCACTCCGGCTCATTTTTTTGGCACAAGCGGGACTTACCGCAGGGAGTTGAGCATCTCCTCGGTCCGGGCAAGCTTTTCCTCCAGCTCGGCGAGGTGCGCTCTGGCATCGGCAACCACCTGCTCCGGCGCTTTGGCCAGGAAGCGTTCGTTGCTAAGTTTGGCGCGGGAACCGGCGATCCAGCCCTGCAGTTCCTTCTGTTGTTTTTCCAGCTTCTTCCGCTCAGCGGCTACGTCGATCAGATCGGCCAGCGGCAGGTAGATCGTGCCGAACCGGCAGAGCCGCGAAGGCGCCGCACCGCGGGCGGCACTGTCGAAGTCGTCAAGCGAAAATTCGATCTCCTCGGCGTTGAGCAGGCTCCGGAGCGACGGCTCCTGTTCGCGGAAGAACGCCAGAGCATCGGCGTCGACCGCCTTGACGTAGAACTTCACCTTCTTGCCATCCGGAATGTTGTAGGAGGCCTTCAGGAAGCGGCCGCCGCGGACCAGTTCGAACTTCCCGTCCACCCGTTCCAGTTCGGCCGGATCGGCGGAGCAGCACGCATCGGTCTCCGGGAACGACTCGTACATGATCGAAGCCCCGTCGGCGACGAAGCCCATCTGATGCGCCAGCTCTTCGGTGATGAACGGCATGAAGGGGTGCAGCAGCCGGAGAATCCGGAACAGCGCATAGTCGAGCACCGCCAGCGCCCGCTCCTTCTCCGCGCCGCCGGCGCGCATCGGAACCTTCTCCGCCTCGATGAACCAGTCGCAGAAGTTCGACCAGACCAGATCGTAAAGCTCGTGCGCGGCGGAGTGGAAACGGAATTCCGCCAGCGCCGTCGTAATCGAACTGATCGCCGCGTCAAGCCGCGAAAGCATCCAGCGCTCGTCGCAGGAGAGCGAGGCGAGAACAGCCGGATCCAGCTCCCGGAACCCGGCGGAGACTCCCCCCTGCATCTGGCGGAACCGGCAGGCGTTCCACAGCTTGTTGGCGAAGTTCCGGCCGAGTTCGCACTTCTCGTTGCTGTAGCGGATGTCCATGCCGACCGGCGCGATGTAGACGATCGAGAAGCGGAGCGCGTCGGCGCCGTATTCCGCGATCACGTCGAGCGGATCGGGCGAGTTGCCGAGCGACTTGGAGAGCTTCCGCCCCTGCTCGTCACGGATGATGCTGGTGAAGTAGACGTTCCGGAACGGAATCTCCTTCATGAATTCGCACCCGGCCATGATCATGCGCGCCACCCAGAAGAAAATGATGTCCGGGCCGGTCACCAGGTCGCAGGTCGGGTAGAAATATTTCAGCTCCTCGGTCTCCTTCGGCCAGCCCATGATCGAGAACGGCCAGAGCCAGCTGCTGAACCAGGTGTCGAGCACATCCTCCTCCTGCCGCCACTTGCCGGGCGCAGTGGGCGCCTCCATGCCGACGTAGATCTCGCCGTTCTCGTCGTTGTACCAGGCCGGAATCCGGTGCCCCCACCAGATCTGGCGGGAGATGCACCAGTCCTGAATGTTCTCCATCCAGTGGAAATAGGTCTTGCTCCACCGCTCGGGGTAGAATTTGATTTTGCCGGACTTCACCGCTTCGATCGCCGGTTTGGCCAGCTCCTTCATGTTGCAGAACCACTGGTAGCTCACCAGCGTCTCGATCGGCACATCGCCCCGTTCGGAGTAACCGACCGCGTGACGGATGTCTTCGATCTTTTCGACCAGCCCCTGCTCCTCGAGCAGTTTGACGCAGAGGTCACGCGCTTCAAAGCGGTCGAGCCCTTCGAACTGCGCTCCGCAGCGGGCGTTGAGCGAAGCATCCGGATTCATGATGTTGATCACTTCCAGCCCGTGGCGGCGGCCGACTTCGAAGTCGTTCGGGTCATGGGCGGGAGTGATCTTCACGCAGCCGGTTCCCTTGGTCGGGTCGGCGTGTTCATCGGCGATAATCGGAATCTCCCGGTCGGTGAGCGGCAGACGCACCATCTTGCCGATGAGATGCTTGTAGCGCTCGTCATCCGGGTGGACCGCCACCGCGGTATCGCCGAACATGGTCTCCGGACGGGTGGTCGCCACCACCAGATAGCCGGAGCCGTCGGCAAGCGGATACCGGAAGTGATAGAACTTGCCGGGCACCTCCTTGTAGATCACCTCTTCATCGGAGAGCGCGCTCTTGGCGACCGGGCACCAGTTGATCATCCGCTGACCGCGGTAGATGTAGCCTTTGTGATAGAGTTCGACGAAAACCTTGCGGACCGCTTCGGAAAGTCCTTCATCCATCGTGAAGCGTTCCCGCTCCCAGTCGCAGGAGCAACCCAGCGTGCGGAGCTGGCGGATGATCTTGCCGCCGAACTCCCCCTTCCACTGCCAGACGCGGCGGATGAACTCCTCGCGGCCGAGCTCGTCGCGGCCGGTGTTCTCCTCCTTGCGCAGGTACTTTTCGACCCGCGCCTCGGTGGCGATGCCGGCGTGGTCGGTGCCGGGGAACCAGCAGACCTCCTCGCCCTTCATGCGATGGTAGCGGCAGAGGATGTCCTGAAGCGTGTTGTTGAGCACGTGCCCGAGGGTGAGAATGCCGGTGACGTTCGGCGGCGGGATGACGATGGAATACGGCTTCTTCTCCGGATTCGGTTTCCCGTGGAAATTCCCGGCGGCTTCCCATTTCGGGAACCATTTCGCTTCGACCTGAGCCGGTTCATAGGCTCTCGGCAACGGTTCTTGCGTACTCATTTTCTATTACAGACTCCTGTTGATGCATTTCAGAATACAGATAAACCACATAATATAGCACACACTTCCGATTTTTTCAGCCGTGGAAAATTTTTTCGAGAGAAAATATTCGTTCCGTTCCGCCGGGACGGTTGCATTTGAGCGTTCCGGCTGTATGGTAAATAAAACGACACTCCGGGAAACGACATGAAACAGGATCGTACTCAGCTCGACCGTCTCACCCGTGAATTTATCGAACAGCACCCCGGCGGATGTGCTGTCAAAGTAACTTCGCGGGGCCAGAAGATCTACTATCTCGCCGCGGCACTGCTGCTGTTGCTGCTGCTCAAATTCCGCTGGGACTACTTCATCTTTCTGGTCACCGGAATCCTGATGTTCTGGTACGCGGCGGCGGCATTCTTCCGCGGCGGCGCGGCGCTGCTCTCCTGGTTCGGGCGCGGCGAAGAGATCGTAAGCGCGGAAGAAGCGGCCGCCATCCCGGCGGAGGAGCTGCCGGTCTACACCATTTTGCTGCCGCTCTATCATGAAGCGAATATTGCAGAAAAAATCGTCCGCAACATGGAGCGGCTCGACTATCCGCCGGAGAAACTGGACATCAAACTGCTGCTGGAAGCGGACGACAGCGAAACCCGCGAAGCGCTGGAACAGGCGGGGATTCCCGCCTGCTGCGAAGTGATCGTCGTCCCGGACGCTCCGCCGAAAACCAAGCCGCGCGCCTGCAACTTCGGGCTGGAGCGCGCCCGCGGCGAGTTCTGCGTCATCTTCGACGCCGAGGACGCCCCGGAACCGGACCAGCTCCGCAAGGCGGTCGCCGTCTTCCGCTGCGACAAAAGCGGGAAACTGCTCTGCGTGCAGGCAAAACTCAACTACTTCAACGCAAAATACAACCTCCTGACCCGCCTCTTCACGGTGGAGTACTCCACCTACTTCGACCTCACGCTGAGCGGATACAGCCTCTTCGGCCTGCCGCTGCCGCTCGGCGGAACCTCCAACCACTTCCGCACCGCCGGGTTGCGGGAGGTCGGCGGCTGGGATCCCTTCAACGTCACCGAAGACTGCGACCTGGGTCTGCGCATCTACGAACGCGGCTACCGCACCCGGCTGGTGAACTCCACCACCTACGAAGAGGCCAACTCGCAGCTGTGGAACTGGATGCGCCAGCGGTCACGCTGGGTCAAGGGGTTCATTCAGACTCACCTGGTTCACTACCGGAACCCTTTCCGGACGGTGAAACGTCTGGGGCTGTACGGCGCGTTCGGCGGCTTTCTCGCCGTCGGCGGCAGCGCGCTGATGATGCTCACCAACCTGATCTTCTGGGCGGTGCTGCTGCTCTATGCCGGTCTTCTGCTGCACGGCGCCGCGCACGGGCTGAGCTTCTTCGATCAGGTGGTCGGGCCGCACACCATCGACGACGGCTACCAGGGAATCCCCCTCGGAGCGTTCTACCTGCGGGCATGGCCGCTGGTCTACGCCGGTCCGGGCGAAGACGCCTTCTGGTCGATTTTTTCGCAGATTTTTTTCGCAGGTTCCTTGATAATGTTCGCGGCGAACTTTATATTTATAGGGATTGGAGTTGCCGCCTGTATCAAACGCAACTATTATTTTCTGATACCGGCGGCATTGCTCATGCCGCTCTACTGGCTGATGATTTCGCTGGCGGCGTGGAAAGGATTCTGGCAGATTTTCACCAAACCGTTTTACTGGGAAAAGACCCGGCACGGGCTGACCGGCCAGCCGGAAGGGGGACAGGAAACATGAGAAAAAATTTTACCCTGATTGAACTCCTCGTCGTGATCGCGATTATCGCAATTTTAGCAGGCATTCTGCTGCCGGCTCTCAACCGTTCCCGGGAAAAGGCGCGCGATACCGCCTGTCTCAACAATCTCAAACAGTTCGGTCTGGCGCTGACCCAGTACCGCGGAGATCACCGCGACTGGATGGCGCCGTGGATCTCCCGGCTCTTCCCGACCTACATGAGCAGCCGCAACATCTATCACTGCGCCAAAGACGGCAATCCGCCGGACACCGCGCCGGAAAAGTGGAGCTCGCGGCGGCTTGACGACACGCAGTACGAAAAATCTTACGACCGGCAGGAAAACGTCGGTGTGTATTGGAAAATCAATCCCAATACC
Source organism: uncultured bacterium (assembly GCA_900551245.1). Taxonomy (GTDB): domain Bacteria; phylum Verrucomicrobiota; class Lentisphaeria; order Victivallales; family Victivallaceae; genus Victivallis. The sequence continues at coordinate 23,536 of URVC01000039.1, read as the reverse complement.
GATGTCGACAACGAGCCGGATACCGCCGTCAACAAAATCAGTTACTTTTATGAATTCAGCGATGCCAAATGCCAGTTCGGCACGGAAGACGAACTCGCCTCGGAAACGCTCAGCTGGCAGATGAAGAAGATCAAGGACATCCGCTCCGGCACCTGTGAGGTAGAGGGGCAGTTCAAGGATATCAAGTACTCCAGCATCCTGAGCTTCTTCCCGACGGTCCGCTGTTCCTGGCATATGGCGGACAAGGACAAGCCGGTCTTCAACGTCTCCATTTCCGGCAACACCTTCTACAGCCGCGCCATGTGGGAAGAGGCCGCCTGGCGCTGATTGCGGTGCCGCTTCACCCGCAAAAAAATCCCCCGCATTTGTGCGGAGGATTTTTTTTGCCCTCTACTTCAGTTCGCCGCGGGCGCGCATCCGGCGGTAGCGACAGGTGAGGACAAGATCGGTGCCGACCATCAGGGCGTTGAGAATGTAGAGGGCGATCACCCAGTCCGGATTGGAAATTTTGTAGATGATTCCGGAGAGATAACCGATCTCGACCAGCCAGAGGAAGATGATGCTCTTCCCCACCGGATTTTTCACTTTGATCGTCTTGCAGATGGAAGCCGGCCAGCTCGCACCGAAACAGACCATCATGATCGCCTCAAAAATATCCATTTTCTCGTTTGCCTTTCCCGATTTCGATGACAATCGAATTAATATACTTTGCCGGAAAGGCTTTTCAAGCGTTCCGATCGGTAGAAAGGCACGGGAATCAACCGGATTTCGGCGCGGCATTCTCCGGAACAGCAGAAAACCCGCAGTTCACTGCTGCTTCCGCTTCATCGCCTCCCGCTCGGCGCGGCGGCGCTGGAAATCTTCGCGGGACATGCCGAGGAACGAGTAGATGACAGGTTCGCGACCGGCGACGATCGCAAATTCCGCCGAGGAACCCAGTTTAAGCTTGCGGCCGCGGGGCTCGATGCGGATTTCCACCGGATATTTGGTGCCGGCAGTGGTGCTCTGCCCGGGTTCCGGCGTATCATACACCCGCTCCACCGTCCCCTCAAAACTGCCGAACTCCAGCCGGTTGAAGACGCCGCTGGAAATGCGCACCTTCTGCCCGGGGCGAACCTTGCGGACCACCCCTTCGTTGACGTAGGCCATTCCATGAATCTCCTTGCCGGAGGACATCTTCGCCGCCACCTTCCCCTTCTCCACATACATGGTGAATTTACAGGGAATGTTGACCAGACGGCCATCCGACGGCGCAACAATCCGGCAGTCGGCCAGATGGCGCTCCGCCAGTTTCAACGCCGCCCGGCGGCCATCGATCTTCGCCTGCACCAGCGCGACGTCGCGACGCGCCTTCTCGACATTCTTTTCGCCGAGTCCGGATTTCACCTTCTCATAATTTTCCCGCGCGCGGGCGACCTCCGCCAGCGTTTTGATGTTTTCGATTTCCGTGTCTTCGAACTCCTTCTGCGAAATGGCGTTGGTCTCGCGAAGCTTCTGCAGCCGTTTCAGCCGCGCCCCGGTGCGCTTGGCCCGCTCTTCACTTTCCCGCAGGTTGGTCTCCGCATACCAGAGCTCTTTCGGCAGAGGATTGCTCTCCAGCGCGGCAAGTTCCGCCGCCTTGACATCGCGCTCGGCCTCGTATTCGCGAATTGCCGACTCGATTGCTACATACTCCTCCTCGTACTGCATGGGATCGACCTCGGCGATCACATCCCCCTCTTTCACATCATCCCCCTCCTCGAAATTGAGCCGGATCACCCTGCCGTCCACATGGCTGATCACATCGAACGGCAGTTCGGAGACAATGCGGCCATCCGCATAGATCACATCCTCGATCTCCACGACGAAGAGCGCCACAACTCCGCAAATCACCAGAAAGACCAGAAAAAATCCAGTCACCGCGAAGATATGCATCGTCCAGCGGAATCCCGATTTGTGCACCGGAGCGGTCATGCCTTCCCTCCTTCCGAAGCCATCCCGAACCGGCCGGCCTCGTAGTTGGGGGAGTCATGCTCTTTCTGCTCCTTGAGCTGCATCGCATAGAGACTGCGGTACGGCCCATCCTGAAGCAGCAGCTGTTCATGCCGCCCCATCTGAGCAATCCGGCCGTCTTTGAGCACCACAATGCAGTCGGCGTTGCGTACGGTCGAAAGCCGGTGCGCGATGATGATCGTCGTGCGGTTCTCCATCAGTTTGTCCAGCGCCTGCTGCACCACCGCCTCCGAGATCGTATCCAGCGCGCTGGTCGCCTCGTCGAGGATCAGCACCGCCGGATTGTGAAGCACGGTCCGGGCGATGGCAATCCGCTGCTTCTGCCCGCCGGAGAGGGAGACGCCGTTCTCGCCGACCTCGGTGCGGAACCCGTTGGGCAGCTCGCGGATGAATTCGTAGGCATTGGCCATCTTCGCGGCCTCCACCACCTCTTCAAAGCTGGCGCCCGGTCTGCCGTAGCGGATGTTTTCCTCAATGGTACCGCTGAAGAGGAAGGATTCCTGCAACACAATGCCGATGTGACGGCGCAATGATTCGGTCGAAAGATCGCGAATGTCGATTCCGTCGAGCAGAATCCGCCCCCGGCTGACGTCGAAAAAGCGCATCAGCAGACTCGCCACCGTCGACTTCCCCGAGCCGGAGGGACCGACCAGCGCCACCTTCCGCCCCGGTTCAATATCCAGCGAAAAAGAGTCCAGCACCGGCCGGTTCGCGGCGTACTGGAAGCCCACCCGGTCGAACACGACGTAACCATCCGCGTGGTGGAGATGGACGCTGTGCTCCCGCTCCTTGATTTCCGGGACTGCATCCATCAGATTCAGCAGACGTTCCGCACTGACGCCGCCCTCGCTGATCGCCGGGGCAAAATTGGTCAGAGCCGCCACCGGCCCGAAGAACATCTGCATGTAGGTGTAGAACGCCACCAGTTCCCCCACCGACATCTCCCCTTCGGAAACCATGTAACCGCCGAATCCGAGCACAGCCACCAGACTGTAGACCATCAGCTGGTCCATCACGATCGACAATGAAATGCTCCGCATCGAAAGGTTGAGCGACATATCGAAGGTCGGCTTGAGCTTCTCCATGAAATTCCGGTTTTCCGTACGCTCCTTGCCGAACGACTTCACCACCTTGATGCCGTTGATCACCTCGGCGAGGTTGGCGGACACCTCCGACATGTGTTCGCGCAGCATCATCGAACGGCGACGCAGAGAGCGCCGGAAGCTGGAGAAGACGAAATAGACCACCGGCAGCATCACCACGCAGATCAGCGACAGCTTCGGACTGAGCACAATCAACATGATGCTGATGAAAACCAGCGAGAAGAGGTTGGACGCCATTCCGACGATCACCGTGGAAATCATCGCCTGCAGCGCCGCCACGTCGGTCAGAATGTTGGAGATGAGTTTCCCGGTCCGGTACTCCTGATAGAAGCGCAGCGAAAGGCTCTGCAGATGCTTGAAAAGCTGGACGCGCAGGTCGAACAGCATCCGTTGCACCGGATAGTTGGTGAAGTAGTTGCTCGCGTAGAAGAAGAACGCCCGCACCCAGTAGAGCAGAACCACCCCGCCGAGGAGCACGAAAAGCAGACTGTGATCCGCTCCGCCGAGCGCCTTGTCGATGATGACCTTGAGAACCAGCGGCATCAGCAGCCCGAGCCCGGTGCTGCACATGTGGAAAATGATGCTTACCCCCAGCAATCCCCGGTACGGCCGGACAAACCGGTACAGCTCTCTGAATCGCTCCATAAATTGACCTGAAATGGGTTCCTATGGGTTCCGCAGCTGTTCTGTTTCCCTGATGACCTTGCCGATTGCCTTTCTTATAGCATACCTCTATCCGCAAAAATTTCAACGGGCACTTGCAATATTTTCTCTTTTTTTCACCGGATCGGCGGCGGAAAGCGGCGGACAGCCCGGCCAAAACAGACGCCCCGCGCCCGGAAAATCACTCCCGGAACCAGAAGGGAGAGCTCCAACAGCAGCCCTGACGGTCAAACAGATTGAATCCGGCGGCGGTCATCCCGCGCGGAATCTCCGCCCGGAGCAGATCCCCCTGACGTTCCGGCACGATGGTATTCCAGCGTCGGTCGCTCCAATACCCCTCGGCCCGGGTGCTGTTGAATTCGACCGAACCCACTTCGCCCGCGGAACGGAGCCGGGTCACCAGGTACTTTCCCTCCCGCCACGGAGCCGAAAGCTCCGGAAGCGCCCGGCCGGCGAACGACGCATTGGCGAAGTCAAAAATCGTCTCCTCCTTCCAGGAATCCGTATGGTTGTGCGGGTAAGCCACCTTGACCGAAAGCCGTTTCCGCGGATCGGGAACCGCGTCGAAGGAGCGTTCCAGTGCATCCGGCGGGAAGGCAAAATCGTTCGTTCCGGAGAAAAAGAGCACCGGCAGCCGGGCGCCGGCCAGGTAACGCACCGGGTCCCAGAGCGAAAACCAGCGCTCGCGCAATTCCGGCGTTGCATCCGGGTGCTCGTAGTTCAGCTGAGAAGAGAATTCGTTGAACGCCCCGCAACCGTAAACCGAAATGGCGAAACGGAACCGCTCATCCACCCCCGCCGCAATGCAGGTGAGGAAGCCGCCCCAGGAGATGCCGGTCACGCCGATCCGTTCCGGGTCGACTCCCGGCCGGGACCGGAGAAACGAATGGGCCGAAACCACTGCGGAAATCGCATGGAAGGGCCACTGCTCTTCCGGCGGCAGTTCCGCCTGTTCCATCCGTCCCCATCCGGCCGGACCGGCATGTTCATGCGAGGGCCACCGCTGACAGTAGCCCGTCAGCTCCCGGCACGGCACATGGCCGCAGGTATCCATCGCAATCGCCGCATAGCCGCGCCGGTTCCACAGCTCCACCCAGTCGGCGAACGCGGTTCCTCCGCCGCCGTGCACCAGCACGATGCCGGGAACCGGATTTTCAGGCGAGGCTCCCGCCGGCAAACTCCACCAGGCGAAGAAGCGGGTCGGCCTGCCGTGGTAAGGCACCCCCTCCAGAAAACACGCGTGAACCCCGGAATATTGAAACGTTTCCGCCGGGTAAACCGCCGGAACCCGGTACCAATCGCGCACATTGCAAAACGGTGTATTCGTCAGATCCATCCTTCTCTCCTGTCTTTTCCGTCAATATATCTTCCCCGGGAAAAAGAGTCAATATCTTTTGTGACAATATCCTGTTTTTTGTGATAAAGTCCATAGAAAAACCGTCGAGCTTCCGGTATAGTGAGATACCATGTATAGGTGACGGGAAATCGGAGTAGAAAAAAACTCCTTTGTCAAGTAACTTTGAATAACAGCAACAAAGCGACAAAGGAGGCATGGAAATGCAGAGAAAAGGTAACACGATTAGTGAAAAAATTCAAACTGGAAACCAGGAAACTTTCGGAATTGACATGGGTGGGACGCTGTGGGCGACGGCGATCCGAGATTGGGAAAGCGGAAAAAACAGCTATTATGGCTTGAAGGACAAAGAGCAATTAAGCAAAGAGGAACGTCTTTTTCAACTGGTGGCGGATCATGTTCAAGACGGGAAAAAGGTTGATGTGTATTACGAAGCAGGTCGCTACGGATTCTGGCCGGCACGGAAAATGTTGGCAATCGGGGCGGGGGTTCACATTCTTCCGATCAACAAATTGAAGGTGATTATGTGCGGTAAAACGATCAAAACAGATAAGTTGGATGCGAAGTTTCTTGGCGGACTTCATCCTTCGGACGAAATCCCGGAAGTTTATATTCCGACCTTGACGGAGGAAGGCCGCCGGGATGCGGAACGCGAACTTGGCCGGATCAAGGAATCAATCAATCGGGTCAATGCGCAAATGCTGGCCCTGATTGACCGCACACCGTTGCCGACACCGGATTTTCACCGAACCAGCGCCGCATGGCGCAAGGCCATTTTGAAGTGGTCGAAAATGGTGGAATGGAATGAATGTCCGGAATTGCTGTTGCGACGATTGCCGAATATGATTTCCGAACTGGAACTTTTTGAAAAAGAGCTGGCCGACTGGGAAAAAATCATTCAGCAGTATCAGGATCGCGACCGTGACAATAGCCGCAAATCGGCGGGAGAAGATCATACAGCGGAAACGGTGATGAAACTTCAACAATTCAAAGGAGTCGGCGAACGGTTGTCACGCCATTTGCCATGGGAGATCGGTGACTTTCGACGCTTTGGCAGCGGCAAGCAGTTTGCGGCGTTTTTCGGACTGACACCGTGCCCGTTTGCCAGTGGAACGATGAACCGGGATCAGGGAATCAGTAAAGCCGGTCGAAAAAGTTTACGAAAAATGGCAATAGAATGCGCTTGGCTGTGGTATCGCTGGCAACCGGAAAGTTGGTTGGTAAAAAAATGGCAAGACCGTCTGGTACAAAAGGGGCGGATTCGCCGAACGGCAATTGTGGCATTGGCGCGACAGCTGATGGTGGCGCTATGGCGATACATCGTCAAAGGCGAAGCGATTGAAGGCGCGATTATCAATAAACCAATTGAGGTATGATATATGGTGAATCGACTCGTACTTGTCCTTGGGGAAAAGCCCGTTTGTTAGGTTGAGAAATTCACCGCCATTTTTTAAGAAAGGTATTGCAAGAAGGAACTTTTGAACAGAGAGACGACTCGACAGACATCCTGGTTGCGGAAAGCCTCCGACACCATTAGATTGAGGTCTCTAATTCACACGGTTTTCGCATGAGGCATATTATCGTCGAAAGTCTGGAACTTTCGCGGTCGATAGAAGGTTGGGAACGATTGTTAACCCGTAGCCGGTGTGGAATGGGATGAAGTTTCTCAAAAAGAACAGAAAACAGACTGGCGTTAAAAGTAGATTGCTTTACAGCTCATGAGTGCATGGGTAAGGGGGAATTTGCTTTGGAAAGGAAAAATTTTTAAGAAAAAGTCAGAAATACCACAAAACGACTTGACAAAACCTAACATAGAAGGACAGGTGTGTGAATGCTGTTGAAATCCACGTATCCGCTGTGTATAGTAAAGATTAACCGACATCGCAACCTCCTTATTGCTGTTTTGCTCAAGAAACAATAAGGGCGATGTCGGCCTTTTTCCATTTCATCGCGGCGTTTTTCTCAAAATACGTTCACTTCTGTCAAGAACCGTCGAAGAACCGTTTTTTAGAGGATATGCTAAGCTACAGGAAAATGGTTTGAAGAGTTTGTAAAAACGGGTAACACTTTTCTCTGAACAAGGAGGAAGGTGTGAAATGAAAGCTGCACCGGAAACTGGGCCGAATCAGAGTGAAACCCGTTATTCGGCGGCCGACAAGCCCAAGGCTGTGAAACTCTATTTTGAGGAAGGTTATCAGGCCAAAGACATCGCGCGGGAACTCGGAATCGGGAAAAGTCCCCTCGGCAAATGGATCCGCGAATACCGGGAAAAAGGTTCTGGCGCTTTCACCTCTCCGCCGAAGAAAAGTGCTGCGAAAGTGGAAAAATCCGATCCAGCCCGGGAGTTTGTCCGCGCGCAAATTCTCGAACACAAAGCCGCACATCCGGATCATGGTGTCAAACGGATCACTCAGATCTTCCGCCGCTTTCTCGGTCTGCCGGTAAAAACTCATGAAGTCCGCGCTGTTTTGCAGGCGCCCCCATCATCGTCAACGGCGATAACGTCCCACACCAGGCGTCCTCCCGCTTCGATGCGGTTCTTCGAACGGCGTTCTCCCGATGAACTATGGCACACCAACGGGATGTATTTCAGCATGCCGAACCACGAAAAAAAACTTTGTCACAGGCTACCTGGATGATTATTCGCGTCATATAGTTTACATGGATCTTATTCATCATAATACGGTTAAAAATACCGTCGATCTGTTGAAAACGGCGTGCAACGACTACACGCCCCCGAAAGGAATCCTGACCGACGGCGGCCGTCAGTTCGTCAGCTGGACTGGGGAAGAACCAGTTCGGGACCTATCTGCGCAACCACAAGATCAAGCAGACGGTCTGCCGCCCCTCATCCGCAGACCAATGGAAAAATGGCACGATTCTGACGAGCGCTGCGGCAGGAAGAAGCGGTGTCCCTGCCTTTGTAGCCATTCCAGCGAAAGAACCCTGAAACACACCCAACAGCCTCTCCGGCGTCTTTTCCGTTTTCCAGCCGGGGACCCGGCATTACGGAACGTCCGTGAGCTTACGCCGGGGGAGGCACGGAATTGTATCTGACTCGCTTCACCGTTTTATTTCTCAATTTTTCAGCTTCAGCTCTTGACATCGCGCGCTGGTTGTAGTATAATTAATGTAGAACGATCTACATGAATATTACAAGGATGTAACGATGCCGGAACGACAGAAGCGGGTTACGCTCAAGGATGTGGCGAACTACTGCGGACTTTCCCGAAGCCTGGTTGCTTTCATTCTCAGCAATTCCGGCTACCGCAACAGCACGCCGGAGAATCGGCGCAAGGTGGCAGAGGCGGTCAAGGTACTGAATTACCGGCCGAATACGGCGGCACGCGAACTGCGCTCGCGGAAGTCCTCGATCATCGGCGTGGCGATGCCGATGTCCGGCACCAGCTTTTACGGTAACATCGCTCTTGAGCTGCAGCGGGAAATCAAGAAACGGGGGTTCACGAGCCTGTTCTCTTTCTGGGGGGGAGATGACCCTGAAGAGATGCACGCGGAGGCGATCCGGGCGCTGTTCTCGCGTGATATCGCCGGGGTGATCAGCTGGGACGCTTCGCCCCGGTTCCAGGAGGAGAGGATTCCCGCCGTAATCTACGGTGACGGAGGCGGACTTTACGACAGTGTCTCTCCGGACTATGAACAAATGATTGCCGAGGCGTTGCGGCATCTGGCGGAATTCGGCCACCGGACGATCGGAATATTGGGAATGAAAGAGCGCAACCGGATTTTTACGGAACAGGTTTCAAAAAATGGTCTGACGACGCGGCCGGAATGGATCTTTGAACTGGCCTGCTGGAGCCGCCGTCCGCAGGATGCCTTCGGGCAGTTCTACCGGAATTGCGGCAGGATATTGCCGGATGCCCTGATCTGCCACAGCGATACGGAAGCGGTGGCGGCGATTTCCTGCGCTGGCAAACTGGGAATCGAAGTGCCGCGCGATCTATCGGTGGTTGCACTGGACAGCTCGTTTATCGTGGATTATTTTCACCCGGCATTGGATGCTTTCGACATCAATTTGCCGGAGATCGCGACACAACTGGTAGAGCGGTTGTTAGCCCGGATTGACGCTCCGGAGGTTCCGGTCAAGTCAGTCAAAATTCTTTCCCGACTGGTTCACCGTGAATCGGTCGGCAGAAAATAATAACCTTATTATACAGGAGATGTGAATGGATGAAAAGGAATAGATATTTTACATTAATTGAATTACTAGTAGTGATATCGATCATTGCGATCCTGGCAGGCATGCTGTTACCTGCTTTGAACAAGGCGCAGGAGCAGGCGCGGACAACGCAATGCCTCAGCAATTTTAAATCGATGGGAATGATGGTACAGGGATATATGAATGATTATGGCCCGGCGTTCGGAGTCTGGATCATTGACAAACCGTGGACTGTCCTGATCAAAAATTGGGAAAGCCACCAGAATATCAATAAGCTTTCTCAAAGTGATAAAATCTTTTTTTGCCCCAATGCCATACCAAAAGACAATTTCAATCATTGCACGATCGGCTTGGGGCAGGCGAATAATTTTTGTTATCCGACAAAACTAAGTCCGCCCGTTTTCACAGATCTTGTCGTATGGTCCAGAATCAAAAAACCAAGTGTGGCGCCTCTGCTCTTCGATACCAGAAGAGAACTGGACGTAACGAGTACTTATTCCGGGAAACAAAATAATTTTTCTCTTTGGCATAAAAATCGGGGCAGCATCTGCTATTCCGACGGTCACGCCTCCAGCAGTACGCAGACAAAATGGGCAGACGATGTATTGACCATCTGGGAGAGTGTTTGCGACAGTGCCACAGCAGACGAGAAGCGCGCGGAAATGCAATATTTCAATGCCGAGGGGGGACAGCGTCCGGTCTATTGAACTTGGTGTGACAAAAATCAGAAATCAACCAAAGCGAATGAAACTTCTACAGGTCATAGTATGAAAAAAAAATTAATTCCCATAATATGTTTGTTTTGCGCACTCTTTGTCGCAGCGGATTCCCCGGAGAAAAACGCTTCTCCGCAGATCAGCTGGAAGGGGGGAGCCGGTGAGGAATTTCCAGGAGCCACAGTTCAAATCCGCGATGAACACGATGGCAGAATAATCCTCTCAGGAAAATTTTCCAGAGAAAGCGTCTACGTTTCTGCAGCCATTGCCGCTCCCTCCAGAATTGAATCGGCAGAAATTACTGTGACGGCTTTGACGGATTGTCAGATAGCGCTTCGAGTTTGGACTCAGGATGGATTCTTTCAGACCGAAACGGTGAAATTAGAGGAAGGTGACAGTTATACCTTAAAGCTGGACAACAATACAATCTGGGTTGCCCGCTGGGGACAGAAGGGGAAAGAAACGAAACAGGCAAAACCGCCGTTCCGCCTCATTCAGATTAATTTGCATCGTATGCCGCGTACCTCGGCTGCCGCACTCAGAATCGATGAGGTCAAATTTCGTCCTCTCGTCAATCAGGAGATAAAATAATGCGTCAAAAAACAATTCTGCCCGGCCTCATCAGTTTGATGTTGGCCACCATCAGCCCGCTTGCAGCTGAAGTTAAAGTAGATCTGGTGCCGAAGTCGTTGCCGGTCGCTCCTGCAAATTCATTGCCCAGATTGATATTTTCCAACAACGGGGAAGAGCTGTGCAATTTACAGGGAAAGGTGAAAATTCGTGATGCCTGGGAAAAAGAAACAACGATTCCCGTAACTATCTCAATCGCACCTCACAAACAAAAACAAGTCGTCCTGCCTGTCCCTTCCGGGCCTCAAGGAGTCTGGCGGATCCACTGGAATTTAAAAAATACGACGACAGAGCAGACACTCCAAGGGAATGACCGGTATGCCTACATGATTCCTGCTGGATATTCGAATTCAGCGATCCGGGGGGAATTTCTGATCGGGGTACAGATACACCTCTTAGATTATCCGATGGAAATAGGAGGCGACTTGTGCAGAATTGCCGGTATGGCGGGGGCCCAGGTCGGTCGTTTCAATTGTCGCTGGAGCTGGTATATTCAACCGAAATCGGCTGCAGATTGGAATCTCTCCCGGCTGGAACAGGCAGTTTCCAATTTGAAACACTATGGCATTATGCCGGAACTGATTCTGGGAGGAGATACGCCGCGCTGGGCAATCGCCACAGACAGTAAGCTCAGAGATTCCCGCAGATGGACAGGCCGTCGTCCGACTTACAAGGCCTGGAAAGATTTCATTTCGCGGCTGGCGGCCCATTTCAAAGGACGTATCCCGCTGTATGAAATCTGGAATGAACCGGATCTTGTATACTTTGCCAATTTCAGCGTTGAAGAATATATTCAGTTGCAAAAAATCGGCTATACTGAAATTAAGAAAAACGATGCTGCGGCCAAGGTTCTCAGTGCCGGGCTGGCCGGCATGGGAGAGGACAATCGCGCTTGGAGCAAGGCGATTCTTGCTGATGGGAATTTTGACTTTTTCGCCTGGCACGGTCATGGCAACTACAGCCATTATTTCCCTCAGGTCTCCTATTGTGTTGAACAGCTCAAAGGGAAAAATATCCGCTGGTACGCCAATGAGACTGCATTGAGCGCAACTGGAACGACCGAATATTACCAGGCGGTAACACTGTTTAAGAAGCTGTTTCTCGCCTGGGCAAACGGCGCAGTTGGTTTCACCTGGTACAATTTGCGCAATACGGGAAACAATCCGAAAAACAGCGAACACAACTACGGTCTGGTCACTCATTCTCTGCAGGCAAAACTGAATTATCTCACGTTCAATACAATAACCACTTATTTCCGGAATGCGAAATTTCTCGGTCTTTTCCCGTTGCGCAACACGATCCGGTCGTATCGGTTTTCAGGAGAAAAAGGGGATTCCCTTTATACGTTTTGGAATGAAAACTCTGGTGCTAATGCTTGTATAGTACAGTTCAGCAAGGTAAAAGTTCCCTATGCGGAACTGATAGATCTGGCAGGAAACGTGCACAGACTTCAAGTGACTAACAACATTTTGTTTGTTCCTCTCAAATCGGAGCCTCAAATTCTCCGCTTGCCGGAGGGGCAACAGGAGGCGATCCAGTTCGATGGAGAAGTGTGCCGTCCCAAAGGCCTGTTTCTGATAGGGGCCGGCGAAAAGAGTGAATTTAAAATTCGTCTCAGCAACTTAACTGGACAGAAAAGTGATTTTAAGCTGACCTGTATTTTCCCGGACGGTATAACAGGCATCACCACACAGAAGCTCACATTGCAGCCTCATGAGAAAAAACTATTGAAAATACCAGTACAGGCTTCACCTGATTTCTTTTCCCGTCAGACCAATCCTGTTTCCATGAAACTGCTGCTGGAAAAAGACAATATCGGGAAAGAACAACTTTCCTTTCCGATATTGACTCGGATTTCCATACCGAAACAAAATTTCCCGGAAAAACCTCAATTTGAACTTAATCGGTTTGAGCAGATTCGGAACCTGCTGGTCAATGCGCCGGAAAATGCCCACAAATTTTGGACCGGGCCCAAAGATTTATCTGCACAGGTTTTTTTAGCGCAGGGGCATGATACTCTGAAGTTACGAATACTGGTTGTGGACGATATACATATACAGAAAGAAACCGGTGTTACTGTCTGGAAAGGAGATAACGTGCAACTGGCAATCAATCTGCCGACTCAAGACAAATATTGGGAAATCGGTCTGACTCATCTCGGCCCGAACCGTTCCGAAGTATTCATTTGGCAAGCCCCTCGAGGATATGATGCCAAGAAGATTATGAAGGAAATAAAACTCAAAACCAGTCGGGATGAGCAAAGAAAACTAACTCAATATGAAGCTGAGCTGCCGGCATCGGCAATCGGACTTTTCCAACAGTTAGGATATCATGGATTTCAAATAAATTTGCTGGTCAATGACAACGATGGCGAAGAACGGGAATCCTATATGGCGATAGCTCCTGGATTAGGGGAGAACAAGGACCCTCTTAATTTTCCCATGGTCGCATTTTCACAAGAATAAAAATGATTTTCTCACAAAGTATTTTTTCTCTTTCCGGAAATTTCACAAACTGGCTTGGACCCAAATGGCGGGAAAAAGAATGCGAGGATGGCATTACAGATCTCACCATTGTGCTCACTGCTAGAAGAAAAAGTTCACCAGAACCATTCACACTGGAATTTCTACTTCCTAGACGAGGAGCCGTTGGTCGCTGGACTCCTGGGGCGGACCGTACGGTAAAATATCTGGCGCCGGATTGGGACGGCTCGTTCGAAACTGACCTTGCGCTGTTGCAACCGACCGTCTGTTTCTTCGCCGAGGATGGTACGAACAGTGCCACATTTGCGCTCTCCGAAGTAGGGCGGCGGCTGAAAATCAACGCCGGAATACGCGGTGACGGCATGTTGCGTTGCCGGATTAACTTCTTCTGTCAACCGGAGGCGCCGCTGGAACATTACCGTTTTGCGATGCGGATCGACCGACGAAAACGCCCGTTTCATCAGGTTCTGCGGGAAACGGCCGAATGGTATGAGGCGCTGCCGGAGTTCCGCCCGCCGCTGACACCGGAGACGGCGTGGGAACCGGTCTTTTCGAGCTGGTACGCTTATCAGCAGAATATCTGCGACCATGAATTAGAAGCCGAGTGTGTCCCGGCACACGCTGCCGGGATGACCACGCTGATTGTCGACGACGGTTGGCAGACCGAAGAGGGGAACGGCGGGTATGCGTACTGCGGCGACTGGAAGCCTGCAAAACGTCGTTTTCCGGAGATGAGAAGGCATGTCGAACGGGTACATGCGCTCGGCATGCGTTATTTGCTTTGGTACAGTGTGCCGTTCATCGGCATCAAAAGCGGAAATTTCGAGCGATTCCAGGGGAAATTCCTCTATTGTCGGGAGGATCTGGGCGCATGGGTGCTCGATCCGCGATTCCCGGAAGTGCGGGCATTTCTTGTCACAACCTACGAACGAGCGTTGTGCGATTGGAAGCTCGACGGTTTCAAACTGGATTTCATCGACTGCTTCAGTCTGGGTAGCGAAGACCCTGCCGTTGCGGAGAATTATGTCGGACGCGACTTCAGGACCGTACCGGAGGCGGTGGAGCGGCTGCTGTCGGAAATCATAGAAAAACTGCATCGCATTCGGCCGGATGTACTGCTTGAATTTCGCCAACCGTACTTCGGACCGGCGATGCGCCGCTGCGGCAATCTGTTCCGAGCGGGGGACTGCCCGAATGATCTGATCTCCAACCGGCTGCGTACGGTGGACATGCGGCTGTGCTGCGGTTCGGCTCCCGTTCACTCCGATATGGTCTGCTGGAGCCCGGAGGAAACACCGGAGGAGGCGGCAGCTCAGCTGCTCAATGTTCTGTTCAGTGTACCGCAGATTTCGGTTCGGATGGGGCAACTGCCGGAAACGCATCGCAGAATGCTGACGTTCTGGCTGAAATTCTGGCGTAAAAACCACCACACCCTGATGCGTGGCGAGTTTCAACCCGAATTGCCGCAGTGGAATTATCCGCTGGTTTCGGCTGAGAATTCCCAGAGCCGTATCACGGTACTTTACTCGCCCGGCCTGACTGTTCCGGTTGCTCTACACTCCGGACAGGCGTTCCGGCTGGTCAACGCATCGGGGAGCTCCCGTGTGACAGTGGAGTGGTGCGGCACTCCACGGCAGGCCCGCTGTTTCAATACCCTTGGTGATCCTGTCGGTTGCATCCGGCTGGAACCGGGCATTCAGGTGATTGATATCCCGATTTCCGGTTTATTGCAGGCCTGAGCCGGCTCTGAGAAGTAGATAACGTCCGGAAAATTGCGCACATTTTGAAAGAGGGCACTTGAAAAAGGGCCTGTTTTCTGGATTATTGTGATCAAACCGTAATCAAAAGAGAGGGAAACAGGCCATGGAAAAATGCAGCGCAGGAAAACGAGAAGGATCTCTAGAAAGCGGACGCAACCTCAATGCTCCCCTTTTTCATGTTTCCGTCGCCATTCTTCACGGCGGGAAACACCTGCGGCGGCAAGCAGATCAAGGTCCTCGTCCTTTAATTCCAGCAACGAACTCTCCTCTCTGGGAATGGAAGCAAAATCCGGCATTTCAGGCGCAGGCAGAGAAAAAGCACGCATCATCAGTTCATCCACAAAATCCGCTGTTTTCCGTTGATCCATTTTCACTCTCCATTTCGTTTCGCCTTCTTTGAAAACGCAGGAATCTAAGAAAGGTTACAGCTTTTTTCCATTTTTCTTACTTTCGGCCGTATGCGCCCAGCGAGCCCCATGGTGAGGAGGAAGAGGGATTTTTTTGAGTGGGAATTTACCAAAAAGATGAATGCCGTCGGGCTATGATGACCGCCCGACGGCATTCCCCTCTTCATAATACGAGCCCGAGCTCATTGACTACGTTGTTTCGCCCCGGGGATCAGCGAATCAATCTGTCCTGCCGGAGTGGAATTCAAACGAGGCAGAATGTCTTCGAGCCACTTGCGAAAGCAGATGCCGTTGGCTTTGCATGTCGCGGCGAACGAATATAGGATAGCGAGACGCTGCCCTCCGGCTTCACTGCCGGCAAAGAGGCAATTCTTTCGGATGATCGCAATTCCCCGGTTGAGCCGTTCGGCCGGATTGTTGTCGATGTTTAACCGGGCATCTTTCAGGAATTTCTTGAGTTCTTCTTCAATGTTCAACGCATAAGAGACGGCTTGCGCAACCGGAGATGACGGACGTTCCGACTCTTTGAGAGCTCGGCACTGTTCAAAAAAATCCCGGACGAACTTCTGTGATTGCCGGCGTGCCTCCTTGCGCGCATGAAAGAGAGCGGTATCCTGTCAGAATGCCTTTTGAAACCAAGAGAACCTTCCTCAATTGAAAATCCGGTAAAATCCGGTCCGAAACCGAATCTCTGCATCTGGTCGGCGGTTCCCATCTAAAAAAGCACCGTTTTCGGTTTGTCGGATGCCCTCCTCAAAATCATTCTCTGTTTTTTCCGGCGGTCATTTTGAGATGATTTCCGAACAACGGAGGGGGATCAGCAATTTGCGGTTGTTTCTAACTTTTTCGAGGCTGGAGAACTTTTCTGGACAATAAAAACAACCCCGACCACCCGCTCTCCCCCCCCCGATAAATCCTGCTTTTTCAGTACGGAATCACCATTCCGTCGAATCCGACCTCTATGCCAAGCGGATTGAAGCGGGCTTCCAAATCTGCGTGAAGAGCTCCGCCGTTGTGCGAAAAATGATTGATGACATAACGGGTCTTCGAATCCGCCGCGCCAAGCTTCACCAGACGGTCGTGAAATTCAAGAATGTGTTTCCCCCCCATGTGATGATCCCGGCAATCATGAAAACCGCAGGTGGCGTCGGCAATGACGACGTCGAAACGAATCTTCATGCGCTCAAACCACTGCCAGGTCTCTTCCGGCGGAATGCCGGTGTCGTTCGCGACAAGAATCCACGCTTCGCCGTGGCGGACCGCAAAGAAAACCGCCTCTTCCGGAATGTGATAATGGTTGGCGGTCAGCGGATAAAAAACCATGTCCTCCTCCGGGAGTTCAACCGGCTGGAAAAGACGCAGCAGATGCGGAACAAGCGTCTGGTTCGCAGATTCCGGAATGCTCCGGCGCAACCGCTCCAAAACCGTTGCGCGGCCGTAGATGTTCAGCGGAACGACAAAATTGTGAGCGAAACCCGGCTCCCGCATCTCGAAGGCGAATGTATCGAGATGATCGGTGTGTTCGTGGGTAAAAAACAGATGTTTGAGCGTCGCTGCATTGAGTCCGAGCTTCACCTCTTCCGCATAGGAATCGGGACCGTAGTCGATGCGGACGCGGTCATTGAACGAATAGGCGGCGGTCATGCGGAGATCTTTTCCTCCGCGTTTGCGGGCTTCCGCACAGAGATCGCAGCTGCAGAAACGCGACGGAATTCCCTCCGCCGCTGCGCTGCCCATAATGGTAATTGCATGCTTCATTGAAAAAGCCTCCTTTTGCATCGTTTTAGGTTGCAGATAACTCATCTGAAATCATCTTCAAATTCCGACGGCTTGCCAAGTTGAACCAGAATGGTTTCCGGACCGGAAAACTCATACTCGAATTCCGTGCATTCCCGTTCCGGAACCGAGTTGCCGAGAAGCGTGCGGAGCTTCGCCGGACGGCGCAGGCGGATGGTGCGCCTGCCGGACTCCGTCGTATGAATCATCAGCAGATCTTCCGCCGCCCAGACGGGACACTCCATCATTGCCGTTTTTGTGCCTGCCAAAGAAGTCAGACAGCCGCCCTTTCCCGACATGCTCCGGGAGATTCCGTGATCTTTCAGCATCGTCCGATATTTTGATATCGGACGGACGGATAAAACGGCGTCACGGGTAGACCACCTCGAAATAAGGTGTTCCGTATTCAAGCTTGCCGGTATCAAGCGAGAACTGCAGAACTCCGTCTTTGAGCTCAACCGGAATTTTCCGCTCGCGGGAGCCGTTGAGATTCAGCGCGTAAACAGACGGGAGCCCTTTGCCGCCGTTCTTCAGAGAGAAACGGAACTGACCGGAACGCACCAGCAGCTGCATGTCGCCGATGTCCAGCTCGGAATAGAATGTTTCATCCGAGTAGACCGCGTTTTCCGCAAGAATCATCGTCGCGACGCAGAGAAGCAGATGTTTCGATTCCGCAATGGATTTATCGTTCTCCAGCGAAATCGCGGTGATCGAAACGGGCGTGCTGACCGACTGCACCGCAAGATCGTTCAGAGCGACCGGCTCACTCTTCTTCAGCACCGCCGACTGAAAGCGCGGCGTATTGACCGTGAGCGTGTGCTTCTGCACATTTGTGCAGATTTCGCCCGTCTCGCTCTCGAAAATTCCGGCGTTGACGTTCGTCCGGTTCCCGGCGGGGAGGATGTTGTTCCTGCGCAGGTTTTCCACCTGTTCGCGGAGAATACGGAAGTTTTTCTCCTTTTCTTCATTGAGCACGACATACATTCCCATGCTCGTCGCGCCGACATACGCCTTGGGAACGATGTTCAGGGTCGCCGCCGGATTCTTCGCGTTCCGGTAGTCCGAACCGATGCGCGTCAGCATGGAGAGCGCGTTGTAGCCGCTGCCGATGGCGCCGATGTATTCGGGAGATTTCAGGACGGACTCGGGAACGTTGAGCGAAACGGAATGCTTCGCGCTCCGGATGTCGCCGCGCTGCCAGCCGAACGCCGTGAAAAGTGAACACATCGGAGCGAAAAGGTTGTTCGCATCATCAAACGACGCGCGCAGCGGACGGTAATAAAGAGCGACGGTGTTCATGTGGGGTGTCAGAATCTGCCAGTCCTGCAGGCTCGCGAACGCCGCCCACATCACCGGATATTCCTGAATGTAACGGTTCTGCGGACAGTGCGAAAACTCCGTCATGAAAAACGGCTTGCCCAGCACGCGGGTTGCCGCCGCACGCCCGATATAGTTGTTTAATGTAATGGAGCTGTTCTGGTCGACATTCGACATTCTGCCGCGCCACCATCCGCCAAAGGAAAGACGCTGTTTGAAGTTCGCAGGTGAAAGTTTCGCCTCCGCCGGATGCGCATGATAGGTATGCATCGCAACCGCATTGAAATCCGCGCGGGCGTCGCCTTCGAGTCCGCGCATGAACATATCCCAGTTCGTCACAAAGCCTTTGAATCCGGATTCGCGGACGACTCCGAGATAAAATTCATTCATCTTCCGGATTTTGCCGCGCAGGAATTCGCGCGCCGCCGCGCCGTCCGGAGAATCGGAGCGCAGAAGCGTGAAATTGAATTCCGGAGCGGAAGCTCCGCGCACCTCGCGCCATTCGGTCGTGAAACGTTTGTTTTCTGGTGAATTCGGATTGAACAGATGTTCCTGCTCGTTGAAGAATGTGATGCCGATCAGCTGCGGATCGTCAATCAGCGCTTTGCCGGTGTACGGATTCGGTTTCTTCAGCAGAAAGTCAAATGCGGTTTTCCAGTGTTTCTGATAGACCGGATTGTCGAACATCTGAAAACGCGGATAATCCTTTGCGTTCACCGCCTCCGTCATAAGACCGCGCGAAGTGAAGATATCCAGCATGACATATACGCCGCGCTCGCGCAGACACTTCAGAAGATAGTAATAACGCTCGGCGAATGCGGAGTCGATCTTGAGCTCGTCAACGCTTTGCGGAATGTGAATTTCCGCAATATCCTTCCGGTCCTTTCCCTGCTTCGGCAAGCCGTTGACTCCGGCAAGCGCGCCGTCAAGAAAATGGAAACGCAGAATGTTCATTCCCGCAAGACGGATCTGTTCCGCGAACTCTTCAATTTCCGCTTTCGTAAAGGTGTAAAAGCGGTCTTCCCACGAACCCGAAACAAAGTTGAAACCGCGCAGACGCACCTTTTCGCCCGGTGCGTTTTCAAAGTAAAGATCCCCGGACGCATCCGCCTTCAGACGACCGTTTCGGTCAATGTCGTATTTTTTGACATACTGCGAAAGATCCAGCGCCGAACCCGGAATGCGGTTGAACATTTCGACCCGCTGAGAAAGCAGATTGCGTTTGTCCCAGGAAACCTTGTCCATCTTCACCGGACGCCACTCTTTGCCGCGCTGAATGCGGATAATCCGGTTCGTCTTTTCGCGGAACGGGACCTTGCCGCAGACGAATTTCCAGCCGGCGGAACCGCTGAGGACTTTCACGACGACCCGGTTTTTCCCTTTCTTCACCGGGAAGTTGAACACATGATCCGTCGGCTGATAGGTGTTAACCTTGTTTCCGGTCTCCAGCGTATCATAAATTTTTTCGCCGTTCACCGAAAATTCGAACCAGTAGTCCGCAGCACAGCCGACCTGCATCATGCCGTCCGCCGGAGCTTCAAATTCATTGAACAGATACACTGGAGTCTTCTCGGCGAACTTGTCGCGAAATTTCGTGAAGTCAATCGTGTTGTTTTCCATCTTCACCGTTTTCTCTTCCGCCCCGTCAGAGGTCCAGGAAATTTTCCATTCCGGATTCAGAGCAAGCGGAAGAAAATTCATGAGCTTTTCGAATTTCACGGGTCCCATCCAGAACTTCGCACCCTGCGGAAGCGATCCCGCCATCAGCATCGGGGAACGCAGAGCGCCCTCATGATCCAGCTGGGAGGTAAATTCCATTGAGACCGTCTGCCAGTCGGTGTTGAGCAGAACATCGCGGTACGATTTCCCGACCGTCGTCCACGGGCGTTCCGCCAACAGACAGTTTACCGAGATTTTCGCATCGCGGTCGCTGCGGATCTGAAATGTGTAGCGATACTTTGCTCCGGCGGCAATTTTCTGTCTGGAAAAGAAATTTATCTGCGTGCTCCACGGGACTTTGGCATCCCCCGCGGACTTCACGGTGAATTCTCCGCAGGGCTCACCTTCCGGAGTCTTCACGTCCGGAGAAATCCGGAAGCCGATCTTTTCCGACGGATACGAAAGTCCGGAAACCTTATCGCCCTCGAACTTCCACTCCTTCAGCGTTTCCGCCGAGAGCAGAACCGCCGCTCCGCAAAGAAATGCGGTCAAAAACTTTTTCATATGCAAACTCTTTCCTTTTATTTCTGCGCGTCGTCAATCCGTTCGAAAGTGATGGGACCGATCTGAAAAACTGTTCCCTCTGCCAGGTTTCCGACCATCAGCATGGGGGTGCGCAGCGGACCTTCATAATCGACGGCGGCAGTGAATTCCGTGGAAACCGTCTGCCACTCACCGCGCAGGCTGAACACTCGCTGAGTTTTTCCGATTTCCTTCCACGGGCTCCGCGCCTGAATGCAGTTGAAAGCGATTGTTCCGCTTCCGGTTCCGCGAATCCGGAGTGAGCAGCGGTATTTGCTTCCGCTTTTTATATTCTGCAGAGATGCAAAGTTTATCTGTGTGCTCCACGGAACTTTGGTGTCGCCAGCGGACTTCACGGTGAATTCGCCGCAGGGGCCGCCTTCCGGAGTCTTCACGTCCGGAGAAATCCGGAAGCCGATCTTTTCCGACGGATACGAAAGTCCGGAAATTTTATCGCCCTCGAACTTCCACTCCTTCAGCGTTTCCGCCGAGAGCAGAACTGCCGCTCCGCAAAGAAATGCGGTCAAAAGTTTTTTCATGCTGCAAATCCTTTCCTGGTTTAATTGTACGGATAGTAGAACGGGCAGACCGCACACCCCGCGGTATACGCGCTATGACTGCAGGTCACGGAACCGAAAACGACGTTTCCGACATGTCCGTCGAAATAGAGCACATTGTTGCGTTTCTGGTGACTCCATGCGCCATCTGTTGTTGTATGCGCCGGGTCGCTGAGGAAAGACTTCTGAAACTGTTCCATTCCCTCAGTCCAGAACGCTTTCGACGAAGGACTTTTCACGCGGTTCAGCTGATGCAGGTAGATCGAACCGTTCTTGATGCATCCGCCGTCGTCACCCAGACGCATCGCGTAATAGCGGAAGAAATCCACATGCTGCTTCGTGCTGTAACACCACTGGCTCGTGCAGATTTTATTGTCATCGGTCGGGTTCAGCATGCGGGTTTTATTGTATGCTGAAGCGCATATGTTGGCGAAAGGAACCGCAAAATAGAACACCTTGCAGTAGGGATTGTAGTTGCTGCCGAACGGCTCCGAAAGAGGTTTCGCGCCGCCGACCGCTTCCAGAACATACGAGAGATGCCCCACGTAATCAATGTTTCCGTAGGGATACGCTTGCCAACTCTCCGTCATTACGGAAATAATGTCGTTATTGCTGTTCAGATATCCCGTAACGGCGAGAGAAAGCTGTTTCATTCCATTCACGCAGGAAATCGTCCGCGCCTTTTCCCGCGCCGAATTCAACGCAGGCAGAAGTATCCCGGCAAGGATTGCGATAATCGCAATTACCACAAGGAGCTCTATAAGGGTGAACTTCATTATTCTTCTTTTTGCAAGACAGATGCCGACATGTTTTCTTTCCGCATTCATGGCTACAACCTCCTTTAATTTTTTGTGCTTTTGTCAAAAATTTTCATTTTATGACAATGTTAAATACTTCTATTTCAATGAGGAAACTACAAATTCAGTAATTTCCTCTCTTTTTTCGGATTTCAAAAGGTTCAAGAGGCCTTTCTTGTGGCATGTTATTTTGCCTGAAACTTCCAACAAGGAGGTCCTCTTGAAAAACTCTCTCGATAAGCTCGCGAAATGTGCGACTCAACATCTTTTTCTTCTATTTTATCGTCGATTTCACCAATTATTTCACGGATTCAGGTTAACATGATTCCCGCTTGAAAAATTTACATGGCAGCATCCGGCAGACCGGTTCTACGGCCCGTTTTGTGACGATTTCCGCAAAAATATCGCAAAGAGTTGTCCCGATTGCGTGCATCGGATAATCGACGGAAGAGAGTGCAGGGACTGAATTCAAATCCTCGCTGAGATTATCCGTGCCGATGACCGCGACATCATCGGGGATCCGTTTTCCCGCCTCTTTCAGCGCCCGTATAATTCCATATGCCCGGGTATCGGTTCCGGCGAAAACAGCATCAAATGCAATCTTTTCTTCCAGCAGTTTTTTCATTTCCAGATACCCCTCTTTCTCATCCAGTCTGTCGCAGATGCGAAACAAGGCTGGATCAGGAACAATTCCCGCATTTTCATGGGCGTCGCGATAACCATTGATCCGAGCGGAAATATAACCATCGTTTTCCCATCCGGCTTCAAACAATGCAATTTTACGTCTTCCGGAATCCAGCAGATACTGTACGGCGTTTCGGACTCCTGAACGCATATCAGCATAAACCGTGTTGCAGGAATCAAACGGCGCATAACTCCGGCAGAGAATAATTTTTCCGTTCTCCTGCAGCAGCTTTGTCCATTGCCGGATTACATCCAGGTTTCGATGAATATGAACGAGATACCCGCAGACATCCGGTTCAAGGAGCTTTTCCATTGTTTCTTCTGTTGGCGGAACCAGATCGTCAAGAAGAAAAATTTCTGGAATAATCCCCAGTTCCTGAGCGCGCATTGAGAATCCTTCCAGCACATATTGAAAGTTAAACCAGTTCGTTACAGCATTCCGTTCATAAAAGCTCATGGACCGGGTCAGGATTCTGACCCGTTTTCCACGCAGACTGCATTCGGCGATAAAGGTTCCACGTCCTTTTTTCCGGTATAGAACTCCGCGTTCTGTCAAAGCGGCCAGACTTTTATTGACCGTGTGGACTGCTACACCGAGCTCTGTCGCCAGCTCTCGTTCGGAAGGGATTTTGTCTCCCGGCTTCAGATTGGCGATAACTCTCTCCACAATGTATTTTTCCACGAGTTCTCCTCGTGTCACTTCTTTAATCAGCATGAAATAACCTTTTATGTTGGATGCAACCGAGTGACTCACTCGCTGTTTTAATTATACTCCAAAGAGGAGAAAAAGTCAAGAGGGATATCTGGAATTTTAATGATAATTTCACAGCCATCCCATAGGAAAAGAAAAAGTTGAAAGATGATGGTTCTGGATGCAAC
>URVC01000038.1 GCA_900551245.1 uncultured bacterium | reverse complement strand
CGCAAAGCAGTTCTCTCACATGCGCTCGCGGCGCTGACCGCGCTTGGGCCCGTGAAAAGGCCGGGACACTGTGGAAATTCCGCTCGCGGCGCTGACCGCGCTTGGGACCGCAGGGAACTGCACAACTGCAAGGATTCCTCTCGCGACGATGGGCGCCGGGGAATATGCGGCTCAGGAGCGACGCTCGTTGGAGGCCAGCTCCAGCGGATAATTCCGGTCGCCCGCAACAAACGTCGTGCTGGTCGGGAAGGCGAAGTTCAGGCCGGCTGCGTTGAATCTCCGGAGAATCTCCAAATTGATCTCATGCTTCCAGCGCAGAAACTGCAGGTAATCCAGCGTCTGAAACCAGACGATCACACTGATGTTCAACGACCAGTCCTTGTAGTCGGTAAAATAGATGATCGGCGGCTGGGTTTCCATATTGAAACCGGGGTGTCCGTCGAGAATCTCGTGCAGAATCCGGCACGCCTCCTCCATCTTCTCCGGTGTCGTGTCGTAGGTAAGTCCGATCGAAAACGGGCATTTGATCGTCGGCCGCATGGCGATGTTCTCAATGGTTCCATCCGCCACCTGCCGGTTCGGCACGCAGAAGAGAAAACCATCCAGAGATCGAATCTGCGTACTGCGCAACCCCACCGCTTCCACTGTGCCGTCCACATCGCCGATCCGCACCCGGTCGCCGATGGAAAACGGCCGGTCAAGCACAATCATGATCGAACCGAACACGTTGGCGATCGTCTCCTGCGCGGCAAATGCAATCGCCAGCCCGACCACTCCCGCACCGGCCAGCAGTGAGGTGATGTTCAAGCTGAGGATGTTCTGCAGAATGAAAAGTGCGGCGATCAGAATCACCACCACTTTGACCGTTTTGCGGATCAGATCGATCAACAGCGAATCCATCCGGCGGCCGGGAGTCCGCTCCGCCCGGCGCTGAAAGAAATGGTCGAGCAACCCGATCAGCCGGAACAACCCCCAGACCGTGCTCACCGCCAGCGATGCCAGCAGAAGCCGTAACCAGATCAGCGAATAGATTCCCGGCATCGACTTCAACAGCGGCTGCGCACTGATGAACACCCCGAGACAGCAGAGGAAGCAGGCGACCGGCCAGTGAAACGCCTCATAGAGCCGCCGCTGAAAACTTACATGCAACACCTCCTCCAGTTTCTGCAGAAAAAACCGGCGAATGACAAAACTGAGCAGAAAGATGATCCCGAATGTCACCGCAGAGCCGATCACGAAGACCAGCAGATCCCCTGCCCTGTCCTGAAACCACTCCCCGACACGGGCACACCAGTCGGCTACCCCCTCGTACCAGTCCCGCGGGCTCATGAGAGAGAACTTTTTCGGGGCGGCGGGCGGAGCTGCCGGAGTGGATGTCGCGCCCCGCACAATGTCGAAATCCTTGACTACGATGACAATTTTCCCATCCGGAAGTGATTCCGAAGCCGCGAACGAAGTTCCGGAAATTGCAAACAGTGAAACCAGCAGCAGCAGAAAACGACGCATGAAAAACCCACTCCTCCCTTGTGGTGTGAAACCATTGATCCTCGATAACGTATCCCGGGAAACCGCCTTCGTCAACCCCGGAAAGAAAAAATCCGCCGGGAATCTTCCCCTGCGCCTTTTTGCCGGGCGTCACTTCAGACTCCGGGGCGATCCCCCCAGATCAACTTGTGCATCTGCAGCTGCATCCGGACCGGCAGACGCGATTCGACCACCCACGCGGCAAGGTCGGCAAATTCGACGCGCCCCCAGACCGGGCTGAAAAGCAGATTCGGCGTCTTCACCGCCAGATCGTACCGCCGGATCACATCGCACGCAAACTCGAAATCCTCCCGCGACGAGACGACGAACTTCACTTCGTCGCGCGGCGTGAGCCGTGCATAATTCCCGTAGTCGTTGGCCTCCGCCATGCCGGAACCGGGCAGTTTGCAGTCGAGAATCCGACACGCCTCCGCCGGCAGAGACGCGATGGAGAGCGATCCATTGGTTTCGATCAGCACTTCACAGCCGGCATCGAGAAGCGCCCGGCAGAGTGCGGGGGTTTCCGGCGTGAGCAACGGTTCGCCGCCGGTGATTTCGACCAGTTTCAATCCGGAGTTCCGGACCAGTTCGACCAGTTCCGGAATCTCGGCGGGGCGCCCCGCCTCCGCCGACTGCGCATAGCCGGTGTCGCAGTAGGAGCAGCGCAGATTGCACCCCGCAAGGCGCAGAAAGAAACAGGGGCGGCCCGCATGCGTGGACTCCCCCTGAATGCTGGCAAATGCTTCGACCAGCCGCACGGTTCAATCCTCGAAGTAGGTGACGGCGGAGCTGTCGGACTCGCCGACGCGCACCTTCCAGACCCGGATCGGGCCCTCGTTCATCTTCTCGCCCATCCGGCGGTAGATGGTGCGGGCGAGCACTTCGCTGGTGGGATTGATCTCCTGAAACTCCGGCAGTTCGGAGAGGTTGCGGTGATCGTACTCTTCGAGCAGGGAATCGAGCTCCTGCTTGAGTTTGCGGAAATCCAGCGCGATGCCGATCCGGTCAAGTTCATTCGAACGGACCGTGACGGTGACCCGGTAGTTGTGACCGTGCAGATTGCTGCAGTTCCCGTTGTAGCCGCGCAGCTGATGTGCGGCGGAAAAACAGCGTTCGATTTCGATTTCGAACATGAATTCACCTCATAAAGATAAAACGCCCGGAGCGCCGGCCCCGGGCGGAATCGGGTTTTAAAACCTGGTTACGCGTTCTTCAGCGCATCGAGCAGTTTGGGCTTACTCTGAACGCCGTTGAACTCCTGAACGATTTTGCCGTCCTTGTACAGGAACATCCGCGGAATGTTGACCACTTCAAACTTCGCGGCAAGTTCCTTGTTGTCATCGATATTGACCTTGCCGATGACGACATCGTCGGCGGCTTCCTTCGCGACCTGTTCGAGAATGGTCCCGAGCATCCGGCAGGGATTGCACCACGGAGCCCAGAAATCGACCAGCACGGTGCCGGAACCGATCGTTTCCTCGAAATTCGCCGCGTTGAGATCTTTGATCGTCGCCATACTTGTATCCTCCTTCACAATTGCACGGCCGCCCTCCTCGGACGGCACTCTTTTCGAAATAAATATAGCATGATTCGGCAAAAATGAAAGCCGATTCCGAAAATTATCCCGCGGGATTCAGCGGCCGTTGCAATACCGGCGCTCTTCAGGCGGTGCGCGCCCTCTCCTGTTCCAACGCCAGCGTCTGACGGTACTCCTTCGCCTCGGCAATCCGGGTAAAGGTGATATCCGCCTTGTACTGCCGGGCCGCCTCCTCGATCTCATCCAGTGAAACGCGGAAAAACTCCTTGCGGGGGTTGATCTTGTTGACCCGGTTCGCCTCGAACCTCTGATGCAGTTTATTTTCCAGCTCCGGAGCGTTCTCATAGTAGATCATCGCATGCACATCAAACTGGAACGGGACCGACGCATCCCCGAGTTCATCCACCCGCTCCTGCGGTTCCAGCCGCCGCGTCATGCCGATCTTGAATACATTTTCGCCGAACGAGCCGACGTTGGAAATCACATACACATAACCGGCCTTGGTCTGCTGCGCCTGACTGATCGCCCGCTCCTTCGCCTTCGCCTCCTCCAGCTGCTGCTGCAGAACCGCAATCTGGGCATTCATGCGGTCGAGCTCCGCCCCCTGTGCCTTTCGGGCGGCTTCCATGATCTTATCCAGCAGCGCCTGATATTTCCGCTCCTCCTTTTCCGCCTCGGCCTTGGCCTTCTCCATCTCCCGTTCCGCCCGGATCTCCTCGCGCATAATTTCCCGGATCTGCCGCTGTTCCTCCGCCTCAGCCTGTTTCTTCTCCTGAAATTCATGATAAATTCGCAGTTCCGCGAGTTTCAGATTCAGAAATTCCGGCGTAATCATGACATCGTAATGCAACGTCAATTTATTGAGCTGCGTAAACGAGTTGTTCAGTCGATTTTCGAAAATGACGATATTTTTATAGTCCACCTTCTCGATCAGGAGATCGCATTCACTGTTGAAAGCACGAACCAGCAGCCGGACAAGCAGTTTCCCCAGCTTCTTATCACAATGGACGCTCGGTTCCGCCACCACCGCCCGTCCTGTCTGGATCAGTTTCTTCTGTTCGTCCCGGTTTTTGCTCAACGCCCGTTCATAGTCCAGCGACCGTTCAAAGTTGTAATGCGGTGTGTAGAAATTCAAATCGCAGAGTTTGATCTCTTCCGACAGACTCGACAGCGTCTTGCGGAGGGATTTCGCCCGTTCCGCCAAATCTTCCGTCACGGAACGCTCTTCCCGCAGTTTCGTCTCAAGTTCTTCCAGAACGCGTGTCTGAGCGACCTCCTGCTCCCGCCCGGCCTGCAGGATGGCATCGGCCCGCTCTTTTGCCTCCTGGACAATCCGCCCCGCATCCCGCTGGATCTGTTCTGCCGGCTCCAGCCGTTCCCGTGCCTCCGCCAGCTCCTGTTTCAACTGACGAATCGCCTTGAGCTTCTCAAGAAGAACATAAATTGAACCACCAAATAAAGATGCCATCAAAATTGCAAAAAGCAGGACAAACAGCACAACCATTTCAATTCCCCCGATCGGTTCACAACCATCCGTTTTCCAACGGTCATATTTCATTATCATAATGTACTTCAAAAACTTTGCAATACAAGATACAATCGGATTTATAAATTTTTTAATTTCAATCAACTCTTCCCGGCTTTTTCCGCAAACTGTCTGCCGGGAATGGAATACCGTGTCCGAATCTGCTGCAAAACTTCAGCTGCACGTTAGACTGCAATCAACCCGGTCCGGTGGCAAAAAATTCTGCCGGGCCGGGTTCCGCCTCTGCGAGATGATCTATCAAAAATGGAGCAGGAAAACGCCGGCCCGCATTCCCGTTTTGTCAGCCCCCCGGATTTTTGCCTCCTCCCACAACAACCGGAACATTGACACCATTCTGAAATTTACCTCTTGCAATTTCAGAATTTCAGGTATATAGTAACAATAGTTATCAATTTCCAAATACCCCGGCGCGACCGGGAAAACGATCGGGAGAAAAAACAATGATCCAGAAATTTCTGCTTTTTGCCACGCTGGGTGCAATCTGCACCCTGCCCACGTTCGCCGATGATGACGTCGATCTCAGAATCAACGGCGATTTCCGCGGCGCCGCCGCCAATGCCGCCACCGCTCCCGGCTGGATGGTCTCCAACGGAAACGGCTCGACGAAAATCGTCCGCGGCAACGACTTCGATGAATTCGGCATTGAAGTGAACGCCTCCGCTCAGAGTGCGAAATCGGTCCTTTCAGACTTCCACCCTGTCGCCGGCAACCTGCTCAAGATTGAATCCGAAGTGAAGGGCTCCGGCGTCGCCACAGTCGGATTTGCCGCATTCGACGGCGCGAAGAATCCGCTGCCCGGCAGCGCGCAGTCCTATCAGGCTTCCCCCTTCTGGAGCAAGACCAAAAACTACTTCAACATCACGAACCCCGACGTCAAATTCGTCCGAATCGTCCTGACCGCCGAAAAGGGCGCGGCAGTGACGTTCCAGGATGTGGAAGCGGAGTTCAAGCGGACCCATGCCGCTCCGGCCGGAGCCCCGGTTCCCGCCGCGGCTCAAGTGGTCGTGCCGCCCGCCTCCGCCGTGACCACACAGGCTGCCGCCGCAACCGCACAGACTGCTGTCGCGACCACGCAGGCTGCGTTGACAGCGGCGGCCCCGGCGCAGATGCTGATTCAGAATAAGCTCTATTCGCTCGGCCGCCTCGTCGACCTCACCTGTCAGGCCACAGTGCCGCTCCGGGGAGAGATCGACTTCGAGCTTGAAGAGGAGGCGTCGGAGGGCCTGTACTGGGCCATCTCCAGCTACGATCCGAACATCTGCCGGGTCGAGATGGAGCACGATCGCGGCGGCGTCTGGCCCTTCCGCTACGACAAGGCGGAAATCGACCTCAAGGGGGTTGCCCCCGGCACCACCACGGTGGTCTTCACCCGGCCGGACGGGAAAACCTTCCGCGTCCTCTTCACCGTCCGCTGAAGCGGCGGAGCATCCGGATTGAAACAACGCTCCGGGGAACGGGATTCCACCCTTCCCCGGAGCTTTTTTCTGCCTGCCGCTTCCGACTCCCCCGCACCGGCCCTCTCACCGAGAGAGAACTCATGGGATCCGCGATGGAAACCGGCCCGTTCCCGTGATATATTACACCGGCGATCAAAGATTCCAACGGGAGGACGACCTATGATGATCCGGGCAATCGAAGGCGACATCACAACTCTGGCGGTCGACGCCATCGTCAACGCGGCGAACTGTTCGCTGCTCGGCGGCGGCGGCGTGGACGGCGCCATTCACCGGGCCGCCGGGCCGGAACTTCTGGAGGCGTGCCGCAAATTCGGCGGCTGCCGGACCGGCGAGGCGAGAATCACCCCGGGCTTCCGGCTCCCAGCAAGATTCGTCATCCACACCCCCGGACCGGTGTGGCACGGCGGAGACCGAAACGAACCGGAACTTCTCCGCAACTGCTACAACAATTCTCTGCTTCTGGCGGCGGAGGCGGGATGCCGCTCCATCGCCTTCCCCTGCATCAGCACCGGCGTCTACCACTACCCGGCCCGGGCGGCGGCGGAGATCGCCGTCACCGCGGCGCGGGAGTGGTCCGGTCCCCTGCCGGAAGAGGTGATCTTCTGCTGTTTCAGCGCCGGAGCACTCGCCATCTACCGGGAACTTCTGGAGCGGCAGGAAGCGTGAACTATCAGGAACCGCTGTTCCGGCCCCCCGCGGAGGCCGGGAGCCTGATCTTTCAGGTGGCGTACGGCTGTCCGCACAACCGCTGCCGTTTCTGCGGCATGTACAAGCGTGTCCGCTACCGGCTCCGCCCGGAGGAGGAGATTCTGGCCGAAATCGCCGACGCGGGGCGCCGCTATCCCGGGACCGCGCGGGTCTTTCTCGCCGACGGCGACTGCATGGCGCTCCCCTTCGACCGGCTGAAACGGTATCTGGAAGCTCTGAATCGCGCCTTCCCCTCGCTGGCGCGGGTCGGCAGTTACGCCAACGGCAGTTCGATTCAGAACAGAACCGGCAAGGAACTCGCCGCCCTGCGCCGGCTCCGGCTCCACACCCTCTACCTCGGGCTCGAAAGCGGTTCGCAGGAGGTGCTCGATCTCTTCGGCAAAACCGAACAGGTCGAAGGGATGATCGAAGCGGTGCTCCGGGCACAGGCGGCCGGTCTGCGCCTTTCGGTGATGGTGCTCATCGGCCTCGGCGGACGCGCCCTGCGTCAACCGCACATCGAACGGACCGCCGCCGCCCTCAACCGGATGCAGCCGAGACTGCTTTCGGCTCTGCGGTTCATCCCGATTCCCGGCCTGCCGTTTCCGCCCGGCTTCGAACCGGTGACGGAGCTGGAGGCGGTGGAGGAGCTGCACGAACTCATCAAACGTCTGGAGCTTGACCACACCGTGTTCCGGGCCAATCACACCTCGAACCCGGTGCCGCTCTCCGGCAGGCTTCCGCAGGACCGGGAGCGGCTGTGCCGGGAGCTCGAATGCGAACTCGCCTCCGGCACGCTCGACCGGAACGGCCCCGGCCCCCTCCCCGTTGAACTGTGACCGTCAGGAGGGCCGGCGGCATTCCCGGCGGAAGGCGGTCGGCGTCTGATCGGTGTAGCGCCGGAATTCCTGGGAAAAATAGAACTGATTGCAATACCCGAGTTTCGCAGCGATCTCCTTGATGGAGAGATCCGTGTGCCAGAGCAGTTCTCGTGCCTGCTCCACCCGGCAGGTATTTCGATACTTCTGCGGCGAAATGTGCAGTTCCTCCCGGAAAATCCGATTGAGGTTGGTGAGGCTCATCCCCAGTTCGGCGGCGACCTCCTTCATCTCCAGCGGTTGGTCGAGTGCAGATTCCAGCTTCTGTTGCGCCTGCGCCAGCAAGGGTGCGTTCCGACGGCGGCTGCGCAGATTGCCGGAGAGCTGGAGCAGAAACTTGTATCCGGCGGCGAGCAGTTCCGGAATTTCCTCTTTATCTCTGCGTTCGAGCAGAGACCTCATCGTGTCGATACTCTCCAAGAGCGGCGCAGGCTCCCCGACATACTGCATGGTGAAGCGATCCAATCCCAACGTGGTGCAGATCGATTCCAGGTGAGGACCGGCGAACTCGACGACCAGTTTGCGGTAGCCCCCGGTGGAAAAGGTGTCGAACGAGTAACTTGTCCCCGGCGGAATCAACAGCACCATCCCCGGTTCCAGCAGATATTTGTGCTCTCCATGCCGGTACATCAGCCGCCCTTCCAGCACCAGAGAGACGATCATGAACCGGCAGAACTCCTCCCGGAACAGAAACCGGTTGGTGCGGTGCGCCTCCTCCACCGTAAACGGATAGAATGGATAGAAATCGCCCTCCATGAAATTCCGGCTGCCGGAAGAGCGAATCCGGGCCGCAAAATAATCCCCCTCATGATGATACCGATGTTTTGCGTGATTGCTCTGTTCCGCCGCCATGGTCGAAATCCATATTCAATCTGGTTGTTCCATGCATATTTTATCACGGGAAACAGTTGTTTCAAGCCATCCCCGGTGATATATTGAAAAAAAACAGAAACACAGGAGTCGATCCCTCATGGCAATGCATTGCGAAATTCCGTTTCCCGGTATCCGAAAGCTCACCTTCGGCGAACCGGAAGATTGCGTCCCCTCCGCCCAGCCCTACCGGAAAGCGCCGCTCGCCGACGCGATCGCCGAACTGCCGGAACCGGAGACCGCCCCGTTCCCTCTTGACGAGATCCGCTTCACCGTCTCCGCCCGCGGCTGCCGCCTCGAACTGCCGCTCCGGCCGGGCGAGGATCTCTACGGCTTCGGACTCCAGCTTAAAAGCCTGCGCCAGACCGGGAAGAAACGGACGCTCCGGGTCAACAGCGACCCGGTCGCCGACACCGGCGACAGCCACGCGCCCGCACCGCTCTACTTCTCCACCGCCGGGTACGGCGTCCTGCTGGATACCGCCCGCTACGCGACATTCTACACCGGAGGAAACCTCCCCTTCTCCCGCCGGAAAGCCGCCGCCTCCGCCGGTGACATCAAGCTCACCGAGGAGGAACTTTACGCCTCATCCGGCGCGACGGCCCCGGTCATCGCCGAGGTTCCCGCCGCCCGCGGCGTCACACTCTACCTCTTCAGCGGCCCCACGCTGCTCGACGCGGTGCGCCGTTACGTGCTCTTCTGCGGCGGCGGCTGTCTGGTGCCGGAGTGGAGCCTCGGCAACTGGTACCGCGCCTGCGGCACCGCCACCGAAGCCGGAGTGGCCGGACTCGCCCGCGAACTGCGCGAGGAGAAGATTCCCTGCGACGTGCTCGGGCTGGAACCGGGCTGGCAGTCGCATGCCTACTCCTGTTCGCTGTGCTGGAGCGAGGAGCGTTTTCCGCACCGCCGGGAGCTGATACGCTCCCTGCGCGACGCCGGATTCCGGGTCAACCTCTGGGAACACGCCTTTCTCCACCCCACCTCGCCGCTCTACGAACCGATGGCGGAGTATGCAGGCGAATTCGAGGTGTGGCAGGGGGAGGTCCCCGACTTCACGATTCCGGAGGCGGCGAAACTCTTCCGCGACTATCACGCGGAGGAGTTCACCCGGCAGGGCATCAGCTCCTTCAAGCTCGACGAGTGCGACAACTCCGACTTCATCCGCAGTCCATGGTCGTTCCCGGAGTGTTCCCGCTTCCCCTCCGGCTGCGACGGCGAACAGATGCACTCGCTCTTCGGGCTGCTCTATCAGCAGACGATCCTCGACGCCTGCCGTGACGCCGGAATCCGCACCTGCGGGAGCGTCCGCAATACGCACGCCTTCGCCCCGCCGATGCCCTTCGTGCTCTACAGCGACCTCTACGACCACCGGGACTTTCTGCGCGGCGTCGCCGGGTGCGGCTTCTCCGGCATGCTCTGGACCCCTGAACTGCGCCACGCCAAGTCGCCGCGGGACTACCTGCGCCGCCTCCAGGCGATGGTGCTCGCGCCGCAGATGCTGATGAACATCTGGTCGATGCCCCACCCGCCGTGGCGGCAGCTGGTCCGCGAACGCAACCTCGCGGGGGAATTCCTCCCCGAGGCGGAACAGCTCCGGCTCAAAACGCTCACCCGGAAGATTCTGGAACTTCGCATGGGATTCATTCCCTGCCTCTACGCCGCCTTCGCCGACTACCATTTCCGGGGGATTCCGCCGTTCCGCGCGCTCGCGATGGAGTGGCCGGAGGATCCCCGGCTGCGGGAGGTCGATCAGGCGTGGATGGCCGGGGAGAATCTGCTCTGCATCCCCTTCACCGCCGACGAGGAGGAGCGCACCGTCCCGCTCCCGGAAGGCGGCTGGCGCAACTACTACACCGGTGAGCTGTTCCAGGGCGAAGTCACCCTCCGCCCGGACGAGGAGACACTGCCGATTCTGGTGCGCGAAAATTCGATCGTTCCGGTCGCCCGGCCGGTCACCCACGTCACCGACGGCATGGTCTACCATCTGGTGTTGCGCCTTTACGGCAAAGCGCCCCGGCCCGCCCGGCTCTACGCCGACGACGGCTGGAGCTTCAGCTGGGAGAACGATCCGGAGCACTGGGGCGAGGTGCGCGCCGACGGCACCGCCTCAGCCTCCCTCTCCGGCCGGTACCGGGTCGACGCGGTCGAAGAGATCGGCCGCTGATTCCGGAGCGGCCGCGTCAGGAGATGCGGCGGAGCGCAAGTTCGATCGCCGCGTAGAAGCTGCCGGTGTCGGCCACCCCTTTCCAGGCGATGTCGAACGCGGTGCCGTGGTCGGGACTGGTCCGCACCACGGGCAGACCGAGCGTCGAATTGACGCCGCGGTCGAAGGCGAGCATCTTGAAGGGGATGTGCCCCTGATCGTGGTACATCGAGACGATCCCGTCATAGCGGCGGCGGGTCTCCTCGATGAAGAGCGTGTCGGGCGGGAACGGCCCGTCGATGTCGATCCCCTCCGCCCGGAGCGCGGCGAGCGCGGGCTTGACCGTCTCCTCATCCTCCCTGCCCATGCAGCCGTTTTCCCCGGCGTGCGGATTGAGGGCGGCGGCGGCGAGCCGCGGATGAGCGACCCCTTCGCGCCGGACCACCTGATCCAGCAGCCGGGTCACGTCGACGATCCGCTCGAAGGTGACCTGCCGCGGCACCTCCGCGAGCGGAATGTGGGTGGTGACGAAGACCATCCGCAGATCTCCGGCCGACTGCATCATCACGAAATTCCGGGTGCCGCACAGCTCCGCAATCCGTTCGGTGTGACCGGTGAAGGGGATTCCGGCCAGGTTGACCGAATACTTGTTCATCGGGGCGGTGACCAGCGCCCCCGCCTTCCCGGCGAGAACGTCGAGCGTCGCCATGGTCAGCGCGTCGTAGGCGAGCCTGCCGCAACGCGCCGAGGCTTCCCCGATCGTCAGCTCCGCGAAGGGAAGGGTTCCGGCGGCGCAGACCTCCGGCAGGAGGCCGCCGCTCCACCGTTTCGCCGCCTCCGCGAGGATCGACGGTTCGCCGTAGAGGCGGAACTTCACCCGCCCGGCAAACCGGGGATCGGCCGCGGCGCGCACCGCCAGTTCCGGACCGATTCCGGCGGGATCCCCCGCCGTCACGGCGATGACCGGCAGGTCGGATTTCATCGTCACCACTCCTGCCCTTTCTTCATGAAGTAGGCGGCGACATTGGGCACGATCGGCTTGATCAGCGTCTTGATCGCCTTCGCGTATTCGCGGATCTCCGACTGGGCGTGATCGCTGTCGCGCAGTTCGAGGAAGTGGAGCAGATTGCCGAGATCGACCGTGCCCCAGAAGGTGACCATCATGTTCTGCGGAAGCACGCCGCGCGCCTGTTCGCGGCAGACACCCGACTCCAGCAGATGCTCGTAAAGTTTCAGACTGGCGCGGTTGTGCGCGTCGATCTCCGCCTTGAGCTCCTCGCCGCCGAACGAGGGGTCGAAATAGGAGGCCTGCCGGTTGTCCTCCGACTGGCGGCGGAGGGTGCCGGGGGTGTAGAACTCCATGTCGATCTGGGTGTAGCGGCGCGAAATCTCATTGTAGCTCCAGGTGCGATGGCGGTGCCACTGCCCCCGCACGAAGAGCGGGCAGTGCACGCTGAAGGTGAAGACGACATGCTCGAGCGGGCTGGTGTGGCGGTTTTCAATGAGGTAGTTCAGAAGCCCGATATCGCGCTCATCCATCGTCTGCTTGAGCTTGCCGAAGGAGACCCGGGCGGCGTTGACGATCGTCGTCTCCGTGCCGAGGTGATCGATCAGGCCGACCCATCCCTGGCCGTCGAGGACTTTCACATGATTGGCTGGCGGTACGTTGAGATGTTCCATTCTCTTGCTCTCCCGTTGGCCGCGAGGGCGGCCGCTTTATGTGTTGACTGTTATTTCGTCTTCGTTTCGTTCGTTTCCGGAGCCGGGGCCTTCTCCCCCGCCTCTTTCAGCAGCTCCTGCACCAGCATTCTGGCGGCGGCGGCCGACTTCTCCACGGCCGCCGACATGGCCTGAACCGCCGTCGCGGGAGAATCGTCCCGCATCGGAACCTCGTAAAATGCATCCCGTTCCAGCCGGACGCCGTCGGAGAGGCGGGCCGAATAGTTCACGCCGACCACCGCCCGCTTCCGTTTCCGGTCGAATTCGAACCGGTAGACGGTGCCGCTCAACCGAACCACTTCACTGTTGCCACGCACCTCTTCCGGGTCCGGCATCGCCGCCCGGAGCCGCCGTTCGATCAACAGTTCCGGGCTGACCAGCCAGCGGTTGTACTCGTCGGTCAGCATCCGGTCGTTCTCCTCCCGGACCAGAAAACGCCGGTCCGCGCCGGAGACGTTCCGGAACACGCCGAAGCGCACCGGCACCGGCAGCGGCGCAATCTCCTCCGACGGCGGCTGAGCCAGATCATACTCCGCCGGCTCCACATACTCCGGCCCCATCAGAGCGCACCCCGCCGCCGCGAACAGCGCCGCCGTCAGCATCGTCATGACAACTTTCTTCATACTCTCTCTCCGCAAATTCATCCTACTGCGCCGGAGGAATCCGCAACGTCTGCCCGACCCGCAGACCGGTGGCGCTGTTCAGCTGGTTCGCCTCCAGAATCAGCCGGTATTTCGAGGCCGAGCCGTAGAAGCGGCGGGCGATTCCCCCCGGCGTATCCCCGGCCCGGACCGTATAGAACTGCTCCGTCTCCACCGGCTGGGGCCGGGCCGGAGACGGCGGCGCGACGGGAGCGGCCGGAGCCGCACTCCGGACCTGCGCCTTCTGCCGGTCCATGATGTAACGCTTGAGAAAACCGATCTGACGGCGCAGCGCGGCATTTTCCTGCGTCAGCCGCTCCAGTTCATCCGCCGGAGGCGACGGCAGCTCTTCGCGCGAGAGTTCGCGCAGGAGCTTTGCCCGCGCCATCCGGCAGTACCCTTCGACCGTCTGCCGGTCGGAGGAGTCGGGCGCCAGTGCCAGATAGCGCCGGTAGAAGTAGAGCGCCGCCGCAGGATCGGCCAGCGCCTCGTCGTAAAGGGTCGCCAGCGCGAGATTCGCCTCCGGCGCATCCGGACGGCGTTCGACCAGCCGCCGGTAGAACCGTTCCGCCGCCTCGGCATCCCCTTCCCGGCGACTGCGGTCGCCCTGCACCATCAGAGGATCCCGGCGAATGTCCCCGTCGCCGCACCCGGCGACGAAGAGCAGAAGGAGCGGCAGAAGGACAATCGCTCTCATCGCTCCGCCTCCCCGGCCATCCGCTGCCGGAGCACCGCAAGTCCGCAGACCGCCGCCGTCTCCAGCCGGAGCACGTAGGGGCCGAGGTTGAGCCCGCGGACCCCGGCGGCAAGAAACTCCTGCTCCTCCTCCGGAGTGAATCCCCCTTCCGGGCCGACCAGCCAGGCGAAATCGCCCCCGGCGGTCTCCTCCCGGGGTGAAGCCTTTCCGGCGTCGACCGCGCCGAAAAACGCCTGGATCTTCCGTTCCCGGATCTCCTCCAGCGCCTCCGACGGCTTCACCATCGGCAGAATCCGGGGGAGAAACGGATTTTTCGACTGCTTGCACCCTTCGCGGAGCAACGTTTCCCAGCGTCCGCTCCCCTCGGGCTGCGCCACCGACCGTTCGCAGTGGAGCAGACGGATCGACCAGACCCCCAGCTCCGCCGCCTGCTTGAGCAATACATCGAACTTCGCCCGGCGCGGCACCGCACAGTAGAGATGGAGCCGCCTTGCCGGCTCCGGTTCGCGGCGGCGCTCCTGAATCACCAGCGTCCGGCGGGGTTCCACCCGGGCAACGGCAACGAGACCGCACCCGTCGAAGAGCGCAACCTCGTCGCCCGGCGCCGCCCGGAGGGTCCGGAAGAGGTGGTCGAACTCGCTCTTTTCGAGCTCCGCCGCCTCGCCCGGCGCAGGAATGGTTTCACAGAAAAATGTACGCATGAAAAATCCGTATCTGATTGTCTCGCCTTAATTTACCCCCCCTG
The DNA here is from genome assembly GCA_900551245.1 of uncultured bacterium. Classification (GTDB taxonomy): domain Bacteria; phylum Verrucomicrobiota; class Lentisphaeria; order Victivallales; family Victivallaceae; genus Victivallis. The sequence goes on along the minus strand of URVC01000038.1, from coordinate 28,405 downwards.
ACGGAAAAATTCAATCCCGCGCCGGAAAATTCCCGGCTAGGGGCGGTGTTCCGGGCACCTCTCAGCGCCCGAGATAGCGGCGGTGTACCCGCATGCCGATCGAACAGAGCAGATCGTAGACGTGGGTTCCCTTGAGCTGCGCCCACTCTTCGAACGGAATGAAGCGGTCCCCCTGACGGCCGATGCAGACCACCTCGTCGCCCGGTTTCGCCTCCGGCGCGTTCTCCAGAGAGATGGTGGTGTAATCCATCGAAATGCGCCCCAGCACCGGGCAGAGTTCGCCGTTGACCAGCACGTAGCCCCGGTTGGAGAGCGCCAGCGGCAGCCCGTCGGCGTACCCGGCTGCGATGGTGCCTACCCGGGTCGGACGGGCCAGCCGGTGCATCCGGCCGTAACCGATGCAGGAGCCCGCCGCGAGGACCCGCACGGCGGCGAGCCGGGTTTTGAGTTCGACCACCGGCGAGAGGCGCATCGACTGGCGCACCTCGTTGTCGTAGTAGCCGTACATGTTGATGCCGCACCGCGCCATGGTGAAGGGGGCGTGCGTACTCTCGGGGAAGTTGTTGAGCGCGTCGCTCGCGGCCATATGGATGTCGGGGAAGGTCATTCCCTCCCGCGCCAGCTGGGCGAGCAGCACCTTGAAGGCGGCGAGCTGGCCGAGACTGTAGTCGTCGTAGCGCCAGAAGGCGCTGGAGAAGTGCGAATAGATTCCCTGAATCTCGAGGTTGGGCAGACCGCGCATGGCGAGGATCTGCTCCGCGGCGTTCTCCGCGGGCATGCCGAGCCGCCCCATGCCGGAGTCGACGGTGACGGCACAGCGCACGCGCCGGTTCTGGTGCACCGCTTCGGCGCTGATCTTCCGGGCCATCTCCAGGTCGTTGAGCGGGCAGACGATGCCGTGTTCCACCGCCGGGGCGATCTCGTCGGGCAGCAGATTGCCGAGGATCTGGACCGGCAGTCCGAGCGGAGCAAGTTCCAGCGCCTCGTTGATTTCGGCCACGCCGAAGGCGCATGCACCGGCGGATTTCACCACTTCGGCCACCGGCAGAACGCCGAGTCCGTAGGCGTTCGCCTTGAGCACCGCCATCAGCCGGCAGGGGGCGACCCGCCGCCGGATCTCCATGAAATTCTCCGCCAGAGTATTCAGATTAACTTCGAGATTGACGCGACTTTCCTGGCTCATTTTTCCCTCAAAACTGATTTGCACGAACAGATGCTTAAGCATAATATATCACGCGAGCCGGCGGAAACAAGTCGGCAGACCCGCGCCGGCTCTTGAAAAGTAAGAGCCACGGGTGTATATTATTCGGTTATCATTCGAAATAAAACAGAAACCACGTTTCTCAAGGAGTGAGTAAAACATGTTCAGCGCATCCGATTTGAAAAAAGGGCTGAAGATCCAGATCGACGGCGCCCCGTGGGTCATCACCGAGTTCGATTTCTGCAAGCCGGGCAAGGGCACCGCGCTCTACCGCTGCAAGCTCAAGAACCTGATCAACGGCTCCGGCATGGAGAAGACCTACCGGCCGACCGACAAGATTGAGAAGCCGGACCTCGAAGAGCGGGAGATGTACTACTCCTACTTCGACGGCCACCACTACATCTTCAGCGACCCGAACACCTATGAAGAGATGGCGGTCTCCGCGGAGACCCTCGGCAAGCAGGCCTATTTCCTGATCGAGGACAGCCTCTGCAACTTCGTCCTCTTCAACGGCGAGCCGATTGAAATCACGCTGCCGACCTTCATCGAGAAGGAGATCGTCGAAACCGAGCCGGGCGTCCGCGGCGACACCGCCACCAACGTCACCAAGCCGGCGAAGATCGACAACGGCTACGAGATCCAGGTGCCGCTCTTCATCAACCAGGGCGACATCGTCAAGATCGACACCCGCACCGGCGAGTACGCCGAGCGCGTCAGCAAGGCGTAATTCCGCCTTCGCAAAAAAGCCGGAAATTCCGGTACACAAAAAAAGAGCTGTCGCCAACTTCTATCAAGCTTGCGACAGCTCTTTTGTATTCAGCATATTGGAAAGCCATGCGTCATTCGCAGCCCGGCATTTCGGACATACCTCTTCTGTACAGAGAAATTCTTTCTCCTACCAGCGCAGGTAGCGGAAAGGATCATCGCCGAGTTCATGATCCCGACGATAGTCGGGATCATATACATCACGAATCACCCGCCTGACCCGGAACTGATCGGGAGTGGCAACAATACCGCCGCTGCCGAAGTGGTCAAAAATCCGGATTGCGATCGTATTCCACTCGCCGAACCGGATCCATTCGCCAGGAACCGGATAACTGCGTTTCAGCTCCCAGAAATGGGGAGTTTTCTTCGACGTTTCACCGATTTTTCTGCTGTTCCAGAAGGTGACGTCGCAGTCATCGACCACACCGAGATCCAATACGATCTCTTCGCCCAGCCATTGAGCAGGAATCCAGACTTTCCGGCGAACCCAGAAAACTCCATCAAATTCGGCAAGTTCTCCTCCGAGGTCCTCGATCTTGCCTGGCAGAGAAATTTTCCGCCAGGTGGAGTCGTCAAATCCGCCTTGAGCAAACCCTTTCGCCAAGCCGGCATCGCCGGGATCCTCATGCGCCTGCTGTGGCGTCTGCGCCTTCGACAGCGGATGAGTCACCATCATCCGCCATGCGCCGGCCAGCGGCAGAGAGGCCGGTCCGCGGGTTCCGCCGTTCAACAAAGCATCTTCACGCAGGAAACGGCCACCGGAATTGGCGATCAGCTGTGCCAGCAGACGCCGCAACCGCCAGGAGGTAAAACGTAAATAGGTATTCTTTTCCACGGCTAGCTCATCCGGCAGCAGAGCAAGGGCAACCGCCGAACCGTTCCCGGCCCGGTACCGCTGCAGCAAAGGACAATCCGCCCGGAAAAGCATCGCGTCAACATCCGTCCGGGAACGAAACTCCGAAACAGAACAACCTGCGACTTCCGGCCAGTCCGGTATTTTCATCCGATTGGAAAACCGGCTTTTTTCCAATCGGAATCCGAAACGTTCCGGAACACTCCCCCGTTCGATCAGAATAACACGGCCGCCGGACTGGAGAAATTGCTCCAGCTCAATATCGCGGACCCGGTTTCCTTCTCCAAGAATTACCAACCCTGACTCCGGCAGCCGGTCGGCAATGGAAAAATCCACCTCCATCTCCGTCAGAAGTTTCGCCCCCTTCTCCCCGCCGATGTAACTGGCACGCATTCCCGGGCGGGCAACGGGAGCCGTCGCCAAATAATGCAGAATCCGCAACAGAAACCGGTCCGCAACCGGATCCGGCTGTGTCCGCTCCGTAAGATCGAGCGAACAGTAAATCACCCGCCCGGAGCCAAGAGTTTTCTCCATCAGCGGCGTATAAGCAAGGTCAAACTCCCCTTCCAGCAGCGGAGTCCAGGAACCGTGATGCGGCTTTTCCACCGCGATCGACGCCACGCTGCCCTGATTGCTCACATGCCAGCCGAAAGGCAGAGAAGCTTTGGGCCATGCGATCGAAGTCCCGGACTCCTCCGGCAGAAGTGTTCCGGCTCCCCGCCAGTTGCAGAGTTCCCCGGCATCGATTCCGGAGAGTATCGGGTGATTCCGTTGCGTGGCAACCGGCCAGAAGCGTCGGGAGACATGGCGGGATATCCGAAACTTGCCAGCATCCATCAACACGTCACCGGTTTGCCCGAGAATCAACAGCCGGCCACCCGAACGGACAAAACCATCCAGAGCTCCCGGTAACGGCTCATTCAGCGCTCCCTGCGCAACGACCAATACGTTCCCTGCGGCAGCTTCCCCCTTCCACTCCCGAAATGGAATGTTCAAACGGAGAAAATCCCGCCGCACGGCTGCTCGTGGATCAAAGAGAAGTACCTCATTCGCCATTTTTTCACGAATAGCCGGGTAAACGGAAAAATGGAATTCATCGAAGACATCACCTTTGCCGAATTTTCCCTTCACCCGGATCACACCCGATGTGCGGGCAGCGGTTTCCGGCAACTCAGTCTCCAGCGGCAGAAGAATACTTTCCCCGACCGGAACACTTCCTGTCAGCCGGCCGTCGGCTATCGTTTTTCCGTTCACGACAATCTCGAACGAAAGCTGATACTCCTGTTTCGACCGTTCGTCATTGCAGAGCGCGATCGATTTGCAGAGCTTTTCACCACTGTAATAGTGATGTCCTTTTTCCGTGAAGGAGTGGATCTCCCCCGCGATATACATCAACAGAGGGGTATTTACCGCCTGCAGTTCGCGACCCGGCAGTGTTATTTCAGCCCCGTCTTTCAGGCCGAATATGAACAGGTCGGCCTCCCGTTGAAACCAGCCCCGGTCGCCGGGTCGAAATGCGGGCAGCGGACGACGCCCGCTCTTCATCTGCCAGCCGGCGCCCCATTCCCACGGGATCACGCCTCCGGAAACTCCCCAACTTCGAAATGAACGTAATGTATTGCGAATAAACAAAGATTGTAATTCAAGCGCCGCCGGAGCATACACGATCTCCGGATGTGACTGCATCCAGCGATACTGCTGTTTTTCCACAAAGAAACTGCGGATCATTTTGCGGTATTGCGGCCGTTCCAGTTCGTATGCTTTCTCTCCGAGGCTGGCGGCACAGAATTCCGTCAGCAACGGTTCGGAAGCAGGAGCGCCAAATGCACCGTTGCGGCCTCGAAAGAAGTTGTAACTGAAAGGGGTACCGAATTCCACCGCCATAAAAGGCATATCCCCGGATTTCACCCAGAAGCGGAACCACTCCTCCCGTTCCTGAAGCGGCAGCAGATTCAAATAAAAATTACACGCCTGAAAGTCGCCGAGATTGGCGCCGGAATGCATCGCCACCGGCCGGGAGGGATCCATTGCCCGGATCACCTGCAGTTGTTCGCGGGCAGGAGCGGTAAAACGCTGCCATGCCGCATCGCCCTCCAGCGCCCGGCGGTTTCCGATACGCCTCGGATTCTGATCGTCGATATGTGCATACCGGTTAGGGGTTGCCGCCAATAGAATAACAGATGGGTTGTTGCGAATCTCCTTCCATTGCCGGACCAGCTCCCGACGCCAGCGTTCCTTCACCGCAGGACTCTTCCACTGTCTCACGTAAGCCGTAGCCGTATGAGCAGGATACATCAGCAGAAAGCCTTTTTCATCGGCAATGTCAGCCCACGCTTTCCGGGCGATGATGCGGCCACGTTCATAATGGTCGTTCGGCCAGAGTTCAGCAAGGTTGAAATGGCTGGCCAGAAAACCGTCGATCTGCGCCGCAATGGCGGAACGGAATCCGCCAACCGCCACCTCGTGAAACGGCAATGTCGGACGAAAGCGAATCTTCTTTCCATTAAGCAGAAAATCCCGGCCCGCGATTCGGATGTCGCGGAATCCGAATCGTTCCCGAAACACATCCCGCGTCACACCGTCTATGCGAAGCACACTCTCCAGCGTGTAGAGATACGGCTGCCCGACATCCCACAGGATCGGATTCTCCCAGTGATCCGCCAAGGTAACACTCTGCAAACCGCCGCGATTCAGCGATCGTTCCCCGGAAAACTCCTTGACACATCTCCCGGCAGCATCAAGAATGCGGAAATGGAACTGAGCTGGACCGCTCTTCTCAACCCCGGTAATCTCCACATCCACCGAAATTTGTTTTGAACGGGTGTCCGTGCGGATAAACACACCGTCAATATGAATTCCGCCAGGACGGGAAACAAGCAATACGTCGCCGGGAATGCCGCGTGCCGCCAGAGGCCGATCCACCTCGACGGAATGACCGGCATCCAGCACCACTTCGTTCCGCCCTCCGCCGGAAGCAGTCACAAGCAGTTCCAGCTCCGCCCTTTTCCCCGCCTCCAGAAAAGGAGTGATGTCGAGTTCCCCCCCCGGCCAGTCGATTTTCCCGGCATATTCTCCATCGACCCGGAGTTCCGCATCCGTGGAAACCCGTTCCAGCCGCAGAAAAATCCGACGATTTTTCCATGTTTCCGGTAAAGTGATACTCCGCCGGAACCGTGCACGGTCAAGCCGGTTCAGTGCAAGATTCTTCCAGGCAGGACCGTTGCCGGATGCAATGACAGCGCATTCCGGTCTGCCCCAGTAATCGGCATGCCACAATCCAGGAACCCGGCAGAGTCCCCATTCCGCAGAGTCATCTGCCGAACCATCTCTTTCCCCAGGAGCAAAGCGCCAGATTCCGTTTAAAACAATTTCTCCCCGAACCCCGCCTTGCTCAATGACCGGTTCTTTTCCCCAACATAGAGCATCCGTATCAGATGCCACCGGAAGCAATTTCTGATCCAGAGCGTCCACCGAAATGGACTTGACCAGCAAAACTCCGCACGCCTTGAACAACCCGACTTGAAATCGTACCGAAGCGGCTCCAGTCGGAACGGGGCTTTCTGTAACAACTTTTTGGAACTGTGGTGATGCCGTCTTCAATTCCGGAGCATTGCCGTATCCGATAACTTTTCCTCCGGCATCCAGAAACGTCAGGGAAACCCGGGCGGTATTCCACGGTTCGACACCGGGTTTCAGCTCCGGCGTGCAAAAAACAACCGAAGTGCGGAGACGCCTCCACTCGGGTTGCAACCGGAGCAGACGGCCGAGGTAGATCGCCTGTGCCGCATCGGAATTGCCTATGCGAACCACTGTCTCCTTCTCCACTGACGTCATCGAAACCCGGGTACGAAGCGCATAAGGAGAGACCTCCCAGCCAGACGGCAACCCTTCCCGGTTCGTTTTCGCCGTGGTAAACTCCCCCTCCGGTAAAAGGTTCGCAAGCGAAATCAATGGAAATACCATGAAGAGAAGAAGAGAAAAACGGGACATTTTCATCATTCTCCACCCAGTCGAACCACCTGCAACGATTTGAGCAGAACAATTCCCTGTGCCTTGAACAATCCGGCTTGCAACAGGATAACCGCACTGCCGGTTGGAATCGCATTTTCCACCCGGATCTCACGGAATTCCGGCTCTGGAGCTTTCAACTCCAACGCGGAACCATATCCGATCGTCTTGCCTGTCGCATCGAGAAACGTCACGGAAATCCGGGCATTGTTCCATGCCTCCGGCCCCGGTTTCAACTCCGGAGCAGCCATCTCAGCAACCAGCAGGATCCGTTTCCACTCCGGTTTCACCGGCAGTCTGACCGCGGCATACAGAGCCGCCGGACGATCGGGACTGGCAATTTTCAGAAAGGTCCCTTTTTCTCCCTGTTCCAGCGAAACGTGTGAGCGGAGGGCATAAGGGGAGACCTCCCAACCGGACGGTAACGTTTTTCCTGGCGCGATACCAGCGGAAAAATTCCCGGCTGGCAATAAATTTTCCGATGCCGGTTCCGCCCCGGAACAGATGACAGCACAACAGGTGAGCAGCAGAGACCAACGTAACATTTTTCACTCCTTTTCCTTTATTTCAATATCGGACGAACCGTGTAATTCTCAAAAATCAGCTGAGAAACACTTCCGCTGAGAGAAGGACGCAAGTCACATGCAATCCCCAGTTTTCCCCACAGAGCAGGAGCATTCAAATACCCGGCGTGTCCATCGGCGTACGCGTAACAGCCACTGTCACGGTGAATGAAGAGCGGTCGAGCATCCACATAGACATCACCTGCCGTAGCGATGACGGAGGAAAATCCGGCCGACCCACCGCCGGCGGCACCCACATGGAACACATTCTGCTCAGCATGATATTCAGAAAACGACATCAATCCGGAATATCCCTGACGTGTCCGGCCGATGTCACTGACGTGGGCAGTGTATTTTCCGCGCTCACTCCGGCTTGCGTGAACCGTCGGAACCGGCAGCGCCGCTTCCCGGATACTGTAAACTCCGGTCAGCCAGCGGTTCATTGAGTAAGAACAACGTTTCGTTCCGCCCCAGTCCACCCGTTCAACTGCATCGGAGGGACAGCAGAACACATTCCAGTCTGTCAGATAAGCGGTATTGATACTGTTCCAATCCGAGCTCAGGACCATATAACCGATTTCTCCAAAATAGCCGTTGTGGTCATTGATATAGGAAGCATTTGCCTGGGCAATCTGCTTCAGATTCGAGGTACAGGAGATCCGTCGGGAACTTTCCCTTGCGGAAGAGAGGGACGGCAACAGCAGTCCGGCCAGAATCGCGATGATCGCGATTACGATCAGCAATTCAATCAGCGAGAATCGATGGTTAATACAACGTCTCATTTTTCCTGCTCCGTTTCCGGTGACCGGTGCAACTGCGGCCGGCCCCAGTAAGCATTGTTGTTCCAGAAACTTTTTCCCTCATTCGCGTCATCTGTCCGCAGCGTAAGTTCAGTGGCATCTCTCAAGGGGATCTCTATTTCCCGCGCCTCCATTTCCGCAGTCATCCGCCCGGAATTCCAAACTGTTTTTCCATCCAGAAGGACCGAAAAGGCAACTGCACCTCCTGTGCCTATTTCAGCATGAAGCCCGGCCAGCGCTGTAAAATACCGGAAAACTCCAGCCGGCAGAATCCAGCTCATATAACAGCTCCGGTCAAACTGCATTCCGCTGTGCGGCAACACCCCGAGCCCCGGAAGATGCACGATTTTCCCGCCGACCCGAAGCGCGCCCGGTGTCACCGGCACATTGTTGGGAGGCATTTTTTTGTTGCCGTCCAGAATTACGCCGCCGTAAACCAGATCGTGTCGTTCCGCGGCAGGAGGAATCAGCCGCAAATCCACAGGAGGCAGTTTTCCGACCCGCTTCTCTGCAATCAGAATAGCGGAGAAAAGCGCATCCAGCGTCAGCTGAGCCGCCACAGTCACCGGTCCTGCCGCCAACTGTTCTGCACGGCCGGTGTCATGAGCGAACAACGCCTCCACCGTCGGTATGATATAGCGTCGGCAGTGACGGATTGCCAGCAAGACATCAACTGAGAGCCTCCAGGCGGCCTCTTCAATGGAAACCCCTAAGAGTTTCGGTTCAGCAAGTGTTCCACAGGTTCCGGTCACCGCCTCTACCGAGGTATGATAGTGAAAATCAAGCAATTGGGGATCCTCCGGTACCGGAAGCATCTGACTCAGAAGAAAATTGTTGGGGTCCGGCGTAATGTGAGCCGGTTGGACCGCGTCCCCCATGGCATGGCTCAGACAACCGGCATGTTTGATGAATGCAGTGAAATTCCGCTCCTGCAACGAATGGACAATCCGTTCCAGCATACACCGGTAAAGTCCGATGCGTTCCACCTGACGATCCATGGGGCCGGGGAAGAAGTGAAGCCGCGCCGCCCCGGCACGTTCCGGCGGGAAATCGATAAACCTCCTCCACTCGGCATCAACAGCATTCTTGCTCTCTTCGCTGCGGGTCGGATCATCAAAAAGATCCGGATAGTTCGCCGCCAGAGCCGGCAGAGACTCCGGAACACCGGGGAGGCGGCAGTACTTTTCCGGAAGAGCGCGAAGAGCTCCCCAAAAAATATTCGCATGAGCATCGTAATTCATCTGACAACCTCCTTTCCGGTTCCACTCGCCGGAGCGCCCCGCAGATATTCTTCAACGGCGCGGAAACTTTCGGCCACCCGGCATCCGGCAGGCAGACGCTGCGACGAATTCCGTGGTCTCAGCAGAAAACTGTTCCGGATCCCCGCGCGCGCCGGAATCCGGCAGTCATCATCGGGATTGTCGCCCACCGGACACAATTGTTCCAGCGGTGCTCCGATTGCTTCGATCACCTTCTGCCAGTAACCGACCTCCGCCTTCATTGCCCGCAACCGCGTCGCACTGAAAAAACCGTCAAAAAGCTCCTCCGGCCGGGAAATCCCCGCCAGACGGAGCTTGTGCCGGATTCCATCCTCCGGATTGTTGCTGGTAATATAGAGCGAACAACCCGCTTCACGCAGTCGCTTCAACGTCTCCGGGAGTCCCGGTTCCGCCGGGATCAGGTAGTGCGATTCGACTTCCCGCGCATACTCCCAGAACGGGCCGGGTTCAAAATGAAACTCTTCAAGAAAATCGCTCCAGCTCCACCACTTGATTCGCGCCTGGACCGCCTCCATTCGCGCCATGCTCTCCGCTTCCGGCATGCCCCGCTCCTCCACGGCATAACGCCGGATGACCGTCGCCAGACTTGAAGTCGAATGGCAAATTCCCGGCACCATTCGAAAAACGAGCAGCGTATCATCGATGTCAATCAGTAAAATCGGCTTCATTCAGATTTCCCATTGCAGTATTTCCCGGTTTCCCCATTTATTATACCATAAAGTTTTTCCGGAAAAACCACTCCCCGACAAAATTTTTCGGAAAAAAGCGGAAAAAAGAGATTTTCCCGCCAATTTGTTATTGAAATCATAACAAGTTATGCTATTTTCCCCAGTATGAAGCTTGAGAGAAAAAAACTCTCTTCGCAGCTCAAGGAGTTCCTCTGCGAAGAGATCGCCGCGGGGAAATATCCTCCCGGAGAACGCGTTGCCACCGTCCGCGAACTGGCACGCCTCTTCCGGGTCGGACACACCACGGCCGCCGCCGCAGTGCGTGAACTTGTGGCGGCGGGAGTTCTGACCGCAAACGCCGGCGGCGGAACCCGGGTTGCCGGGAAACTGCCCTGGCGCCTGAAGGCCAGCGGCAGACGGAACCGCGTACTCTATTTTCTCCACTGCAATGCCCCCACCATCAGCCCCTATCACAACGATGTACTGGCGGTCCTGCGCCGCGGAGCCGAAGCGTGCAACTGGAGTGTCAGGGAGGCTCCGTTCAGTGAATCCGCGCTGCGCCACGCCCGGAGTGACCGGAATGCGGTCGGTATCGTGCATGCGGTGTCAGAAGATTTCACGCCGCCCGGACCGGTTCCCGTAGTCTGTTACGGAATGCGGTCGGACCGGCAGAATCCGACGGTAACTCCCGATAATTTCCGCGGCGGTTACTCTGCCGGTGTTCTCTACTGCAACTCCCGGCACTACAAATCCGCCCGCTTCATCACCGGAACCGGAGAACAGCCGGGCTGGATGGAGCACTTCCAGGAACGGTATCAGGGCTGTGCCGCCGCGCTGGCCGCCTGCGGAGTGCCGCTCCCGCCGCCTCTGCCGTGGAACCGCCGGCTGAATCTCTGCGGTGAGGTGGAGCATCTTCTGCAGAAACTCCGCAACGGAGAACAGCCCTCCCCCATCCTGCTCTTTGTCGCCAACCGGGCGATGGCGGTGGAAATCAGCCTCCTCGCACAGAGCTTGAAACTGAAGATTCCGGAGGAACTCAGCATCGTAACCTTCATCCGCCGCAGCGGCATGGAAAGTCATCTGCCGCTCGACACCTACGATTTCAATCATGTGGAAATGGGAGAAGCGCTGATCCGCCTGCTGAAATGGGCGGATGAAGGCGCGCCGCTGCCCTCACGACTCCAACTGCCGATGACGCTGTTCCCTCAGGGCAGCACCATCAGCGACAAACGGTCGGAATCCTCCGCTCCGGCAGAGGGGAAGCCGGACTGCGGAAAATAGAATTTCTTCACCGCAAAAGTTGACGATGTAAAAAAGGCAGCCGAACCCGACTGCCTTTCTTGTATCTCTTCACGGGAGAGGAACGGCGGTGCCGCCTCTCCTCTTCCGGACACCCAAGATCAGCCGATGCGGTAGATCCAGGCATTGGACTTTTTGCAGAAACTGCGCGACACGCACGGGCAGTTCGCCGCCGCCTTGTCGAGCAGTCCGCCGATCTCCACCGCCTGATCGGGTTCGCCAACCTTCGCGGCGATCTCCGCGGCGGTCCCTTCGACCGGACCGAGCTCCTTCAGCTTCGCCATCACCTTCTCGCGCAGCGCGAGGATTCCCTTCGCCGCCAGCTTGTAGGCCTGCACGCCCGGCTGATGGAAGGCGTTGATGTTGATGAATTCCGCATAGATCGCCACCGCGCGCTCGTAGAGGGCGATCAGCATGCCGAGCGTGAAGGCGTCCACCTCCGGCACCCGGATCGTGATGATCTGCCGCCCCTTGCCGCGCAGCGCGGCGCTCAGCCCCTCGAGGAAGCCGTGCAGATAGGTACCCATCTCGGTATTGGCGGTGATCGGGAGCTTCTCGGCATCCTTGAGCACCTCGATGAAGGTGGCGAAGAAGTCGTCGCGCCCGTCGTTGAGCTGCTGGATGAAGGCGTGCGCGTCGGTGCCGCCCTTGTTGCCGAAGACATTCAGCCCCTGATGCACCTCTTTACCATCAAGGTCGAGCGCCTTGCCGAGGCTCTCCATCACCAGCTGCTGCAGGTAGCGGGAGAGCAGAATCAACCGGTCGGAATAGGGCACGATCACCATGTTGCGATCCCCTTTGCCCTTTCCGGCGATATACCACATCGCGGCGAGCATCATCGCCGGATTCTTCTCCGGATCCGCGGTACGGGTCCAGTCGTCCATCCGGCAGGCGCCCTTCAGGAAGGAGGCGAAATCCACCCCGGTCAGCGCCGCCGGAACATGCCCGACGATGCTGGTCTCGCTGGTGCGTCCGCCGATCGATTCGGCCATCTCGAAAATCGCGAGGAAGTTGTTCTCACGGGCGTGGCGGTCCAGCTCGCTCTCCTTCATCGTGATCGCGGCAGCGTGGCGGGCGAAGGAGAGCTTCTTCGACGCATAGAAATTCTCCATCGCGATCATGTTGTTCTTCGTCTCCTGGGTGCCGCCCGACTTCGAGATCACCAGATGGAGGGTTCGCTCCGGATCCATCACTTCGAGCAGATCGGCGAACTCCGCCGAATCGGTGTTGTCGAGGAAGTAGATTTTGAGGTAGCCGTTGCGCTGCGCGTCGCTCTTCTCATTCCAGTAAGGGCCGTTGATTGCGAACTGCATCAGCTGCGGCCCGAGCGCCGAACCGCCGATGCCGTTGACTACGACCGCGTCGAACTTTTTGCCGGTCTCTCCGGTGATCCTGCCGGAACGCACCTCTTCGGCAAAGGTCTGAACCGAACGGAAGAGTTCGCTTTCCGGATAGCTCCGGCGATCGGTGAAGTGGGTGACCTTGCGGTGTTCATCGGGATTCTTGATTTCGCCGGCCTCAATCCGGGCCATCTCCCGCGCCGCCCGTTCAAATTTCGGCGCGAGCGCCTTCAGATCGGACTCCTCAAATTTCATTCCGGCGAAAGCGATTGAGAACTGGCTGTCGGCATCGACCAGCGTGTACTTCGCATTGCGTTCCATCCACTGATTCATAATCGATCTCCATATCTTGGTTGGGTGTCTCTTGTTTACTATACACCCGTTCGGAAGATTTGTCGATCCTTTCCGGCGGAATTTCCGTCGCTTTCCCGGCAGAAAGCCGCCGGCGGGACTGGAAAAAAATACCCGGCGAGTGTAAATTTTCTCCGATACAGAAAAAACAATCCGCAACGAGATGGAATTTGATCGATGAAACCATTGCAAACGGTCCGCTACCGGCTGGAATACCTGGCGGTGCTGCTGCCCTACTCCCTGATCCGCCTGCTTCCCTACCGGATGATCCGGCTGCTGGGGCGCCTGTTCGGGGCCGGGATGCACCTCGTGCCGGGAATCCGCGAACTGGTCCGCGCCAACATCCACGCCGCCATGCCGGAACTCCCCCCGGAGGAGGTCGCGCGAATCGGCCGGGAATCGCTCTTCCACATGGCGTTCAACCTGCTCGAATTCATCTGGCTGAACGGGAATCCCGCCCGGATTGAACGTTGTTACTGCCTGCCGCCCGACATCACCGCCGAACTCAAGGGGCACGTCGCCGCCGGCGAACGGATCATCTTCGTCAACCCCCATCTCGGCAGCTGGGAGGCCTCCGGCGTGATGGCGCCCTACTACGCCGGCGTCGACATGGTCGCGATCGCCAAGCCGGTCCGCAACCCCTACATCAACCGGCTGCTCAACAGCGGGAGCCGCGAAAAGATCAAGGGGCTGGAGATCATCTTCTCCCGCGGCGCCATCCGCGCGGCGATCAAGGCGCTCCGCGAGGGGCGCGGCATCGGGACGCTGATCGACCAGAACACCAAGGGGCGGGTCGGCGGCATCTTCGTCAACTTCTTCGGCATCCCGGTCTCCAGCAGTGCCGCGCCCGCCGTACTCAAGAAATTCTGCGACGCCGAAGGGATTCCGGCGGTCATCATCTACGGCACCAGTGTCCGCCATGCCGACGGCCGGGTCACCGCCCACTCCGCAAAACTGAGCAAACCATTCTGCGAATACGCCGACGAACGGGAGGTCATTCAGGAGCTGATGGACATCTCCGAACGGTACATCCGCGCCTATCCCGAGCAGTATCTCTGGTTCTACCGGCGGTTCCAGAACATTCCCCCGGACTGCCCGCCGGAGATCCGCGCCCGCTACCCCGGATACGCCAAAGTGACCAATTCGCACTTCTTCCGGGAAACGATCCACGATCAATGAGTTCCGCCGCTCCGGCAGCCGGCATCCGCCGGTTCCGGGGTTGACAAAGTTCCCTATCTGGCAGACCATCCGCGAGGAGCGCGGATGGCGCGACAACCCAACGAAAGGAACTTTGTCCATGAACCAGCAGTCGCACACCTCCTCCGCCCGGAACCCTCACGCCACCGGCCTTCTCTTCGCTTCGCTCGCCGAACCGGCGATCGTCGAAAAAGCGGTCGCCGCGCTGGTGCGCCAGCTCCGGCCCGCCTGCGCCCGTCTGGGAACGGTGGCGCTGACCGCGATGGAATTCGATTTCGAAAACGCCAGCGCCCGCTGTGAATTCCTGCTCTATCACACCGGCCACTCCTGCGGCGAACCCGGCAAGGTGTGCGACCGGCTCAACACCGGTGCGGCTCTGCGCCGCCTGGAGACCGCCCTCCCCCGCGGCTCCCGGGTGCTGTTCCGGAGGCTGCGCTTTGAACCGGCGGAGAGCTCTTCGCGCGGATTGCTGCTGCGCGGCTACGCTCTGCTCGATCTGTCGGAATCGGCCTTCACTGCGGCTGACTGCGGCGAGGAACCGCGACAGCTCCCGGATTTCGCGTCACTGGAACATGCGATGCACCGCCATCTGCCCGTAAGAAACCGGCCGCGCCTCGCCTCGGCCCGGGTGGAACCGGATTCGGAAGTTTCCTTTCTCTTCTTGACGGCGGAGAAGGAGCCGCTTCCGGCTCCGACAGCGTCGGCGGGTTCTCTGCGATGCATTGCCGTGCCGCCGCGCCGGTAAGGAGGCACAGACGCAGACTCCCGTCCGGGAGAACTGCAACCGCGGGAACCCGTACCAATACTCCGACCGGAAAATCCCTCATTCCGGCCGGAATTTCTTCCTGTAGATTCCGTTATCTCTTCCGGCAGATGCATGGGAACCATTCATATTTTTTTCAGCAGATGTTGATTTGTGCAATTTATTTGTAAATTTATCCTACCATCTGCCGTTGTTTTCGATCCATTCTTCTGGTATAATAAAAAATTAGACAACACGGCATGCCGTTTCGACATTGCCGTACAAAAGATGACAACCAACAACGGTTTCGTGAAACCCGAACCGGCAAAAAGGGGAAAATGCGATGAGAACATTTTTTACGCTGATAGAACTTCTGGTCGTTATCGCTATCATCGCAATTCTTGCGGCGATGCTGCTCCCGGCTCTGAACAAGGCGAGAGAGCGAGCCCACAGCACGACCTGCCAGAGCAATCTGAAGAATATCGCCTCCTTTGAACAGCTGTACGCCGCTGATTTCAGCGACACCATGATCACCATCGGACCACCTGAGGCGAAAGTAGACACCGGTTCGGGAGATTTCTCCGCAGCCCTGCTCTATTTAAGCAAAAAAACCAATTACATTCCGCCGACCAAACGCGGCAGTCTGCTGATCTGCCCCAAAAACAGCGGCCCCAAAAGCGCCGAACTGCGGCAGAAAGATTCCAGTTATCACTGGAGCAATACTTACGGCCTGCTCACACTTGCTGAAAATACGGCATACGATTGGAAAAAGCTGCAGCGCGAAAACAACAGTTTCCTGCATTACCCCGGCGGCGAGGGCAACATCTACGGCGGCTGCTATCCCCTGTTGAACCGGCTCAAATCTCCGAGCGCGGTGATGCTGGCCGTCGATACCGCCGTCCGGCCCGACCGGCACCCGACCGAATTCCCGGATGCCTACGCGGCATTTCAACCGAGTTCCGGCCTCGATGGAAGCATCTGGATCGCCGCTCACAGCTCCAGCGCCAACAGCGCGTTCTTCGACGGGCATGTGGAATCCCTGACCAAACAGGAGATGCTCTCCAAAGAGCGCATGGGCTGGCGCCCGAACAATGACGTGAACTTCATCAATGTGCGATGACAACCGGAGGAAAATCATGTTCCGTAAAATTCACCGGCTCCCGGTTCTGCTGCTCTTCTGTCTTGGCCTGACGGCGGGGGGAAGCAATGTCGACCCGCTTCAGGCGGAACTGGATCAGGCCATCCGGAGCGGCAGGAAGCAGATTGTTCTTTCGCAGAAGGAATATCGCCTGACCCGTCCGGTCGTTCTCTCCAACCTGCGGGACCGGGTGATTGACGGCAACGGCGCCCGGATCGTCGTGACCACCGCCACGCCGAAACGCGGGGTCTGCGCAATAATCCTCACCAACCGGACACGCGGCGTGACACTCCGCAATTTCACCATCGATTATGACCCGGTCCCCTTCACGCAGGGGGAGGTCACCGCGGTGAAAGGCAGGCAGATCCATTTCAAGCTGGACCGGGGCTATCCGCAGCTGGAAGCCGGCCGGATCGGCGGCTGCCACTCCCATATTTTCACCGCATCAGGAGAGTGGAAGAAAAACCAGGGCGATGTGTACGGCTGCATCGAATCCCGCGGAGACGGTACCGGGTTTGTGGACTCAGCCGCCGACCCCGCCAATGTGCAGCCCGGCGACCGTATCGCAATCGACTGGCGGGGCAAAGCCGGAGCACAGGCGATCGATATGCACGGGATGACCGGATATCTCCGATTCGAGAACATCACCATTCAAGCCTCGCCCGGCGTGGCGTTCCGCTGTTACCACGGCGAAGGCGGCGACCTCTTCCGGAACTGTCGGATCGAACGTGGTCCCAGACTGCCGGGCATGGAGCGGGACCGGCTGCTTTCCATCGTCGCCGACGGCATTCACTTCGGCTACGCCCGGCGGGGTATCACAGTGGAAAACTGCGACTTCGGCTGGATGGGCGATGATGCGCTCAATCTGCACGGTCCGCTTCAGGTTGCCGGTAAAATTACCGGAGAGCACACGTTTCATCTGCTTGTTCCGGGAAAAATCACTGCCTCGACGATTTTCAGCCGCCTGACTCCCGGGTCAACACTGCGAATGCTCGATCCGAACAACTACCGCATTATTGGTCGTTATACCTATTGTTCCTACCGTCGTCTGCCCGGCGAAGAATATCCCGTGGAAGAAGCGAAAAAACTGCTTCATCGGATGAATTCCCAGTGGAGCAGAGGAATACATACGCTCTTTGAGGTGACGGTGAAAGAAAAACTCGATCTTCCCGCGAACTTCGTCTTCGACATCCCCTCCGTGAACTGCCGGGGCTATCGGATCGCCAACAACTATTTCCACGATCACCGCGCCCGCGGCCTCCGGATCATGGCCAGTGACGGGATAATCGAAAACAACCGTTTTGAACGGATCAAAGGGGCTGCAATCACCGCGCTCGCTGAATATTCCCGCTGGGGAGAGTGTGGCTGGATCGACAATTTGACTATCCGCTCCAATCTAATCCGCAGTTGCGGTCATAGTCAGAGCGGCCCTCAAGCCGCCGCAAACAATTATACACCGGGAGCCATTTCCGTCTGCGTCCAGCTAGACGACTATTCGAAAGCGGCGGCAGAACATCGAAACATCGTCATCGAAAACAACAGAATCGAAGATGTCCCGTTTGCGGCCATCTTCCTGCTCGGCGTGAAAAGCGGCCGCGTGACCGGCAACACCATGGCCGGAGTCTGGCGCGCCGGTTATCTCCCCGGCCGGGCAAAGATTTCCGGACTGCGGAGACAGCCGATTGAAATCCTTCACTCCGGCCGGATTGAAGTTCACAGCAACACCGTCGAGGCGGCAGGCCGGGAGTAGCCGCTTCGCTAGTGTTCGTGCTCGTGCTTCTCCTGGTAGGAACCGCACCACTCGGAAACGAAGTGACGGTTGGTGCGGAATCCCTCCGTTCCCTCCTCGGGAACCGTCTCCTCAAAACGGTGTGACGCGGTGTGGCCGTCGGCGAAGAGGTAATTCGCCCGCCCGTTGTGGCGGCTGATGTCCACCACCCCCTTCCAGGCGGAAGGTTCGCACATCGCGTCATAGCACTGGTGCGATTCCGGCGTCGTGCCGTCCGCCTCGAACCCGCGCTCCGACAGGACGATGCGGTTCGAGGCGCTTTTCAGCGACGAAATCCGCCGCCCGAAAGTGAACATCGCGTTGATCATGTAGCTCTGCAACTCCTCCCCGTCGTTCCACGCCCGGTCCGCCGGGCAGCGCAGATAGTTCAGATCGTACCCCATCACGGTCAGCGGCTGGAACCACTCCACCTCCGGCTCGAGTTCGTGCGGGTGATCGAATGTGCCGGTATGCACCACCGGCAGCACTCCGTCGAAGGCGTCCGCATAGAGGGCGAACGCGAATCCGGTCTGCCGCAGATTGCCGGCGCAGTTCGTCTCCCGCGCCTTCTCCCGCGCCTGATTCAGCGCCGGCAGAAGCAGGCCGGCAAGAGTCGCGATGATCGCTATTACTATTAAGAGTTCGACTAAAGTAAATTTGTATTTCATGTGCTGTATTTCCTGAAAACCGTCACTCCGGAAACAGAAGGAAGAGCGAAACGCGCCCCGGAGTTCCGGCGCGTTCCCGCAAAAGAGTTCAGAAAACGGAATTCAGGCCGCAGGCGGCGCCCGCGCCCGGCAGGAGGCCGGGAGCGCGTCAGGAAGGAATCCACCGGAGAGCGGCAGGCCGCGATGCTCCGGCAGGATCACGATCTCCGGCTGGAACGGTTCCGCCGGAGCGGCGGCATGGAAGATCCCCGAACAGACCGGGCAGTGCAGTTTGCCGGCGTCGGCGGCGGCAATCGGCGCGGCGGCGTCCATCCGGCTCGAAGCGGAGAGTAAGAGCGCACCGCGCCGTTCGCCGCGGCACGACGCCCCGTGGAACAGCGGGTGAAGAAGTCCGTTCGCCGCGAACAGAAACGCGGCGAACAGCAGGCCGAACCGGAAACTCCGGCGGCGACAGATAGTGAACAATCCGGTCATGCGCGCAATATACTTCCGGTCAGAAGTTTTTCAAGCGCAACCGGTATTTTCCGGCAGAAATTTTTTCAGCGGGCGCCGCGGCGGTGGCACTCCGGCACGATATCGATCACGTCGGCCCAGACCGAATCAGGATCCTCGCTGATGAACTGAATCTTCATCTCCAGCTGACGCCAGAGTTCGTCATACTCCTGCATCTCGTAGCTGTGCCCCCAGAAGTAGAAGATGCCGGTCTTCTTCGCCTCCTCGTAACGGCCGTAGAAGTCGTTCGCCTGAAAGTGGCAGGAGGGGTGGAGCGCCATCGTCTCCTCACAGCCGGCGACGTCGCTGCTGTTCTGGGTGGTGCGCCCGTAGGCGAATCCCGCCTCGCGGAGCGCGCGGCAGGTCTCCGGAGTGTACCGGCCGCAGGGCCAGGCGAACCCGGGGCATTCGCACTGGAACAGATCTTCCAGCCAGGTGCGGGCGTCGATCGCCGCCTGCACGAATTTGTCGTCGGGCAGTGTGCCGACCGTCTCGTGGCGGAAGCAGTGCGACGCGACCCGGAATCCGGAGTAGATCTCCTTCATCTCCCTGCGGCCCACCTTGCCGGGCAGGAATCCGCGGCAGCTCCAGCCGCTGTAGCCCGGTCCGGCCCAGCGGTTGACGCCCCGCTCGTCGGAATGGAATCCCGGATTGAGGTTGAAGGTCGCCTTCGCGCCCCAGCGGCGAAGAAGGTCGGTGAGCCGGATGTCGTTGATGACGCCGTCGTCCCAGCACTGTACCACTTTCAGCATACTGTCACACTCCCGGTTGAATTGCTGTGTCATTAAGATATCCCCGGCTTCCATATTTTGCAACACCGGGAACGGCGGGCGATGCGGGGAATTTTTTCCGCCCGCGGGCTTGACATTCCGGCAAAGCGGCATATTGTATGGTTATAGATTGAAGAGGGATCCATCCGATCAGACGATTATTTTTTGAGGAGGTACCATTATGGAACAAAAAGACATTCAGCTTCTTCAGGAACAGGTTCGGATCCAGGCGGCGCCGCTCCAGCTCATCAAGACCGAAATGGGGCGGATCATCGCCGGCCAGGAGAAACTGATCGACCGGCTGCTGCTCGCGCTGATCTCCGACGGCCACGTGCTGCTCGAAGGGGTGCCGGGGCTGGCCAAGACCCTGGCGGTGAAGACGCTGGCGCAATCGCTGAACGGCACGTTCTCCCGGTTGCAGTTCACCCCCGACCTGCTCCCGGCCGACGTCATCGGCACGCGCATCTACAACGCCGACACCCACGAATTCTCGACCCGGATCGGACCGGTCTTCGCCAACATCGTGCTCGCCGACGAAATCAACCGCGCCCCGGCCAAGGTGCAGAGCGCACTTCTGGAGGCAATGCAGGAGAAACAGGTCACCATCGCCGGCGAGTGCTTCAAGCTCCCGGCGCCGTTTCTGGTGATGGCCACCCAGAATCCGATCGAGCAGGAGGGAACCTATCCCTTGCCGGAGGCGCAGCTCGACCGCTTCATGTTCAAACTCCGCGTGAGCTATCCCTCCCGCGGTGAAGAGGCGGCGGTGGTCAACCGCATGGCGCATCCGACTCCGTCGCTCAACGCGATTGCGGTCGCCAAACTCGACGACATCATGGCCGCCCGCGAACTGGTCGACAAGATCTACATCGACGAGAAGATCATCGAATACATCCTCGACCTGGTGATCGCGACCCGTCCGGGCTGCCGGTCGGAGCTCTCCAGCCGTCAGCAGGGAGCCCGTCTGGAGGAGCTCGACGGGCTGATCAGCTTCGGCGCTTCGCCGCGTGCATCGATCGCGCTGGCGCTGGCGGCCCGCGGTGCGGCGCTGCTCGAAGGGCGCGCCTACGTGCTGCCGCAGGATGTCAAGGAGATCGCGCCCGACGTGCTCCGGCACCGCATCGTGCTTTCCTATGAGGCGGAAGCGGAAAACATCGACTCCGACACCGTGATTCAGCGGTTGCTGGCCGAACTGCGCACGCCGTAGTGCGGCACCTGCTCCAGCGTCCGGAAACTGTGGAATCATTCGCGGGAATGGAGGTTCACTCATGCTGCCGCCAGAAATAGCCAAACAGATACACCTGCTGGATATCCGCACCAACCGGGTGGTCGACGAGATCACCGGCGGCGCCTACCGCAGCGTGTTCAAGGGGCGCGGCATCGAATTCGACGAGGTGCGCGAATACACCCCCGAAGATGATGTGCGCGACATCGACTGGAACGTGTCGGCCCGGATGGGGTCGCCCTACATCAAAAAATACATCGAGGAACGGGAGCTGACCGTACTGCTGCTGGTCGACGTATCGGCTTCCGGCGCCTTCGGTTCGGCCGAGAAGA
The DNA here is from genome assembly GCA_900551245.1 of uncultured bacterium. Taxonomy (GTDB): domain Bacteria; phylum Verrucomicrobiota; class Lentisphaeria; order Victivallales; family Victivallaceae; genus Victivallis. Next base: position 6,948 of record URVC01000038.1, on the reverse strand, counting down.
CCAAGCGGCGGACCGCGGCGGAGCTCGCGGCGCTGCTCGCCTTCAGCGCCGGCCGGAACGGCGACAAGGTCGGGCTGATGATGTTCAGCGACCGGATCGAGCTCTACGTGCCGCCGAAATCGGGCCGCCGCCACACACTGCGGCTGATCCGCGAGATGCTCGCCTTCGAACCCGCTTCGCCGGGGACGGATATCGCGCTGGCTCTGCGGGAGACTGCGCAGATGCTCAAAAAGAAGAGCGTGATCTTTCTGATCAGCGACCTGATTTCGGAGGAGTCCTTCGAAGCGAGTCTCAAAATTCTCAACCGCAAGCACGACTGCATCGCGCTCCAGATTTTCGACCCGGTCGAACACCGCTGGCCGTGCACCGCGCCGGTAGTGGTCGAGGACGCCGAAACCGGGCAGCTCGTCAGTTTCGGCGGCGGGACGCGCGATCTGAAAAAACTTGACCGGGCGCTCGACGAACAGCGGGCCGCGCGGCGGGAGATCTGCCGCCGCGCCCGGGTGGATCTCGTCGAGATCGAGAGCGGTCAGGATGTGCTGCGCCCGGTGGTCGAGTTCTTCTCGCGCCGCCGCGAACGCATGAGCCATTGAGGTGCCGCCATGAAACGTCTTTTACTGTATTCTGGAGCGACGGTCGCGGCGGTGATTGTGCTTGCCGTGCTCGTCGTCGGGAGCGGATATCTGTATTCGCTCCGCCTGACCGCCCCGGCGGAGGTGCCGGGGATTGCGACGCTCGACCCCGCGGAGGGGATCCAGCTCGGCTCCACCGTCCGCGCGTCGGTCGAGCTGGAACTGCCGCTCTTCCGCCGGGTGAACAAGGTGGTCGCCGAGCCCGGCGACGGGTCGACGCTGGTGGGAGAACCGGAGATCGACCGGAGCGGCTGGAAGTGGTCGCGTCAAGGGTGGCGGATTGCCGCCGAACTCCGCCCCTTCCGGCCGGGAACCGTTCAGCCGGGGGTGCTGACGCTGGAACTTTCGCCCGAGAAATCCGGCGGGGAGCCGGTGCTCTTCACCGTGACCATTCCGGACTTCTCCGCCGGTGCGGCGAAGGTCGCCCCCAATGCGGAACTGCAGCTGGCCGATGCCGTCGCCGTGACGAAATCGACCGTTTCGAACCGGCTCTGGTGGCTGTTGCTGATTCCGGCGGCACTGCTGGCCTGGTTCCTGTGGCGCCGCCGCCGGAAACGGGCGCCGGAACTGCCGCCGTGGGAGCGGGCGATGCTCGCGCTTCACGCGCTCCGCGGCGAACTGCACGACCACCGGATTCCGCTGGAAACCGGGTTCGTGCGGCTCACCGACCTGGTGCGCAGCTATCTGGAAACCCGGTTTGAGATTCCGGCCTCCACCCGGACCACGCCGGAGTTTCTCGCCGAACTCAACAGCCGGACCAGTCCGCTGCCGGAGGCGCAGCGGCCGTTCCTGCGCGATTTCATGACCGCGGCCGACCAGGTGAAGTTCGCCAAGGCGCCGCCCAGCGGGGAGCTGCTCGACGACGCGCTTTCGCGTGCCGAAGAGCTGGTGGAGAGCACCCGCATCCGGCCGGAGGAGTCCGCCGGAGGAGGTGAAAAATGATGGAATTCGCTTATCCCTGGGTACTGCTGCTTCTGCTGCTTCCGCCGCTGATCGGCTGCTATCTGGTCTACTGGAGGAAACGCCCGTCGATCGTGGTTTCGACCGCAGTCCCCTTCCGGGGGGTGCGTGCCCGGCGGCGGCCGACCTTTCCGCAGCTCTGCATGCTGATCGGCGCGGCGGTGCTGATCGTCGCCCTGGCGCGGCCCCGCTACGGAGACGAAAAGGTGATGATCCGCTCGCAGGGAATCGATATCATCCTGGCGGTGGATATGTCCGGAAGCATGCAGGCGTTCGACGTTCCGCAGAGCATCACCAGCGGCAGTCAGCTCGCCCGCGCGGTCAATGCCGGAGAGGTGAAAAACCGGCTCGAAGTGGCCAAGGATGAAATCCGCCGCTTCATCGAGGCGCGTCCCAACGACCGGATCGGACTCATCGGCTTCGCCCAGCTCGCCTACAGCCTCGCGCCGCCGACGCTGGACCACGCCTGGCTGCTCGCCCACCTCGACCGGCTCGAACCGGGCATGATCGGCGACGCCACCGGAATCGCTTCGCCGCTCGCCTCGGGGGTCAACCGGCTGAAGAAGTCGGACGCGCCCCGGCGGGTGCTGGTGCTCTTCACCGACGGGCGCAACACCGCCGAAAACCGGCTCACGCCGGAACAGGCGGCCGCACTGGCCAAAGAGTTCGACGTGGTGATCCACACCGTCGGCATCGGCAGTCGCAACGCCTTCTTCCTGGTGAACGGATTCGGCGGCGCCCGCTTCGAACGCATTCAGGATGAATTCGACGAGAAGCTCTTGCGGTCGCTCGCGGAGATCACCGGCGGCAGTTACTTCCACGCCGCCGACGCCGACGGCATGAAACAGGTGATGGACCAGATCAATCAGCTGGAAAAAACCACCATCGAACAGCCGAAATACATCGAGTTCCGGGAGTACGCCCCGCGTCTCGCCCTGGTGGCCCTCGGGCTGCTGCTGCTCGGCTTCATCGCCGACACCACCTGGTGCATGCGGCTGCCCTGACCGGAACGCGGCCTCACGGGAGGAGAAGCGAAAGCATCTCCTCGCCGGTGGCGAGTTCCCGCACCGAAAGCCGTCCTCCGTCGAGCAACCCGAACGACGGGGGATTTCCTCCTTTTGGCAGGGAGATCGAACCGGGATTGAAGGCGATCAGCCCATCGGCACAGGTTTCGAGACAGGGGATGTGCGTATGCCCGAACGCGAGAACGGAACCGGAGCCGATCGGCGGCGGCGTCGCCGGATTCCAGTGATGCCCGTGGGTGAGGAAGAACTTGTGCCCCTCCGCCAGCAACGTGGAGTAGTCCGCCATCAGCGGGAACTCCAGCATCATCTGATCCACCTCGGAGTCGCAGTTGCCGCGGACGGCGACAATCTTCTCCCGGAGCGGATTGAGCAGTTCGGTCACCCGACGCGGCGCATAATCCGGCTTGAGCGGGTTGCGGGGCCCGTGATACAGCACATCGCCGAGCAGAACGAAAAGTTCCGGCTGGAGCCGGCCGGCCTGCGCCAACAAGAGTTCCACGCTCTCCGGAGAGCCGTGCACATCGGAAAAGAAGAGAATTTTCATCGGGTTATCCTTCAAAGAGAAGAGTTCACTTCGCCAGGATGGCTTTCAGGATCGCCTCGGCGATCTGCCGCTTCGGCGCCGGGCCGAATTCGAACCGCCGTCCATCCTTCGCCAGCAGTGTCACCGCATTGTCCGGTGAGCCGAAGCCGATATCGCTCCGGCTCACATCGTTGGCCGCGATCCAGTCAAGATTTTTTTTCGCCAGCTTGCCGGAAGCGTTGGCAAGCAGCTCCTCGGTCTCGGCGGCAAAACCGGCCAGAATCTGCCCGGGCCGTTTCCGCGCCCCCAGCGAAGCGAGGATGTCCTCGGTCCGCTCCAGCTCAATCATGAGATTTCCCGGCTGTTTCTTCAGTTTCCCCGGGAACACCGTCACCGGCCGGTAATCCGCGACCGCGGCCGCCATGACGATCAGCTCCATTTCCGGAGCCGCCGCGAGAACCGCCTCCGCCATTTCGCGGGCGGACTCCACCCGGATCAGCTTCACCCCTTCCGGCGCGGCGAGCGCCACCGGCCCGGAGACCAGCGTCACCTCGTGGCCCATGGAGTGCGCCGCTTCCGCCAGCGCATATCCCATTTTCCCGGTCGAACGGTTCGAGAGAAAGCGGACCGCGTCAATTCTTTCGCGGGTCGGCCCCGCCGTAATCAGAACACGCATGCTGTCACCTCAAGGAATTTCCGGCACCGTCGGACCACCGCAACGGCTACGCCAGCGAACGGCTGACATCGTCGATGATCTGTTCGAGAGAGATCTCCGGCTTCCAGCCGGTGAGGGAATGGATGAGATCCGTATCGGGCATCCGGCGGCGCATATCCTCAAACCCCTTTTCGTACGCCTTCTCGTAGGGGATCTGCTCGATGACCGAGGAACTCTTCGTCCGTTCAATCACCAGTTCCGCCAGCTGGCGGATGGTGACCGAGCGCTGACTGCCGATGTTGAACACTCCACCCCAGCTGTCTTCGCGGGGCAGCAGCAGCAGCAGGGCGCGCACCACATCCGCCACATGGCAGAAACAGCGGGATTGTTCGCCGTCGCCGTAAACCTGCAACGGCTCGTTGCGCAGGGCACGTCCGACGAACCGCGGCACAACCATGCCGTAGCGGCCGGTCTGGCGCGGACCGACCGTGTTGAAGAAACGCACCACAGTGCCGGGCAGCCCGGAGGCGCGGTGAAACGCCATCAGCAGAAACTCATCCAGCAGCTTGCTGCACGCATAACTCCAGCGGGAGTTGAAGGGAGAACCGATAATAAGATCGTCGGTTTCCGAAAATTTGGCATGGGTCGATTTGCCATACACCTCGCTGGTGGAGGCAACCAGAATGCGCCGGTGATGTTCCGCGGCGAGCCGGAGAATATTTTCCGTGCCGTGCACATTGGTGAGGATGGTGCGCACCGGATCGTGCACCACCAGTTCCACACCGACCGCCGCCGCCAGATGGATGACTGCGTCGCACTGCGGCACCAGAGAGCGGAGCAGTTCGGTATCGGTCACCACGTCCGATTCGATCACCTGCAGCCGGGGATTGTCGACGACGGCGGCGAGATTGTCACGGCTGCCGGTGGAAAAATTGTCCACCACAGTCACGGTTCCGCCCGATGCCAGCAACGCTTCCGCAAGATGACTGCCGATGAAACCGGCGCCGCCGGTAATCAAATAGTGCATGACGAATTCCCCTTCTAAACAGGATTACGGGTTTGATGGAGCGACCGCGGTATGGCGGAACTTCCGGAAAAGCGCCATCACCGGCCCGGAAAGCACATAGAGCGTAACCAGCGCGGTCAGAGCATAGATCTGGAAGAAGCACAACAGCAGAAGCATGACGATCAGTGCCATCATCCGGCGCCGGTTGCGGCGCACCGAAACCAACCACTTCCCGAAGTGGATGTAGGGAATCGGGCTGACCATCAGCAGACCGAGCACCGCCGCATAGCAGGGCAGAATAAACGCAACCGCATTGAGCCGGATTCCGGAACGGTAGGCGAAGACAACCGTCACACAGATGGCGGCCGCCGCGCCGGGAGAAGGAAGTCCGGAGAACTTCTCACTGCTCTTCTTCTCCAGAATCGCGTGTACATTGTAGGTCGCCAGCCGGAGCGCGGCGCAGCCGAGATAGACCGAGGAGAGGATGTAGACGGCAATCTCCTGGGTGCGGTTGAGTTCCCAGTCACGCAGGCTGTGGGTCATGATCGCCACCAGTGCGGCAGGTGCGACGCCGAAGGTGACCATGTCCGACAGGGAGTCCATCTGAAGTCCGTGCATGCTCGCCGCATTGAAGATGCGGGCGGCGAAGCCGTCGAGCGCATCGAACACCATCGCAAAGCAGATGACCACCGCGGCGACGGCGAACACCCCGAGCGCATCGCCCCGGGTAAGATCACGCTCATACGCGCGCAACATGTAGAGGATCGCGGCGAACCCGCAGAGAGAGTTGCACAGCGTCAGAGAGTTCGGCACATATTTCAGCCAGCGCTGCGTCTGGATCAGCTCCCGGAACCGTTGTTTCATAACCGCTACTCCTTCACCGTTGCCATGATGGTCTCGCCGCCGTAGACCCGGTCGCCGACTTTGACATTGATTTCAAACCCGTCCACCGGCAGATAGAGTTCGGTACGGGAACCGAATTTGATCATACCGTAGACCTCTCCCTTGCGGAGCTTCCGGCCGGGATCGACCGGGCAGACGATCCGCCGGGCGATGGCGCCGGAGATCTGCCGGACCGCCAACGGGAACCGTTTTCCGCCGGCGGTGGCGGTTCCGGCGATTGTCATCGCCTCATTGCGCTTGGCGCATTCGCTGTTGCGGGCGTCGAGGTATTCCCCTTCCCGATAGAATTTGCTCTCCACCTCGAGTTCGGCGGGAGCGCGGTTGACATGCACATTGAGCACCGAAAGGAAGATGCCGATCCGGCGCGCCTTGCCGTCGAAGGGGGGGAAGTTGAAATCCTCCACCACTTCGATATCCCGGACTACGCCGTCAGCCGGTCCAACCAGAACCGCGGGGTCCGCGGGAATCGTCCGCGACGGATTGCGGAAGAAGGCGGCAAACGCCAGAAACAGTACGACGACAACAGCCGCCACCGACCACCCCCAGCCGGGGTGCCCGTGACGGATCAGATACCAGCAGCCGATCAGAATCACCAGGGTGATCAGTCCGGCAGTTCCCCACTCGCGCAATCCATATCGGGTCAAAGTCATCATAATCGATCCATCGCCTTTTCCTGTAATTTCAGTGAATTGGATAATATATACTGTCTGCCGTGGATTTACAACTTTTTCCGGCGGTAATTATCGCATGGTTTTGCAGTTGCGAAGCCGGACTTCCACGGACGTTCCGGCTCGCCAGATCTCTTCTGCTTCGAAGAAAAAAAAACCTCCAGTTGTGTGCGAAGCAACTGGAGGTAAGAAAAATTCCGGCACCGTGCTACTCTCCCATAGTCAAATGTACAGTACCATCGCCGCTGGAGTCCTTAACTACCGTGTTCGGGAAGGGAACGTGTGTTTCTACTCCGCTATGAGCACCGGAAAAAAATACAAAGAAAGAAAATGTTGAAGTGAAGTCTGAAAGAAGACTCAGTTGAGACTAGCTTTTTTCTTATGGCTTTTGGGAAGCGATAAGAAAAAAGGTGGTTAAGCCTCACGGCCGATTAGTAATGGTAAGCTGAATACATTGCTGTACTTACACCTCCATCCTATCGAGGTCGTAGTCTTCGACCGGCCTTGAGCCCCTTGCGGGGAGGGATATCTCGTCTTTGGGTGGGCTTGGCGCTTAGATGCTTTCAGCGCTTATCC
>URVC01000037.1 GCA_900551245.1 uncultured bacterium | reverse complement strand
AGTTGCCGGCTCCCACCACTGCAACTTTCCACTTTTTATTCATGAAATCCTCCTGTGTTTGAGAGAGTATCAAAATGATTTGATGACGAATGACTCTGTTTTTCGTCCGATTTCAGTGAATTTCCTGTCTGCTCTTTTCCTGGTTGCCGCTTCCCGGCCGGCCGGGGAAACGAGCTCTTTTTTCTTTTTCATACCTAAAAGTATACCGAAAATCCAAACGATTTGCAATATATCATTTATAAAGATAATATATTTTTTTTATACTGTTGACACAGCAGTCAGGGGAGGAAAACCATATATTTTTCCGTTTGTCATCGCAACTCCATGCCGGATGGGCAAGGGAGTTCTGGTTGTCGGCAAAGCTGTTTTTCGAGCGGGAAACGGGGGAGATTCAGAACGAAGCTCGTTCTTATTGCGGCAGTTGAAAGGCCTGTCGCGGCTCTTCTGCCGACGCGGTGCATCCCGGGGAAATCTGTGCACCGGGGACGGGGAAGGTTTCCGCAGGAAAAGAGTGCGGGAGGGGAGAGCAGGACAACATTCTCCTCCGTCTGTCACATGAGGGAAAAGAAAAAAGACAAAAAAAATGGCGGAGAGAGTGGGATTCGAACCCACGTAGAGTTGCCCCTAACCACATTTCCAATGTGGCGCCTTCGACCACTCGACCATCTCTCCGGGATGATTTTCTAAATATAGTTCCTGATTTGCGAAAATCAAGCGCCAATGACGCTATTTTTCACTTTTATCATCACCTGTGTGCAGGAACAGATCCCGGTAACGGATAAAATACCCGAGTCCGGAAAGCACCGTCACCAGTACGATTCCGCAGAGGTAGGCGATCCAGACGTACCAGAGCCGCACCCCGAACCACTTCGCACTGTGAAGATCGAACTCCCACACCCACGACGCTCCCGCAATCGCCAGCATCACCATCTGAAGCGCCGTCTTCAGCTTCCCCCACCGGTCCGCTGAAATCACCACCTGCTTTTTGGCCGCCAGCGTCCGCAGACCCGTCACCATGAACTCCCGGCAGAGCACCGCAACGACGATCCACGCCGGCATCAGCCGGTATTCCACCGCGATCAGCATCGTCGCCGTCACGAAGATTTTGTCCGCCAGCGGGTCCATCAGCGCGCCGAAATCGGTGATCTGATTCCAGCGCCGCGCCAGATGTCCATCCAGAAGGTCGGTGGTTCCGGCCAGAATCGCCAGAATATACGCCCCCAGACGCAGCGGGAAAATCCACTCCTCCGAGAGATAGGCGTGATTCGCCAGCGTCGCCAGCACCACGAAGATCATCACCATGACAATGCGGCTGACGGTGAGTATGTTCGGCAGGTTTTTACGCATGTTTCGCCCCCTTTTTCGCTGAGTGAACCGGTTCGGCGATGAGATCGTACCCATCGGTTCCGATGATTCTGACCTGGCAGAACTCTCCTTCGCGGAGCCGGGCCGGTTTCGGTATCGCAATGACGTTGTCGATTTCCGGCGCATCCATCGGGCCGCGGGCGATTGCCACGTGGCCGTCGATTTCGTCGATCAGAACTCGAAATTCCTTTCCTTCCAGCGCCTTGTTCGCCCGCTTCATCCGCGCGAGCTGCTGTTTCATCAGCTTCGTCGCCCGCGCTTCGGCGAGCTCCTGCGGGATCTGCCCGGGCAGTTTCGCCGCCGGTGTTCCCGGCTCGGCCGAGTAGGGGAAGACGCCGCACCGTTCGAACCGGAACTTCCGGGCGAACGCCTGAAGCTCTTCAAACTCCTCCTCGCTTTCCCCCGGGAAGCCGGTGATGAAGGTCGTGCGCAACGTCAGATCCGGAATCCGCCGCCGCAGTGTCGCGAGCAGTGTCTCGATCTCCTCCCGGGTCACATGACGGTTCATCGCCCGCAGAATCCGGTCGGAAATGTGCTGCAATGGAATGTCGAGGTAAGGCAGCACCTTCGTGTCCGGCCGCGCCAGAAAGTCGATCAGCCCCGGGGTGTAGTGGGCCGGGTGCGTGTAGAGCAGCCGGATGACGAAATCGCCGTCGAGATTGTTCAGCGCCTCCAGCAGGAGCTGAAGATTCTCCCCCGATTCCGGGCGGTCCATGCCGAAGGCGGTGATGTCCTGCGCGATCACCAGCAGTTCGCGCACGCCGCCTCGGATCAGGTTTCTCGCCTCCTCCGTCACCGAGGCGATCGAACGGCTCCGGAGCGTGCCCCGGATTCCCGGAATGCTGCAGTAGGTGCAGCGGTTGTTGCAGCCGTCGGCGATTTTGAGATAGGCCAGATGCGGCAGCGTGAGCTGCAGCCGCGGAGTGGTTTCATCATACAGGTAGCACGGAGCCCCGGCGGGCGCGGGGGCGGCGTCGCTGTCGAGCAGTTCGGCGAGTTTCGCCGTCTGGTTGACGCCCGTCCAGAGGTCCACTTCGGGGAAGTTCTTCCGAACTTCGCCTGTTTTATCCCATTCCGTGAGGCAGCCGGAGACCACCAGACGGCGGCCTTCGGCGGCGCGTTTCCACTCGATCCCCTCGCGGATTGCCGCAAACGCCTCTTCCCGCGCGGCGGGGAGGAAGGCGCAGGTGTTGATCACATACAGATCGGCCTCTTCCGGATCGAACGCCAGGGTGCGCCCCGCACTGAGCAGTGTCCCCGCGATCACTTCGGTGTCGACGAGATTCTTGGAGCAGCCGAGGCTGACTAAAAAGAGTGCCGACGGTGCGGCGGGATGTTTTTTTCTGCGCGATTCCATGATATCGTTCACTCCTGTCGGATATGGCTCCAGACATATTCTGCCGTTTCCCGGTCGGGAGCCGCCACAACCGGAGCCTTCAGCCGCCAGCGCATCGGCCCGGGCTCGAGATGGAAGTTCCCGGAGGCGGTGATTGCAAGATCGAGCTCCCGCCCGTCGGCAAAGCGGTTGACGAACCCCGCGGCCCGCGCGATCGGCAGACCGCCGGCGAGGTCCCACAGTTTGCAGCTCAATATATAGGCGAGGATCCGTCCTTTCAGCAGCGCATAATAACAGCCGACGCAGGTGCTCCAGGCGAAAACCTGGTTGGGCAGGTCGAACCGCCATTGTTTTGCGCCCTGCTGCGGGATGCAGATGTGTCCGGCCGGTGTGAGCGCCATCCGCCGGGGCTGGAACGGCTCCACCACCGGGGCGCCGCTCTGGAGTGCGCGGGCCGAGAAGAGTTCTCCGCGGCAGGTGAAGAGCGCTTCGTCATCGACCGGCATGTAGATGGCGCCTTCGGTGAGCGCCCCGTTCTCCATTCGGCCGATGGAGACTCCCCAGAGCGGCACATGGGCGGAGTAGGGTGCGGTTCCGTCGATCGGATCGATCACGTAGCAGAGGCTCCGGAAGGCGTCGTCCAGATAGGATTCCGGTTTCGTGGCGACGCTCTCTTCGCCGATCATGAAGCACCCTTCGGCGGGGCGGTCGAATCTGTCCGCGAACATCTGCTCGATGGCCCGGTCGGCGCGGGTGACGACCGTTTGGTCGGATTTCAGCTCGATTCCGGGGTCGGCACTGGCGGCGAGCGCAATTCCGCCCGCGTCTTTGAGCAGTTGCAGAACAGTATCGATTTTCCAGTGCCGCATGGTTTTTCCGGAGCTGTCGTATGATTGATTGAAAATATGATCTTATACAATAGATTATTATTTCATTTTTACAAATCGGAAGCTTGCTTTTTTACGAGGATATTATACTTTTAATGAAGTGTCTGTCTGCCGGCCCGGAACGGCCGGTGCTTTTTTTCAATCATGGAGTTTGTTTTCATGCTGAAATTATCCAATCTGTTCGGAGACCATGCGGTGCTGCAGCGCAACCGCACGATCGTGGTATGGGGCTGGTGCGATCCTTTCGCCATGGTGAAGGGGCAACTGGGGACGGTGTCCGCCGCGTCCCGGGCTGGAGGAGACGGCCGCTTCACGCTCCGTTTCCCGGCGCTGCCGGCAGGCGGCCCGCACAAACTTGTGGTCGAGGTGAAGGAGACCGGGGAAACGGTGGTTTCCTCCGATCTTCTGATCGGCGAGGTGTGGGTGGCGAGCGGACAATCCAACATGGAGTTCTGCGCCGGGGGGCTCACTTCGCGGATCGAGTCGATCCGGAAGGAGTGTTCGCCGTCGATTCCCTTGCGGATGTTCACCGTGGAGCGCAACGCGCAGATCGCGCCGCCGCTGGATGCCGGCGGCGCGTGGCAGGTGCATCTGCCGGAACAGGTCGACAGCTGGTCGGCGGTGGGGCTGTTTTTCGGCCGGAAACTCCATCGTGAGCTGAATGTTCCGGTCGGCGTGGTGGTTTCCAGCTGGGGCGGCACGATTGCGGAGGCATGGACCAGCCGGGAGATGCTGATGGAAAATCCGGATTTCGCCGCGGATGTGGCACGGTATGAACTTGAGGTCGGCCGCCCCGATTTCTGGGAACGTCTTTCCCCCGAGGAGCTGGCGATACCGTTCCGTGAGAACCTGTCGATCAACCACCGTCTGGAGCCGCTTCTGCCGCCGCTTTCGGAACGGGGCGTTCAGGAAGGCTGGTTTGCCCCTGATTTTGACGATTCCGACTGGGAGGTGGTGCAGTTGCCGCGTTCCTGGCAGGAGATCGGAATCCGTTTCAACGGCATCATCTGGTTCCGCCGGGAGGTGGAGATTCCGCCCGACTGGGCGGGGCGTGACCTCTGTCTGTCGATCGGCGCTGTGGACAAGCATGACGTGACCTGGTTCGACGGTGTCGAGGCGGGGCGGACCGGCGAGGGGCTGGAGACGGTCCACTGGAACCAGCCGCGCAACTACCGGATTCCGGGGGAACGGGTGCATGCGGGCCGGTGCGTCATCGCCGTCCGGAACTATTCGTTCCTCTACGACGGCGGCCTGATCGGTCCGGCGGAGCAGATGCACCTTGCCCCGGCGGATGGAACGGGCTCGGCGCTTTCGCTCTCCGGCGCGTGGCGGTATGCGGTCGAATCGAACATCGGTTGCATGTGCGACCGCATCTCGATCATGGGGACCGGGAATCCGAACAGCTACGGCATGCTGTTCGACAACATGATCCGGCCGCTGATTCCGATGGCGATGCGCGGCGTGATCTGGTACCAGGGCGAATCCAACCAGCAGGCGCCGCAACGGTACCGGCGGTTGATGGAGGATCTGATTGCCGACTGGCGGTTCCGCTGGGGGCAGGGAAGGTTCCCCTTCCTGCAGGTGATTCTGGCGGGATTCCGTACGCCGGGCTCCTACCAGCAGGAGGCGGAGTGGCCCCGGATTCGCGAAGCGCAGGCTCTGGCGGCGGTTTCGAGCGGCAATCTCACCGCCTCCGCCATCGACCTGGGGGACGCCACTGACATCCATCCGCACCGCAAACAGGAGGTGGGGGAGCGTCTGGCGCTGGCGGCGCTGGAGCAAGCGTACAGCCGTCCGGTGGTCGGTTCCGGGCCGGTGTTCCGGGAGATGGCGATCGAGGGGAGTGCCATCCGGCTCTACTTCGACCACTGCGGAGCCGGGTTGACCGCGCACGGCCGGGAGCTGGCGGGCTTCTACATTGCGGACCGTTTCCGGAAGTTCCATCCGGCCTCCGCGGTGATCTGCGAGAATACGGTGCTGGTCTCCTCGCCGGAGGTGCCGCTTCCGGTGGCGGTCCGGTATGCGTGGGCGGACAATCCGGAGGAGGCGAATCTCTACAACAGCGCGGGGTTGCCCGCAAGCTCCTTCCGCACCGACGTCTGGGAGGTGTGACGGAGACGGTGAGATTTCCCGGGCGGTCCTTGACTTTAGCCCGGGAAGGGGTATCTTAAATAGGAGATCTTCCGTTCAACAGCAAGGAGGGCGATACGATGAGCAAGAGTCACGACGTCAAGAAGGAGACCAAGAAGGCGCCGGCCAAGACCCTGAAGGAGAAGCGCGCGGAAAAGCGTGCCAAACGCGGCGAGTGACGCGGCCTCCGGCCTGGACGCAAAAAAGGGCAATTCAAAACCTGACTCCGGTGAAAAATGCCGGAGTCAGGTTTATTTTTTTTGGGGGGGGAGGGCGGCACCCGGCCGAATTCAGCGGGCCGGGAGGGTGCGGATTTCCGCCGGTGCGAGAGTGCCGGAAGCAAACTCCTCCCCGTCGCGGCAGATCCGGAACTTCTTCGGTTCGGCGGCGCTGTTCCAGAGCCGGAACACCCGGCTGTTCTGGCAGAGCGCAATCACTTCGGGCGGTTCGACGCTCCAGACGGTGCGCAGAAGCTCCACCCCGTCGGAAGCGGCGGTGATCTCCAGATGTTCGGCTCCCCAGAGCCGTTCGCGGGCGGTGACGGGCAGTTCCGTCGCGGGGCGGCCGTCGCAGATCCAGAACTCCTGCTCCACTTCGCCGAGATCGGCGTACCCTTCATCGCCGTGGGGGCGGTGGGGGAGATGCTCCGCATAGCAGACCGGCCGCAGCAGCGTGAGCCGCAACTCCCCGCTGCCGAAGGAGTCGTAGCTGTGCAGGGCCTCCGCGAGGATGCCGGAGGTTTTCCCGTCGCTCCCCGCGGCGGCGACGAAGTCGATGAACGGCTGTTCACACGCATCCGGCGTGCGGGAGAGCAGGGCGGCGGCCTGACCGGAGAGAAGTTCGCCGCCGTCGATCCCGGTCCGCCAGCAGAATTTGACCGTGTCGTCCTTTTCGTGCCACTCGGCGCGCCAGCGGGCGAAGAGTTCCGGAATGCCCGCAAAGGCGAAGAGGTCCAGTTGGAATTCCGATTGCTTCCAGCGGTAGCGGCCGCGCAGACAGCTGGCCGCCGGACCGTTGTCGATCTCCTCGAAACAGATCCGCTCCGCCTCGCCGATGGTTTCCCCGAGGCGGGCAAGACCGTGCCCCCAGGTGTCGCCGACATCGGCGAGGATCGGGAAGGCGATGCGGGCAAAGGCCGCTTTCTGACGCTCGAAGCCGAGCGCGGCAGGGGAATTTGCCTCATGGGAATAGGCGAAAATCCGCAACCCGGAGGGCGGGAGATCCACCACCGCCGTGGCCCGCCCCCAGGCGTTGTTCGGGCCGTAGGGGGTGGCGGCCCGGAGAAATTGAAGCGGAACGACCGCGCCGTCGCCGTCGAGCAATGCGTTGAAGTGTTTCCCGTTGCAGTTCGGGTCGGCGAAGGTGTCGAACTGGAAGAGCGCCCGCACCGGTACAGGGAGCGGGTTCCAGAGCAGAACGCCGCCTTCGGTCAGAAAGTCGCTCTTTGCCCGGGCGGCGTAGCGGCCGAGCCGTTTTTCCAGAATGGAGGAGGCGATCCACCGGGCGTATCCGGTGAGGTCGCGCACTTCGCCTTCGAACGCCTTCTTTACGGCGGTGCCGGGGTAGACGTCGTGGAAATAGTTGAAGAGAAACTGATTCCAGGCGTCGTCGAGCCGCTTTTTGTCGGCTTCGGCATCGGGTCCGGGGGATTCCAGGACCAGTTTTTCCGCCTTGAAGAGAGCGCGCTCCGCGGAGGCAAGCTGCTGTTTGACCGCCGAAATCGCGGAATAACAGCCCGGGGAGTGGTGGGTGAGCTCGCCTTCGCAGACCGGCAGATCCATCGTCTCGATCACGTCGAAATAGTGTTCCAGCGTGGAGAATTCGATGGCGCGGGTTTCTGCGGCTTCGAGCAGCCAGTTCAACTGTTTTTCGTAGATGCCGCCGCCGTGGTCGCCGACGCCGAAGAAGAAGGTCTGGTGCTCGTCGCCCTCGGCGAAGAGCCGATCGATCCAGTCGAAGAGCTCCTGTTTCTCCTTCCAGCCGGGCAGGGTGCAGTAGGCCTGCCGGATGCGCAGCGTGACCACCTCGCTGCCGTCGTCGCCGCGCCAGCGGAAGAGGTAGGGCATGCTCTTCTCCTCCGCCATCGGGCGCATGAAGACGTAGCGGTCGAAGCCGGTCGCATTCAGAATCTTCGGCAGCCCGGCGTTCTGGCCGAAGGAGTCGACGCTGTAGCCGATGCGGACCTCTTTGCCGAACTTCTCGCGGAAGTAGCGTTTCCCGAACTCCGCCTGCCGGAACAGAACTTCGCCCGGCGTGATGATGGTGTCGGACTGCTCGACCCAGCCGCCGACCAGCTCCCAGCGCCCCGCGTCAACCAGTTCCCGGATTCCGGCGAAGAGCGTCGGGTCGCATGCTTCGATCCATTCGTAGCAGCTGCTCGACGAACGGCAGAACTTGAGGAACGGGTATTTCTTCAGCATCCGCACGACCGAGCGGCAGGTGTTCAGCCAGGTGGAACGGCCTTCGCGGAGCCGCCAGAGCCAGATGGGGTCCATGTGGGAGTTGGCGATGACGTACAGTTTTTTTGCGCTCATGATGACAGATTCCGGATTCCTTCGTGTCAGGTGACGGTCATGATGTTGATTTTCTGTAGAACATAGCACCGCTGTACCGCGGTGTCAAGGCGGGGAAGGGGGGAGGTTTTCCCGGAGAACAGTTGCCGCGCGGTTGACAAACCGGGGAAGTTGTGGTAATTTTTATCAATGAATGATCTGCATTGACCCCGCGGTGGATTCCGGCAGCGTTCCGGAGCCGCCCGGAATTTTTTTTTGATGGATACGGAACGATGGAAACAACGATTCAGACGCCGGAGCCGCCTCTGCCCTCCGCCTCCCGGGGGAAGCTCTGCTGGGTGCTTTTCTGGGAGTTCTTCAAAATCGCGCTCTTCGTGGTGGGCGGCGGATTCGCCATCCTGCTGGTGGCGGAGGAGGTGTTCGTGCGCAAGTACCACTGGCTCCGCGACGGCGAACTCTCCGACATGCTCGCCTTGATTCAGGTGGTGCCGGGGCTGACGGCGGGGAACGTCGCGATCTACGCCGGATTCCGGGTGGCCGGGTTTGCCGGGGCGTTCGCCGCGCTCACCGGGGTGGCGACCCCCTCGTTTCTGGTAATCAGCTTCGTGGCGATGGGGTTTGACCTCATTCCGATCGAGCACCCGCTGCTGGCCGGGGCGTTCGCCGGGGTGCGGACCGCGATGACCGCGCTCACGTTTGTGGCGATGCTCCGCATCTGGCGCGGGTCGGTGGGCAGTCCGGTGCAGAAGGCGCTCTTCTTCGCCTGTCTTCTGCTGATTCTGGTCGGGCACATCAATCCGGGCTGGCTGATCGGCGGCGGACTCCTCTTTGGCGTGATCTACTGCATGCTGATCTGCCGGAAGATGCCGCCGGGCAGCGAGCTCGGGGAGGGCACGGCAAAATGATTCTGCTGAAACTTTTTCTGCTCTTCTGCGGCTTCGGTCTGCTCTGCCTCAACGGCGGCGGCAGTCTGCTGCAGTTCTACATCGACGAACTGGTCACCGCCCGGCAGTGGCTGACGCTGGAGGAGCTCGGCAACTTCATGGCGGTGTCGCAGATCACTCCCGGGCCGATCGGCGTCAACCTCGCCACCTTTCTCGGGTTCCGGCAGGCGGGCTGGGCGGGGGGACTCGCCGCCACCATCGGCTTGCTCACCCCCTCGATGATCCTGATGTCGCTGGCGACCCGCTTCTATCAGAAGGGGGAGAAGAGTTCTCTCGTGCGCAGTCTGATGTTCGGCGTGAAGCCGGTGACGGTGGCGCTGGTCGCCTCCGCGCTGGTCGCCTGCCTCGGCATGTCGATCTTCTCTGAACAGATTCCGATCGACTACTTCGTCCGGAAACTGGCGGGCAGCCCGGAGGCCTACACGGGGGAGTTCTCCGTCTGCTGGGAGATGTTCCCGGTGCTGATCTACTCCGGACTGGTTCTCTACTACCGCAAGATGAGCATCATGGGGGTGATCTTCACCTCCGCCGCGGCGGGGATGCTCCTCCATCTGCTCTTTTCCTGAACTTCAGCTCAGAGTTTGTCGAGCGCGAGGCGGATACGCCGGAGCGACTCCTCCCGGCCCAGAATCTCCATGATCTCTGCCGGGCCGCCGGGGGTGACCAGACAGCCGGAGACCGCGATCCGGATGCCCCACATCGGGAGGCCGAGCTTCATGCCGTGCTCCGTGGCGTACCCGGTGAAGAGGGCGCTGAGCGCTTCGGCGCTCCACTCCTGCTGCGCCTCGCAGGCGGGGAGCAGGTCGTTGAGGATCGTTTTCGCGATTTCCGGATTGGATTTGCTCTTCTTGTTGCAGAAGAAATCGACGGTGTATTCGGGCAGTTCCCGGAGGAAGGCGATCTTCTCCGGAATCTCATCGAGCTTCTCGACCCGCTGCTGGAGGAGCGGCGCGATCTTGTTCCACTTCTCCGCGAGGGGAGTTCCTTCGAGGCCGCTGAAGGCGAAGCTGCGGCGGGCGAACTCCTCCGGCGTCATCGCCTTGATGTACTCGCCGTTCATCCACTTGAGTTTGTCGTAGTCGAAGACCGCGGGGGATTTGTTGAGTCCGTGGATGTTGAAGATCTCGATCAGTTCCGGCATCGGGAAGATTTCGCGGTCGTTCTTCGGCGACCAGCCGAGCAGGGCGATGTAGTTGACGATCGCTTCGGGGAGGTACCCTTCGGCGACGAGGTTTTCAAAACTCACCGAACCGTGGCGCTTGGAGAGCTTGGCGATGGTGCCGTCCTCGCTCCGCCCCATGATGAGCGGCAGGTGGACATATTGCGGAATCTCCCAGCCGAAGGCGGTGTAGAGCAGATTGTACTTGGGGGTGGAGGGGAGGTATTCCGAACCGCGCACCACGTGGGTGATCTGCATCAGGTGGTCGTCGACGACGTTGGCGAAGTTGTAGGTGGGCATGCCGTCGCGCTTGATGAGGATCTGGTCGTCGAGCACCTTGTTTTCGATGGTGATGCGGCCGAAGACGAGGTCGTCGAAGGTGCTGACTCCCTCCTTGTCGATCTTCTGGCGGATGACGTAGGGCTTGCCGTCGGCGAGATGCTCCTTCACCACCGCTTCGGAGAGGTTGCGGCAGCGGCCGTCGTAACCGGTGGAGACACTCTCCTCATCGCCGTCGTGCTCCTCGGTTTTGTCGCAGAAGCAGTAGTAGGCCGCGCCGCGCCGGACGAGCTCTTCGGCATAGGCGAGGTAGATCGATTTGCGTTCGCTCTGGACGTAGGGGCCGAAGTCGCCGCCGACATCCGGACCCTCGTCGTGGGGGAGACCCGCCTGCTCGAGAGTGCGGTAGATCACCTCGACCGCGTTTTCGACGTAGCGGGTGCGGTCGGTGTCCTCGATCCGCAGGACGAACTTGCCGCCCTGCGACTTCGCCAGCAGAAAGGCGTAGAGGGCGGTGCGGAGGTTGCCCACGTGCATGAAGCCGGTCGGGCTCGGGGCGAAACGGGTTCTGACGGTCTGTGTGTTGCTCATGGCAGTAAAATCCATATCGTTGTGGAGTTGTTGTTTGAAGACAAATACCCAATGTACAGTCGGAATGTGCCGATTGCAAATTCCGGCCGGAGGAATCCGCGGGAAAACACCATTTTTTTATCGAGTGCTCCTTGAAAGCGGGGGAGGGTGGCGTTATTTTATGCGGATCGCTTTCCCAGAGACATTTTTTTCAGAACACCCGGATTTCCCATGACCCAGGATATGACTGTCGGCAGCCCGCTGCGGCTGATCGTGATGTTCACCATTCCGCTGCTGATCGGCAACATCTTTCAGCAGCTCTACAACATTGCGGACACGGTGATCGTCGGCCGCACCATCGGCGTGCAGGCGCTGGCGGCGGTGGGCGCGACCGGACCGCTCTGTTTTCTGGTGCTCGGCTTCTTCTTCGGCTTCACCGGCGGGGTGACGGTGATCACCGCCCAGCGGTTCGGGGCGAAGGATCACCGGGGGGTGCGCCGTTCGATCGCCACGGCGACCATCCTCTGCACCGCGGTGTCGCTGATTGCGACCGTGGCGAGCGTGATCTTCACCCGGCCGATGTTGCGGCTGATGAATACGCCGGAGGATATCTTCGACGGGGCGAGCGGGTATCTTTCGGCCATTTTCATCGGCATCGGGGCGACGGTGTTCTACAACCTGATCTCCGGCATCATCCGCGCGCTCGGCGACAGCCGGACGCCGCTCTACTTTCTCATCATCGCCTCGGTGCTGAACATCGTGCTGGATTTCATCTTCATTCTCTGGTTCGACATGGGGGTGGCAGGCGCGGCGTGGGCGACGGTGGTGTCGCAGTTCGCGGCCGGGTTCTGGTGTTACCGCTACGCCCTCCGTCATTTCCGGGAGCTTCACCTGCGGCGGAGCGACTGGAGATTTGACTGGATGTTCGCCTGGGAGCATCTGCGGATCGCACTGCCGATGGCGTTTCAGTTCTCGATTACCGCGATCGGAGTGATCGTCATGCAGGCGGTGCTGAACCGGTTCGGATCGACCACGATCGCCGCCTTCACCGCGGCGTCCAAGGTGGATCAAATCGCAGTTCAGCCGGGATTTTCGATCGGCATTGCGGTGGCGACCTTCGCGGCGCAGAACTACGGAGCGAAGCTCTACACCCGGGTGCGTCATGGCGTGAACGCCTGCATGAAGCTTTCGACGGTGTTCGCGGTGCTGATCGGCATTGCGGTGATCATGTTGTGTCCGCAGTTCACGGCGCTCTTTCTCGGCGAAGGGCAGAGCGAGATCGTTCACCTGGTCCGTATCTACATGATTACCAACGGCGGATTCTATGTTTTGCTCGGATTTCTCTTCATCTACCGCAACGCCCTGCAGGGGATGGGGTACGCCTTTGTGCCGATGATGGCGGGGGTGAGCGAACTCTTCGTCCGTTCGTTCGGCGCGCCGCTGCTGGGGGCGTGGTTCGGGTATGCCGGGGTGTGTCTCTCCAACCCTGCCGCATGGATCGGGGCGCTGATTCCGCTTTCGTGGAGCTATCTCCGGCTGATCCGTCGGCTCACCGGCCGCTACTTCTGATTGGCCGGTCAGGAGATTTCGAACACTTCGCCGCAGCCGTAGTAACCGCCTCCGACGACGAACTGCCGCAGGCCGGGGGCGATTTCTTCGACATAGTTCTGATGGAAATGGACGTGGCCAGCGAGTACTGCTTTGAGCAGCGGTTCCTGCTTTAGACGCGCGATGAAGTCGAGAGTGGTTTCGTCCGGCGGGCAGGAGTCGAATTTCCGGTGCCGTTCCGGTGCGTCCGGCGGACAGCCGATCAGAGCGAGCGACCCTTTTCCTTCGTTGTCGAACCGGTAGTCGGCGAGTGCCGGTGTGTAGATCGGGTTGTGGATCAGCAGAATCATCGGCATTCCCCGTTCGACCTCCCGTTCGAACCGTTCCCGCTGATCGGCGGTGAAACGGTAATTGCCGTTGTCGATGGCGATCAGATTGAGGCCGTGGATCTGCCGCGAGTCGAAGTAGAGGTTGTTGCGGAAATAGCGCGGCACCAGGTGCCGTCCCGCTTCGGCCTCCTCCGGCGTCTCCGGATGCTGGCCCGAGTAGTGAGTGTATTCGTGGTTGCCTGCGCACATGAAATAGTCGATTCCGGCCAGGTCGAAGAGCTTCTGCGCCACTTCGAGATTCTGGAGAGAGACGAAGTCGATGAGGTCGCCGCAGTGAAGCATGAGGTCGCAGTGATCGCGGGTGTAGAGCAGCGCGTCGAGAAAATAGGGCACATTTCTGCCGATGTTGGTGTAGACATATTCTCCGTAACGGCGGATGGCGATGTTGTATTTGGCGGCATTGTCGCGGCCGTCGGCGAAGAGCAGATGGGTGTCGGCGATATGGAGACAGCGCAGGGGTTTCTCCATGCCGATATGAAGCGGAATGACAGAATATTCCATCGTTTTGACCTCCCGGGGGTGAAATGGTTTTTCTGCCATATTTTACCATGAAGCAGGTTGCATCGTCCTGTGAAACGTGGTATTTTTGATACAGAAAAAGAAAAAGAGATGCGGAATAACGAAAGATGAGGCAGCTTGCCGATATTGAACTTTTTCTGCGACAGCCCGCCTGTTTTCAGGCGCGCAGCCGGGATGGTTCGATCTGCCGGGCCGGAGAACATGGCATCGGTGAGGCGGTACGGTATACGGGGAAGGCGGCCCTGCCGCCGGAACTGGCCTGTTTTTCCGCTTATCACACGTTTCTGGAAGGATACAGTTTTCAGCGTCGGCGTCGACAGAATTTTCTTTCGCTGGAATACGTGGTGTCGGGGGAGATTCTGCTGCGCTGCGGCGGCCGCGCCTATGCCGCCGAGGCGGGGGATCTCTTTCTCCTGCGTCCGGGGGCGGAGAACGACTGGCTCCATCCGGAGGGATCGTCCTGCGAGAAGTACGGCATCTTAATGCGGGGAACGTGGCTGAACCTTCTGCTGGAACGTTTTCGGCTCGACGGTGTGGATTTCGTCCCCGGGGCGGAGTCCGGCGCGGTATTGTCGCTGTTCGCCCGGGTTTGCCGCGATCTGCGGGAGGAGGCGGCGGAACTGCTGGGCGGAGACGCGTTTGCCGTGTTGCAGATGGTGCGCCGTTTTCTGGATGCGGCGCCGCCGCTTCCGGAACTGGACCGGGCGATTCTGGACTATTTCGACCGCCACTTTGCAGAGCCGTTTCATCCGGGGGAAGTGGCGGCCCGCTTTCACATGAGCGAACCGACCTTCCGTCGCCGGGTGGTCGCGCTGACCGGGCGGACGCCGTTTCAGCAGGCGGTTCGATTGCGCATGCTGCGGGCGGAGAGTCTGCTGGCGGCGGGAACTTTGCGGATCAAGGAGGTGGCGGCCGAGTGCGGATACAATTCCGCCTATCATTTTACCAATGAGTTCCGCCGGATTTACGGAGTTTCCCCCTCGCAATACCGGATGGATCACACAGGCTTGAACCACAGTGGAGAGAAGACGGAGGAGGTATGAAACACGATTCTGTCCGGAGCGGCGCTGCCGGTTTCGGGGTGAGCCGTGCGACGCCGGCCGGGAAGGCGGGGCTGGATCTGGTTGACGGCGAAGCGCAGGTTTGCGCCGGGGCGAAAGTGCGGCCGGTTAAAACGGAGGCGCGCTGATGGGCGACTGCCGGGAGAAAACGCCGGGACGGGTGATTCTCGCCACGGAACGGCTGATTTTGCGGGAGATGACGGAGGAGGACCTGCCGGCGCTTCGTTCGATGTTGCAGGATATCGAGGTGATGTACGCGTGGGAGCACGCTTTTTCGGAAGAGGAGGTGCGGCAGTGGCTGGCGCGGATACTGTTCCGCTACCGGGAGTACGGCTGCGGTTACTGGCTGGCGGTCGAACGGAACTCGGGCGAAGCGGTCGGTCAGATCGGACTGATTCCGGAGGAGATCGAAGGCCGCTCCCATCTCGGCGTCGGCTGGATGCTGCGCCGGGAGTTTCAGCATCGCGGCTACGCGACGGAGGGCGCGCGGGGATGCCTCGACTTCGCATTCCGGGTGCGGAAGGCGGGGCGGGTCATCGCCGACATCCGGCCGGAGAACGCCAGTTCGCTCCGGGTTGCCGCCCGGCTGGGCATGCTCCGCGCGGGGCGGTATGAAAAGCCGGTCGGCGACCGGATCATGGTACACGATCTCTTTTCTGTGCGGGATCCCCGGGCGGAAGCGCCGGATCGGCCGCCGCCATCCCCGGAACAGCGGGCGGAGCTGGAGCAGTTGCTTGCCCCGGTGGTTGCGCGGTTCGGCGGACATCTGAAGGTCGGCTGCGGCGGTGGCTCTGTGGTGCGGGCGGATTGTTTCCCCGCGGGAACCGCTTCCCGGACGGAATTGAAAAATTCTCTGGCCGAACTGGGATTTTTCCCCTGCGGCGGTACGGCACGGGAGGAGCGGTTCGCGGAGACGCTCCGGCTCCCGTTCCGGCACGATCTGGTGCTCCATGCCGCGGACGAGGCGGCAACCTGTGCGGCCGTCGCCTCGTGCCACCGTCAGGTACGGGAGGGGTATGACCGGATTGCGACGTGGATCGCCGGGGCGACGCCCGGCTCTTACGGGCGGGAGGCGCTCGAAGCGTGGATCGCCCGGCTTCCGGCCGGCATCTCCATTCTGGAACTCGGCTGCGGCTGGGGGCGGCAGACGCAACTTCTGCTCGAACGCGGCTTCCGGGTGACCGGCGTGGATTTCTCCGGGGAACTGCTGAAGCTGGCGCGGCGGAACGCTCCCGGTGCGACTTTTGTGCAGTGCGATGCGGCGGAGTTCCGTTCTGCGGAACGGTTCGGCGCGGTGCTGGCGTGGGATTCGCTCTTTCATCTCGCGATCGGGGAACATGGGGCGATGCTGCGCCGGATCGCTTCGTGGCTGGAGCCGGGCGGCCGTCTGCTGCTCACCGGCGGGGTGCGGCCGGGAATCGCCTCCGGCCGGATGCAGAATGTGGAATTTCCCTATTCCTCGCCCGGGCGGGCGGGATGGGAGAAACTTCTGCCGGAAGCCGGACTGCGGATTGTATCGCTCACCGACGATCAGCCGGACCATCTGGTGATCGTTGCGGAACGGCCCGGTGTGTGAGAAAGACAAAAAAAATGGTGCGCTCACGGGGACTCGAACCCAGGACCCAGTGATTAAGAGTCACTTGCTCTACCAACTGAGCTATGAGCGCACAACATCGTATAATATGACACTTTTTCGGGGAAATGCAAGCCGGGTTGCGGCGGAATTGTGAAAAAAGTGAAAAAATTGTGCAATGTTGTCATTCCGGCCGTGCGGGGATCTGGTAATTTCCATTTGCCGGGCTATATTAACGGCAAGACGTTTCGAAAGAGTTTATTTCTAGGGTGAAAAGATCGTATGAAAACATTTGACGGGCTGTTTCTGGAGCTGAAGGAAAAGGTGTCGTCTCACGATCCCGCGTCCGGGACGGTGAAGGAGTTCGACAAGGGCAAGCATTTCATCGGCAAGAAGATCGTCGAAGAGGCCGGCGAAGTGTGGATGGCCGCGGAATATGAGGGGCGGGAGAAGACCGCCGAGGAGATCTCCCAGCTGCTCTACCACCTTCAGGTCATGATGATCGCCAACGGTCTCGAACTCGAAGATGTTTACAAGTATCTCTAAGAGCCTACAACAGGAAAGTTTTTCATGAGTCTGCAACTGGCAATCCCCAACAAGGGGGCCCTTTCCGAAGATTCCGTCCGGCTTCTGCGCGAGGCCGGGTACCGCTGCACCCGTTCCGGCCGTGAGCTGATCGTCTCCGACCGGGAGAATGAGATCGATTTCGTCTTTCTGCGCCCGCGCGACATCGCGCTTTACGTCGGCAACGGCGTGCTCGACCTCGGGATCACCGGCCGCGACCTCGCGGCGGATTCCGGCGCGCAGGTGACCGAGCTGATGAACCTGGAGTTCGGGCGGTCGCGCTTCTGCTTTGCGGTGCCGAAGAATTCCGGTCTCACGGTCGAGACGCTCAACGGGTTGCGCATCGCCACCTCCTATCCGGAGTTGCTCCGGAAGAATCTCGCTCAGCGCGGCCTCTCCTGCCCGGTGGTCCGGCTGGATGGCGCGGTGGAGATTTCAATCCGCCTCGGGGTGGCCGACGCCATCGCCGACGTGGTGGAGTCCGGCGCGACGCTGCGCGAGGCGGGGCTGGAGGTGATCGGCGAGCCGATGCTCGTTTCGGAGGCGATTCTGATCGGCCGCTCCGCCGAACTCGCTGAACGGCCGGCGGTCCGGAAACTGATCGCCCGTCTCAAAGGAATTCTGGTTGCCGGAGCCTACGCGATGGTCGAATATGACATTCCGCGCCTTCAGCTGGAGGCGGCCTGCGCGATCACTCCCGGGCTGGAATCCCCGACCGTCTCGCCGCTCTCCAACCCGGACTGGGTCGCGGTCAAGGCGATGGTGGCCCGCAAGGAGTGCAACCGGATCATGGATGAGCTCTACCAGATCGGCGCCCGCGGCATCATTGTCACGGACATTCGCTCCTGCCGTCTGTAACAAGGGAGATGTGAGATGAAAAAAGCGATTCTGGAACGTGCCCGCGAGGTGTTCGACACCGAGATCGAGGGGCTGGTGGCTGTGCGCGACAATTTAGGCGCGAGTTTCGAGCAGCTGGTTCACCGCTGCATGGATGTGATCAACGCCGGCGGCAAACTGGTGTTCACCGGCGTCGGCAAGAGCGGTTACATCGGCAAGAAGATTGCGGCCACCCTTTCCAGCGTCGGCTCCCCCTCGGTGTTCATGCATCCGGTGGAGGCGCGGCACGGGGACCTCGGCATCATTCAGAAGCACGATCTTCTCATCGCGCTCTCCTACAGCGGCGAGACCGAGGAGCTGCTGGTCGTGCTGACGCCGGCGAAACGGCTGGGGGTCGAACTGGTCGCGATCACCGCTTCCGCCGGTTCCACGCTCGGGAAGATGAGCGATCTGGTCGTGGAGATGCCGGTGCCGCGGGAGGCGTGTCCCTTCAACCTTGCGCCGACGACCACCACGACCGCTCTCCTGGCGCTCGGCGATGCGCTGGCGATGGTTCTGCTCGACGAGCAGGGATTCACCAAGAGCGACTACGGGCGGCTGCACCCCGGTGGTGCGATTGGCCGCATGGTGACGATGCGCGCTTCGGATATCATGCGCGACAAGGAACATTCCGCGATCGTGGATCCCGGCACCAAG
Source organism: uncultured bacterium (assembly GCA_900551245.1). GTDB lineage: Bacteria > Verrucomicrobiota > Lentisphaeria > Victivallales > Victivallaceae > Victivallis. The sequence continues at coordinate 24,708 of URVC01000037.1, read as the reverse complement.
GTGCGGGAGGCCCTCTTCCGGATGAGCCACGCCCGCTGTGGTTCGGCGATTGTCGTTGACGACGGCAAACTGGCCGGAATCTTCACCGACGGCGATTTCCGGCGCTGGGCGGAGAAGGATATGTCGGTGCTCGAGCGCGAGATGCGCGAAGTGATGACGCCCGGACCGGTTTCGATCCGGCAGGATGCGCTGGCGGTCGAAGTGCTCAAGGTGCTGGAGAAGCGCCATATCGACGATATTGTGGTGGTCGACGACGCCGGCGGCGTCTGCGGCTTTATCGATGTACAGGATCTGCCCGGGCTGAAACTGATGTGACGGCGCGGCAGTTGCACAACCGCAAACAGGATGGATCGATGATAAAACGAATTCTGCTTCCTGCTCTGGCCCTCTGCCTGGCCGTGACGGCGGCGGCCGACGACAACGAAGCCACCGCCGCCTACATGGCCGGCCGCACCGCCTACGAGGCGGGGGATTACCGCGATGCGGCGGGAAAATTCGAGGATGCCGAACTTCTGGGGGACTCCACTGCAGTCAAGGCGAATTCGGTGCTGGCCCAGATCTCCGCGTGGCGGATGTGCGGATTGCTCTACCGCGAGTTTGAGGCGATCGAGAAACTGCTCACCTCCTATCCGGAATACGCCGATTTCGTCGCACTTGTTCAGCGGGAGTATGCGATCGGCGAAGCCTACTATCAGGGGCGGCGCGATCCGTCGTTCTGGTCGTTGCGCTGGATCCCCTGGCTGGTGGATGACGACAAGAGCATCGAGGTGTTCGAAAAGGCGCTTTCGCGGGCGCCGTTTGCGGAAAACGCTCCCGGTGCGCGGCTCCGGCTCGCCTATCTCTTCGATCAGAAGGGGGAGTTGCAGAAGTCGCTGGAGCAGCTCCGGCTGATTATCCGGGATTTCCCGGATTCCCCGGAGTGCAAATACGCCTACCTTGCGCTTGGAACCGGTCTCTACCAGCTTTCACAGCGCGGCGACGGCGACGGCCGCTACAATCAGGAGGCCATGGATGCGTTCAAGACCTTTCAGGAGAAATATCCCGACGCGAGCGAGAACGACTGGGTCAAGCGCCATCTGATGCTGGGGCGCGACATTCAGGCGGCCCGGCTCTTGTCGATGGCGAAATATTACGCCGAGAACGGCCGGAAAGCGGCGGCGGAGCGTTATCTGGCGCAGGTGTTGCAGGAGTATCCGGACACGCTTTCGGCGGACGCCTCCGAAGCGCTGCTGGTCAAGCTGGACCGCACCTTTGTGCCGGAGGAGTTCCGGCCGGATCCGGCTTCGCGGTTGCCGCGGATTGTCGCCTATCCGCTGCCGCAGGAGGCGGAGAAACTGCTGATTGCGCCGGGGGAGGGGAGCGGGAAGTTCCTGCTGCCGGTTTTCGATCTCTCCGGTCAGCTCAAGTCCAATATGAATGAAGCGTCGAAGGAGGATGCCCGATGAGCCGGCTGCCGCGTACACTTTTTCTCTTGCTGTTTCTCCTGCTGGGCGGCTGCGGCTACCAGGTTGGTTCTCTGATGCACCCGCAGGTGAAGACGGTCGCCGTCGCTCCGGTGGTCAATGAAACCGTCGCCTACAATGTTGCGGCGGAGATGCGCGGACTGCTCTGCGAGTGTTTCATGACGGATGGTTCGCTCAAGCTGGTGGATGAGAAGGAGGCGGACTGCATCGTCTACGCCCGGGTTCTCAGCATTGCGTTCTCCGAGGTGAACTGGTCGACGGTCAACGACGATCTTTTCGTGCCGAACGAGTGGCGGGTCAAGATGACGGTGGAATTTTCGGTGATCATTCCCGGCAGTGCCAAGCCGCTCATTTCCACCCGGTCGGTGACCGGTTCGGCGGAGTTCCAGACCGGGCCGGATATGTACATCGGCCGTCGCAACGGCATCCGGCAGGCGGCGTACGATGCGGCGAAGCAGCTGGTCATCGCGGTGACCGAGGGGTGGTGATCCCGTTCGCGGCGGCGGAGGTGGCGGCATGCTGATCGGCGTGGTGAAAAAGGGGCAGTCGCTGTTTATTCTGTCCTTTCTGACGTTCATTCTGGCGGGGATGCTGATCCTCAAGCTGCCGTGGTGCTACCGTGCGGGGGAGCTCTCCTGGAGCGATGCGCTGTTCATGGCGACCTCGTCGGTCTGCGTCAACGGGCTGAGCGTGCTGCCGATTGAGAACTTCACGCTGTTCGGCCAGTCGATGATCCTGCTGATGGTGGAGATCGGCGGAATCGGCATCATGACGCTGAGTGCGTCGATTCTGCTGATGCTCGGCGGCGGACTCTCCTTCAGCGACACGCTGATGATCTCCAGTTTGAGCGACAACTTCTCGCTGCGGGGAACCGAAGGGCTGACCCGGACCGTCGTTACCTATACGCTGGTCAGCGAGGCGTGCGGATTCCTGCTGATGTTGCCGGGGTTTCTGGAGAAATACTCCTGGGGGCAGTCGCTCTGGTATTCGCTGTTTCACTCCATCACCGGATTCTGCAACGCGGGGCTGAGTCCGTTTGTGGACAGTCTGGCCGGGCAGTCGCGCCTGGTGCAGTTTGCGGTGGGGGCGCTGGTGATTCTCGGCGGCCTGGGGGTGTATGTGATTTACGATCTTCTGCAGGTGATGCGGCGGCGCGGAACCCATCTGCGGGTTCACTCCAAGGTGGTTCTGCTGACCAATTTGATTCTGATTGCGGCGGGCGCGGTGCTGATCTGGTTTTTCGGGGTGATCAACGACCGGGTGATCGGCTGGTTTGACGCGCTGTTCCTGTCGGTTTCGTCGCGGACCGCCGGATTCAGTACATTCGACATCACGACGCTTCCGGCGTCGACGACGACGCTGATCATCATCTTCATGCTGATCGGCGCCTCGCCCGGCTCGACCGGCGGCGGCATGAAGACCAGTACGGTGGCGGTGGCGGCGGCGGCCATTCTCAACACCTTCAAGGGGAATCCGGAGGTGCTGATGTTTCACCGGCGGATTCCGTCGGCGCAGGTGCTGCGTGCCTTCACCATCATCGTGATGTTCACGCTTCTTGCCTGCGTGGCGGCGATGGCGATTCAGATGATTACGCCGGGAACCGTGATGATGGAGGCGTTTTTTGAGGCGGCGTCGGCGCTGGGAACCACCGGGCTGACGATCGGTGGCACGGCCAAGCTGACGGTGGAAGGGAAGCTCCTGCTTTCGTTTCTGATGTTCATCGGCCGGATCGGGCCGTTTACGATTATGCTGTTTTTGCTGGGGCGCGAGAAGACGGTGCGCTTGAAATATCCCGATGAACGGGTTATTATTGGTTAAACGGGGAATTCAGGTAGAGTATGGCCAGAAATCAGTATGCAGTGTTCGGGCTCGGCTCTTTCGGGGCCAAACTGGCGGTGGAGCTGGGCAAGGCGGGCAACACCGTCGTCGTCGTCGATATCGACCGGGAGCGGGTGGACGATCTGCGTGAGAAGGTGACCGAGGCGATCATCGCCGACGTCAGCAACGAAGAGGTGGTGCGGGAGCTGAACGTCGCCAAGTTCGACGCGGTGATTCTCGGCATGAGCTCCCATTTTGAAGATCAGGTTCTGGCGCTGACACTGCTCAAGCAGGAGGGGGCGCGCAAGGTGCTGGCCAAGGCGAACACCGCCATTCAGGAGCGGATTCTCTACCGGCTCGGGGCCGACGAGGTGATCCAGCCGGAACAGGATGTGGCCGAACGGATTTCCCGGCGGCTTTCGATGACGAACATCACCGATCTCTTCGAATTCAAGGGGTCGGCGTTTGCGGAGGTTTCGGTGCCGGCGCGGATGGCGGGCAAATCGCTCCGCCAGCTGGATCTGCGCAACCGCTGCAACGTGACGGTGCTGTTGATGCACAAGCCCGGCTGCCCGACCGAAACGATTCTCAGCCCGGATACTCTGCTGGAAAAAGGCGATCAGCTGACCGTCTTCGGCAGCCGGGAGTCGATATTGAAACTTTTCAAGGAGAACTGAATCATGGCGAACTGCATCTTCTGCAAAATCATCGCCGGAGAGATTCCGGCGGTCAAGGTCTACGAGGACGATCTGGTGCTGGCGTTTCTCGACATCGGCCCGATCAATTTCGGCCATACGCTGGTCATTCCGAAAGAGCACCACGAGTCGAGCGCGACGATTCCGGAGGCGACGGCCGGCCGGATGTTCCACATCGGCGCCCGGATCGGCGTGGCGTTGCGCCGCGAATTCGACTGGGATGCGTTCAATCTGCATCTGGCGGACGGCGCGGCGGCGGGGCAGGTGGTCATGCACGCCCATCTGCACGTGGTGCCGCGCGGCGTCGAAGATGGATTCCACTGGAACTGGCGCCAGAAGCAGTACGGCGACGGTGAGGCGGCCGCTCTGGCGGAGCGGCTGACGAAGCGGCTCGCCACGGCGCTGGAACGGGAGCCCGAAGCGTGAGGCGGCCGTTCCCGGCACTGCTGCTGCTTGTGATGTGGCTGTCGGCGGCGGCACTGCCGCTGACGGCCGCGGACCGGCTCGACCGGATCGCGGCCGCACTCGACCGGATTGAACAGCGTTTCTGGCGGGCGGCGGGGATGTCGCCGGATGAGGCGTATTATCAGGAGACCGCCGAACTGCTCAACGAGCTTGAGCTGAACGGGCGCGATGTACAGCGGGTGCTGACCCGCGCCCGGCTCGATCAGATGCCGAACATGTCGGTCCCGGCGGCGGAACTGCGGAATCTCTTTCAGTCGGTGAGCCGGCGGCTCGCCTCCTCCTATCACTTCCGGCTCAAGGGTACCGGCATGGCCGATTACGAGAAGACGTTCCGGCGCAGTCGAAACCGCCGGAGCGGGAAAAGCCGTCGGGATGAGCCGCCGCCGACACTCGCCACGGTGGAGCCGGAGGCGTATTCCCGGTGGCTCGCCGAGGTGTGCGACGACAATCTGAACCGTTTCAGCCGGCGGAAGGGGGAGCGCAACGCCGGGCAGGATGACACGCTCCGGGAGACGCTGGCCGCGTATTGCAGTTCCATCCGCACCTTGCGGAACGCGCTGGTGACACTGCGCCAGCAGGGACAGGGATTGAAATTCTGAACCGGTGCGGCCGGTTCAGAGAATTCCGAGATGCTCCAGCAGGATTTTGAGCCCGATAAGGACGATGGCGCAGCCGCCGATGACCATCATGACCCGCTCGCCGGCCAGGGAGCCGAGGCGGACGCCGATCAACACGCCGATGGCGGAGGCCGCCGCCGTGACCACCCCCATGGCGAGGGCGGGGATCCAGATGCCGGAACCGGCGAACGCCAGCCCTGCTCCCACTGCCAGCGCATCCAGACTGGTGGCGATTGCCGGCAGAAAGAGGGCGCGCGGCGCGAAGAAATCCGGCGGGCAGCAGGGCTCCGCGCCATCCTTTCCCACCTTCTCCTCCTCTTTCCGGAGCCCTTCGAAAATCATTTTTCCGCCGACGAATCCGAGCAGCGCGAAGGCGAGCCAGTGGTCCATGGTGCGGACCACGTTCTGCAGCAGTGCGGCCGCGGCGAATCCGAGGAGCGGCATGAGGATCTGAAAGCCGCCGAAAAAGAGGGCGGCCCAGGCGGCGTTGCGGATCTTTCTGCCGGTGCGGTCGCAGAGGGCGCCGCTCACCGAGACGGCGAACGCATCGATGGAGACGCCTACCGCAATCAGAAGAACCGCAACGAACGACATGGTGTTACTTCATCAGCATCGCCATGATCGCCTTCTGGACGTGGAGACGGTTTTCCGCCTCGTCGAAGACGATCGAACGGGGAGAATCCATCACGTCCTCCGAGACCTCTTCCCCGCGGTGGGCGGGGAGGCAGTGGAGGAATTTCGCATCCGGACTGGCCACCTTGAAGAGCTCCGCATTGACCTGATAGGGGCGGAAGATCTTCATGCGGCGCGCCTGTTCGGCTTCGAAGCCCATGCTCACCCAGACGTCGGTGTAGAAGTAGTCCACCTTTTCAGCGGCCTTCATCGGGTCAACTTCCCAGCGGATGTTCGGGCAGCCGGCCATCAGCGCTTCGCTCGGACGCTCCTCTTCCGGCGCGGCGATCACCAGCTCCATGCCGGTCAGCCGGGCCGCCAGCATGAGGGAGTTGGCGATGTTGCTGCGGCCGTCGCCGTAGAAGGCCATCCGGATCGAACCATCCACCCGCCCGGAGTATTCCCGGATGGTCAGGAGGTCGGCGATGATCTGGCAGGGGTGGTAGTCGTCGGTCAGCGCGTTGATGACCGGAATCGTCGCTTCGCGGGCCAGCTCCTCGACGTCGGCGTGCGAGAAGGTGCGGATGACGATGCCGTGCAGGTAGCGGCTGAGCACCTTGGCGGTGTCGGCCACGGTTTCGCCGCGCCCGACCTGCATCTTGGACTGATCCAGATAGAGCGGCCGTCCGCCGAGTTCGCCGACGCCCACTTCGAAGGAGACGCGGGTGCGGGTGGAGGACTTGGCGAAGATCAGCCCGATGCTCTTGCCTGTCAGCGGGGTGAAACTCACCTTGCCGCGTTCGGCCTTCAGCTTCGAAGCGAGAGCGAATATTTCATTGAGTTCCGGGAGGGTGATGTCCCTCAGCGTCAACAGATCTTTCTTCATGGGATTACTTCTCCTCTTTGATCAGCCGGTCGAGTTCTTCCAGTCCGGCTGCGATTCTTTCCAAACCGAGGTCGGCCTCTTCGCGGGTGATGACCAAGGGGGGCAGAAGCCGGAGAACGGTCTCCCCAGCGGTCAGCACCACGAGGTTCCGCTTGAGCAGGAGTCCGGCCAGTGTCGCCGCTTCGCGGTCGAGCGCCACGCCGATCATCAGCCCCATGCCGCGCACCTCCTTGACGAAGGAGTACTTTTTGCCGAGTTCGGCAAGTTTGGTGCGCAGGTAGCTGCCCTGTTCGACGCAGTTTTCGAGGACGCCGTCCTGATCGAACGCCTCCTGAACCGCCAGCGCGGCGGCGCAGACCAGCGGCGTGCCGCCGAAGGTGCTCGCGTGGGTGCCGACGGTCAGGGTGTCCGCGTATTTGCGCTGGACGATGAAACCGCCCATTGGCAGGCCGTTGGCGATCGCCTTGGCCATCGAGAAGGCGTCGGGTTCGACGCCGAAGCTCTGCCAGGCGAACCGGGTGCCGATCCGGCCCATGCCGCACTGCACCTCATCGAAGAGCAGCAGCAAATTCTTCTCGTCGCAGAGCGCCCGGACCTGCCGCAGATAGTCGCGGTCGGCCGGCAGAATGCCGCCTTCGCCCTGCACCGGTTCGAGCAGAACGGCGCAGGTTTTGTCGGTGATCGCGGCTTTGAGCGCGTCGATGTCGTTGAAGTCCACCTGCTTGAATCCGGGCACCTCCGGCTCGAATCCCTTGCGGTACTTGGCGCGGCCGGTGGCGGCCAGCGTTGCAAGCGTCCGCCCGTGGAAGGAGTTGTTCATCGAGATGATCTCGTTGCGGCCGGTCGCATTGCCGATCTTGCGGGCGAATTTGATCATGCCCTCGTTGGCCTCCGCACCGGAGTTCGCGAAGAAGACCACGCCGTCGAAGCAGTTGGTAATCAGCTTTTCGGCGAGGCGCGGCATCACCTCGTTCATGTAGAGGTTGGAGACGTGCACCAGCGTCGCGGCCTGCTTCTGAATGGCGGCGGTCACCCGCGGATTGCAGTGGCCGAGGTTGCAGACGGAAATCCCGGCGGCGAAATCGAGATATTCGCGGCCGTCGGCGTCCCACAGGCGCGCGCCCTGGCCTCGGACAAACAGAATCTTCGGGGCATAGGTGGGCATCACATACTTGTGGTACCGTTCGACGGTGGTTTCGTAAAGGTTTTCCATCTTTCAAGACTCCTGAATAGTGAAACTTTCCCTTTTTTGAAGTGGAAAATGATAATATAGAACCTTTTTTAAAAAAAGCAAGCCGCTTTTCTCACTGCGGGCGGAATTCCTGCCGCAGAGCTTCGAAGGTGTCGTTTTCGATCGCCGTACGGATCCGCTCCATCAGGTGGAGGAAGTAGTGCAGGTTGTGAAGCGTCACCAGCCGCACGCCGAGGATTTCCCCGACGTTGAAGAGGTGGCGGATGTACGCCCTGGTGAAGTTGCGGCAGGCGTAACAGCTGCACTCCGGATCGATCGGCGTGAAGTCGCGGGCGTACCGCCCCGCTTTGATCGGAATGGTTTCGCCGTTCCCGACAAAGGCCGAACCGTGGCGGCCGAGCCGGGTCGGCATCACGCAGTCAAACATATCCACGCCGCGGGCGACGCTCTCAACGATCTGCCGCGGGGTGCCGACCCCCATCAGGTAGCGCGGGGCGTTTTCGGGCAGGCAGGGGGCGGCCGCATCGATGGCGGTCATCATCTCCGGCTCGCTCTCGCCGACCGAGACGCCGCCGATGGCGTAGCCGTCGAAGCCGATTCCGACGATCTGCTCTGCGGCGCGGCGGCGCAGTTCGGGATAGGTCGAACCCTGCACGATGCCGAAGCGGATCTGGCCGTCGTTGAGCGGTTGTTCGCGCGACATCCGCTCCCAGCGGGCGGTGATGTTGAGCGATTTCTCCGCCTGTTCCGGCGTGGCCGGGTAGGGGGTGCACTCGTCGAACGCCATGACGATGTCCGAGTCGAGCATCCGCTGGATGCGCATCGATTCGACCGGCCCGAGGAAGAAACGGGTACCGTCAATGTGCGAGGCGAAGCGGACCCCGTCCGGTTCCAGTTTGCGCAGTTTCGCGAGACTGAACACCTGAAACCCGCCGGAATCGGTCAGAATCGAACGATCCCAGTGTTCGAAGCGGTGCAAACCGCCGGCGGCCTCGATCAGCTCCGGCCCCGGACGCAGAAAAAGGTGGTAGGTGTTGCCGAGAATGATCTGCGCACCGAGCTCCTCCAGCTCCGCCGGAGACATCGCCTTGACCGTGGCGCGGGTGCCGACCGGCATGAACACCGGGGTTTCGATCGTGTTGCGCCGTGTGGTGAGCCGGCCGCGCCGGGCGGCGCTGCCGGAATCTTTTTTGAGCAGTTTGAACATGGGCGGCTCAGAGGTTGACGAACATTCCGGAATAGAGCTCTTCCGTATCCCGGCCGAGCGCTTTCGCCAGTTCCGAGGCGAAGGCGAAGACCGCGCCCGGACCCTTGCCGGTGACCAGGCGCCCGTCCCGTTCCGCCAGGCGTCCGGTTGGAACGGCGCCGCCGAGTTCACTTTCGAATCCGGGGTACATGGTGAACCGCTTCCCCTTGAGCAATCCGGCGCGGGCGAGCACGATCGGCGCGGCGCAGATGGCGGCAACCACGCCGCCTTCGGCGTCGATCCGCCGGACCAGTTCGATCACCTTGTCGGAGTCGCGCAGCGTGGTCGCTCCGGGCAGTCCGCCCGGCAGATAGACCGCGTCGAACTTCGCGTCGCCGCACTCGGCGAGCGTGGTGTCCGCCACCATCGGGATCCAGTGGGATCCCATCACTTCGCGCGCCTTCAGACCCGCCGTCGTCACATCGAATTCCAGACGGCGCAACACGTCGAGCACGGCAACCGCCTCAGTCTCTTCAAAGCCGTCCGCCAGGACTGCGAGAATCGTTTTCATGGTGAAATCCTCCGTTTTTCCCTTGCAAAAGCGCCGGGATGCACTATGTTTTCCGTTGTCACAGATATACTATATAACCATTCTTGAAATCTGGCAATCATGTTTGAACGGGATTTGACCCTTTTTCACGAACACCTCGTCGCGGTGCGGGGGCTTTCGCGCAACACCACCGGCGCCTACCTGAGCGATCTGCATGAGTTCCGGGAGTTTCTCGAGGGAATCGGCGTGAAGAGCTGGCGCGAGGTGGACCGCGACCTGGTGCTCGACTACCTCGACGGCGAACGGGAGAAGGGGATGCAGACCGCGACGCTGGCGCGGCGGCTGGTTTCGATCAAGATGTTCTTCCGCTTTCTGCACGAGGAGGGGCTGATTCCCGAGGATTTCACCGCGGTGATGGATTCGCCGAAGCTGTGGCGGATTCTGCCGGACTTCCTCTCCGAACAGGAGGTGGATGCCCTGCTGGCCGCCTACCCGAACTCGGCGAAATTCCCGCTGGAGATGCGCAACCGGGCGATCCTCGAACTGCTCTACGCCTCCGGACTGCGGGTGTCGGAGGCGGCGAAACTGCCGCTGACCGGCGTGGATTTCGACAACGAACTGCTCCGCGTGGTCGGCAAGGGGAGCAAGACCCGGATCGTGCCGGTGGGGAAGACCGCGCTGCGCACGCTGCGCCGTTATCTCGAGGAGGTGCGGCCGGAACTGGCGGAGAAGAATCCTCTGTGCGGCTGCGTTTTTCTCTCCAAAAGCGGGCGGCCGCTCAACCGCGAATGGATCTGGAACATGGTCAAAACCGCCGCCGAACGGGCGGGAATCCGCAAGAACGTTCACCCGCATACATTGCGTCACTCGTTTGCCAGCCATCTGCTCGCCCACGGCGCCGATTTGCGGGTGATCCAGGAGATGCTCGGCCACGCGGATATCAGCACGACCGAGATCTACACCCATGTGGATCGGAGCCGCCTGGTGGCGGTTCACCGCAAATTCCATCCGCGCGGCTGAACGCCTGCCCGGTTTTTTCTGCCGGAAGCTCTTTCCGGGTGGTTGAAAAGTGTTTGGAACGATGATATGATACATGCCGGACGCACTCCGGGCGAATCCGGGGGCGCGGAACAGGGAGGCCGGAAAGGCTATGAAAATCTTTGAAGAGATCGGCCGCGTCGCATTCGGCGACATGACGGCGATGTTTTTCCGCGAAAAGAGGAAGGTCTGTTTTACGCTGGTGCCGGCGGGAATGGAGGAGGAGATTCCGGAGCATTGCAAACTCCTCAACGACACCGTCGGCTGCCGCGGCTACACCCTCTCGGGGGATCGGGATACGCTGGCGATCCAGCCGGAGAGTGCGGTGCAGTTCAAAATCGCCGGCGATGCGTATTGGGATAATTTTTCCGCCGGCCGCACCATGCGCAACTCCGGCAGCGTCGACCAGCTCTGCTTCGACGGCCTCCGGCAGGAGGAGGGCAAAGCGGTTCTGCACTTCCACGACGGGCGCGGACTTCAACTGGAGCAGACCATGCGCCAGCTGCCGGGCCGCCCCTGGATCGAAATCAACACCACGCTCACCAACTCCGGCAGCGAGGCTGTGACCGTGGAGATGCTCTCGAGCTTCTCGCTCGGACTGCTTTCGCCGTTCCAGCCGGATGACGGCGTGGAGTGTTACCGCATTCACCGCTGGAGCTCCAACTGGAGCGCGGAGGGGCGGCACGAGCCCCGCAGTGTCGAAGAGCTGGGCATGGAGAGGTCGTGGAGCGCTTTCGGCGTCCGGGTGCTCCGTTTCGGCGAGCAGGGTTCGATGCCGGTGCGGGGATATTTCCCGCAGGTGGCATTTGAGGATACCCGCGCCGGCGTGACCTGGGGGGCGGCGCTGGTCGCCTTCGGCTCGTGGCAGCTGGAGGTCAGCCGGTTCTGTGATTTCTTCAACCTCTCCGGCGGCATGGTGGATCGCGAGTTCGGCCAGTGGACCCGGACGCTCGCTCCCGGCGAGTCGATCTGCGGACCGGCCGCCGTGGTGAGCTGTACGCGCGGCGGCGTCGAGGAGCTTCTGCCCCGGCTGACCGCCTATCAGGAGGAGGAGGTCGACACCCAGCCCGCTTCGGAGCAGGATCTGCCGGTGATCTTCAACGAGTGGTGCACCACCTGGGGAAAACCATTGCCGGGAAATCTGATGCCGGTGCTGGAGACGCTCCGGGGCAGCGAAGTCAAATATTTCGTGCTCGACGCCGGCTGGTTCCACGGCGGCGTGGATGCGCTCTGCGGCGTCGGCGACTGGAACGTGCCGCCGGAGAACTACCCGGATGGCGGCATCGGCGCCTTCGCCGAACTCATCCGCAAGGCGGGGTTCCGCCCCGGCATCTGGTTTGAGTTCGAAGTGGCGACGGAGGATTCCATCCTTGCGAATGAGCACCCGGAGTGGCTGCTTCACCTCGACGGCAAGGTGCTGAAGTCGGGCACCCGGCGCTTCCTCGATTTCCGCAACCCGGCGGTGATCGAATACCTCGAGCAGAAGGTAATCCGTTTCCTGCGCGACAACGGATTCGGATATATGAAGGTGGATTACAACGGGCCGACCGGCTTCGGCTGTGACGGCCGGGCGGTCCCCGCCGAGGAACTGCGGCTCCACATGGAGGCGGTGGTGAACTTCTTCCGCCGGATCCGGCGCGAACTGCCGGATCTGGTGATCGAAATCTGCTCCTCCGGCGGCCACCGGCTGACGGCGGGCTGGATGCGGATCGGAGCGATGGCAAGTTCAACCGATGTGCATGAGGCCGTGGAGATTCCGATCGTCGGAGCGAACGTCGCCCAGCTGATTCCGATGCGGCACAACCAGCTCTGGGCCACGCTGCGCAAGTGGGACGATTCGAACCGGCTCCATTATTCGCTCGCGGCCGGACTGCTCGGGCGGCTCTGCCTCTCCGGCGACGTCGCCGAACTGGACGAGGCGCAGCGGAAGATCCTGTTCGACGGCGTGGAGTTCTACCGCGCCTGCGTCCCGGCAATCCGCCGCGGCCGCACCCGGCTGATCCGCGACATGGCCCCCTCGTTCACCCGGCCGCGCGGTTCGCAGATCGTTTTCCGCTCCGGCGAGACGTGCGATTATGCGGTGATTCACACCTTCGGGGAGGGGCCCGCCTCGCTCCGGGTGCCGCTGGGGGAGAAGCGCCGCCTGCGCCGTGTCTTCGCCCCGGAGGGCGTCTCCTGCCGTGTCGACGGCAACGAGCTCGCGGTCACCGGGCTTGTGCCGTTCACCGGCTGTGCGTTTCTGCTGGAACGGTGAGAAAATTCAGCGTTCGGCGAGGCGCCACTCGAAGGCGCGGCCGGCCGGATCGGTAATCCGGAGCCGGTCGCCGGGCGCGAGGGCGCCGACCCCCTTCGGCGTGCCGGTGAAGAGCACGTCTCCCGGCAGGAGCTCCCAGTAGCGGGCGACGGCGAGGAGAAGTTCCGGAATGGAGTAGATCATCTTCGCACTGTCGCCCTGCTGGCGGAGTTCGCCGTTGATCTCGCCGGTGAAACGGAGCTTCGCCAGCGTCTCCGCCGTGCCGGAGAAGGGGGCGAAGTCGCCGATCGGGGCGCTGTGGTCAAAGCCCTTGCAGATCTCCCACGGCAGGCCGTGGGCGAGCAGTTTCTCCTGAGTTTCGCGGAGCGTGAGGTCGAGTCCGGCGCCGATTCCGGCGATGAAGGAGACCGCCTCCTCCGCGGTGCGCGGCACTCCCTTTTTGCCGACGAGCACGGTGATTTCGGTTTCGTAGTGGGGGGGGTCGCCGCAGCGGGGCAGCGGAATGACCGGGTCGCTCACCGGGTGGAGTGAGGTGGCCGGTTTGGTGAAGATCACCGGCTGTTCCGGCCGCTCGTTGCCGAGTTCGGCGATATGTTCGACGTAGTTTCTGCCGATGCAGAAGACGCGCTGAGCGGTGTAGCTGTGCTGGTTGACGATCCAGTTCATCGTGTAAACATCCTTTCCGGGTTCTGCGGGCAGGGGATTTCCTCCGTCCGCCGGATTAACGTATCATGGGAATCCGCCGATTACAAGCGGCGGTTCAGAGCCATTTTTTCCACTTGAAGGCGGCCAGCATGAACACGCCGATGATGAGGCAGAATCCCCAGAAGAGGTAGTAGCCGTAGTGCCAGCGAAGTTCCGGCATGTAGTCGAAGTTCATCCCGTAGATGCCCGCGGCGAAGGTGAGCGGGATGAAGATGGTGGCGATCACGGTGAGAATGCGCATGATGCTGTTCATCTTCTGGCTGAGCATGGCAAGGTGGAGTTCGAGCACGCCGGAGAGATTCTCCCGGTAGGAGTCGATCGTCTCGGTGACGGTGAGCAGGTGGTCGCGCAGGTCGTTGAGGTAGGGAACGGTCGCGTCCTCCCAGAAGTCGCCCCCGTCGCGCAGGATCCCGTCGATCACCTCGCGCATCGGGGAGATGGAGCGGCGGAGCAGGATCAGCTGATTTTTGCAGTTCCGGACGGCGGCCGGCAGATCTTCCCCGGCGGAGGGGTCGAGGGCGTCGTCGTCGAGCGGTTCGAGCAGTTCGCGCAGATTGTCCAGCACGACGAAGTACTGATCGACGAGCATATCCATCAGCGCGTAGGCGAGGTAGTCGGCTCCGGCCTTGCGGATTCTGCCGATGTTCTTGGTCAGCCGCTGGCGGACCGAATCGAAGACATCCCCTTCGGTCTCCTGAAAGGTGAGCAGGTAGTTGCGGCCGTGGATAAAGCTGATCTGCTCGATGTTCAGGCACTCCTCGGCCTGGTTGGCGCGGATCATCTTCTGGACGTAGAAGAGATAGTCCGGCCCGAACTCCACCTTGGGGCGCTGGCCGACGTTGAGGATATCCTCCAGAAACAGGCTGTTGATGCCGAAGATGGCGCCGATTTCGGCGATGATTTCCGGCGCGTGAAGGCCGTTGACGTTCAGCCAGAGGATCGCGTCGTCGCGCAGGAGCGCCGGGATCTCCGCCGGCTTCTTGAGCTCGAACCGCTGAATTTCCGTCGCGTTGTACCGAAATGCTTCCAACGTGATTTCGCCGACCTTCCGTTCGCCGGTGAAAATCATGGTGCCGGGCAGGAGGCCGGGCTTCTTCGGTTTGGCGCCGATGTAAAGGTTCTGCATGGAAGGTTCCCTTTCGTTTCAGAAATCCGGACCGAGCGCGCTGCGCAGGGCCGCGATGGCGTTTTCTTTTTCCTTGGCCTCCACATCCACCGTGAGATCCATGTCGCGCCAGCACTCCGGGAAGTCGGCCGGATCGATCCAGCCGGCGTGGGGCCGGTGGTCGCCGGGTGTGCTCCACGGCAGCTGCGGGCTGGAGAGGTGGACGTGCGGCGGAATCTTCCGCCCGCGCCACGTCTCCGCCGCCGCCCGGGTCGCCTCTTCGATCGTGAGATGGTCCGGGTTGACCCGGTGGTGGTGGACGTCGTAGGTGAATGGAATCCCCAGCTCCCGGCAGAGCGGCAGCAGCTCCGCCGGAGTGTAGCTGCGGTCGTCGTTCTCGAGGGTGAGCTTTTGCCGGAGCGGTTCGGGCAGGGTGTCGATTTCGCGCCGGAGCCGGTCGAGTGCGGCAACTTTGTCGCCGTAGACGCCGCCGGCGTGGAGGTTGATTTCGGTCGCGCCGCACAGCTCGGCAAGGAGGAACTGATGTTCGAGTTCGGCGCGGGAGTTCGCCCGCACCCGCGGGTCCGGGGTGTTCAGCACGACGAACTGATCGGGGTGGAGGCTCCGCCGTACGCCGAGCCGGTCGGCGCGGATTCGCGCTTCGTCGAAGAGTTTTTGCAGCGTGTCGGCCTCCGGCAGCTCTTCCAGACGGTAGCCCGCGTCGGCGTGGGTGGCCAGCATCAGCAGTTCGGAGTTGATCCGGAAGGCGCCGATTTGGAGTTCGGCACAGCGTTCGAAGGCGCGCTTCAGATTCTCGGCGTTGCTCCGGATGAGGGCGGCGAGTTTGCGCAGCTGTTCCGGGCGGGGGAGGGAGCGCAGCGAGGCGGCGGTGGCGCGCCGGAACCGGATCGGCTCCCCGCGGAAGATACAGCAAAGTCCCCATTCGATCATCGTCGTCAAGCTCCTCTCTCTTCTTACGGTAGAGCTTCTGCCGGAAAAGTCAAGCGGAAAATTCAGCGGAATGCGTTTCCTGCGGGAATTTTCCCCGGAATCACGCCTCCGCCAGTTTCGCTTCCACGGCGGCGCGGATGGTGCGCACTTCCGGCGTATCCGGCAGGTAGTGCGCCAGTTGCCCGACGTAGTCGCGGCGGCGGAACTCCCGCAGGCTGTGGCGGAAGTTGAGGTCGTTGACCCACAACAGTTTCGCAACCAGAAAATCGGTTTTGGTCTTCAGATCGCGCAGTTTCGGGCATCGTCCAGCGAGCATGTCGCTCAACACCGCGGGCGAGAGTTCCGGGGAGGGTTTCAGGTTGAGGACGACCGCTTCGTTGTCCGGCTGTGCGAGATACTCCAGCAGAATCGGGAAGATGTCCAGTTTGTCCGCGTCGCGCACCGCCCGGGCGATCACACCTCCCCGCGGCGAGAGCGTTTCAGGAAGCGCCAGCTTGTTGTGATGGCGGATCGCATCGAGGATGTCGGTCCGCGCGTCGCCGTCAAGGCCGTCGAGCAGGTGCAGCTCCTCCGTCAGCTCCGCGGAGCGGTCGCCGTGGTCGAAGCTGGCCAGATCGTTGTAGGTGCGAAACTTCTGGAACTGTTCGAAGCGGCTGAGGTCGTGCAGCAGTGCGGCGATCGCCGTGAGGTCCCGGGTTCCGGCGTCGGGAATCTCGTCGCCGGCGAGTGCTTCCGCCTCTTTCAGCACCCGGAGGGAGTGGTCGCGTTTGAGCAGAATGTTGCGGTCGAACTCCGCTTCGCCGGTGAGGAAGCGATTGGCGTAGTCGGTAAAAAAGGATGTCAGGCGGTTTTTCATGATTTTCTTTTCCGGTATTTCCGTAATATAATTCCAAAAATCCCGGCTGGCAACTTGCACCGGCGGCAAACCGGCATTAATTTATATGTTTTACAGGATATTACGCATGGGAGGCGTATGCATTCGCATTTCACGTTCAAGCCGGAGGAGATCGAGCAGTATTTTCTCGATCTGATGGCCGGCCGCCGGCGCCGCTGGTTCGACCGGGTGTTGATCGATCTGCTGTTCGTGGCGTCGCGCTTTTACCGGATGGCGGTTCAGTTCCGCCTCTGGATGTACGACAAGCGGGTGATCCGCAACCACGCGCTCGGCTGTCTCGTGGTCAGCATCGGCAACCTCTCCTGCGGCGGCACCGGCAAGACGCCGGTGGTGGAGGTCTTCGCGCGCACGCTCAGCGCGCAGGGGCGCAAGGTGGCGATTCTCAGCCGCGGCTACCGCAGCCGCAAACGCTCGCTCGGCTACAAGCTCATGCACATGTTCCGCTCGCAGAAGATCGAGGTGCCGCCCAAGGTGGTCTCCGACGGGCACAATCTGCTGCTCGAATCCGACTACGCCGGCGATGAACCCTACATGCTCGCGTCGAATCTGCGCGACGTCGCCGTGCTGGTCGACAAGGACCGGGTCAAGTCGGGGCTGTACGCCGTGGATCAGTACCAGACCGACGTCATCATTCTCGACGACGGCTTTCAGTATCTCATGCTCAAGCCGCACATCAACATCGTGCTGGTGGACTCCACCGATCCCTTCGGCAACGGCCACGTGCTGCCGCGCGGAATCCTGCGCGAACCGATCAAGAACATCCGGCGGGCGGACTACATCTTCCTCACCAAATCCGACGGAAGCCACCGGCTGAACCATCTGAAGCGTTTTCTGCGCCGCCACACCCGGCGGGCCGAGATCATCGAGTGCTGTCACCGGCCGAAGTACCTGGTGCGGCTCTTCTCCGGCGGGGCGACCGAGCCGCTGGAGAAGCTCCGCGGCGCGAAGGTGGCGGCGCTCTCGGCGATCGCGGTTCCGGCGGGGTTCGAGCGCTTCCTCGAGGAGCTCGGCGCCGAACTGGTGCTGCGCGACCACTACGCCGACCACCACCGCTACACCCAGCAGGAGATCATCGATTTCGTCAACCAGGCGAAGGCGGCGGGGGCGGAGTTCATCGTCACCACCGAGAAGGATGCGGTCCGCATTCCGAAGCTGGACCGTTGCGACGTGCCGCTCTACTACCTCCGGATTCAGATCGACATCCTGAGCGGGCGCGAAAGTTTTGACCAGTGCATTTCCAGAATCTGTTTCATGTAACATAACCGAAAAGGAGTTCTTATCATGGAAAAATTGATCCGCGATTTCACCGCGCTGTACGGCACTGCCCCGACCGTGATCGCCCGCGCCCCCGGGCGGCTCGAAATCCTCGGCAACCACACCGATTACAACCAGGGATTCGTCCTCTCCTGCGCCGTTGAGCAGGATACCCGGTTCGCTCTGCGTCCGGTCGAAGGAAAGCTTTGCCGGATCAAGGACTTCCGCGACGGAAGCAGCCGGGAGTTCGATCTCGATGACATTGCGACGGCGATTCCGAAGGACTGGAGCAACTACGTCAAGGGAGTGATCGTCGAGCTGCGCAAGCGTGGAATCCAGGTCGGCGCATTCGACGCGGGCATGGAGAGTTCGGTGCCGCTTTCGGCGGGTATGTCCAGCTCGGCCGCGCTGGAGACCGCGGCGGGGTTCGCCTTCCGCGAAGCGTTCGCCATCTCGCTGGATCCGGCCGAATGGGCCCGGGTGGGGCAGGGGGTCGAGAACAACTACATGGGGCTCAAGAGCGGACTGCTCGACCAGTTCAGCTCGATCTTCGGGAAGAAGAATTCGATGATCCTCTCCGACTTCCGGTCGGTGGAGGTGCTCCGGACCGTGCCGCTCCCGGCGGGATATTCGATCGTGGTCATCAACTCGATGGTCAAGCATAACCTCGTCGATTCGGAGTACAACGTCCGCCGGCAGGATTGCGAAAGCGCCGCGGAGAAGCTCTCGCAGATCTACCCGGATGTCAAGACGCTCCGCGACGTTTCGCTCGAACAGCTTTCCGACGCCCGCGAAGCGCTGACCGAGCGGGAGTTCCGCCGCGCGCTCCACGTGGTCGGCGAATGCACCCGCGTGCTGGAGGCGGTCCGGCTGCTCGAAGCGAACGACGTTCGCGGCTTCGGCCGTCTCTGGTTCGAGTCGCATGAGTCGAGCCGGGTCAACTTCGAAAACAGCACGCCGGAGCTGGATTACCTCGTCGAACTGGCGAAATCGGTGCCGGGCTGTCTCGGCGCCCGCCTCTCCGGCGGCGGCTTCGGCGGCATCACCATCCATCTGGTGGAGAGCGCCGGGGCGGAGGAGTACGCCCGGAGAGTGCAGGCCGGATTCCGGCAGAAGACCGGCATCGATGCGGAATACATCATCTGCGCCATCGGCGATGGCGCCACCTCGAAAAAACTGTAGAAACGGAGCCGTTTCATCATGAGAATTCTCACTGGAATTCAACCTTCGGGCACGCCGCACATCGGCAACTACTTCGGCGCGATGCGTCAGGTGTGCAACATTCAGGACAAGGGGGAGACCTTTCTCTTCATTGCCGACTATCACTCGCTCACGACCGGTCCGGCGCCGGATGCGCTCCGTTCGCGCGTGCTCGAGCTGGCGCTGAACTACCTCGCGTGCGGAGTCGATACCAAGAAGACGGTTCTGTTCCGCCAGTCGGATGTGCCGGAGGTGTGTGAACTCACCTGGATCCTGAACAACGTCACCCCGGTCGGACTGCTCGAGCGGGCGCACAGCTACAAAGACAAGATCGCCAAGGGGTTCGCCCCCAACAACGGGCTCTTCTCCTACCCGGTGCTGATGGCGTCGGACATTTTGATCTACCAGAGCAATCTGGTGCCGGTCGGCAAGGATCAGAAGCAGCATCTGGAGATCACCCGCGACATTGCGATCAAGTTCAACAACCAGTACGGGGAGATCTTCACCATTCCGGATGAGCTGATTCCGGACGAAGTGGCGATCGTGCCGGGCATTGACGGGCAGAAGATGTCCAAGAGCTACAACAACACGATTCCGATCTTCGGCAAAGAGAAGGAGATCCGCAAGGCGATCATGAACATCGTGACCGACTGCAAGGGGCTGGAGGAGCCGAAGGATCCCGATCACTGCAACGTGGTGGCGCTCTACAAACTGGTGGCGACGCCGGAAGAGCTCGAGGAGATGAAGGAGCGCTACCGCGCCGGCGGCTACGGCTACGGTCATGCGAAGATGGCGCTTTTCGAGAAGCTCTGGAACTACTTTGAGCCGATGCGCAAGCGCCGTGCCGAGCTGGAGAGTGACATCGGCTACGTCTGGCAGATTCTTGCCGCGGGGGCCGAGAAGGCGCGTGCGGAGGCGACCCGGACCATGGACAAAGTGCGCCGTGCCGTCGGCCTTCGCTGAAGCGGAGAATTCCTAATTCAATCCAGCTCCGGCGGGAAGGATATCCTTCCCGCCGTTTTTTTCTGTATTTTTGGAAGGGGGGGGGTATTGACATCATGCGTATCGATACAGTATAATATGGTGAAAAACGAGGAGCCATATGCGTAACAAGGCAGATATTCTTTATGAAAATCTGATGCAGACAATGGAGACGTTTTCTCCCGGAGAACAACTTCCATCCGTCCGGCAGCTGATGAATCGTCATGCCGTATGTCAGCAGGTGGTGGTGCAGGCGTTGGACAAATTGGAAAAATATGGGCAGATTATTCGCCGGCCGGGGAAAGGAATCTTTCGAGCCGGCGGAGTCCGGCGCGGTCCGTTCCGGCTCGCTCTGGCGACTCCTGCCTGGCCGGCACCACAATATTCAGAATTTGAAAAGCGACTCATTCAGGAAGGGGAGACGCGAAGGATCGAAATCGAGCGGATCTATTTCTCTCTCTCCGGCTACAATATTTTTCATGAACTGCCGATCCGGGAATATCATGCCGTCATTTTGCTGGGGAACCGGCCATTCTCCGCAGAAGATCTTACCTGGATTGCAAATTCTCCTACACCGATGCTTCTGATTGGCCGGACCTACTGCGGTACTGGTTTGAATTACATCGGTTCTGATCCGATGAAAAACGGTATGCTTGCTGCCAAATATCTGCTTGACAACGGGCATCGGAATATCGGAGTTGTTGTTTCAGAAAGCCGGGAGTTTGAAATAGCCCGGCAACGGCTGGATGGTTTTCTCTTCTGGGCGGAGCATCACGCCTGCCGCCTGACTGTGATTGACCCGGAAATTCGAAGCGGCGATGATCCTGCCGGAAAATGCTATGAGGCGATGGAACATTTCCTGCTTCGGAAAAAGCCGGATTTTACCGCTCTTTATGCATTGAGCGATCCCAGTTGTCTCGGAATTATCAAGGCGCTTCAGCATCATGACATCCAGATTCCGGAAGAGGTGGGGCTGATCGGTTCTGACGGGATATGTCAATCCGCATTTTACACCCCGTCTCTGACGACAGTTTCTCTTGATTTTGCCGCTTATGCCGGTCAGGTGCTCGACGCCGCCGAACAGCTTTATCGCGACCGGAACTCTTTGATTCAACGGGAAATTATGCCGTTTATTCTGGAACGTTCTTCTATCATCAGGAGGTTGCAATGAAAAAAATCATCTGTCAGGTCATGGTGGCTGTCGTTCTGCTGTCGTCACTTCACGCAGCAGATTATCTGCGAAATTCGAAGTTTCTCCGTCTGGATGACAAAGGGGTACCTCAGGGGTGGAACCTGCGTGATACCCGGTTGAAACCTGGAAATCCTCCACGACCAGCGGATGCTCCTCCTTTTGTCCGGACGGAACCAGGAGCGTTCATTCTGAATCCGCTGGATGGAAATTACGAGGTGTTTCTCATCCATGGCAATACTCCACTGCCGTCACCCGGAAGATACGTACTGGAATATGAGGTGTCTTCTCCGCATGGGAACTCGTTCCGAGGCGTTGTTTCCTACCGGAAAAAGAACGCGCAGGGCCGGCAGGAGTGGAAGAGTCTCGGTGGAGTTTGGAAAAAAGCGCTTCCGGAACCGCAGAAGCAGCGGCTTCCATTTGAATTGCCGGCGGGCGTTCAGGAGGTGCTGGTTTATTTTAATGCATCAGGGAAGGGGAGTGCTGAATTTCGTAATATCCGGCTCCGGGATGCAGGAGCGGATTTGAGCTGGAGTCAGGAATTGGCGATCTATGCACCAGGTGAACCGGTGAAGTTTCAGGTGGAGAATCTGCTGGATTCCAGAAACCGGGTTCGTTTTCTGATCCGTGATTTTTATGGTGCTGAGATTCGACGGGGAGAGGGTTCTGCCGGAGAGACGGTGAGCCTCACTCCACCGGCCAACGGATATTATGAGACGACGCTGGAAGAGTTCGATGGTTCCGGAAAAAGAGTGTTTCAGCGCCGCCGTACCTTTGCCGTCATCCCGGAAGTCCCGGAGGAGGTGCGGAAAAGTCCGGGGAATCCCTATGGTGCCATGGTCAATACTCATTATCACTATCCTTTTGAAGAGAAAGAGATGGATGCAAAATTCATGCATCGGCTCGGCATTCGTTATGTCCGCACACATCGCCTGAACTGGATCAATTGTCAAGCCGGTCCGGATAAACCGATCGACTGGAGGGAGGCGGATGCGGAGGTCGCGCTTTATCGCCGGTATGGAATCCGTCCGGTTGCCACCACCGGCTGGCATACACCGGTCTGGGCGTCGGAAGCCAGAGATACGGATTTCAAAATCCGCGGTAATTTCATGCCGAAGCAGGAGTATTATCCGCTTCATCGCAATTTTTATCAGCAACTGGCGGCGCGTTATAAAGGGAAAATTGCCGCATACGAGATCGGCAATGAGGTGGATTCCTGTTATTTCTGGCAGGGACGGCTCAAAAATACCGTTGCCGGAGATCAACAGGCGGTTCTGCAGGATTACATCGATTATTTCATCATGACCAGCTCGGCGCTTCATGCCGGGGATCCGGAGGCGAAGGTCGGACCGGGAACGACTGGTGCCGTGCCGAAGGGGCACACCTTCCAGCCGTGGATGGAGCGGTTCTGGAACTCTCCCGCCGTCCAATATGCGGATGTTTTCTGTACGCATTACAATGCGGATCTGCGCGAAGTGAAACAGGTGATGAAACGTTACAAACGCGAACTTCCCATCCTGATGACGGAGATCGGCGGATTGGTCAAGACGGATATTTATGAACCGACTGATGAGCAGTTGCGCGAATTGATCAAATTGACATATTCCCAGTTTACCCGGCAGTTGAATCAGGGGGCCGGGTTGCTCTGCAAGTTCCTGCTGCGTCAGATCCCTGGGGTCCGGCAGGGGTGGATTTCCGAGATGATGGAGAGTGATTACACGATCCGGCCGGAACTGGTCGCGTATGCAACGCTGATCCGGCTTACCGCCGCGGGGGTGTGGGAGAAGGAACTCAATGTTACCGCCAATGCTGAGCGGGGATGGCTGCAGGGGTATCTGTGCCGGAATGGAAAGCGCAGAGTCAATGTTCTGCTGCTGAATGATACGGAAGAGTCTGAGGTCGTGCTGCGCTCTCCCGAGTCGATATTGAAGCTGGTTGACATCATGGGGAATGAGCGCACACTTCCGACGGTTTCCGGGCAGATCAAGCTTACAATGAAGCAGAATGAACCGCTGTTCGTGATAGGAGAACTCCTGGAAAATCCCGGAGAAGTGAAACATCCGGAACCGAAACTGGTGTTGAAACGTGAACTCACTCTTCCCAATGCCGGTTTTGAAACGGCGGTGAAGAACGGCAGACTGCCCGGCTGGGGCATCGTGGTCGACGAAATGAGTGGAAAAGGGAAGCTGTCCGACAGTTTTAAAGTGGAAAGTGATTTTGCTGTCAAGTCTTCCGGTTCTGCTGCAATCAGGCTTTCCAGCGGGGTTCAGACTGGTTGGTACGGTATCCTGCTCAAACTGCCGATGGAGGAGATTCCGGTTCCGGCAGCCGGAGAATATATTATTTTCAAAATCAGTTATGATCAGAAAGGCGAGTCCGTTCTGGGCACGGGCTGCGGGCTGACTCTCGCCTTCCGGGATGCTGATATGAAGCGGGTTTCCTACGGCGGCGGCAACTGGGATCAGGGAACCTTTGACTGGACAGCTAAGAGCTGGAGCGGAAAATATGACCGCTTTCACCGCGACACCCGGCAGATTACGCTGGAATTTTATCTGGGGCAGTCTGTCGGAACCGTTTGGCTGGATAATGTTCGTGTCGAGATAGAGCTTTACCGCAAAGGCAATGCTGCCGCAGATTACAGAGACTGATACAGGATTGAAACCGATGAAACAGCGTCAAATATTTACTCTTATCGAACTTCTCATCGTCATCGCTATCATCGCGATTCTTGCCGCAATGCTGCTGCCTGCGCTCAACCGGGCGCGGGAGGCCGCGCGTCGGAACAATTGTTTCAGTAATCTGAAACAGTTGGGGAACGCCGCAGTTCTTTATGCCGGAGATTTCAGTGACTTTCTGCCGGCTCCGATTGCCGGGCAGACGACTGTAGCTGATACGCTATATGTAAAATGTGCGGCCGGGCCCGGCTGGCCGACCTATTACTGGCCCTATTACCAGTCCGTGAAACTGCTCTTTTGCCCTGATGACAAGGTGGAACCGTCCAGCCCCACGGCAAACCGTCCTGATCGGTTCGAGGATTTCAAGGATAACGACGGCTCCAGTTACCGCTTCAAAAAGATCCTGCTGCGGGAATATCCCCGTTTCGGGCGCGGGGTGAAGATCGGGCGAATTGCGAGTCCCTCCCGGCTGGTATTGCTTCATGACCGCCACGCCTTTCACGACAGCAGCGAGGTGAAGCTGAATGCGGCGACCGCTCCGGTTAAGCCGTTTGTCGACGTGAATGCCGCCTGGCTGGATGGACATGTGGAGATCTGGAAGCTGCGCTTCAATTCCGGCGGAAACAACCAGTATGATCCGGAATATTTTCAGTATGGAATCGGAACCGACATTCAGAAGGGATACGACAAACTGTGACATCGCCGTTGCCGCAGCAGGCGGAATACGTTGACGCAGCTCCGCCTGCCGGATCGACATTTCTAGCGTCGTAGAAAACGGTGTTCCCGTTTGGGAAAACGTGGGGCGCATGAAGAAACTTTCAGCTTCTTTTCCGACTATTTAGAAAAAAAATTGAATTCCTCTTGCTTTTTATAGATAAGAAACAAAAATACTTGTAGAATCTATTCAAACGTACTATATTACCAGTATGGAACTTCGAGATGCAAGAAAAATCAATTCAAAAGAATTGTATGATCGT
>URVC01000036.1 GCA_900551245.1 uncultured bacterium | reverse complement strand
CGGTGGTGGCGGAGATCAGCGAAAACGAAGGGGTGTTCTGCTCCCACTTCGCCGGATCGGCAGGCCATTTCGGATTCCAGCCGAAGAAGACGAACGCCTCGACGCCGGCGAGGAAGTTGATCGCCGCGTTTTTGACGATCGACATCGAAGACTGATATTCGTCGTTGACCCGGCCGGGCCAGGCGTTTTTCGAGACGAAGCCGGTGGCGCGGGCGGCGACCTTCTCCGCGACAACTTCCGGCGGAATCGGCTGCTCCGCCTCGTAGCGGAACGCGGTCAGCACGCCGGTTTCGGAGTTGAAGAAACGCCGGTATTGTGCGGCGGTTTCCCGGGCTTCGCGGAGCATGGCGGGCAGTCCCGCCTTGTCCGGCTGTTCGGGGGTGGTGTAGGTGTGCCAGCTGATCGCGTCGAGCGCCGGATATCCGCCGAGGGCCAGCACCTGTTTCATCCACGGCACGAAGGTGCTGGTGCCGCTGATGCCGAAGATCACGTTGGCGCGGTCGATCGGCTTGAGCACGGCGGAAACGGTTTTGCAGATTGCGGCGTAATCGCCCGGCTTATCCGGCATGTGGCTGGAGGCATTCGGCTCGTTCTCCACCTCCCACCGGCGGATCTTCCCCTTGTACCGTTCTCCTGCGGCGCGCACGAATTCCGCGTAGCGGTCGAGCTTCGGGAAGCCGCCGCTCCACCCCCAGGCGAATTTGCGCATCTTCGAGTAGGGGCGCGCCCGCTGCCAGTCGGAGAGCGGCGTGCTCTGCAGACAGACGTA
Source organism: uncultured bacterium (assembly GCA_900551245.1). Lineage (GTDB taxonomy): Bacteria > Verrucomicrobiota > Lentisphaeria > Victivallales > Victivallaceae > Victivallis. The sequence continues at coordinate 45,842 of URVC01000036.1, read as the reverse complement.
CATCTCCCGCCCGGAAGCGAGCTCCCAGTCGAGCTTTTCGTTCCAGTTCCATTCGGCGGGGGGCGTATCGGGGTCGAGTCCGTAATCGCCGTGGAAGTCCTTCAACCACGCCGGACCGACGACGTAGCCCCAGCGCAGGTATTTGTGGGCAAAGCGCAGCGGCAGGGCGTCCGGCCAGAAGCCGAAGACGTTCACGTCGCAGTCATGCAGGCCGAACAGGCCGGGGCCGGGTTTTTCGCCGCGCGGTTCGACGTGGAGGAAATGGCGGCGGAACTGTTTCCCCGTGTCCGTGCCGGTGACCTTCAGCTCCAGATGGTAGAGATCGGTTGCGAGCGGGAAGGGGAACCGGACTGCTTCGATCTTCTCTTCGCCCGGAGCGAGGGTGATCTGCTGTTTCCAGCGCTGATCGAGTTTGCGCTGTTCGCTTTTGATTGCGTAGTCCAGCTGGAGCGTCCGGGCGCTGCCGGTGGAGTTGACCAGCTGGAGCGTCGGGCAGTCGCGCTTCTTCGGGTCGGTCGAGACGGCGAAGCTGTCGAACCCGTGCAGAGAAGCGGAGACGCCGCCGGAATTTTTCGCCGGTTTGACCCGGGCGGCGTAGTCCTTCTCCCAGTCGAGCGTCAGCTCCGCTCCGCCGGAGCGGTAGCGGAGTTCATCGGTCATCGCGGCGTAGACGGTCAGGCGGACCGGCCGGAATCCGGCCGGCAGTGGAAGGGCGATGCTTTTCCCACCGCCGTGAAACAGCGCTTCGCCGGGACGCAGTGCAAGTTGATACCGCTGCCATTTGCCGATCTCCGGCCGTTCGGAGGAGGTGACTTTCCGCCCGTTGCCGCGCAGGGAAACGGTGCGGCCGGCGCTCGCCGGCTCCACCCGGAGCTCGATGCTGCTGCCGTCGACACCGGTGAGGACGAGGACGGATTTCTCCCGGCGGCGGGGCAGGTCGCGCAGAAAAAACTCCAGCTCGCCGGATTCCGCCGCCTGAAAGTGCGGCCGCAGCTCGTAGGTGAACCGGACCCCTTCAAAGTCGACCGCATTGCCCCGGGCTCCGCCCGGAACGGGCGCGATGACCGGCACGCGCAGGTTGCTCCCTCCGGCGGCGGGGTAGAGGGTGACCGCCGCGAGCGGCAGTGTGCAGAACGCCAGCAGGCCGCTCCAGACCATGGGGAATCTCATGACCGCCTCCTATTCGGTTACGATGAGCAGCGTGGGGGCGAACTGTTTGCCGTTCGCTTCGGCGAAGTCGGCGGTGCGCCAGCGCCAGCCGCTCCCGGCGGCGGCGTTCGCGGCGGCTTCGAGACGGAAGCCGATCCACGCGGATTTTGCCCGGCTCGCCTCCTGCACGGCGCGGGTGACGTCGATGGAGACCGCTTTCCGGACATTTTCAACCGGCTTGCCGGGCAGGGCGGTGGAGAGTTTCGTGCCGTTGTCGTCGACCAGTTCGATCTTGCCGTCCGCTTCGGGGGCGAGGTAGTAGTAGAGGTCGGTTTCCGGACCGGAGGCGCCGGCCTTTTCCGGATGGCAGCCGAATTTTCCGTTGAGACAGAGTTTGAGGGTCGCCTTTTTCACCGGTTTTTCCAGCGCCGGAAGCGGAAATTCGAACACCGCCTTGCGGTTCTGCTTCCAGAGTTTGCCGGAAATCGCTTCGCGGGCTTCTCCGTCGGTCTTTACCGCGGTCGCCTTGTCGACGATGCCGTCGTTGTCGGTGTCGATCAGACAGCCGTCGGTTTCCGGTGCGGTCCGGGTGGTCAGCGTCGCCGCGGCGAGCGGGAGTGCGCCGAGAATCGATACGGTCAACAGCGTGAAGATTTTTTTCTGCATGATGAAGGACTCCTTATTGCATGGTGGTAAGATGCCAGTATTTGTATTGCGCGCGGTCGTCGACCTGATTGGTAATGACCTGCCACAACGAGGAGCCGACGTGGAAATCCGCGTACAGAATGTTGGTCTGATTGTCATGCCTGCCGCTGGGATAGGCTTTGGACCAGGCGGGGCTGGCGATCTCGCCGGCGTCGAGTTCGCGGCCGTCCACGGCGTAAATCTTCTGCGCGGGCGCCTTGATTCTGGTCACTTTTTTAGCAAGAGAAGTTTTGCCGGTTTCCGAGTTGGCGAAATAGAGGTAGTTGACGCCGTACATGCCCCAGAAGTGGGAGCCGCCCTTCAGCGTTCGATAGGTTTCGTTGTCCATTTCCCGGACCGGACAGCGGGCGGTTACATTGCGGTCGTTGCTGAACGCGGAGTAGGTGGCGTCCTTGTCCCCCTTGTATTGGTAGAGGCGGCAGAGCCGCGACGACCAGAAGGTGCCGGCTTCGTCCTGCGCATAGGCCGGATAGTACCCGTTGTACTCATCAAGATAGAAGTTCAGGTAGGTCCCAAGCTGTTTCAAATTGTTGGCACAGGTGGACTTTCGGGCGGAATTGCGGGCCTTGTTCAGCGCCGGAAGCAACATCGCCGCCAGGATGGCGATGATCGCTATAACAATTAGCAACTCAATAAGCGTGAATTTTCCTCGACGACCGGCTTGAAAGGGGTTCCATCTGTACTGCATGTGCCATCCTCCCGTAAATCATGGTTTCTGGTTGCATTGGGATGCGTTGAAATCTCATCGTTATCACTGTTTCCGGAATCATTTCCGTTCGTTCGCGAATTTCAGGGTTCCCCGCACGATCTGCCGGGAATCAATTCCGCCGTCAGCTTCGGAATCACGACGTGGCCGGAGGCTCCCGCGGACAGCGCTTTTGTGAGCGTGTCGAGGCAGAGGGATACCATCCGGGCCGGATCCACCTCGAGAATGCTCAACGGTACCGGCGAGGCGAATTCACAGCCGTGGTTCATGTGGGTGAGAAGCGCGATGTCGCGCGGAATTTTCAGCCCAAGTTCCATCAGCGCCAGCAGAAGACCGCGGCAGACCACATCGTGGTTGACCAGCACGGCATCCGGGCGGCGGGTGCGATCGGCGAAGAGCGCTTTCCCCATCTCGTAGCCGTCGGTGTCGGTCTGACCCCAGCGGACCACTTCGACGTCGGCGCCGGAACCGGCCGCGGCCTCGGCGGCTCCCTGCTGTTCGTCGTGGAAGAATGCGCGGAAGTCCTCGTATTCCAACACCTTCGGCAGCATGGAGACGACGAGGATTTTCCGGTATCCGCGTTCGATCAGGTACTGCACCCCTTTTTTCACGGTGCCGCGCTGGTCGAGACCGACCGGCTCCAGCCAGGTGAGTTCGGGGTGATCGTCGAGGAAGCGGGTGAGCCGCGGGGAGCGGTTGCTGGCGATGACGGCTTTGATTTCACCGCGGGCGAGATCCTGTTCGAGATCGAAGAGCGCGCGACTGCCGGACTGGAAGTCGAAATAGACCTTGAGATTGAGGTCGCGTTCCGGCGTCTGCTGCTGGAATTGGTCCAGCAGCTGGGAGTAGAGCAGGCTCTGATGCAGGAAGGGATTCTTGCCGAAGGCGAGGCCGATCACATTGACCCGCTCGCGGGAGCGGACGAAGGTGCCGCGCCGGGGCATCCGTTCGATCAGCTGGCGCTGAACCAGATGCTGAAGACTTTTGTGGATCGTGACCGGCGTGACGTGGTAGATTTCCGCGAGTTCCAGCGTGGAGGGCAGCCGGGCGCCGTCGGGCAGTTCCCCGGAAATGATCCGCCGTGCCAGATGGTCGGCGATCTGGATCTGCAGCGGGCGGCTGGTGACGGCTTCAAACGCGGTCATACCACGGTTTCCTTTTCTGATATACCATTATCATATCAAGTATAATAATAGTATACCAGAGGCGACATGATTTGTCAATACCCGTTTTGAAAAAAAGATGAAAAAAGAAAGGGAATGATAGTATTTCTCCGAATTTCGGTATCGCCTGAATCTTTTTCAGGCGGCAAAAGATTCTTATTAGAAAGGGAAAACGTTCTTGTAAAATGTTTATCTATTCTTAGGAGTTGTTTTCATATGGTATGGGCAGAAAGCGGGTTAAGATTGAATCTTGGAAAATATCAATTTCATAATATTTAACGCTTATAGTATTCTAGTTTTTTTACGAGAAATCTTCTTGAATAATGTGCCATAAAAAAGTCATCCGTCATCATAGCTATATAGTCACAAACTATACGTTCAGAAGGGGTTTGCTGAATGTAATTTGAAGCAGGTTCAAATTTATCAATAAAATCTTTAAAGATATCAGAATTTTTATTTCCGATAGTGATATCACTTAGATATGCTTCAAATAATGAGGTTACCATATTGGAGAATTTGTCAACTTGCTCACGTAGCATTGGATGTTGGTAAATATGAGTGTAGTTGAATTCCTTCAGAGAATTCAGTGCATATAAAGCATTTTGAGACATGGCAATGTAGTTTTTTTCAAAACTATTCTCGATAATATCTTTGCAGAAGAAATCAATAATTGATCGGTTGCTGAATCCACAAATTGTTGTTGCTTGGTAGGGTAAATCTTCGCGAGTAATTAGTTTTAGCAGTAACGCATCCTCAATATCTCGTCCTAAATATGAAATAATATCAGAAAATCTGACAACACAGCCTTCTAGTGTGGAAGGTTGAATATTTCTATCAACATGCTTGCTCGTCGGTGTTATTAAACATTTTTCCAGATTCTCTTCTAATATTTCCCATGTCAAATTTTCTTTTTGTGGTTTTAATTTTTGTTGTGAAATTTCACCGTTATGCCCGAGAATTCCATCCAACGTTTCAAGAGTTATATTTAAACCCCATCCTCTATGTTCCAAATATCTCAGAAGCCGAACTGATTGTGCATTGTGAAGAAAACTTCCTTTGTTTTTATTTTCCATAATACGAGATAAGGCTGCTTCACCCGCATGACCAAAGGGAGTATGGCCTAGGTCATGTCCAAGAGCAATAGCTTCAATTAAATCTTCATTTAAGCGCAATGCACGACCGATTGTTCGTGCAATACGTGAAACCATTTGTACGTGAGAAGCTCTTTTGGTGATATGATCATTATCGACTAAAAAGAAGACTTGAGTTTTATCCATGTAGCGTGAGTAGGAGTGACAATGGATAATTCTATCAATATCATGTGAAAAAGCCGATCGTAGGTCTGTGCCGGTATCGTCACATCGCAGGTTCGGATCTTGAATGGCTTCTATACTTTTTCTTGCATAATTGCTTAGATTATGCTCTTCTCGTTTTTGGTTATTTGTTTTAATTTTTTCAACAATATTTAAAAAATTATTCATTTTTATCTCATCGATTTGATTGTTGTTTCAATGAAGTTGATTTCATCTGAACTTAAATTGAACATGATGTATAATTGTTCATTTAGATATTTAGAAAAATTAATAAATTTATTATTATTAGAATAATCCATTAGATCAGGTACTCTTTTCCCCAGAGAACTTAAAGACTCATCTGTCATTAAAAACATAAACCGTGCAAAGTGAGTTTGGACATAAGAGAAAAAGTTATTTGCTTCTGACTCTGTCGCAAAAGATCCCAACGCAACACGCGAGCGACCAAACGCTGAATGATTATCGACAATACTTACTTGGTTATCTCGCTTTTGGCCGCCTGCATTAGCGCTAGATACTACAACTTGCCATTGGTCGATATACTTTTGATTATCAAGAGGAATAACATTTTTGTTAGCAACATACCATTTTGCTCTCCCCATTTTGCCAGCTTTGTCATTTGTGAAAAGCTTTATCTCTATTGAATAATCAATTTCGTTTGTAGATTCAAGCTCTTTGACTGCCTTGGGGTTAGATTCTACAAAGTTGCTTTCAATGCCAAATAAACTTCTCGGCATAATTCTGGAATGAAGATATTGTAAATGGTTTGTTTTTACAACGCAATCTACTTTGTCTATGATTGACTTTGTTTGAGGATCCAGGGGAATTAGGTCATCTCCTGGATTACTAATTTTAACAGTAGTTTTTATTTGACCTCTATGGTATACGTACGTAAATCCGTTTGTTGTCTTCTTGTTATTTTTCAAAACAAGCGTTAGTCCATCTGCAATTGCAACATCTTTAAAAATATCTTGAGATATTGGATAAAAATCAATTCGTTCTAATTTTTTGTCATTGATTTGATCAAAACCAAACTTCTGCATCCCCTTACCAGATCGGTGAATCCAGCGAGCACCTGGATATATTAGCGATGAATATTTAGGTGAAATTATATCTGTTGCTATTTGGAAGTACTGAAAAATATTCGTTCGAGGAGCTTGTCCATTCGTTTCAGACTGCTGCTTTGCGGTTTCTTCCTGATATGGCGGGTTACCAACTATTGCATCAAATTCCATTTTCCCAGTCCCCTTGCGACACCAGAAACTTTGTTCGGTAATCCGTTTTGCGAACTGTTTCGGTCTATCTCTCAGTGTATTTACTAAATTTTCAATAAAGTGAGCATTTATCTTTGCATCACGAAAACCCAACAGCGTTCGTTTGGTGATGCTTTTAGCCATCGGTGTTTTGCAGATCACAAAGATATTATCTACAAGGACCTTTTCCCACAAACTATACTGTTCATCATGACTGAACTTTTGATCAGAACCTGGCTCGTTTACGGCGTTACGTCTGACACGGTAAATGGAATAGGCCATATAGAGAGGATAAAGACCACTTTTTGAATTGATCTCCAAAATCTGACTGTCAGGGGTAAAGACTTCAGCGGTCACCTCTCCCTGATCTACCCAGCGCGGTTCCGATATGATTTCGCTGAAATCTTCATCCCAAAAGGTGTAGCCGCCCAGACTCTCGCTCAAGTGCATATTAACGACACGCCATGGGGTTAACACCGTTTCTTTATCCGGGTTACGGAAGGATTTGAAAATAGAGGCGATCAAAGCGATACGTTCTTCAATATCTTCATCATCCGCTGCTTTTGCCATAGCCCGGATACGCTTCCCCGCTGCACGGAAGATGTCCGGGTCGTAATACTTCTTGAAGCTGTTGAAGAGTTGTTTCGTGACCCCGCGAGGCATAAATTCTTCCCACGACTTCGCATCGATCAATGAAGTGAAATTATCCAGAGTGATCTCGCTTTCATCCGTCAATTCCGCTCCATAAATCATCAAGGGCATACGGATTGAGATCCCGCGAAGAATGGAAACAGCAGAATCACGATTCTTCTTTTTCTCCTTCTTCTCCTCCAGAAGCTTTAGCTCCTCCGGAGTCAGCTCCTCTTTCTTACGCTTTTTTTGTTCGATCCCCTCCAGTTCCTCATATTCTTCGTTGGTAAAACCCTGCTTGTTCAAGTCAATATCGCCAGACTTCTGCATCGCCTTGGTGCTGCCGATGATCTTTTTCAAATTGTTGAACTCGGTCAGGTCCCCTCCATCGAGCTTCATGAGTAAGTCGTTGTTGTAGAGATAACCGTCTTCAAAACCGTTACGAACCACACGCTCAACGTAGACTCTCTTCAACTGCTCCAGCATCTGATTGGCATTATAGGGACGCATCTGCGTCCCGTCAACCGAAATAACCGGACAGAAGTTCAGAAATTCCCCCATGATCCGATGACCGTCTTCACCTGTCTTACCCGCCTTCGCAGAAACTTTCGCTGTTTCAGCAATAACTTTCAAGGTTCGGTCAGGAGCAAAATCAAAGACAAAACATTCTGTCTTCATCCGACCATTGATTGTGGCAGGAGTCTGGACTCGGAAAATTGTCTGCATGTAATTGGCAGCAGAAGTATTGAATGAACCAGCCAGCATAAACACTGCTGTCCACGCCGGAACGGAAACCCCGGTGGTCAGTCTGCCGCAGGACAGGGTAATCGTATAGGTTTCATCCGGGTCTTCTCCAATCGCCTTATGAACCATCTGAAGCGCATCTTCGCTTTTGACATCTTCATCGCCATCACCTGCGACATTGACGATCTCAAACTGACTGAAAACCGGATGCTGCTGCAACATGGTACTCAGCGCACGCGCAGATTTCACTCCGGGAATCATCCAGAGAGAATGACGGAAGTTTCTGCGATATTCTTCCGTTGAATATGGGTAGTTGCTGCTTTCATCCGTTTTACAAATCAGATCGAGAAACGATCTGACATCTTGCTGGTGAATAAAGACTCCGTTTTCATCAACTCTGAAGAACTCGTGGAAGTTAAAAGCCAACTCTTCGTCCTGGTATTTACCAAGCATCTTCCCGAGGTCAAAGGTAAAGATATTCAAATGAGGCAGGGAAGCGTAGGGGTTTGGGTCACCTTTATGAAGGATGTCCCAGTCCCGTTTGGCCTTTTGCTCCATGACATAATCCCACGTGTAAATAGCATCACCGGTATGTTCATCAAGCAGATTAAAAGGCGTCCCGGAGAGTTGCAATATCTTAGTATTATCTTTTTCCAGTTCTTTAAGAACGCTCTTACCGAGTTCCGTCTGCGTTCCCTCATGAGCCTCGTCTATAATGACCAGATCCCAGTTGACACCGAAAATCTCATCATTTTTATCAAACTTCCCTCCGACCAGTTCCGACCCTCTCAAATCCTGTAGTGATGCAAAATAAACGTAATGGCCGGCCCTTTGTTGTACCAGACGTTCTACATAGTCAAAGGTATTACCCTTGTTTTTTGAACCATAGAAAAAGTCATCGCAATCATAAAAGATCTTCTTGAAATCGTCAAACCAGCCATCGTTTACCACTGGACGGTGGGTTAAAATCAATGTCCGGACAAAGTTCATGTCCTTAACTACCTGAAGTGCAGATAAGGTTTTCCCGAAACGCATTTTAGCGTTCCAGAGCATCCGGTTGCTTTTCTTGAACTGCTTCTCAGTCTTTGCGATCGCTTCCTTCTGTTCCGGTCGGAACACAATCGGAGATTGTCCTTGAGTTATTTCAGATGCGTTAAGGGATCTGCGTCCCTGCTTGACTGCGGTAATGGCTTTCTTCACCGTTTCCAAATCGGTGATATACCACTCATCTGCTTTTGCTTCGGTGTTGAAGAATTTCTTCTTTATACCGGAGCGTTCCAGAACATCATGTACATCATGGTCCAAAAACGCTTTAATTCTCTTCTCAGAGAAATATAATGTCGATTCTGTATAGAGAAGATCGTAGGCGATCCCGGCTGTCTGGGTGTATTCATTGATACGTTTCTTGGCAGCCTGATTCAGAATATTGCTGTTGGGAGCCGGTTGCAGGGAGGAGGCCTCCTCATAGTTGACCGAGGCCTTGCCTATTTTCAGACACCCTTCGTGAGCGGGATCATTAATACGCATCACATAAATCAGGGTTGGTTCAAAAGAGGATACGTACTTCATGATCGCCTACCTCCTGTAAGACTTATATATTCAATCTTTTTCCCTGCGGACCAATCTTTAATCAGAGAATAAACTCCATTATGTCGTGTGTTATTACCGCTGATACAACCAGGACACTGTGTGATCGTTGTTTCACCAAATAGGTTGATTGATTCTTCATCATGGCAGCTGCCGGGTACAACACCTTTCAACCCATCCATCTGCCAGATGTTCCATGAGACAATATAAGCAATATACCTGATGGATTTCTCCTGGGGCATCCTGCTGAACTTCAAATAATAGTTTTCAAGGAACGTATAAAGCATGGCCTCTCGTGCCAACAGCAAACTGTCTCCCTGCCATTCATAACCGTAGATGCTTTTATAAGCAGCCTGCGCGGCCTTAAGCCATTCACCAGATTGATCAACATTTTCATTTATCACCCGCAACTTGCGGTCGAGCAGACCAATTCTGCTCTCAACTGGAATAAACTCTCCTGTGGTAGTATCGTATCGGCTGGTAATATAAGGAGCTTCACCACAGGTGATTTCCATTCGATTGGCACGGACATAATCTTTCCAGGTCTTGCCTTCGGGAAATGTTATTCTGGTCTTAACTGTTTCCCATGTTTCACCATGTTCAATATTAAACACATTTTCCCGGTTGAACCAGGCTGTATCAATCAGATTGTTTTGAACGTTGCAAATCCATGATGGGGTAAACACTTCTGCCATATCTCGGATACGCGACAACTGTAATTCTTTGTCCTTTTTGACCCGGGGACGAATCACCTGACCGTATTCCCCCGTAATCAAAGACGGTATAATTGGAGCATAATAATTATATGCTTCACCTAGTTCTGCATAGTTGTCAGTTGCCCAAAATATATTTTCTCCTGTAGTATGGTCGCGTAATAATGTTGCCAATACCTCAGGATATTTTTCTCGAAGGTCGTTTTCTGAAATATCAACGATCCTCGTTCTTAGTTGATGTTTTTGTAAGGTCATATTCCTCTCTGACTATCGTCATAATTGCCCTGGATAAAATAGCATAAACGCTTGCTAAGTCAAGAAGTTTCCTCTTAAATTGAACTGCCGAAGTTTAACGAAAGAGTTCTTTTGGCCGTTGGGGCTTGGGAAGAAGGACGGCAAAGCATATACTGCTCTTCTCTAGTTCCCGTCGGCGAGTTCGGGGGGCTGCTGCTGGCGGCGGAATCTGGCCGGGGATTTCTGCTGCAGCCGGCGGAACACCCGGCTGAAATAATAACGGTCCGCAAAGCCGGTCAATTCCGCGATCTCCTCGATGCTCTTCGTGGTGTAGAGCAGGTACCGGCAGGCCGCTTCAATGCGGATTCTCCGGCTGAACTGCTGCGGACTTTCTCCCGTGTCTCGCAGAAAATGGCGCAGAAATGTCCTCAGATCCACTCCACATGCCCGGGCCAGCTCCGGATTCGAACGGGGCGTGGAGAGGTCGCGGCGGATCAGGGTCATCGCCTGCCGGGTCATCGGGCTGCGGCGCGTCTGTTCGGTCATCACCTCCCGCGGCAGCTGCAGCAGCGCTTCGCCGAGAATCGCTCCGGCCGCGGTCTCCCGGCGGAACCGGTTCTTTTCGCCGCTCTTTTCCAGCGCTTCCCACTCCCGCCAGAGCTGTTTCCAGTGCGGGCGGATGGGGGTGGTCAGAATGCCGCAGTCCGCCGGAAAGTGATTGTCCGGCACGCTGAAGTGGATGTAAAACTGCTCAAACGGTTCGCGCGCAAAGGTCGAGAAGCGAAAGTAGCCCGGAATGATGTACACCTGATCGCTCTTCAGCTCCAGCTCCGCTCCGCCGACCCGCAGCCAGCCGCCCGGGGTGACGTTCCAGTAACAGCGCCAGAACGGCGTGTTGAGGTTGTCCTGGAGCCACGGGTAGATCTTTTTCTGGTGTCCGGTCAGGTGGATGATCGGGTAGGAACTTGAATCGTATTCCATAGAAAATTCGTCTCGATTGTCGCAAATAGACACATGATTTGTTTTAATATCCATATTTTTTTCCTTTTTGTCAAGTATATTCCTCAAGAAAAACAAGAGGAAGGGGGGATGTATGTCGTTTTCCGATACAAGAAAGTGGAATGCATTCTGGATCGGCTCCGGCGAGACGCTCCATGACTGGCGGGGCGAGGTGCTTCCGGCGCCGTATTTCCGGCAGGAGTTCGATTTCCGGGGCGGTAAGGAGTGCCGGCTCTATCTCTGCGGACTCGGTTATCACGAGCTCCGGCTCAACGGAAAGAAGGTCGGGGACTGCGAACTTGCCCCCGCGCCGACCAACTACGATGCGCACGCAGGATATCTGGTCTACGACGTTTCCTCCTTGCTCAAACCCGGCCGCAACGCCGTCGGTGTGGTTCTCGGCAACGGTCTCTACAACTGCCACACTGCCGAGGCGTGGCACTTTGACAAGGCGACCTGGCGCGACTACCCCAAACTGCTGCTGGAGCTGGTCGTCGACGGTGAAACCATCCTCTCCAGCGACGACTGCTGGCGGGTGAGCTCCTCGGGGCCGGTCACATACGACGGACTTCGCAACGGGGAGCATTACGACGCCCGGCTGGAGTTCCCCGGCTGGGATGCCCCCGGCTTTGACGATTCGGCCTGGCGCAGAGCGGCGATCGTTCCCGGGCCCGGCGGCCTGCTCTTCGAACAGACCGCGCCGCCCTGCCGGGTCTGTGAACTCTTCCCGATGCGCCGCCTCGAGTGCGGCACCTGGGACGCCGGGCAGAACATCGCCGGACGCGCCGAACTGGTCGTCCGGGGGACGCGCGGGAGTACGGTGAAGATCCAGTACGGCGACGTGCTCAACCCCGACGGTTCGCTTTATTGGGATGACATCGCCCGTTTCGTCCAGAGCGGCGACTTCCAGACCGAACGCTACACCTTGAAAGGGGAAGGGGTGGAGAGCTGGCATTCCCGCTTCACCTATCACGGATTCCGCTATGCCGTCGTGGAAATTTCCGGCGAGGCGGAGATTCTCTCGCTCACCGCGCAGGCGATCCACAGCGACCTGCGCGAAATCGGCGGATTCACCTGTTCTAATCCGGATATGAATGCGCTGGAACACTGCACACGCTGGTCGTTCCTCAACAACTTCGTCGGGATCCCGACCGACTGTCCGCACCGGGAGAAGAACGGCTGGACCAACGACACCCAGCTCGCCTCCGACACCGGGCTCTTCCACTTCGATCTGGCCGAATCCTATCGCGAGTGGCTCGGTACCCTGCGTGACTGCCAGCGCCCGAACGGGCAGCTGCCCGGCATCGCCCCCACCTCCGGCTGGGGGTACAACTGGGGGAGCGGAACGATGTTCGACACCATTCTCATGGGGATTCCGCGCCGCGTCTACCTCTACCGCGGCGACAGTTCGCTCATGCGCGAGAACTACGACGCCTTCAAGCGCAACGTCGAATTTTCCGCAAGCATGGCGAAGGGGGGAATCCTGAAGTTCGGGCTGGGCGACTGGTGCCACTACGATCCCTCCCGCGCGGTGGCGCCGGAGCTGGTGACCACCGGCTGGTACTATTATGACCTCTGCATCCTCGCCGATGCGGCGGAGCTCTTCGGATTCCGCGAGGATGCCGCCCGTTACCGGGAGCGTGCCGCCGGCGTGGCGGAGGCGTTCCGCCGCGCCTTCTCCAACAGGAACGGCTCCTATGCGAACGACGAAAAGACGGCGCTGGCCGTCGCCGTCGGGATGGGGCTCTGTTCGGGCGAGGAGGCGGAGAAAACCGCCGCTCTGCTGAACCGGAAGATGGAGGAGGCGCATTACATCGCCGACTTCGGGATCGTCGGTGCGAAATTTGTCCCGCGGGTGCTGGCCGAACACGGATATGCCGAGTCGGCCTTCCGGATCTTTACGCAGGATCAGTTCCCCGGCTGGTGCCGTTGGGTGCGGAACGGTGAGACCACGCTGCTGGAGGATTTCGCGGGCAATTTCTCGCACTGCCACATCATGTACGGCGATCTCTCCGCCTGGATGATGCAGTATGCCGCCGGGCTGGAGCCGGATTGGAACCGCCCCGGATTCCGCGAAGTGGTGTTGAAGCCATGCGCCATTTCCTCGCTGAACTCGATGTCCGCCTGGTACGACAGCGTCTACGGACGCATTTCGATCGAGTGGGAGCGCACGCGGGAGGGAGTCGTTTATTCCGCCCGGATTCCCGACGGCGTTCCCGGTATTCTGCAACTGCCCGGAGAGAACGGGATCAGCTTTACCAATGCAATTCAAACCGTATGGAAAGGAGAGGCTCGATGAACAGAACCGAACGGATGTATGAGGATGCCTGCGCGATTTACGCCGAACACGGCGTCGATGTGGAAGAGGCGGTGCGCCGGATGAACGCCTGCGTGATCGGAATTCACGCCTGGCAGGGCGACGATGTCACCGGATTTGAAAACACCGGTCACGCGCTGACCGGCGGCTGTCAGGTGACCGGAAACTATCCGGGGCGGGCCCGGACGGCGGAGGAGTTGCGGCAGGATCTGGATGAGGCGTTCACGATGATTCCCGGCCCGTTCAAGGTGGTGCTGCAGGGGCACGAGGTGGACTGTGTGACGCCGGGGTGCGACCGGGACTCCTTCACGGTGGAGAATTTCTCCGGCTGGCGCGACTGGGCGGTTGAGCGGAAGATCGGGCTGGACATTGCGCCGGCGTTCTATTCGCACCCGAAGCTGGATATGGGGCTGTCGCTCTCCCACCCGGATCCGGAGATCCGCGCCTTCTGGATCCGGCACGGACAGGCGTGCCGCAGGATCGGCGAGGCGTTCGCCCGGGCGACCGGCGTGCGTTCGGTCTGCAACTTCTGGGCTCCGGACGGCTTCAAGGACACCCCGGCGGACCGGCTCGCTCCGCGCCGTCGCCTGATGGAGAGTCTCGATGCGATCTTCGCCGATCCGGTCGATGAAGCGCTGGTGCTCGACGCGGTGGAGTCGAAGCTTTTCGGCATCGGCACCGAGAGTTGCACCGTCGGTTCGCACGACTTCTACCTCACCTACGCGGCGCGGCACAACAAGGCGATCTGCCTGGATATGGGCCACTTTCACCCGACCGAGTCGATCGCCGACAAACTCTCGGCGATTCTGGTGCAGCAGGGGCGGATTCTGCTGCACGTCAGCCGCGGCGTCCGCTGGGACAGTGACCATGTGATCGTGCTGAACGACGACCTCCTTTCGCTCGGCCGCGAGATCGCCGCCTGCGGCACCGACCGGATTGAGATCGGGCTGGATTACTTCGACGCCACCATCAACCGGGTCGGAGCGTGGGTGATCGGGGCGCACAACATGCGCAAGGCGCTGCTGCGCGGCTTTCTGGAGCCGACGGCGGAGATCTGCGCCGCGGAATCCCGGCGCGACCTCACCGCCCGGCTGGCGCTTCAGGAGGAGGCGAAGAGCCTGCCGTGGGGTGCGGTCTGGGCGCACTGCCTCGAAGAGTGGGGAATTCCGTCAACCGGTGTTGTGCTCGACCGGATCGCCGATTACGAGAAACGTGTCCAGTTCCTTCGCGGCTGACCGCCGAAATTCCGCCTGCTTCCGTCGGCCCGTGCCGCCGGAAGTTTTTTTTTGAAAAAAATTCAAATTCCCTGGTTTTGCCCTTGACATTTTTCTGCATTTGGCATATAATATAGTAGAAAATTCTATGCTTGAGATGAAAAAATGCGGAACGAAGAGATTATTCTTGATCTGAGACGGCGGATTGTTTCGGGGGAGTTTCCTCCGGGGAATGCGTTGCCGCGGCGACATGAGTTGCTTGCCAGTTATCAGGCGAGCAATGTGACGGTGCAGCGGGTGGTGAACCAGCTTGCGCAGGAGGGATTTATCAATTCGCGCGGTTCGAAGGGAATGTTTGTGACCGACAATCCGCCGAACCTCTTCCGCTTCGGCGTGGTGCTGCCGCCCAACCATCATGAGATGGAGGTCAACGGCGATACCCAGTGGAGCGCTCTGGAACAGGCGATGAAAGATATCTCTCAGGAACGGCCGGAATACTCTTTTTCGCTCTATCATATCGATCTGCACTGTGACCCCGATCTGCCGGAGTTCCGCAGATTGAGAGAGGATCTGGAACTGGGGTTGATTGCCGGAGTGATCTTCTCCTGTTCGGTGGAACCGCAGATGCTTCTGCGGCTCAAGCCGTTTCGGGTGGTGCTCCATTCCCCGGCCTGGGAGGAGGTAATTCCCGCTACCGTCATGAAGCACGATTACCGGATGCTGGCGCAGATGGCGGTGGAACGTCTTCTTCTGCGGGGTGTTTCGCGGGTGGCGGTTCTGATGGCTGCTCGAACCCGGGAGACGGTTGTCGCCGAGGTGGAGCAGCGCGTTCGTGACAGCGGTGCGATCTGTCGTCCGGAGTGGGTGCATGGCATCCATCACCTTCCGGAGGGGGTATGGGAGGCCTCCCGACTGATCCGGCTGCTCTGTACGCCGGCACAGCCGGAGCGCCCGGACGGTCTGATCGTTCTCAATGAGAACCTGCTGCCGCCAGTCCTCGCCGGATTGCGGGAGTGCGGCATTGTGCCGGGGCGTGAAGTACAGATCGTCAGCCATTGCAACATCCCGTTGGCGAGAGAGTTGCCCGAGGGGCTGGATTACATCGGCTTCAATGCGAAATCCCTGTTGCTTCACAGCATCGATCGATTGAGGCAGCCGCGACGTGAAGCCAAAGGTGTGGAATTTATTCCGCCGGAATATGTAACAATGGGCACTCCCGCCTGGATATAATATGGGTTGACAAGGAGAAGATCATGCAGAAAGACAGCAACGCATCGGTCTGCCCGGTCCGCGTCACAGGGCCGGAAGACGGAACCATTTCCCGTCGCAATGCCGCAGGAGAGCAAAAGAGCGGCTGCCGGAGGAGAGGCACCGGTCGCTCTTTATTTACTCTGATAGAACTCCTGGTCGTAATTGCGATCATCGCCATTCTGGCGGCGATGCTCCTTCCTGCGCTTGGAAAAGCGCGGGATACGGCGAGACGAAGCAATTGCGCATCCCAGCTCAAGCAGGTGATTTCCGCGCATCTCTTCTATGCGAACGATTATGATGGATTCATCTTCGGCTGGAAGAACGGCTACAAATATCAGGACCAGTCAGCCAAGGGCTGGGGATATCTTTTTTCTCTGGCGAAATTCCTGCCTGATTCCGTAATGAATTGTCCGGGGCAGAAGAAGCGGCGCAGCAGTTTTAACGGCGATTACACCTACGGCATTTTCAACCACTTGCAGAATACCACGTACATGGAGGACGGGTCGGAGAATGCGCGATATAAAACGTTCGGGAATTTTTATTCCCCGTGCATATCCGGCGCGGACTACACGATCATTTATACCACCAAGGCCATGCGAAACGCCAGCCGGCTGCATCTGTTTACCGACACCTGGCGGGATGCGATAAAAGCCACCGGTGACGACGTGGGAACCGCCGTCTGGACGTACAGTCCTCTCGATAATTCGTTTTACACGGCGAGCATTCATCATGGCAACCGTGGCGCGATGGCCTACGCCGACGGCCATGTGGATCATCCGGGGGAGCTTGATTTGCGGGAAAAGGGGTTCACCCGTTTCGTCGTCAACGGCATCCGCCGGGAATATTGAAGACTGGGGGAGAAAATGAGCAGTCCATTGTGGCGTTTCGTTCTGTTTGCCGCCGGGATGTCCGGACTGGTGTCGGGGCAGAATGTGCCTTTGAATCAGGCGGATGGCTGGAGCCCGATGGGGGATTCTCCCGTGGTCGTGCGCTGGGACAACGAGGCGGAGGCGATCTCTTTTGCCGCAGAACGGGGCGAGAAGAAAGACGCCTGTCTGATCTGGCCGCTCTATCGGGTGAAGGATCCCGAGGCGCTGCGGGAGGCTGTTGCGATCCGGTTTGAAATGCAGTATCTGCCGGAGGGGGCGCCTGTTGCTGCAACGGGAGCGGTGGTCCTGCCGAAACGCCCGGATGGTTCCGGCGGAACCCTGCCGTTTGCAATGCCTTCGCCCGGTAAATGGAGTTCTGTCGAGGTGAAATTCAATCGTCTTCCGGCAGAGATGGTACAGGTTCGCACCATTCAGATTCTCGTGAACAGCCGGGCGGAACGGATGCGGATTCTGATACGCAACCTTGCACTGGTAACCGGCGAGGGGAAGAGCTTCGATTTCCGTTCCACGGAAAAGCCGTTGCAGAAGGAGGTCCGTCACAAGCTCCTTCCGCAGGGCGCGCCGTCCGCTTTTGTCGCCGCTCCCGGCGAACGCAGAAGGTATGAGTTCAAGACTTCGCTGCTTCCCGACGGCAGTGTGCACGACTGGGTGTTGACCGGAATGGATGGCGGAGAAACCGGCCGTTCCGGCCGCGCGGAGGTGCGGAATCGTGTTTTGTCGGTTGAATTTTCATTGCCGACCGGATTCTATGAGTTGCGTTTCCCCGCTCTCGGGCAACTGTTCGGCATTTCGATTCTGCCTCCGCATTCCGGCAACGTGGACCCCTTTTTCGCCATGGAAGGTTTGCTGGAAGGGCGGACCCGGAAGATTCAGGAGAACTGTCTTGATCTGCTGGTGCGAAACGGGATTTCCCATAACCGCGAATGGAGTGATTTTGCCGGATTGCATCCCCGCAGTGGAGAGTATGTCCGCCGGAACGATCCATTGTACCGTATTGCCGGAACGAAAGGAATCCGCTCAATTTTCGCGTTCACTGATTTCCCCGCATGGCTGGAGCCTGTCGCCAATCAGGCGGGACGAAATATCCTGCCCGGAAAACTGATCGGTCTTGACCGGGCCATGGAACGCATGCTCGAAAGTCGCAAGGCCGGAGTGGAGGGGTTCCAGATTCTCAACGAATACGATTGTTCGACCTTCCCCGCCGAAGCCAATCTGCCGCCGTTGAAAGCTGCGGCGTGGGCCGCTCGCGGGCGGGAAATCGCTCTGGTCGGCGCCGCTTTCTGTCAGGGCTCCACGCTGATCGAACGGGAGAGCATCGCCGGAGGTATGCTCGATTTCATCGACGTCTTCTGCATTCACACCTATGCCGAACCGGAACGAATGCTCTCCTATGTGCAGGAGTATCGACACGATATGAAGGGCCATCCCAAAGAAAACATGCCGATCTGGATCACGGAGTCCGGAAAACCGTGGCATCGCGGCATCTCTGGTGTGGTCAAACAGGTTTACGGCGGAACTCTTGACAACCTTCATCCGCAGGTGGAGGAGGATATGATCAGCGCACTCTGGATCACCATGAAGGCCGTCGAGGCGAAAGCGTGCGGTGTCGCCCGCTACTACCCCTTTGTCATGCAGTTCTTTCAGGAGAACAACAGCAACTTCGGCATGCTCGACTATTACGGGACGCCTCTGCGTTCCATGCATGCCTACTCTTTTGCCGCAAATCTGCTCGCCGGGCAGGAGTATCGCGGTGACTGGAAAGACAATCCGCCGGGTCTGCAGCCCATCCGCGTCTTCTCCGACGGCAGGCGTGCTGTCGCCGTCTTCTATGCGGGGAAGGATGGAATCGGCGAGCGTACAGTCTCCTTGAACGGCTTTCCGGCAGGGCAGGGGTACGCGGTTGACGGCACGGAATTGAAATCCGGGAAGGATCAGCTCACTTTCCGCGGCGGCATGGCCTACTGGGTGTTCCCCGCTGAGAAACTCGACGCCGCGAAGCTCAACACCGATACCGAACCGAAACGGATGCTCCAGGCGGCGAAACGTTACCGCCCGGTGAAACGCCGGTACACGCCGCTCATTTACCGCTACGATTTCCGCCGGAGCGGCAACCGTTACACCGCTGCGGGCTATGAGCTGCCGGAAGATGGAAAACTTCATTTCATCGTCACCAACCTTTCCGACCGGAAGATGACGACCCGTCCGCGTCTGACGGTTCCTGCCGGAGCGGTTGTCACCCTGGCGCCGCCCGAATCGCTCGAGTTGCCGCCCCGCAGCGAGACCACGCTTACCGTCGGCATCTCCGCGCTCGGGCAATATCACAATTTCGTGCGGCTGGGGGATGCGGATGATCCGCTTTCGGCTGCCGTTGTGCCGTTGATCGATCTTGCCCGCCTGAAACCGGAGCCCCGCGATTTCATGAATCCCGCCCGCTGGCATCAGAACTCCAGCGGGAAACAGACCTTCCGGTTCCATGCGGAAGAAAATGCCGTCGAGGTTCGCACCGATTTCCGGAACAAAGCCAATCCTGCCGACAACAACTGGTCCTTCCCCGAATTCCGCTTCAAGCCGGAGGAAAAGAAGCGGAATCTGGTCGCAGTCTCCTTCGACTTTTGCTATGACGACCGGGGCGAGACGGGAATTCCCCTCTTCCCGCTCCTGATGCTGACCTACAGTGGGGATAAGGAATACAAATCCTTTCCCATCTCCTCGCCAGGCAGAGAGTGGAAACATTACTGGATTCCTCTCCGGGGAACGGAGGAAGAGAGACCGTATGACATCCTCCGCATCGGCATGGGGACGCGCGGAAACGATCTTCTGTTCGCCATTCGAAATATCCAGCTCTGGTTTGAGTGAGAGCCGGGGTGTGCCGCCGGGCCCTTATTCAAACGTGACGACGGAGGGCAGCCAGAAGAGTTTGTCGGCGTCGGCAGAGTAGAATTCATCCCGGCGGAGCAGCGGAATGATACCGACGTGCGCATCCAGATAGAGCACGTTCGCCGCATTGGTGTGGACGAAGAAAAGACTGCTCCAGTCGTTCTCGTATCCGTGCGAGCCGGGCGCAAGCCAGGCCGCCCAGTTGCTGAACTTCCGGTTGAATGCCTCCGAATATTTCGCCCGGAAGTTGTCCCCCAGAAACAGGATCGTCGAACTCTTCGACACGGCGGAGAGTTTCACCGCCCGGTTCTGGCTGGAGCCGGCGGGCTGGGCCGGATCGGCCAGCAGACCGAGCCCCCAGGAGTTGTGGCCGTAACCGAACCGCTCCGGCGAGGAGGGGCAGACGCCGACCTTCAAGTCCGACGCCTGCTCAAACAGCTTCTGCCCGTACCCGACGGCGGGGAGCGCACAGCCGAGATACTTCCGCAACGCCGCCAGCCAGGTGGCATCGGCTTCGCCCATGTTCAGCGGATTCGTCGGCGCCGTCGCCCCCGGAACGATGTAGCCGTCGTAATCGCCGGTGTAGAGATTTCCCGCCTGACCAAGCTGTTTGAGATTGCCGGTGCAGGCGATGGCGTGCGCCTTTTCCCGTGCCCGGTTCAACGCCGGCAGCAACAGTCCGGCCAGAATGGCGATGATCGCGATGACGATCAAGAGTTCGACTAAAGAGAAAAGTCTCCGGTTCATTTGTATGGTATTTGCCGTTGATTGATTCTGAACGGTTTGTTGTTAAACAATCAATATAGCTCCATCCGGAGAAAATGTCAAAAAAACAGCGGAAATCCGGCAGGAAACGGTGGAGGACAGGACAGGAAAAGAAGAAAATCCACCCGGCGCATGGCTCGGTGGATTTTCTGTTTCAGCGAAAGTAAAGCCGCAGTTTAACTGACGGCGGCCCGCCTTTTCGCGGTTCAGTAGCGGTAGTTTTCCGGCTTGTAGGGCCCTTCCACCGGAACGCCGATGTAGTCGGCCTGCTCCTGGGTGAGGGTGGTGAGCTTCGCGCCGAGTTTGGCGAGATGGAGGCGCGCCACCTCTTCGTCAAGCTTCTTGGCGATCAGATAGACGCCGACTTTCCGGTCCGGATTGCGGGCGATGTCGATCTGCGCAAGCGTCTGGTTGGTGAAGCTGCTCGACATCACGAACGACGGATGCCCCGTCGCACAGCCGAGGTTGACCAGCCGCCCTTCCGCCAGCAGGTAGATCGAATGACCGTCGGGGAAGGTGAACCGGCTCACCGGGCAGGAGCTGCCCTTGATCTCCAGCTTGCGGATTCCGGGATAACGCTCCAGCTCGGCGACTTCAATCTCGTCGTCGAAGTGGCCGATGTTGCAGACGATCGCCTGATCCTTCATCTTCGCCATATGTTCGGCGGTGATGATCCGGCAGTTGCCGGTGGTGGTGACGTAAAGATCCGCTTCGGGCAGGGCGTCTTCAACCGTGCACACCCGGAAGCCCGCCATGCACGCCTGCAGTGCGCAGATCGGGTCGACTTCGCTGACCAGCACCCGCGCCCGTTCGTTGCGCAGCGCTTCCGCACACCCCTTGCCGACGTCGCCGTATCCGCAGACCATCACCGTCTTGCCGGAGAGCAGAACGTCCAGCGCGCGCTTGATGCCGTCGGTCAGGCTGTGGCGGCAGCCGTAGATGTTGTCGAATTTGCTCTTGGTGACCGAGTCGTTGACGTTGACCGCCTGGAAAAGCAGTTCCCCGCGGCTCTCCATTTGAATCAGCCGGTGCACTCCTGTCGTGGTCTCCTCGGAGACGCCGCGCACCGCCGCCGCCACCTTGTGCCAGTGCTGCGGATCCTCCGCCAGCACACGCCGGAGCAGCGCATTGATGATCTGGAGCTCCTGCACGTCGGTCGGCACATCCAGAATCGAAGGATCGTTCTCCGCCGCCACGCCGCGATGGATCAGCAACGTCGCGTCGCCGCCGTCGTCGACGATCTGGTCCGGACCGGAGTTGTCCGGCCAGGTCATCGCCCGGTAGGTGCACTCCCAGTACTCCTCGAGGCTCTCACCCTTCCAGGCGAAGACCGGAACGCCGCCGGCCGCGATGGCCGCCGCCGCGTGATCCTGCGTCGAAAAGATGTTGCAGCTGGCCCAGCGCACGTCCGCGCCGAGCGCCTTCAGCGTCTCGATCAGCACTGCCGTCTGGATGGTCATGTGCAGACTGCCCATGATCTTCACCCCTTTGAGCGGCTGTTCCGGGCCGTACTTGGCGCGGGTCGCCATCAGCCCCGGCATCTCCTGTTCGGCGATCTCGATCTCCTTGCGGCCGAAATCGGCCAGATTGATATCCCTGATCTGGTATTCCATTGAAACTTCACTCCCGAATTATTTGGCGATTTTGCCTTTGATCTCATTCCATGCCGGCTCCGGCAGTTCGGAGCCCACCACCTTGACCACCTCCGACGAGATGAGCGAACCGTACCAGGCCGCCTCCATGAGCGGCCGCTCCCGGAGCACTCCGTAGAGAAATCCCGCCGCCCAGAGGTCGCCAGCCGCGGTGGTGTCCACCGGCTCCTCCACCAGTTGCGCCGGCACCTTCGCGGTTTCATTGCCGCGCCGGATCAGCGCTCCCCGCCGGCCCAGCTTGATCGCGGCGATGTCGCACCACGAGGCGAGGCGGTCCAGCTGTTCCTCGGTCGTCAATCCGTCGAAGAGGGCGGCGGCCTCCTCCTCGTTGGCGAGCACGATATCCACATAGTTGCGCAGAATATCCGGCAGATCTTCGCGGAAGTCGCGGACCACCTCGAAACTCGCCAGATCCAGCCAGATCCGGCAGCCCGCCGCTTTTGCGCGCCGCATCACCGTCGGCAGCACCGCCGAATAGAACATATATCCCTCGATGTACACCCAGTCGTACGCGGAGAAATCGACCTTCTCCGCTTCGTCAATCCGCAGCAACAGCGACGCCGCGAGGCTGGAGCGCATCGTGCGCTCCGCATCCGGCGTGATGAGCGAAAGACAGGTGCCGGTCGGCGCTTCGCCGGTGGTGACGAACTCCGCGTCGGAGCCGCCCAGCTCCCGGAACCGCGCCCGGTAGAAGTCGCCGTTGGCATCATCGCCGAGCTTGCCGAACATCGCGACGTCGAGCCCGAGACGGGCCAGCGCGAACACCGTGTTTCCGGCTGAACCGCCCGGCACCCGCCGCGGATTGCCCGGCAGCCGGTCGAGAACCGACTGCTGAAAGTCGGCATCCACCATCAGCATGCCGCCCTTTTCGCCCGGGATCGTTTTGAGAAACGGCTCTTCCACCCGGACTAGAATGTCCAGGAGCGGAGAACCGACGCCCAGCAGTGCCGGGCCTCGTTTGCCGCGCGTCATCTTCACTTCCGCTGGAACTTTTCCGCCGCGGCCTTCAAATCCGCGGTGCGGTCGGTCTGCTCCCACGGGAACTGCGCCCGGCCGAAGTGGCCGTAGGCGGCGGTGTCCTGATAGCACCAGCCCTGGCCCGGATGTTTGAGGCCGAGCTGACGCACGATCTCCGCCGGCTTCAGCGAGAACACCTCGCGGATCACCTTCTCAAGGTCGCCGTCATCGGCCAGAACGCCGGTGCCGTAGGTGTCGACGTTGATGCTCAGCGGTTCCGCCACGCCGATCGCGTAGGCAACCTGCACTTCGCATTTGTCGGCCAGCCCCGCCGCGACGATGTTCTTGGCGATGTAGCGGCACATGTAGGCCGCGGAACGGTCCACCTTCGACGGATCTTTGCCGGAGAAGGCGCCGCCGCCGTGACTGCCGATGCCGCCGTAGGTGTCGACGATGATCTTGCGGCCGGTCAGACCGGTGTCGCCGTGGGGGCCGCCCACTTCAAAGCGTCCGGTCGGGTTGACGTAGTAGCGGATCTCGCCGTTAAGCAGTTCGGCGGGGATCACCCGCTTGACCACTTCGCGCACGAGCGCCTCGAGCCACTCCTCCGGCATATCCGGGGTGTGCTGATGGGAGACCACGATCGTCTCCACCGCCTTCGGCTTGCCGCCGACGTAGCGGATCGACACCTGGCTCTTGGAGTCCGGGCGCAGATAGCGGTATTTCACCGGGTCGCTCTTGCGGAGACGCGCCAGCTCTTCGACGATCTTGTGGGCGTAGTAGATGGTCGCCGGCATCATATCCGGCGTTTCGTTGCTGGCGTAGCCGAACATCATGCCCTGGTCGCCGGCACCCTGTTCGGTGAAGCGGCCCATCCCCTCGGTCACGCCCTGCGAGATGTCCGGGGACTGCCGGTGGATGCAGATCATCACCTTCGCATCGTCGGCGCAGAAGCCCACCGCGGGGTCGTTGTAGCCGATCTTGCGGATTGCATTCAGCGCGACATCCTGCCAGTTCACTTTGGCCTTGGTGGTGATTTCGCCCGAGATCACCACGAGATTGGTGGTGGTCAGCGTTTCACAAGCGACGCGGCTCTCCGGATCCTGCGCCAGGCAGGCGTCGAGGATTGCGTCGGAAATCTGGTCGCACACTTTATCGGGATGCCCCTCGGAAACCGATTCCGAGGTGAACACGTGCTCTGCACGGATCTTGCTCATTTTCTTCTCTCCTGTTCGGAATTGATCATCAAACTATTCTGAAAATATGGAAAACGCCCGGCGGCTGTCTCCTCAGGGGAAAACCGTCGAGCGAATGGTTCAGGTCGTTATTGCAACCCGCAACGCATGATGGCGTGAAGCATCAGCGCGGAATCCGCATCGGAACCGGAACGCCGCGGCGATTCTGCCGCCAGACGCTCTCGCCGGATCCCTGGACCGCCGGCTTGTCTTCGCCGTAGCTGATCGTCTTCATGCGCTCGTCGGGAATTCCCTTGCCGGCCAGGTAGGCGCGGATCGCGTTCGCCCGGCGCTCGCCCAGCGCGCGGTTGTACTCTTCGGTGCCGCGCTGGTCGCAGTGGCCTTCGATCAGCAGCCCGAGGGTGGGCTTGTCCGACATATAAGCGGCAATCCGGTCGAGGTTGGCCGTTTCGGAGGGAACCAGAAGGTCCGAGTCATAGGCGAAGTAGATGATCGGCATGTTGAGGCGGTTGCCGGAGGGATCGGCCAGAACCCAGCCCTGATCGTCGGCGCCGCCGACATTGCTGGTTGAGTCCACCCACTCTCCGACGCCGGAGCCGGACCCCGGAGCGAACTGCCCGCCGGCACCTGCGCCGAGATCCGCCGCGCTGTAGTAGCCCGGATCATCGATCGCTTCCGGCACGGGGGTGAGATCCTCCGGCGGAACCTCGTTGCTGAACAAACTGCATCCTGCACCGACGAATCCAAGCACCGCCGCGGTGAGGGCGCAACTCATGAAATGTTTCAATACCATGGCCAATCCTCCTTCTCTATAGAAACCAAAATAAAACAGTAGTTTCCGTATCCGGTCATGTTGATTTAAGATAAGCGACAATTGTGAAAAATGCAATCAAAAAGCGGGTAAAACACGATTTTTTTTCAGGAATCTCCGTTTCCCCGCCGCTTCCGCAGGAAAAATCCTTGATATTGACGCCGATGTGCGCTATATTTCTCCTGTCAAATTTCACTCAACCAACTCATTTTGCACGGGAGATTGATGCAATCATGAACATCGACTGGGAGAATCTTGGATTCAAATTCATGCCGACCCGGAGCAACATCCGGTTCCACTACGAGAACGGCAGCTGGGATGAAGGGCGGCTCTGCTCCGACTACAACATCACGGTGTCGGTCGCCGCTAATGTCTTCCACTACGGACAGGCGATCTTCGAGGGCGGCAAGGCGTTCCGCTGCCGCGACGGAAAGGTCCGCATCTTCCGCCCGGAGGAGAACGGAAAGCGGCTCAACAGTTCGGCCCGCCACCTGATGATGCCGGAGTTCCCGGTGGAGAAGTTCGTCGAAGCGGTCAAAACCGTCGTGCGCGACAACGTCGACTACATTCCGCCCTACGGCACCGGCGGCGCGCTCTACATCCGGCCGGTGATGTTCGGCACCACGCCGCAGATCGGCGTCGGGGCCAGCCTCGCCTATGAACTGGTCATCATGGTCGTGCCGGTCGGCGCCTACTACAAGGGCGGAATCAAACCGGTCGACGCGATGATCTCCCGCGACTACGACCGCGCCGCGCCGCACGGCACCGGGCACATCAAGGCGGCCGGAAACTACGCCGCCAGCCTGATCTCGAGCAAGCAGGCAAAGGATCGTCACTGCGCCGTGGCGCTCTTCCTCGATCCGGCGACCCACACCTATGTCGATGAGTTCGGCACCAGCAACTTCCTCGCGATCACGCGGGACGGGCGCTACGTGACCTCTCTCTCGGATTCGATCCTGCCGTCGATCACCAACAATTCGCTGATGACCATCGCCGCCGACCTCGGCATGCCCACGGAACGGCGCCGGATCGCCGCTTCGGAGCTGCCCGATTTCGCGGAGGTCGCCGCCTGCGGTACCGCGGTGGTGCTCACGCCGGTCGGACGCATTCTCGACGGCGACAAGGTGATTGACTATCACCTCACCGAAATCGGTCCGGTGCTGCATAAACTCTACAATGAGATGACCGGCATCCAGCACGGAGAGCTGCCGGATCGTCACAACTGGCTGACGGAGATCTAGTTCAAATGCGCATCTTTCGACAGGCGCAGGAGCTTCAGCAGTTTGCGCTTGAAACCCGCCGCGCGGGGAAGAGCATCGCTCTGGTCCCCACAATGGGATTTCTCCATGCCGGGCACGCGTCGCTGATCGACATCGCCCGCGGCCGCGCTGACGTGGTGATCGTCTCGATTTTCGTGAATCCGACCCAGTTCGGGCCGGGCGAGGATCTCGACAAGTACCCGCGTGACTTCGAACACGACCGGCTCGTCTGCGAAGAGCACGGCGCGGATGTCATCTTCGCTCCGGAACCCGGGGCGATGTATGCGCCGGACGCCTCCACCTGGGTGGAGGAGACGGTGCTGTCGCGTCCGCTCTGCGGCGCCCGGCGGCCGGGGCATTTCCGCGGCGTGGCCACGGTGGTGACGAAGCTTTTCCACCTCGCGCTGCCGGATGTGGCGGTGTTCGGCCGCAAGGACGCCCAGCAGCTGCTGGTCATCAAGCGGATGGTCCGCGACCTCAACTTCCCGATCGAAATCGTCGCCGCGCCGCTGGTGCGCGGGGCGGACGGGCTGGCGCTTTCCTCGCGCAACCGCTATCTTTCGGAGGAGGAACATCAGCGGGCCCTCGTGCTCTCCCGTTCGCTCCGGGCCGCCAAACCGGCGCTGGAGGAGGCGGGGATCTCCGCCGCTCCGGCGATCATCGCCGCGATCCGTCATGAGATCGAGGCGGCCGGCGGGCGCGTGGACTATGTGGAGGCGCTCGATGTCGATACGCTGGCGGAGCCGACGGAGACGACCCGCGAGGTACTGCTCGCCCTGGCCGCCTATTTCGGCTCCACCCGGCTGATCGACAATGAACTTGTACAGGTGAAGAAATGAAAAAACTCCGGTTTGACTCCCCCGGTTTCGAAGAGGAGCTGCGGGCGTTGTATGAGCGCCCCTCCTTTCCCCCTGAAGTCGGGAAACAGGCCGCCGCCATCATCGATGAGGTCCGGGCGGACGGAGACGCCGCGCTGATCCGTTTTGCCGAGAAGTTCGACCACGTCACCCTGACGCCGGACCGCTTCCGGGTCGACGAGGCGGAGATCGAGGAGGCGAAGAAGGCGCTCACTCCGGCACAGCGTCGGGCGATCCGCACGGCGCTCTCTCAGGTGCGCGCCTTCGCGAAACGGACCATGCCGCGCAACTGGCAGGCGGAGGTCCGCCCCGGCGTCACGCTCGGGGAGAAATTTGAACCGCTCGACCGGGTCGGCGTCTACATTCCCGGCGGCACCGCGCCCTTGGTTTCCACGGTGATCCACACCGCCGGAATCGCCTCCGCCGCGGGGGTGAAGGAGATCGTTGCCGTCACTCCGGCCCGGCGGGACGGGACGGTGCATCCGGCAGTTCTCTACGCGATGAAACTTGCCGGCGTGACCGAAATCTACCGCCTCGGCGGCGTCTACGGTGTCGCCGCGCTCGCCTGCGGCACGGAAAGCGTCCGCAAGGTGGAGAAGATCGTCGGCCCCGGCAACGCCTATGTCACCGCCGCAAAGCGGCTGCTCTACGGCGAAGTTGCCATCGATATGGTCGCCGGCCCCTCCGAGATTCTGGTGATCGCCGATGAGACGGCCGATCCGGCCTTCATCGCCGCCGACCTGCTCAGCCAGGCCGAACACGGCAGCGGGCTGGAACAGGCGGTTCTGGTGACGACCTCCGCGCCGCTGATGGAACAGGTGGAGGCGGAATTTCTCCGCCAGAAGGCCTCTCTGCCGCGGCTGGCGACGGTGGATCGGGTGATGGAGCACGGGCTCTTCCTGATTCTGGCTCCCAACCTGAACCGGGCGGCCGAAATCGCCAGCCGGTACGCGCCGGAGCACCTGGAGATTCAGACCGTGCGGCCGGAACGGCTGGTGAAGCGGATTACCGCCGCAGGAGCGATCTTCCTCGGGCCGTGGACGCCCGAGCCGGTCGGCGACTTCTGCGCCGGACCTTCTCACGTGCTGCCGACTGCGTCGAGCGCACGCTACTTCAACGGGCTGGAGACGCCGGGATTCTTCCGCCGTTCCAGCATCGTCCGCTATTCGGAAAAGGCGCTCCAGCGCGAAGTTTCCGTCATCGAGGCGTTCGCCGGGATGGAGGGGCTGGCCGCGCATGGCCGTTCCGGCACCATCCGGGTCAAGCGTTTCTGAATTCCGTGTATTTCCCGGGAGGCGTTCGCCTCCCTTTTTTTATGCAAAAAAATCGGCGGCCCGATTTCGAGCCGCCGTTTTCCATTCTGCCGTCTGCCGGATTATTCCGCCGGAACGAAGATGACCGTTCCCTTTTTAAGCGTGCCGTCGGCGGGCAGATCCGCATTGAGCTGCTTGAGCGCCGCCGCGGTCGTGTTGTGCTGCTTGGCGAAGTCGTCAAGGGTGATGCCGTCCTGCTCGACTTCAAACGGCATGGAGTTGCCGCTGACCACTTCGGTCTTGACTTCGACCGGAGCCGGAGTCGCCGCCGGAGTCGCCGCCGGCGCCTGGACCGGGGTTTCCACCGCCGCCGGAGCCGGAGTCGTCGCCGGAGCGACCGCCGGAGCGACCGGAGTGGATTCCGCATTGTTGAGCAGAGCTTCAAGCTCGTTGTTCGCGGCCTGCGACTTGGTCGCCGCCGGGGCGGAAGCCGTCACACTGCCCTTGCCCGGCACCACCAGCTTCTGACCGATCTGGAGGCGGCGCACCTGGGCGTCGGAGAGATTGTTCGCCTTCTGCAGGTCGGCGGTCTTCACCTTGAGCCGCCGGGCGATGCCGCCGAGGGTGTCGCCGGCCTTGACCGTGTAGGTGCCGTCAGCGGCAACTGCGGCAGTCGCGGCGGCAGTGCCTCGGACCGCTTTGCCGCTCCGGCGGGCGCTGTTCTTGCGAACCGGGCGGGACGAGGTCGGGATCACCAGTTTCTGGCCGATCCGGAGCCGCCGGGCGCTCTTGAGATCCATATTGTTCGCCTTCAGCATCGCCGAAAGGCTGACGCCGTGCGCGTTGGCGATCTTGCCGAGGGTGTCGCCGGCCTTGACCGTGTAGGTGCCGCCGGCCGTCGCATTCGAGCCGATGCCGCCGGAGGAGGTGACTCCGGTCATCGGCTGGAAGGTCTCCACCGGCGCCGCCGGTTTCTGCGTCGCGGCCGGGGCCGGAGTTTCCGTGACCGCCGGAGTCATCGGCGCCATCGGAGTCGCCTCCATTGGAGCGAGCGATTCCGACCGGGCCGGAACATACCCGCGTTCATCCATCACGACATTGGTGCAGCCGCCGGTGGCAAACAAGCCGCTGAACACCGCAATATGGAGCGCTGCGACACCGACCAGAATCACGAACATATTTTTTTTCACGTCAACTTCCTCCCGGGAAACAGTTTTATGAACAGGAACGCATTGAGAAAACAACACTCTGTCTATAATATATGAACATCCGGCGCAAATGCAAAGCACAATCGGCCGAAAAAAACGATTTTATTTAATTTCCTTTTGCGCCGTCGGCATTGCTCCGGGCCGGAGGGTCGTAACGGAAGACCGTTTCCCCCTCCCGGACCAGGCCGAACTTCTCCCGGGCGACCTTTTCCACCGCCTCGGGAGAGCGCCCGAGCGCAGTGACCTCCGTGGAGAGTTCGGTTCTCTCCTCTTTCCTGTCGTTGAGCTCCTCCTTGACCGCGGCGAGCTCCTGCTGCTTCTTCTGGTAATCGCGGTAGACCGGCAGCAGCAGAACCGCCGCCGCCGCAATCACCAGAATCAGCACGAAAAACAACAGATAGGTGGAAACGGTGGGTTTTTTCTTGATTTCACTCATTGTCCTGACCTTCCCTGAGTTCCGCCGGATCAATTCTCCGCTTTGAGCGTCAGCAGAAATTCGATGTTGCTCCGGACCTTCTTCAGGCGGCCGAGCAGCAGCTCCATCGCCTCCGCCGGAGGAACGCCGTTGATCGCTTTGCGCAGGAGCCAGACCTTGCTGAGCTCATCCGGATGCAGCAGCAGCTCCTCTTTGCGGGTGCCGGACTTCTCGACGTTGATCGCCGGATAGATGCGGCGGTCGGAGACGTTGCGGTCGAGGTGCAGCTCCATGTTGCCGGTGCCCTTGAACTCCTCGAAGATCACGTCGTCCATCCGGCTGCCGGTTTCGATCAGCGCGGTGGCGATGATGGTCAGGCTGCCGTGCCCTTCGATGTTGCGCGCCGCGCCGAAGAACCGCTTGGGCTTGTGCAGCGCGGTGGCGTCAACGCCGCCGGTGAGGATCTTCCCGCTGTGGGGCTGAAGCGTGTTGTAGGCGCGGGCGAGGCGGGTGATGCTGTCGAGCAGGATCACCACATCCTGTTTGTATTCGACCATGCGCTTGGCCTTCTCGATCACCATTTCGGCCACCTGAACATGGCGCTCCGGCGGCTCGTCGAAGGTGGAACTCACCACCTCGGCGTCGACGCTGCGCTTCATGTCGGTCACCTCTTCCGGCCGCTCGTCGATCAGCAGGATGATGAGCTTCACCTCCGGATTGTTCGCCCGGATGCTGTTGGCGATCTTCTGCAGCAGAACGGTCTTACCGGTCCGCGGCGGCGCGACGATGAGGCCGCGCTGCCCCTTGCCGATCGGCGTGACCAGATCGACGATCCGGGTGGAAAAATCGGCCGGATCCCGCTCCAGCACCAGCCGCTGGGTCGGGAAGTAGGGGGTCAGACTGTTGAAGGGGATGATCTCCTTCTTGCGTTCCGGCGAGTCGTTGTTGATGCTCTCCACCTTGAGCATGGCGAAGAAGCGCTCCTTCTCGCGCGGCGTCCGGATCTGCCCGGCGACGAAATCGCCGGTCTTGAGCGCGAACCGTTTGATCTGCGACGGGCTCAGATAGATGTCTTCGGGGCAGGGCAGATAGCTGTAACTCGGCGAACGGAGGAAGCCGAATCCGTCCGGCAGTACCTCCAGATAGCCGGAGCCGTACATCTGCCCGGATTTTTCGGCGTTGGCGCGGAGAATTTCGAAAATCAGCGTCGACTTCTCCAGCGCGCCGATCCCCTCGATGCCGAGTTCGGCCCCCATCACCGCCAGTTCCGGCATCGATTTTTCCTGCAGTTCGGAGATGTTGAGCGAGGGGACGATGTGGTCCCGGCGGGGGCCGTTGCCGCCGTTGCCGTTGCCGTTTCCGCCGTTATGATGGCGCGGCGCGGCATTCTCCGGCTCTTCCGCCGGAAGTCCTTCCGGCTTCGGCGCCGCCGCGGCCTCCGGGGCCGGAGACGTCACCGGTTCGGAGAGCTCTTCGATCAGCAGTTCGCGCAT
Source organism: uncultured bacterium (assembly GCA_900551245.1). Lineage (GTDB taxonomy): Bacteria > Verrucomicrobiota > Lentisphaeria > Victivallales > Victivallaceae > Victivallis. The sequence goes on along the minus strand of URVC01000036.1, from coordinate 14,231 downwards.
CACCTCTTCGGCCGAAGGTTCCGCCGCATTCTCCTCGCTGCGCCGCTCCGGCTGCCGCTCCGCGTTCTGACGGCGGGGCCGGCCCCGCCGGGGGGCCTGCTGCCGCTCGTTCTGGCGGCGTGCCGGTTTTTCCTCGCCGCCGGCGGCCGCCGGGGTGGCGAAATCAAATTCCGCCTCCACCGGTTTGTTCTTGACGCCGGGACGGCGTCCACGGCGGCGGGGCGGGGTGTCGTTTTGACGGATTTCCCGGTCGGCGTCGCCGTCCGGAATCAGATCGCGGGTTTCATCCATTTTCATTTACCTTATATGTTGTGACAATGCAATTGATCGATCAGAAGATTGATTTGGCGGGCCAGCTCTTCGGGCGGACCGTTGTTGATCAGCCCGTAATCGGCCCGTTCCAGTTTGAGATCCGCGGCGAGCTGCCGCGATTCCCGGCGCTGGATCTCCTCTTCGCTGAAGTTCCGCTTGCGGCGGAGCCGTTCCCGGCGGATCTCCGGCGCGCTCCATACGGCGGCCACCGCGTCGAATTTTTCGTCGAGCCCCGCCTCGTAGAGCAGCGGAATCTCGATCGCCGCATCGGTGCCGTCGCGGCGGCATTCGTCGATGAAGAGGTCGAGCCGCCCGGCCAGACGCGGATACAGCAGTGCGGTGAGTGCATCGAGTTCGGCCTGATCCTCAAAGACGATCGAGGCGAGTTTCCGGCGGTCCACTTCGCCGGAGGGGAGCAGAATGCCCGCTCCCCAGCGTTTTACCAGATCTGCGGCGAGTTCACTGCCGCCGGCATAGAGTTCATGGCAGAGGCGGTCCGCGTCGGCCGTCCGCCAGCCCCGGGCGGAAAAGACGGCAAGAACCGAGCTTTTCCCGCACCCGAAGGCACCGGTGATCCCAAGAATCATACGTAAACTTCTTCTCCCGTCTGCGGTCCGGAGAAAGAAAAACACGGAAGCGCAAAGGGATAAATTTGATTGGAAATAGAGATTATCAGATAGATTTGCTTTTACTTTAACTTGAAATATTCATTTTGCAAGTTAACTTTAAAGAAAAAACGAAAAAATATCCCCATACAGGGGAGAGAGTGTGTGTCATGCAGCAGAAAATTTTGTCCGGAAAGGTGCTCGCTTCCGGCCGTTATCTTGTTTTGAAGGAGCTGGAGTTTCAGGATGACCGGGGGCGGATCCGCCACTGGGAGAGCGTCGAACGCCGGGGCGGCACGGGCGCCGCGTTCATCATCGCCCGGATTGTTCCGGATGACGAAATCCTGCTGGTGCGCCAGTTCCGCCCGCCGGCCGGGAAGCGGATGCTGGAGTTCCCCGCCGGGCTGATCGACCCCGGCGAAACCGCGGAGGAGACCGCGGTCCGCGAACTGTACGAGGAGACCGGTTACCGCGGCCGGGTGCTCTGCTCCTTTCCTCCCGCCTGCAGTTCGCCCGGCATGACCGGCGAGACGATCAGCATGGTCATGATGGAGGTGGATGGCGACGCATTCCGCGGCGTGAAGGTCGAGGCCCATCCGGAGGACTCCGAATCGATCGAGTGCTTCCGGGTGCCGTTGCGGGAACTGCCGGAGTTTCTCGCCCGGCAGGAGCAGGAGGGCGTCGGCATTGATTCGAAGATCTACACGTTTGTTCAGGGACTCTTGATGAAGTGAAACCAATACTCCGCAGTGCTGGAAGGACGCGTTGGGTGAAATCTTTCCGCGAATGTTGTATTTATTCCGGAGTGGTGTTATATTATCATTCGCCGTGCCTTCAAAGGGAGGCGCGAAATGAGTGGTGGAACGAATCGACACGGCATTGAATTGTATGGATCAGGGGCGGTATCTTTTTTCCGGAGACTCCTATGACACTCCGGCGGATGTTTCAAAATCTCTGCTTTTCCGGGCGCTGCTGGGCAGCCGCTGGTATTTTTACTGGAACAATTTCCTGATTTTCTGCCGGACCGGCCGGTGCGGCAAGCGCGGAAAGCTGACTGCGGAACGTCAGATCTACTACTCCAACAAGAACCTCCGCCTGGTGGAACGGTGCGGCGGCAAAGTGCACATCCGGGGGCTGAACAACCTGCGCGCCCTGGAGGGGCGGCCGGTGGTGCTGATCGGCAACCATATGAGCCTGCTGGAGACGGCGCTGTTTCATGCGGTCATGCGCGGTTTGGTCGATTTCACCTTTGTCATCAAACAGTCGCTGATGAAGGTGCCGTTTTTCCGCAACATCATGACGTCGCTCGGTGCGATTCCGATCGGGCGGGAGAATCCGCGGGACGATCTGCGGGCGGTGCTCGAAGAGGGGAGCGCTCTGCTCGCCTCCGGGCGTTCGATCGTCATCTTCCCGCAGTCCACGCGCAGCGAGACATTTGATCCGGAGAAGTTCAACTCCATCGGGATCAAGCTCGCCCGGCGCGCCGGCGTGCCGGTGGTGCCATTCGCGTTGAAGACCGACTTCCTCGGGAACGGGAAGCGGTTCCGGGATCTCGGCCCGGTCCGCCCCGAACGGGAGGTGTGGTTCGAATTCGGCCCCGCCCGCGAAGTCGAGGGGAACGGGCAGGCGCTTCAGCAGGAAATTATTGCATTTATCAGTTCCCGCCTCGACGAGTGGCGGCGGCATGACCGGAAAACAGTTTGATTCAGCGTTACCATCTCAAATAAAACGGGAGAACAGAAAAATGGGGTTTGCGATTCCGGAGAAGATGCTGGCCTGGCGCCTCTACGGCGAAGGAATGGAGAATTTCGGCGACAACGACCAGCCGTGTGAACTGCCGGTGCCGCAGATCCGCGACGACGAGCTCCTGGTCCGGATCGACGCGATCGGCCTCTGTTTCTCCGACGTGAAGCTGATCCGGGCGGGCGAAGCCCATCCCCGGGTCATCTCGAAGGATCTCCGCAAAAATCCGATCATTCCCGGGCACGAGGCGGTGATGACGGTCGTCAAGGTCGGGGCGAAACTGACCGGGAAGTTTCATGTGGGGCAGCGCTACATCATTCAGGCCGACATCTATGTGAACGGCAAGGGGTTCGCCTACGGATACGCGATCGACGGCGGCATGGCGCAGTACAGCGTGCTCGATCAGCGGGTGCTCAACGGAGACGAGGGGTGCTATCTGTTGCCGATCTCCGATTCGATGCCGTCGGCGGTCGCCGCGCTGCTGGAGCCGTGGACCTGTGTTCAGGCCAGCTATATGATTGAAAACCGCCGCGCTCCGCTCTCCGGCGGACGGGTGCTGATTGCCGCCGGCGACGACACCGTCTATGCGGCGGGCGAACTGCTCCGGGCGGCGAAGCCCGCCGCGGTGACCGGGTTCGGCATCTCCGCCGCCTGCGGTGAGGCGCTGGAGCGGGAGCTCGGCGTCTCGGTTCGCATGGTCGAAGAGCTCGATCTGGATGAGAAGTTCGACGACATTTTCCTCTGCAATTTGACCGGTCCTGCGGCGGAAGCCGTCGCCCGGCTCGCGGACCGCGGCGCGGTCATCAGTTTCATCGGCGACTACACCGGAGTCTCCGGCAGTTTCGATGTGGGCCGGATTCACTACGAGGGATTCTTCTTCCAGGGGGCGCCGGGGAGGGATCTCTCGGCGGCGTACGGTCGCAACGTGCGCAGTACATTGAAGCCCGGCGGCTGCTGCTGGCTGCCCGGCGGCGCCGGCGCGATGGGGCAGATGCACACCCAGCTGGCGGTGGAGAATCCGAACGGACCGAAGCGGATTCTCGTCTCCGACATGGATTCCGCGCGGATCGCCAATGTCGAGCGTCAGCTCGGGGAAGCCATTCAGAGCCGCGGCGTCGAATTCAAGGCGGTCAACCCTTCGGAACTGTCGCCGGAGGAGTTCGACCGGGTGCTCCGGGATTTTGCACCGGAGGGATTTGATGACATCGTCATGCTCGTGCCGGCGGTGCCGGTGCTCTGCCACGCTGCCGGGTATCTCGGCAAGGACGGGTTGATGAATATTTTCGCCGGGATTCCGGCGGGCAAGGAGGGGGTGCTTTCGATCGACGGCATCGTCAACCGCGGCCAGCGCTACATCGGTTCGAGCGGCAGCCGCACCGAACACCTCCGCCATACGCTGACGCTGGCGGAGCAGGGGAAACTCAACCCGGTGACCGCGCTCGCCGCCATCGGCGGAATGAAGGAGCTCAAACACGGTCTGCAGGCGGTGATCGACGCGAAGTTCCCGGGCAAGACGGTGATTCTGCCGAACTGCCCGGATATGCCGCTGGTGCCGGTTTCTGAACTCGCCTCTCTGTCGCCTGCAATCGCCGGCACGCTGAACTGCTGCGGGCATTATTCGGTTGCGACGGAGGCGGAAATCAACGCACAGTACGGGGTTGGCCATTAACCCCTAATACAGGAGTATCTTAACTTGCTGTCGAAAAAAGGGAAATACCTGATCGCCCTGGCGGTGGCGGCTCTGCTCTGTTCTGCGGTGCAGGCGGCGGAGCTGCCGACCTCCAGGCTGAAATTCAGTTCGCTCAAGCGGATCAAGGCGGACAACTGGAACATTGTCGGCCAGAACATCGTGGTCACGGGGAACGTCTACGTTCCTTTCGGCGACTTCGAAATCTTTGCCGATCAGGCGGTGATCAATGTGGAAAGCAAAGACATCGAGGCCACCGGAAACATTCGCTTTTTTCGCTGGGTCAATGCCGCCGGCAGTGTGGACGCCGCCAAACTGGCGCGGCTGGAAAATGCCCCGAACATTCTGGTCTCCATCAGCGGGATCACCGGCAATGTGTGGGGCGAGAAATCGATCTCCGTCAAAGCCTCCGGCATCAGCGACAACATGCGCGCCGAGCGGCTGGTCGGCAATCTGGAAACCGGCTATTTCCTGTTTGAAAAGGCGCGGTTGAAATTCAAAAGCTTTGTCTGCCGGGCGGAGACCGGCGAGCGCAAGCCGGATGGCGTCATCGTGGTGAAAAACGCCGAGGTGAGCGCCTGCGAATACCTGGAAAACGACAATGCCCATTATTCGATCAGCTGTACCGAGGCCAAACTCACGCCGCATGCCACCGAGTTCTACGGGCTGGACAACATTGAAAAGGATATCGGCGATCATACGATCCTGATCTTCAACGGCTTTGCCCGGGTGTACGGTGTGCCGGTGCTCTGGATGCCGGTCTTTTACAAGCCGAAGGATGAATCGCCGGGGCTGTTCGGCGTGCAGGCGGGCAAAAACGGTTCCTGGGGATACTATCTTCTCGCGTACAAGAACTTTGTCCTTTCGGAATATCCGTATGCGTCGGTCAAATTGATGGCGGACTACTATACCAAACGCGGGTTCGGCTATGGGGCCACATCTGTGATCGCCACGGAGGAGTCGCGGACGGAAATTTTCGCTTACAGTATCTACGACAGCGACGTCTATGCGAATGACGACTACTTTCTCTATCGGTTGAAGGTTCCTTCCGCCCGGTATGACTTCCGGATCAGCAACGTGACGCACATCACCCCGCGACTGGATTTCCGCGGCGTGTTCGAACTGAGCAGCGACCTCTACTTCACGCGGGACTTCTTCGATGAGCGGTATGCGGCGGATCCTCAGCCTGCGACCTATGCGGCGCTGGAGCAGCAGTTCGATCATTTCAGTGCTTCGTTCTATATCCGGCCGCGGGTGAACAGCTTCTATACGACGGTGGAACGGCTGCCTGGATTTCAGCTTTCCGTGCCGCGGCAGGAACTCTTCGGCACCAATCTGTACTATCAGGGCGATTTCTCGATGGATTACCTGAAGATGAACTGGATCGACTTTGACCGCAACTTCGGGCTTGACGGGAAAGAGCACCACGTGTCGCAGGATTTCCTCGATCGTTCCGTGCTGAAGAATTACGAATCGTTCCGGCTCGACAACGTCAATTTCCTCTACTATCCGTTGCGGTTTGACTGGCTGACGATCGTCCCCCGCGCCGGATTCCGGATGACCGCCTATTCGAAGACCTCCAAACGCAGGGTGAGCGAGGATGAGTTGCTGAATCTCTTCCGGGCCGCGAATCCGGAGAGCTCCGGGCCGATTCCGGTGGTCAACTACGATGACGATGGCGGCAGCAAAGTCCGGTTCGCCGGGGAACTGGGGGTCGAGGCTTCGACCAAGATTCACAACACCTGGCAGAATGTCAAAAGCACCTGGCTGGTGCTGGACGGCCTGCGGCATGTGATGCAGCCCTACGTGAACTACACCTTCATCCCCAAGCCGACGGTGAACCGGGAGCATCTCTACTACTTTGACGACATCGACCGGATTGATGAACAGCACTTCGTCCGGCTCGGCGTGAACAACCGCCTGCAGACTCGGGCCGGGAATTCGATCCGCGACTATTTCCGGATGGAGAACTATCTGGACATTCACTTCAACAAATCGGATAATCATCAGAACCATCTGGGCGAATTCTGCACGATCCTGACCGCGACTCCCTTCAAAGGATTTTCGGTGAGCACGCTGTTCGCCATCGATGCCGGCGGCAACAACGAGGAGGCGCCGGAGGTGACGCGTCGCGGCCGGCCGGCCGGACACCCGGGAATCAATCTCAAATGGCTCAACCGCTGGAATATTTCGTTGAGCTACTCTCCGGCGGAGGATTACAACTTCACGTTCTCCTACAACTATCATCGCCCCTACAGCACCCGCAGCGCCTATTCGATGGGGTCGACGCTGACGCAGCTGGAGGCCGGGTCGTTTTTCGACAAGACGTTTGACGACTACAGCGAGACGCTGAATTTCGGGATGCGGATTCCGCTGACGCCGGATCGCCGTACGTTCGGCACCTACCGGATCACCTACGATCTCCAGGAGGGGGCCATCGACAACCACGGGTTCATGATCAGCCGCAACTTCCACTGCTGGGAGCTGGTGATCGGCCTGGAGTTTGAACGCGATGATGAAGACAAGAAGTTCGACACATCCTTTACCTGCATGGCGTATCTGACCGGTTTGACCGCTCCGCTGCAGTCCGGACAGAATGCAATCTTAACCGCCGCTGACCGCGAAATCCGTACGCCAGGAACGCTGGGCCAGCAGATGGAGTTCTGAAGTATGTTTATTGTCACCGGCGGCTCCGGCCTGATCGGGAGCTCTCTGGTCTGGGGGTTGAACCGGGCCGGAATCGACGATATTCTGGTGGTCGATCACCTCGGCAATACGACCGACAAATGGAAAAATCTCGCGCCGCTCCGTTTCAGTGACTATATGGAGCGGGAGACGTTCCGGGAGATGCTCCGGGCGGGGAAATTTGCCGGCTGCCGCATCGAAGGGGTGCTTCACATGGGTGCCTGCTCCGCGACGACGGAGCGCGATGCCTCCTATCTCATCGACAACAACTTCAAATACACCTGCGAACTGGCGGAGTTCTGCATCGGTGCCGGAATCCGTTTTCTGTATGCTTCGAGCTGTGCGACCTACGGGGACGGCAGCCGCGGCTACGTCGATGACGAGTCGAAGATCGAGGAGCTCCGGCCGATGAATATGTACGGCTACTCCAAACAGCTTTTCGACCTCTGGGCGAAGCGGCGCGGATATTTAAAAAGCATCACCGGCTGCAAGTTCTCCAACGTCTACGGGCCGAACGAGCGGCACAAGGGGAACATGCGCAGCGTGGTCTGCCGCGCGTTCGAGCAGATCACCGCCACCGGGAAGCTTCAGCTCTTCAAGTCCTACCGGCCGGAGTACGCCGACGGCGAGCAGAAACGGGATTTTCTCTACGTCAAGGATGCGGTCCGCATGGTGCTGAATCTCTTCAACAGCTCTTCTGCCGCGGGGCTCTTCAACATCGGCAGCGGCCGGGCGGAGACCTGGAATGCACTTGCCCGCGCTTCGTTCGCCGCGCTCGGCAGGCCGGTGACGATCGAATACATTGAGATGCCGGAGTCGCTCCGGGACCGCTACCAGTATTACACCCGGGCGGAGATGGGCAAATACCATGCGCTCGGATTCTCCGACGAGGCGACCAGCCTGGAGGAGGCGATCGCCGACTACATGGGGTATATGCAGACCGGCCACTACCTGGGGGATGAATGCGTGGAGTAAAACACCATTCCGCCGGATTTGTCCTCAGCGACGCGGTGAACGCTCTGACGGCGATTGAAACGGAGGGAGTCAGCCTGGACGATGTGCTCGACTCCCGCCTCGCGCATCCGGAGCTGCGCCGCACGGTGAGCAGTCTGCTCTTTCAGTACTTCCGTCGCAAGCGTTTTATCGACACCTGGATTGCCCGGCTGGCCAGCCGGCCGCCGCGGCCGCCGATCCGGCGGGTGCTGGCGGTGGCGCTGACACAGCTCCGGTTTCAGACCGGAATCGCACCGCAGTCGGCGGCGAACATCGCGGTCGATTTTGTCAAGGAGAGCGGACGGTATCCGGAGAGCCGTTTTGTCAATGCGGTTCTCCGGAACGCTCCGGCGTCGATGCCGGTTCTCTCGGATGAACCGGGAGAGGTGCTGCCGCCGCTGTTGCTGCGGCGCTGGAACGCCCGGTTCCGGCCGGATGAACTCGAGGCGCTGACGGAGGCGTTTCTGACGCCGGCGGGATTCACGTTCCGGGCGGAGCGGGAGTTCGTACCGGGGGAGCTCGCTTCCGCCGGGGTGCCGGCATACGGCAGGTTCCGGTTCTATTTCTCGGACGATCCCGGCCGGGTGCTCGGGTCGGAAGCGCTTCGCGAGGGCAACATCTATATTCAGGACCCCGCCGCATCGCTCGCTCCTTCGCTGCCCGATTTCACCGGCGTGCGCCGCATTCTCGATCTGTGCGCCGCGCCGGGCGGCAAGTCGCTGATGCTGGCCGAACAGATGGAGCCCGGCGCGACGCTGGTCGCCGCCGACCGTTCGGAACGGCGACAGCAGCTGACGGCGGATAATTTCCGCCGCCGCGGACTGGATTTCGCCATTCTGACCGCCGAACCGCATGAAGTTTCCGGCACGTTCGATCTGGTGCTGGCCGATGTTCCGTGCTCGAACACCGGGGTGTTTCGCCGCCGTCCCGACGCGCTCTGGCGGTTCAGCGCCGGGGAGCTGGCCCGGATTCTCCGTTTGCAGGAGGAGATTCTGAATGCCGCCGCCGACCGGGTCGCACCCGGCGGCCAGCTGGTCTACAGCACCTGCAGCATCGAACTGGAGGAGAACGGGCTTCAGATCGAACGGTTCTTGAGCGGGCACCCCGAATTCCGCAAGGTGACCGCCCGGCAGATTCTTCCTTCGGTCGAGACGGACGGGGCCTACGCCTGTCTGCTCCGCCGCGACTGAACCTCCCGCGCGGGGAACTTCCCGCCTCGCCATAAAGCTCCGGAGGTTGACTTTTTTCCCGGATAACGGAGTCAACCGATTGAAAGGAGCTTGTATGGATCTTACCCATCCCGATGTCGCACCGGAGACGCTGACTGCGGTCGGCGAAGCGGCCGGTGTCCCTTATCCGGAAACGGAGGCCGCGGCGGCACAGCGGCGGAAGCTGATTCATGCCGCGGTGGAAAACGCTCTGCTTGCACTGATCCGGAGCCGGTGGCCGCGCCCGGAAGAGGTGACGCTTCGGAAGATCCCGCCCGCGGGCGGTCTCGCCGTCGCCGTGACCGGAATGGAGGCGCCGGACGAACAGGAGCCGGGAATTCTCCGCCTCCGTGCTTCACTGGCCGGAAGGTCGATGGCGACGGAGCGTTTCCGCTGTGATTTCCTCAAACTGCTGGCAGAGTTTCCGTTCATCGGCGGCGAGGTGACGACCACCGCTGGTTCCTGCATCCGGTTCGGCGTTCTTTCCGCAGGGGAGGGGGGTACACTGACCGAGGTGCGCGAGAACGGCATCCCGCAGGTTTCCGGCGCGGCGGAGCTGCTGTTGCGGGTCGACGGGATGAGTTCGACATTCTCCGAGGCGGAATATCCCGGCGAGGGCGACGATTCCGCTGACGGCCCCGCCCGTTCCGCCTGGGCGGCGCTCGCCCCCGGTCTCGTCTGGGCGGCTCTGGCGAAACTTCTGCGCGAGCGGTACGGGCTGAATCCGGAAACGGCTCCAGGGGACTCTTTCCGGGAGTACTGTTCGTTGCAGTTGACGGCGGCGGAACCGCTGGAAGACACGGCGGTCCGCGGGTTCCGGTTTGCTCTGGAGGCCGGTTCGGCAACTCCCTCCCAACTGCGGGAACGCCTTTCCCGACTGGCAGGGGACCTGCCGTTCTGCGAGGAAACGGTGACGCTTCCGGCCGGTTCTTCGATCGTGTTCCGCGTGGTGGCGGGCGGGGCGCTCTCCTGCCGTTCCTTGCGGCAGTGGGGGCGAGTCCGGCTCGAGGGCGGGCTGGAACTCCGGGCGGAACTCGAGGTGGCGCAATGTGTGCCGGTCGTCGCCGATTTGCCCGGCGACGACGCTTTGCCGACGCGTCCGGCGTTTGACTTCGGCGCACTGGAGCGCGCAATCGATGAACTGCTTCTGGAGAAGCTGGCCGTCGATACGCAGGTGCGGCTGAATGATTCCGCACAGTTGCTGGCCGGGAAGCCGTGGGGAACCCGGTTCACGCACTATGAAACCGATGATTCCGGGCGGCTGACGACGCTTTTCTTTCAGGTGGAATGGAGCCATTTTGAGCGGGAAAACGCGCTGGAGAGCCTGGCCCGGCTGGAACGGCTTTTCCCGCTCTATGAGTGCCGTCTCGGCGAGGTGACTGCCGCCGCGGTGCTGATGGAGAGCAACCGGACCGTTGCGGAACAGTTTGAACATGCCGATGTGACCAGCGGGGCATTCACGCTCCGGGTCTGTGTGGTGTATTGAGGAGGAAGATATGGGAAGAGAGATTTTCTGTCGCTGGCAGGAGTGCCGTGCCGTCGACGCCGGAACCCGGGAGACGCTCCGGCGCGGCATCGATCCCGAGGCGGTTCTGGCGGCGGTTGCCGCGTTTTTTCTGGAGAAGAGCGGCGTGGAAACAACGGAATATTTCCCCGCCGGAGTGCCGCCGCGCCGCCTTGCCGGCTGGGAGCTGCACCACGGCGGACTGCTGGCGTCGGAGGATTGGCGGAGCGTGAAATTCCTCTGCCTCCTGACCGGCGTCGACTGCGACGGGGCGCGGTTGCGGCGTGCCGTCGCCGGTTTTTTTGCCGCGTTGCCGGCCTTCTGGGTGGCCGGCAGCGGCAGTGACCCGGTGATTCTCAGCTCGCTGGTTCCGGCGGAGAATCCGGAATTTGCCGAAACGGCGCGGGCCGGGCGCGAGGTGTGGCAGGTGACCTGTCCGCTTCATGTTTCGGTTCTGGCCGCACCGGGGGTGACGCTGCAATAATGTGCCTCATTTTCCGAGCTGTGCGGGGTTGAAGGAATCGTCCAGTGCGGCGATGGCCGGGAGCCACTCCCTGCAAAACCTGGAATAGTCGAATCGAGGATAACCGGTCACCGCATGGTTGACCCCGCGGGTTCCGTCCTCGAGCTTCCATTCCAGCAGCCAGAGCTCCTGTGCGGTGGAACTGCCTTCCAGTTCGCCCAGCTCGCCGACCGTGCCGGGTTCAAGCTGAAATTCCGTGGAAAAGATTGTGCGCGCCGACCTGAATTCGATGATCCGGCATTTGCCGGAGCGGGGCCGACGGGAGTCGTTGGCGGCGACAATCCGGCGTTTCCACGCATTCGGTTCGCAGACGATGACGGCGACCTCTTCCTGAAGTCGACGGATGAAGTGAAAGGCCAGTTTGCATTTCCCGTAGTAGTCCACGACCGAATCGGAGAACTGCGGCCAGCAGTCAATCAGGTTCCACCAGATCAGGCCGGAGCGTTTCGGATTGGAACGGAAGAGTTCGATCAGATATTTGAGCGCTTCCGCCTGACAAAGCTGGCTGGCGGCGACGAACGTTTCCAGATCTTCCGGCTGAAAACCGAAAAACTCCTCAATTTGTCTGCTCATGATATCCACCCGGAAATTGAAGGCATCGCTGTCGGGCAGAAACGGGTTGCTGGCATGGTAGTACCATTGCGGGTTCCCTTGTGGTGGCCAGAGCGCGTTTTCCGGCAGAAAGCGGCGGATCGACGAGGCATTGGGCGACCCGTGGTATCCGGTTTCGCTGAGAAACGACGCCTGTGTGTTGCGGTAGAAGTCGCTTTTGAAATAGTCTCGCGGTCCCCAGAGATGCTGTTCCGGCGCGAGTTTGTGCAGTTGTGCGGTGTCAGCGCCGGCCGCAACGGCACCGGCAATCGCTTCCGGCGAATAGTAGGGCGAACTCGCCAGGTAGGGGCGGAAGGGATCGTTTTCCCGGCAGACCGCCGGAAGCACCTCGCGGGTGAGGCGGTTGAGGTTGGGGTCGCGTTCCAAGCCTCCCCAGGCGGGGACGCAGTCGCACTCGTTGTCCCCGGCCCAGAGAACGAGGGAGGGGTGCTGCCGCAGCATTCGGATTGCGCATTCTGCCTCTTCCCGGATGACCTGGCAGAAAGTTTCATCATTCGGGTAGAGGGCGCACCCCATCATGAAATCCTGCCATACCATGAGTCCGCGCCGGTCGCACTCATCGTAAAACTCCTGCGGCTCATACAGATTTCCTCCCCAGATGCGCAGCAGATTGCAGCCGAGTTGGTCGGCCAGATCGAATATGGTCTGGAATCGCTCCGGATCCCGGGAGTGGAGAGCGTCGGCCGGTACATGATTGGTTCCGAAGACGCGAACCGGAACATCGTTGATGAGAAATTGAAAATCCGGCTCGGGCGAGGGGGTCGCCATCGGTTTCATCCGTAGCTGTACGGTGCGGATTCCAAAGTGAAAGTGCTCCTCAAACAGCGGCTTGCCTTCGCCGCACCGGAGCCGAACAGTCACATCATAAAGGGCAGGTTCTCCGTAGTGGCGTGGATACCACAGCCGGGGGTGTTCCACCGTGATCGGCACGATGCCCTGCGCTGACCAGACCGCGCTCTCCGCGTGCCAGTGGGAATTGCCGCATTCTCCGTCGAGTATGAGGCGCAGACCTTCCGCGGCGGGATTGGCGATCGTGAGTTTGTAGCAGTAGCGCAGCTGTGCCCGGCCGGGTTCGAGGCCGACGGTCTGGAGAAAGCCTTCGTCGAGCCGGTTGGCGCAACGTTCCTCCAGGTGGACGTGGCGGAAGATTCCGCCGAGCGCCAGACGCGGTGTGATGTCCCAGCCCCAGACGTGCGCCGGTTTGCGGATTCGTGAGGCTTCGTAATTAAACGGAAAACTGCTGAACATCTCCGCCCGCATCGGATAGCGGCGGAAACGGTTGTTGGCGCTGGCGATGTGAACGGCGATCCGGTTGGTACCGTTCCGCAGCAGCGGTCCGACCGGAAACGAGTGAGGAATCAGTGCGTTTTCGCATGTACCGGCCAGTTTCCCATTGATCCAGATGGTCCCGAAACAGTCGAGACCATCGAAATTCAGCAGCAAATCACGCGGTATGCCGTCATATTCGAACTCCCGTTCAAAGAGCCATTCATAAAACTCATAGGGGCGGTACTGTCTGGCGTTCATCGCAAAAAAAGGGTCTCCGGTCCGTCCGGCCTGGAAAAGCTCCAGTTCCAGATTGCCCGGGACTGTCGCCTCCGTGAGAAATTCCGCCTGATCAAAGTGCGGTTGCGGAACCGCGTCTGCCGGTTCCGACCGGCCGCTCAGGCGCCATTTGCCGTCGAGTGACAACGAGAATCGTTCCATGCTGCAGCTCTCCTTCTGTCGATCTGGATGATGCTTCTGCCCGCGTACAGGTTGCGACGTTTCCTGTCTGCTTTTTTTCAGCCGTCGGTTCGACCTGTTCCAATAGTACTATACCATAATACGATTGAAAATGCAACCGGCAAAGAAGAGAATGGAGTTCTGGACGATTTACCGACGGAGAAGGGCAAAATTCCGGGGATTTTTCCTGCCGGGTGTTGACAAGCAGGCTGGACGGGTATATATTTCTCCACCGTAATTTTAACCAACCTTCACGGGAACAAATGAAAGAGAAACAGAAAAATACAGTCGGAGAGGACCCTGGACCCCGATGGCGTGAAGCCGTGTCGGGCGGTATTTTTCTGTCCGGCCCGCGCTGCTGACCTCTTCCCGGCGGGAAGCATTCGCCGCAGTGCGCCTGCGGCTTCACGCCTCTGAAAATCGGTGATCCCGGCGTCATTCGTTCTGGCGCTTTTTTGCGCCCGGAAAGTGTGAGCAATTTTTTTCAGGGATGGATTTGTCATGTTCAGATGTTATGATCTGGTCGACGGGCGTGTCCAGAGCTGTCCGGAGGGGCAGCTCGGCATCATTCAGGTGTACAGCGCGCCGACCGAAGAGGAGAAGCGTTATTTGATCGAACAGTGCGGCATCGACG
>URVC01000035.1 GCA_900551245.1 uncultured bacterium | reverse complement strand
GGCAAGGTAATCTCACTTCGGGAGGATTTCTAGATGGGGCTCACTGGGCATACACTGTTTCCGGAGTGATTATAGGGAGTATCAGTTCTATTTCAATTAGCGAGGTGAGGTGGAGCTGTAATGTCGGTTTGCCTGGTCCAGCCAGCGTGGTTCATCTCAAGCCGCAAGTAGAGGTCGCAAGTTCGAATCCTTTTGAGAGCGTTTTTGCGATATACAAACCCGATTTTGAGGTTGTGCGATTTTTTATGAATCTCACGGAGAATTTTTCGAGATAATGAAGTAGCCCATCTTGAGGGAGTTGGAAAATTCGCAGTTTTGAGGGGGCAGAGAAAAATTAATTCAATGTCTCCTTACCTCGACCATTTTTTCGATTCTCCGCCGACCGGACCTCTGGTCTGCGGAGAAGCAAGAAAATGGTCGGGGCGGCGGGGGTCGAACCCGCGACTTTCTGCTCCCAAAGCAGACGCGCTAGCCACTGCGCTACGCCCCGTGTGCGAATTGCTTAAAATAACTCACCCTCGGCCGATATTCAAGCCCGTTGATGATTATTCTCCGGTTTCCGGATTGATCTTCCGGACATATTCCAGTTTTTCCCGGTCTATCGCGATCTTTACACCGGGTTCCGGTCCGAAAAGAATCCCCTTCGCACTCTCCTCGTACAGCGCCCCGAGCTCCACCGTCCCAGTCTTGTAACGGATTTCACAGTTTGCAATCCATACGTCAATCGCTTTCGGACGGCACACCTTGCCCTTCTCCAGACGCACCGTTATCGTGCGGCTTTCCGGATTGGACCGCGGATGCGATACCGTCACCTCGTGGAAGCCCGGCGACAGCTCACGCACCACAATCGGCACTGTCCCCGTCGCACTCACCCCGTCCGACTCCGTGTGCCCTACAATCCGGCCATCCACCGATACCGTCACCCCCGCCGGACGCACCGTCAACTCCAGAACTCCAGTGCTCTTGAGCAGTTTGAACGCCAGCTCATCCTGAAAGCCGGAGACGATTTCCACCGTCTTCTCCATCGGCTCATATCCCGCCTTGACCACGCGAACCGTGTAGACCGCCGGAGAGAGATCCCCGAGCGTGCACGGCGTGATTCCACGCTTGGTCTCGTTCACGAAAACCTCCGCCCCCGCCGGATCCGACTCCACCTTGACGCCCCCCGGCCGCGCGCTGAGCACAAATTCCCGCACCAGCCGCTGGCCGCGGCTCAAGGTCACCGTCTGCTCCAGCGGCACGTATCCGTTCCGCTCCAGACGGATCAGGTACTTCCCTTCGTTCAGCTCCCCCTTGTAGGGCGTGACGCCCACCACCCGGCCGGCAATCGACAGCTGCGCCCCCTGCGGACGGCTGTTGAATGAGACGGTTCCGACATTTTCATCCAGATCGATCAGGATCTGTTTCGGCCGCTCATCTTCCACACTCCACTCCACCGTCCGCCGGGCATAGCCAGGCATGCGGAGATAGCCGGAATAGCTCCCCATGTGCACCTCTTCGAGCACCAGCGGCGTCGCGCCGACCACCTGCCCGTTGACCACCAGTTCCGCCCCGGCCGGACGGGTGTTGATCAGAACGGAGGCCGTCACCGGCGCCAGATCCAGCTCAATCCGCTTGAACTCGCCCGCCTCAAGCTCCACCTTTTCCCACTGCTCCCGGCAGCCCGGCGCGGAATACTTGAAAATATAGACGCCCGGTTTTACCTGCAACTGAAACGGCGGTTTGCTGAATACCTGACTGCCGGATGAAATCCGCAATCCGGGCGGCCCCACAATCCGCAGCCGCGCCACCGGCTGCGCCTTCGGACGAAACGCCCCCGACAGAAAACCGATGACTCCCGCGCCCAGCAGCACCAGCAGAATCACCAGACCTACGATGGCAGTTCTGGAAATCTTTTTCATCGCTTCATCTTCCCGAGATAATTGTCCAGCTTGAACAGACGCTGACGGGCGATGTCAAACTCGGGCGACTCCTGGTCGGCCAGCTCCATCACCTCGATAAAAACCTGGCGCATCCGCTGAAAATCCCGGATGCCGCCAAGCCGAACCCGCTCATACTCCAGATTGTCCAGCTTGCGTTTGCGCAACGCCTCCGCCTCCTCCAGCCGCCGCCGGGCACGATCCCACAGGGGCGGATGCGGCGAGAACTGTTCCAGATAGTTCACCACCTGCCGGTAGCGGTCGATCGCATCGCGCAGATTGGTCGGGCGCGCCTCACGGTTGGAAAAGAGATCCTCCGCCTTGGCGAAGCTGGCCGCCGCCTGATTGCGCAGTTCCTCCGGCGTAAGCGAGATCGTCTGCAGCCCGTAGCTCTCCGCAAAATCATCAATCGCCTGTTCGACCGCCTCAAACTCCGTCGGCACATAGCGCCCCGCCAGGCGGAACTCCAGAAGATCCGGCTTCTCCGCAATCACCAGATGCCGGGAGATCAGCTCCTTCGTCCGCGGCGCCGAAGGCGGAACCATCGCCCGGATTCCCGAAGAGCGAATCCGGCTGCGCAGAATCGATACCGCGCCGGAATTGAGTTTCTCAAACGTTCTGCGGTAGTGGCGCTGCGATTTGAGATCGTCGAGCGTGAAGGTCACCTTTTCCCCTTCCAGCAGCATCGCAAAGCGGAACACGTTGTCAGGCGCTTTGATCTCCTTCTCAAAGAAGACGGTAAGCGGCGGCTCCGCCGCCTTCGCCGCCGGCCGCGTCTGCCCCGGCTCCATCCAGCGCAGCACGCAGGTGATCACCACGACGGCGACCACGCCGATCACCGTGTAAAAGGTCAGGTTGGAAATCCGGTGGCGCGGCGGTGCGGCGGCAGGCGCCTCCGGTTCCGTTTTCGTTCCCGCTTCCGCGCTCCCCGCACTCTGAGCCGCACGCCGGGTCCGGTCAAACAAGCCTCCGGCCCGCCCGACCAGCAAAGCGGCGAGATCCGGCTTGTTCCCGGAGCCACTTTCACCGCCCGGCTCTTCCGAAGTCCGGGGTTCCGGCGGCGCGGCGGCGGAAGACGTTCCGGCGGAAACTGCGCCATGCTCCTCCACCGCGGTTCCAGGTGCCGCCGCCGGCTCCAGCCCGCGCTCCCCTTCCCCCCGGAAGGGAGAAAACGAGGGAATCGGATTGAATATCACCTTCGGCGGTTCCGCGTTGAGCCCGGTCACCCGGATCATCTGATCGCCGATCTCAATGAGGTCGCCTTCGGCAAGCTCCCGTTCCCCGCCGATGCGCACCCGGTTGAGCTTCACCCCGTTGGTGCTGCCCTGATCGCAAATCGTCCAGACTCCGGATTCATTCTGCTTGAGCCGGGCATGATAGCGGGAGACCGCCTCGGTCGGAATCCGCAGAATATTGCCGTCATCCCGGCCAATGGTGATCTCCGGCAGGGCGAACTCCACTTCATCGCCGCTTCGCACACCGTTGACAAAAAATATCTTCATCCATCCCCCCGCAGGACCTGTCCCGGCCGGCGTCACTCCGCGCCGTTGGAACAGGGTGAAATTTCTGCTTTTAACATACTCTTCTCCTGGAGTTTTTCAATCGCTCCGCCATCCAAAGTGGAATTTAAATTCAACCGGTCCCCCACCCGGGTCCGGGTGGCGACGATCACTCCGGCCGGCAGCTCCACCACCGTCACCGCCCGGCGGCAGGCGACGGGCCAGCGCCACGGGCGGAAATCGCTCCGCACCGCCACCACGCGCCGGTCGGCATCCAGGAAAATCAGATCCAGCGGAATCGACATCCAGCAGCTGTGCACCGAGCCGCACCGCTCGAACACCATCGCGTCGAACTCCCCCGTGACAAAACGGCGCCCGATCATGCCGCGCAGCCGGTCAAACCAGCTCACCGCCCAGCGGGGATGCCGGGCAAGATATTTCCGTCGGTTGATATTGTAAATCATCGCGCCCCGTCACCTCATCTCGCAAAAAGTCTCATCACTTGATTGACCAGCGGGCCGAGCAGCATGATGAACACCGCCGGAAGAATGAACAGCACGATCGGAATAATGATCTTCACCGACGCTTCGTTGGCCCGCTTCTCCGCCAGCATGAACCGTTTGCCGCGCTGAACATCGCCCTGAATGCGGAGCAGCTGGGCGATGCTCACCCCGAGCTCCTCCGCCTGAATGATCGCATTGACCGTCGCGGTCAGGTCCGGCTGCCGCACCCGCTGGGCGAGGTCGCGCAATGCCTCGGTGCGTTTGCGCCCGAGCTGAATCTCCTGAAACGCCCGGGTCAGCTCCTCGCCGAGTTCATCCGGCTTGCGGCGGGCCAGAATGTCGCGCAACGCCGACATGAGATCCCGCCCCGACTCCACCGAAAGCGTCAGCAGATCGAGCACGTTGGGCAGCGCTTTCATGATCGCCAGATGCCGCCGCCGGATCGCCGCATTGAGCATCATCCCGGGATAGACCGCGAACAATCCGGCCAGAACCGTGCAGAGAAGGATATGCCCCGAACAGGCCCCCAGCACCAGCCAGAGAAATCCGCCCCCCCAGAAGAGCAGTTTGAAACCGACGAAATCCTCCGGGCTGAACAGCTCTCCGTACCCCGCCATCCACAACCGCGGCGCCAGAATGTCGCGCCAGCCGGCAAAGAGCGGCGCCGACGCCGCCCGGCGCGTGAGCGGCAGAAACGGCACCGCCAGCCGCAACAGCAACGGCACGTACCGGGGAAAGGCGTCGCTCCGGCACAGCTCCACCCCGGCCAGAGCCCGGCAGCAGAACAGCATCAGACATCCGGCGGCAATTCCGGCACACCCGGCGGCGATGAAATCGATCAGACTGCCCATTCCGCCCTCCTCATACCTCGATCGAAACAATTTTACGGATCATCCAGTAACCGGCGATGTCGAGCAGCACCATCAGGATGATCCCGATGATCCCGAGCGGACTGTGCAGAAACGAACGCATCATCACCGGGTTGATGTGGTACATCCCGAGGAAGAGCGCCGGCGGCATCAACCCGATCAGCAGCGCCTGCATCCGCCCCATCGCCGTCAGCGCCCGCACCTTGTTCGAAATGCGGACCCGTTCCCGGATCAGCGACGCCACCCGTTCCAGCGTGGCGGTGAGTTCGCCGCCGGTCTGGCGCGCCGTGAGGATGGCGGTCGCCACCAGCGCAAAATCATCCGACTCCAGCCGGCGGTTCATATTCTCCAGCGCCTGCTCCAGCGGCACGCCGAGCCGGATCTCCTGCGTCAGCAGCCGGAACTCCACCGACACCGGCCGGATGTCCAGCTCCGCCACCTCTTCGAGCGCCTGGTTGATGCTGAATCCCGCCTTCAGTGAACTGGAAATCATTCCAAGCGCGTCCTCCAGCTGGATGTTGAAGCGGTCCAGCCGGCGGCGCTTCAGAAAACGAAGCACCAGAAGCGGCACCGGGAAGAGCGCCAGCGCCACCGCCGCGCCGATCAGCAGCCCCCACTGCCACGGCGTATCCTCCAGCCCGGCGGCGAAAAGAAGCACCACCGCACAGCCGCCGGCCGCACTCAGCGCCAGCCCGAGATCGAACACCCGCCCGGGCGGCATCTGGATGAGCACATCATCGAGACCGGTCGTCGCCTCGCGCAGGTAGCGCTCCCGGTAGCGGCCGGCGATGTACAGCCCGGAGTCAATCAGCACCAGCGCCGCGCAGAGCACGCAGAAAAACGCGCAGATGCCCGGCCAGAAAGAACTGTTGAGAACGAACTCCACCTCGCTCACCTCTCCTTCCGGTTGAACATGCGGATGTCCAGGTCGAGTTTCGCGCGCGAAATCTCCTCCAGAAACGTCGGCACCCCGCCGGTCGGCTCAAACACGCCGACCATCCGGTTCTCCGCGTCGTAGCCGGTCTGCCGGAATACGAAGAGATCCTGCATCGTGATGACATCCCCCTCCATCTTGGTGATCTCGCTCACGTTGACGATCTTCCGGCTGCCGTCCCGCTCGCGGCTGATCTGCACGACGATGTGGATCGCCGAAGCGATCTGCTCGCGAATCGCCCGGAGCGGCAGGTCGAAGCCGGCCATCAGCACCAGCGTCTCCAGGCGCGAAAGCGCATCCCGCGGACTGTTCGCGTGGATCGTGGTCAGACTGCCGTCGTGGCCGGTGTTCATCGCCTGAAGCATGTCCAGCGCCTCGCCGCCGCGGCATTCGCCGACCACAATCCGGTCCGGACGCATCCGCAGTGCGTTGCGCACCAGGTCGCGAATCGTCACCGCCCCCTTCCCCTCCACATTCGGCGGCCGTGACTCCAGCCGCACCAGATGCTCCTGATGCAGCTGCAGTTCGGCGGCGTCCTCGATCGTGACAATCCGCTCGCGGTTCGGCAGAAAGGAGCTCAGCACATTGAGCAGGGTCGTCTTGCCCGACCCGGTGCCGCCGGAGATCAGAATGTTCTTGCGCACCGCCACGCAGACGGCCAGAAACCGGATGATGTCCGGGGAGACCGAACCGAACCGGATGAGATCGGCGGCGGTGAACGGCTTCTTCGAAAATTTCCGGATCGTTACCGTCGGCCCGGTGAGCGACAGCGGCGGTATGATCGCATTGACCCGCGACCCGTCCGGCAGACGGGCATCCACCATCGGCGAACTTTCGTCAATCCGCCGCCCCAGCGGGGAGACAATCCGCTCAATCGCGGCAAGCACCTGGTTGTTGTCGGCAAACGCGGTGTCGGTCCGGTAGAGGACGCCGCCGCGTTCGACGTAGACCTGATCGGGGCCGTTGACCATGATCTCGGTAATATCGTCGCGCTCGAGCAGATATTCGAGCGGTCCGAGGCCGATCGCCTCCTGGATCAGCTCCTTCTCCAGCACCGCAAGCGGCAGTTCCGGCGGCAGCGGCACGGTAAGTTGCGAAAGAATCTCCCGGATCATCGCCCCCGCCTGGCGCGTCAGCTCCTCCTGCGATACGCCGGAAACCGCCAGTTTCTTGAGGTTGAGCCGGGTCAGCAGTTCGCGGTGGGCCTGCCGCTTGATCTCCCGGATGGCAGCCCGGTAGCGCTCCGGCACGCCGGTGACCTTCAACAGCGGAATCGGCTCCTTTTCCCCCTCCCCCGGCAGAGAGAGCTTCTCTTCCGCCGCGGCTTCCCTTCCGGCAGGCGGCGGCGCCGGTTTCCGGTCTGCGGCGGTACGCACCAGAAGTTCCGCCCGCCCCACCCGGATCACCGTGCCGACGGGGACGTCGTAGGGTTCGTTGGGGTAAAAGCTCACCCCTTCACCGGAAAAAGTGCCGTTCCTGCTGCCGAGATCCATCACCGTCATCCGGTTGTCGTGCACGATCATCTGGGCGTGACGGCTGGAAACCTCCGGCCGGTTGATCCGGATGTGGCACTCCGGACCGGAGCCGATCAGGTACGCCCCGTTCTCCAGCTTCGCCACACCATCGGCGCTCCCCGGTTGATGAATGACGATCTCCAGCATTCCGGCCTCCCTACTGCAGTTTCCGGCGCTCCTCCCGGCGGCGGTTGTAGCCGGGTATCTCCTTCTCCAGCAGTTTGAAATTCACACTGCGCGATTCGATCGAGCGTTCAATGCGTTCATCTTCAAAGTTCCGCAGCGAGAGGGTCAGCCGCCCCTTCTGCGCGGCGAAGACGATCATCTCCACCTCCTCGGGGAAGAGCTGCAATGTCACGGTGCCGTAACTGCGCCCGGCCGCGGCCGGGTCGAACGCCGACGCCCCCCAGCGGTTCCCCACCGCCAGAACCTTCACATCCTGCAGAATGGTCAGCGTGACCGTATCCAGCGCGGCATCCCCCCGCACGTCGGGGAAACGGAAGGTGCCGATCACATCGACATTGTCGCCGGGCTGAATCAGATAGTTCACCGAGGAGATCGGGTCGACCGGGATCGAAACCGCCCGCCAGCCGGACTGAATCACACCGGTAAATCCCTGCCGGCGGCTCATCGGCTTGAGGTCAGTGCTCAGCAGAATCTGGTTGGCGCTCATCGAGGTCTCCAGCCGGCGGCCGATCACCCGGGAGACCTCACTCCACGGAATCTCCCGGCTGAAACCGCGCGCCTCCCGGCGGCGCTGCACCGGATGGCGGGCGACGTCCGTCTCGCGGATCTCCTCGTTCTCCACCATGTTGCGGGTGATCCGGATCAACACAACCGTTTCGGAATCCCCCAGAATCCGCCGTTTCTCCGCCTCCAGCTGGCGATAGGTCAGCACAAAAGCGAGCAGGCCGAAAACAACCGCCCCCAGCAACAACAACTTCTGCCGCATATTCTCTCCCGATTCGAGTCCGCCTGTCCTCTTCGCCAATATATACCCATCCGGACAAAAAGTCCAGAGCGGGGGATCGAGATCCCCCTGTTTTCACCATATCCAGGCAGTTACCGGCGATGCAGCAGCCTGGCCGCCGCCCGGATTCCCTCTCCGGCCCAGAAGATCAGCGAACAGCCCGCCACGATCCACACCCAGTCGAGCCAGCCGAGCGGCGTCACCCGGAAGGCTTTGCCGCCGAAACTCACGATCACGATCTGGCCGACCAGAATGGCCCCGGCAATCGCGTAGAACATGCCGTTCCCGCGGAAACGGGCAAAGAATCCCTGCCCCGAACCATAGGCCCGCACGTTGAAGAGGTTCCAGAACTGAATCATCACGAAGACCGAGAAGAACAGTGTCTGCTCCCGCAGCACCAGAGCTCCCGTGTGCCCCTCCATCCGCAGCAGTGCCCAGAGGAAGAAGATCACCAGCACGATCCCGGTGCCGAAGATCCAGCGCGCCATCCCCGGCGTCACGATGAAATCACTGCTCAGCCGCGGCGGCCGGTCCATCACCGACGGGTCCGGCGGTTCCGTCGCCAGCGCCAGCGCCGCAAACGTATCCATAATCAGGTTGATCCACAGCATCTGAATCACCGTCAGCGGCAGTTCCACCCCGACGAAGGGACCGACCACCGCAATCGTCAGCGCCGTCACGTTGATCGTCAGCTGGAAGATGATGAAACGCTGAATGTTCGCGTACAGTGAACGCCCCCAGAGCACCGCGTTGACCACGCTGGCGAACGAATCATCCAGCAGAATGATCGCCGCCGCCTCTTTGGCGATCGCCGTCCCGGTCTTGCCCATCGCGATTCCGACGTCGGCGTTGTTCAAGGCCGGCGCGTCGTTGGTACCGTCGCCGGTGACCGCGACCACCTCGCCGGAACGCTTCAGCGAACGGACCAGCCGGAGCTTGTCCTCCGGCCGGGCGCGCGCCATGATCTTCAAACGCTGGCCCGCCGCAACGGCCTCCTCATCGCTGAGCGCCGCATATTCCCGCCCGGTGATGATCTCCCCGGGGGCGAAATCGCCCTCTCCGGCCAGCCCGATCTGGCGGCCGATCTCCCGCGCCGTTTCCGGACTGTCGCCGGTCACCACCTTGACCCGGATTCCCGCACGGCGGCAGCACGCCACCGCTGGAGGCACCTCCGGGCGGACCGGGTCGGAAATCGCCGCAAATCCCATCCAGACAAGATCCTTCGCCTCTTCCGCAAGATCCGCGCCCTCCGCGAGCTCCGCCCGGCGGAAGCAGATTGCGAGCGTACGCATTCCGCGCGCCTGCCAGGAGCGCAGCTCCGCCTCCAGTTCGCGAATCCGCTCCGGCGTCAGCGGCTCCTCGCCGGAGGCGGTGAGCCGTGCGGAGCACCGTTTCATCAGAATTTCCGGCGCGCCCTTGACGTAGAGAATCATCCGATCCTCCACGGCGGAACGGCCGTAGGTCGCCATGAATTTGCGCTCGGTCGAAAAGGTCAGCTGCTCCTTGAGCTGGAACCGGGAACGCAGCTGCCGGAAATCCAGCCCCTTCCCGTTCAGATAGAGCAGCAGCGCCCCTTCGGTCGGATTGCCGACCGCTTCCGCCTCGCCATCCGGCCCGATCGACAGATTGCCGGTGGTGTTGACCGCAATGCTCTCTTCGAGCAGAGCGCCGCTTCCTTCCGGAAACGCGGCAAAGTGCATGCTGTCGACCCGCATCCGGTTCATCGTGAGCGTTCCGGTTTTGTCGGTGCAGATCACCGTCGCCGCCCCGATGGTCTCGCAGGCGTGCATCTTGCGCACCAGATTGTTTGACGCGGTCATCCGGCGCATGCTGTAGGCGAGGCTCAGCGTCACGCTCATCGCCAGCCCCTCCGGCACCGCCACGACGATCAACGTGACCGCAATCATGAAGAATCCGAGCAGTTTGGCCATCACGTCGCGGGCGATCATCGGCTCAGGCCAGCAGCCGCCCAGCCAGATGCCGCCGAGACCGACCGCCGCCACCACCACCGCCGCCGCGATGCAAATCCAGGTGCGTAGCGACAAGGAAAAACTCTTCCGGCGAATCACCTCCAGCCCGTCGGTGATGAGCGGCAGCCAGACGCGGAGCAGAGCCAGCGCCAGCGCCAGCGCCAGCGTCGCCGTAACGCCCCACTGCGCCGGGGTCTGCACCATCTCGCCGCGGAAAATTTCCCGGCCGGCCAGAACGCCGAAGGTCAGCACCGAAATGAGAAATCCGACCAGTCCGATCAGGCGGCTGAGTTTTTCCAGCTGCTTCTGGAGCGGCGTCTCCTCGCCGGTCTCCAGCGAGGCTTCGCGGGCGGTATGGCCGATTTCAGTATGTTCCCCGACCGCGGTGATCTCGGCGTATCCATAGCCTTCGACCACCGGCGTGCCGCGCATGAGCTTATCCGCCGGATAGGTGGTTTCGCCCAGCCGGGCGATCTCCGGGTGTCCCGCCGGGAATTTCCCGACCGGATCGGTTTCGCCGGTGAGGCTGGATTCATCCAGCTGCAGATTGACCGCCTCCAGCACTCTGGCATCCGCCGGAATCTCTTCGCCCTGTTCGACGAAAATCACATCGCCCACCACCAGATCGCGCCGGGGCACCATCACAAACGCCCCGTTCCGGATCACCTTGTAGGGAAGATCGTCGTTGCTCTGGTTCAGCAGGTCGAACTCCTTCTCCGCCCGGTATTCGTTCAGGAAGGCGATGAAGGTCGCCAGCAGAATCGCCACCAGAATGCCGCCCCCCTCGACCCAGTCGCCGATCAGGCACGAGAGCACCGCAGCAATCATCAGAATCCGGATCACCGGATCACGGAACTTGCGCAGATACTGAATGTACCACGGAATGCGGACCGGAGCGGGCAGTACGTTGCCGCCATGCTCTGCACGGCTGAGTTTCACCTGTTCGTCCGACAGGCCTCTGTAGTTGAGTTTTTCCATATTTTCCCCTCGTTGTTTCCCTTGATTGCCTCCGGTGTCAGCGGGCGGGATCGACCGTAATCGCAAGCAGCGCGTCCTCCACCAGCTTCCGATAATGTTCCAGCCCCTCCGCGTCGAGCTCCGGAGGAATTGCAATCCGCTCGCCCAGCACCAGCGTCAACCGGCTGAACGGTTTCGGAATCTGGAACTGATCCCAGCTCTTCACCCTCCAGCACCGGGTGGCGTTGACACTGATCGGTATGATTCCGCCGCCGGTCAGCGAGGCGAGCTGAATCGGACCATTCTTCATCACGTACCGGGGACCGCGCGGCCCGTCCGGCGTGAAACTCACATTGAATCCGTCGCGAATCGCGTGCACCGCCGCAAGTTGCGCCTTCGCCCCGCCCCGCGTCGAGGAGCCGCGCAGACTCCGCAGCCCCAGATTGGCGATGAAATCCGCCACATACTGGCCGTCGCGCGAGGCGCTCACCACCGCAACCGTCCGACGCCGCGTCGCAGGCGGAAAGATCGCCGCAAAGAACATCAGCCGGTTGTGCCAGGTCACGGAAACCGCCCCCCTCGCCTGCCCGATGTGGTCGAACGGATCCTCCACCCGGACGCGGTACAGCGTATGCAGCAAAAGCACCATCAGCCGGGCAGGAAGCCAGTAGAGCCAGGTCGGTAGCTTCTTGACGCTGCGGAATTTCTGCTTGAAATAGCCCATTATTTCCGCCCTTTCACCCCCACCTTCCGGCAGAAGCCGGCAAGCGTGCAGCGGTCGCACTCCGGCCGGGCGGCATGACAGACCCGCCGACCGTGCTGAATGAGCAGATGGGAGAAATTCGTCCAGTATTCCGGCGGCACGACGGCGTTCTGCGCCGCTTCGATCGCCTCGGGCGACTTCGTTTTGACCAGTCCAATCCGGTTCAGCACCCGGTTGACGTGGGTGTCCACCGGAAAGCCCGGCACCTGAAACGCGTCGCCAAGAACCACGTTGGCGCTCTTGCGACCGATCCCCGGCAGGCGGGTCAGCTCCTCCATCGTATGCGGCACTTCGCCTCCGAACTCCCGGACCAGCATTTCGGCACAGGCCGAGAGGTTTTCACTCTTGTTGCGGTAAAGTCCGCAGGGGCGGATGATTTCGGCAATCGTCTCCACCGGCAGCGCCGCCATCGCCGCCGGATCCGGCGCCACGGCGAAAAGCTTCTCCGTCACCTGATTGACCCGGTCGTCGCGGCATTGCGCCGAGAGCATCACCGCCGCCAGCAACTGAAAGGGTGTCGCATGTTTCAGCGGGCAGGTGCAGTCCCCGTAGAGCCGGTACAGCTCATCGTATACGCGGAGCCACTCTTTTTTCCCCGCCATCACCGGAACCCTCCGCCCAGCGTCAGAAAATTGCGAAGCAGCCGCAACCCGAGCCGCTGGCTCTTCTCCGGGTGGAACTGCGTGGCAAACCAGCGCCCCGAGCCGACCGCCGCCGAAAACGGCAGGATGTACTCGCAGGTCGCCGCGGTCCAGGCAGGATCCACCGGCACGTAGTAGGAGTGGACAAAATAGAAGAAACTGTCCTCACCGATCCCGTCGAAGAGCGGACAGCCCGGCGTCGGCGTCAGCGAGCTCCAGCCCATATGAGGAACCTTTTCACGGCCGGCGGGGAAGCGGAGCACCTTCCCGGGGAACACCCCGAGCCCGGCGACGCCGGGCGCCTCTTCGCTCTCCTCAAACAGCATCTGCATCCCGAGGCAGATGCCGAGCAGAAATCCGCCGGAACCGACAAAATCCCGGATGGCGCGGTCAAATCCGCGCTGCCGGAGATTTTCCATCCCGTCGCCGAAGTTCCCGACTCCCGGCAGGATGCAGCAGTCAAACCCGCGCAACTCCTGCCCGCTTGCAACCACCCGGGCCGAGGCGCCGACGAACTCCAGCGCCTTTGCCACCGAACCGAGGTTGCCCATGTTATAATCGATCAGAGCTGTACTCATGAAGGCTCCTTCCGCATATTTGGTGGAGCCATACTATACACCGTTTTACGGTGAAAAGCAACAGCGCACGGTCTGAAATTCTATCGATGCATCTTCAGAACGATCTCATGGACCGGATGGATCCAGCGGATCAGCCCCGGTTCCTCCGCCCGCGACCAGTACAGCTCCCGCCCGCCTCCGGCCAGAACCGGCCGGAACACCACGCGATCCCCCTCAGGATGATACTCCCGCAGCAGAATCCGCCCGTCGGCCACGCCGAACAGCGTCAGATCCCCGGCGGCCGGATAGGTGTCCGCCTCGATCATCAGCAGACTGCCCGGCGCAAGTTCCGTGCTGTTGCTCCCCGGTTCAATCCGGATGACGCACATATCCTCCTGCGGGAAATGCTCCCGGCTGCGCTCCGGCGAGTTGCGCCGCAGAAACTTCGTCAGCGGTTCGAACGCCGGTTCAAAACTCCGGAGCAGGCTGAAACCGGCCACCGGAGCCGGAGCCGCCTCCGGTTCCGCCGGAGATCCCGCCCCACCCTCCGTGAGGTTCACCCGGAACGTGCGGTGCCCGACCGCCTCCGGCAACGCCGGCCCCTCCTCCGGCTCCGCCCCGGCAAGGCGGGCATTGAACAGCGTCGTGTAAAATTCGGAAATGGCCGCATCGTCGAACTTCAGATAGTCGGCAATCGTGGCCAGCTGACGCGGATTCAGCAGGAACTGCCCGTTTTTTATCTGCGAAACCGCGGCCTTTGATATGTGCAGCACCTGCGCGAGGTCCCCCTGCCGCATCGATGCGCGTTCCAGATACCGCGCGATGATGTTCCACCCGTTCACATGTAAACTCATATCCACCTCTTCTGTTTCCCCGTCCGGCATCGGAGCGGCAGTCGCGGTTAACCGCAAACTTAACTATAAATCAGTATACCACAACTTTCGCGGAACTTCAAGAGTTTTTTTCAAAAAAACTACAAAAAACAACTTGATTTTAAGTTTATTCTTTACTATATTTAAAGAAAACACTAAACGAAAGCGACCGCGAACCGCGCTGGCCCGCTCGAAAAACGATCAATTCCTTTGTTCATGATATGGTTCGAAAGCATTACGCTAGTTAAGTAAATACTTAATTCGGAAGAATTCCCTTCCGGCAGAAAAACAAGGAGAAGTAAGATGGAATGTTACGGCAGGATGTACAACAGACTGGATCAATGCAGAAAGTGCACGCTGAGCAAGTACTGCTCCCAGGCGGCGGATCCGCCGCTGCTGACCGACAACGCACCGCCCCCGCTGGTCAATCAGACCATCCTCGCTTACGGCCAGCCGAGCCGGACCAACCGGTTCCAGGCGATGGAACAGGACCGACGCTACACCCGGGCCGACCTGCTGGAGGTGATCGGCTTCATGGCCTCGCTGGACCCCACCTCGCTCGAACTCATCGATCAGAAACTGGCGGAGCCGTCGCTGAACTTAAGTGAACTCGCCCTCCGGCGCGGCGTCAGCCGGCAGGCGATGCATAAGATGATCACCCGCCGGCTGAAATCCATCCCGGAACTCGAGGCGGTCCTCACCTATCGCAAACACCGGAAGCCGGGAGAGAAAACCACCGGCTCCACCCGCTGAAATTCCGCCCGCCGGCAGCGACCGCGGAGACGCTGCCGGTGGATTTTCACGCTGAAAAAACCTGAAAAAAATCAGACAGTCCTCAATTGCCGCGATTGACAAGAATCTGTTTCGAATGTATTTTAGAGAAAACCGACGGAAGTCGGTACCACGTACCGGAGAGGGGGGAAGCCGGAGTGAACGGGGCCCGGCTGTCAATGCCGCATGAATTGTTTCTATGACTTGGCACTGGTCGAAGTGCTCGACCTGTGGTATTCGCAGACGGCCGGGAAATACGGTGTCCGCTGCTTTCTCAAAGACGATGACGAATATGTCCTCTGGATGACCTCCCGGCAGTTCCACGGATTCCGCCGCCAGTGCGCCGTCGGCGGGCGCGACGGCATCTACGCCAGATACTGCGGGCTCTGCTTGCATCACACGTTTTTCGGCCCGCCGCTGGCCGGGTCCGACTACCGGCTGGTCTCCTGCTTCGACTGGAGGCGCAATGTGCTGACCAGACCGGTTCCGCCGGCGCTTCCACCACCTGAAACCATCGAGGTCCCGGATGAACTTCGAGATTTCTGCGAAGACTGAACTTTACCCCCACCAGAGCGAGGCGGTGGAGAAACTCCTCCCCCTCCGGGTTGGCGCGCTCTTCATGGAGCATGGAACCGGCCGGACCAGGACCGCAATTGAACTGGTCCGGCGCCGCACAGGGAAATTTTCCGCCGTCATCTGGTTCTGCCCCTACGCGATCAAGGAGAACATCCGGGCGGAAATCCTGAAACACTGCGGCGCAATCGCCCCCTGCTGGAACATCATCGGCATCGAAAGCATGTCCAGCAATCTGGCCGCCATCACCGAGGCGCTCGACCGGATCGACGATCGCGCTTTCGTCATTCTGGACCAGTCCCATTACATCAAAGGCTACCGGGCAAAGCGCAGCAACCGCATCGTCCGCGCCGCGGCAAGAGCGCGCTACCGGCTCATCATGAGCGGCCTGCCAATCTCGCAGGGGGTGCAGGATCTTTTCATGCAGTTCACCTTCCTCTCCAGCAAAATCCTCGGCTACCGCTCGTTCTACTCTTTCTCGGCGAACCATCTGGAGTATGATCGCTACCACCCGCAGAAGGTGATCCGTGCCCACAACCTCGAATACCTCTCGGCAAAAATCGCCCCGTACGTCTATCAGACCACCCGCGAAACGTGCGGGGAGCTGCCGGAACGCCTCTACTCCGTCCGCCGTTTCCGCATGAATCCGCTGCAGCGCGAGCTCTACCGCCGCCTCAAGGAGAGGGTGCTTCAGGCGGGGGTGTTCAACAGCCACTCGCTCTTCACGCTCTTCACCCGGCTGCAGCAGGTCCTCTCCGGCTTCTGTCCGGACAGGCACGGCCGCCTGCGCCCTCTCGGCAATCCGCGCCTCGAGGCGCTGGAGGAGTTGCTGCTGTCGCTGGGAAGTCGCGTCAGAATCGTCATCTGGGCCAAATTCCAGTTCGACCTCGACACGCTGGAATCCCAGCTGCCGCCGGAAGAGACCGTCGTGCTCCGCGCCGGGATTCCGCCGGAGGAGCAGGAAAAAATTCTCTCCGCCTTCCGGAGCGAACGCCGCATCCTCGTGGCCAGCGTCAAACTCAGCCGGTGCCCTCTCGATCTCAACGCTGCGGATGTGGTGATCTTCTACAACAACACCTTCAGCTATGCGGAACGGGTCCGCGCCGAAGAGCGCTGTCAGACTCCCGGCCGGCGACGGACAATTCGCTGCATCGATCTGCTCTGCGCCGACTCCATCGACGAGAAGATCCGCCAAAGTCTTCTCCGGAAAAACGGAGTCGCCGTCGAGTTCCGCACGCATATTGAGAAAACCACCGGCTTCTCACCGGAGAACTGGATCCAGAGCCTATGAAGCACTATCAGGATGAGGATGTCTATCATGCGGCCTGCCGCCGGATCTCCGGAATCTTCGACCGCTTCGAACGGATCTGCGTCGCCTTTTCCGGCGGCAAGGACAGCGGCGTGCTGCTCAACCTGGCGATCGACGAAGCGCGGAAGAGAAAACGGCGCATCGGAGTGCTTTTCATCGATCTGGAAGCGTTCTACCGCATCTCCATCGAGTTCGTCGAGCGGATGCTCTCCCGCAACGCCGACGTGCTGGAGCCCTACTGGGTCTGCCTGCCGATGGAGAGCCCCAACTCCCTGAGCTACCTGGAACCGACCTGGGTCTGGTGGGATCCTGCCTGCGAAAGCATCTGGGTGCGACCGATGCCGAATCACCGCTGCGTCGTCAATCTTCGCAACAACCCCTTCGACTTTTACCGCCGGAACATGCCGTTCGAACTCTTCTTCCGCCGCTTCAACGAATGGTTCGGCCGCGGCACACTCTCCGCCTGTCTGGTGGGAATCCGGACCGATGAAAGTCTGCAGCGCTACCGGGCCATCACCTGCCGCAAAGAGAGTTTCGATGGGCTGCACTACTCCACCCGGACGGGGGAAAGCTCCTACAGTTTCTATCCGCTCTACGACTGGCGGACCGAGGATATCTGGACCTACAACGGGCGCTTCGGCAAAGACTACAACCGCCTCTACGACCTCTTCTACAAAGCCGGAGTCAGCATCCACAAAATGCGGGTCGACGAACCCTTCGGCAACGAGGCAAAAGCGGGCCTGAACCTCTTCCGCGTCATCGAGCCGGATACCTGGGCCCGCGTGGTCAACCGCGTCTCCGGCGCCAACTTCGGCAATCTCTATTCCGGCACCCGGCTGATGAACTCCCACTACCGGCTCCCGAAGAACCACACCTGGAAGAGCTTCACCAAATTCCTGCTCTCGACGCTGCCGCCGGAAACCGCGCGGAACTACCGTACCAAATTCATCAAATTCATCCGATACTGGCAACGGACCGGGTGCCCGCTCACCGAAGAGTACATCCGGTTTCTCGAGGAGCATCACGCCGATTCGATCGAGAACACCCACACCTTCAGCCGGCGCGGTTCCGGCGACAAGGAGGTGGTGAAATTCCGGAAGATCGTCGACGAGATTCCGGAGCTGGATTCCCGGAAGGATCTTCTCACCTGGCGGCGCATGGCGCTGTGCATCATCAAGAACGATTTTGTCTGCAAGTCGCTCTCCTTCAGCGTTACCCGGGATCTCACGCTGCGCCAGCAGGAACTGATGGAGAAGTATCGCAATCTATGAAGGGGGAAAAATCATGAGCCAGAAGTTTCAAAGTCCGGTCTACAATGTCATCGCGGTGCCGGTGGAAAAAGTGGTGGCCAACGACTACAATCCCAACCGCGTCGCCCCGCCGGAAATGCGGCTGCTCGAACTCTCCATCTGGGAGGACGGCTTCACCCAGCCGGTGGTCTGCTACCGTCACCCCGAACAGGATCTCTACATCATCGTCGACGGCTTCCACCGCTACACGGTCATGCGCACTTCGCGCCGGATTTATGAACGGGAAAAAGGGCTGCTCCCCATCGTCGTCATCGACAAACCGCTCGGGGAACGCATGGCCTCCACCATCCGCCACAACCGCGCCCGCGGCTCCCACAACGTGGACCTGATGTCCGGCATCGTCTCCGAACTGATCTCCATCGGCAAATCCGACGCATGGATCTCCAAAAACATCGGCATGGATGTCGATGAGATCCTCCGGCTCAAGCAGCTCACCGGACTGGCCGCCCTCTTCAAGGACAGCGAATTCTCGCACTCCTGGGAGGAGTAGTCCGTTTCCGCCTCCCGGCAGAGACAGCAGGGGGAGGAGTGCGAAACGCCCCCCTCCCCCGATTCGGGATCTCCCAATCCCCGTCAGCAGCAGCAGCCCGCGAGAAGCAGGGCGACCGCCGCGGCGGCGCTGAACAATGCCGTTCTCATAGAAACACGCTCCTTTCTCTGCAAAACGCCCGTCTCCCGTTTCGGGAGCGGACGCTCAAGCCAGTTTCCCCTCCGCAGGGAAGAAATCAAACCGCTCTTCGGAAATGAATACGCCGGACATGATTTTCGCCACCAGTTTCCCGCTCTCGCCGCGCACCTCCACCTCGTACAATCCGGTCCGGCGGCCGCGACTCACCTCGGTCGCCACCGCGCGCAGTTCCCGGCCGGAACCGGGACGAAGATAGGAGATGGCCGAGTTCTGGGTCACCGCCTTGTTGCCGCGGGAGTTCGCCGCCGCCGCCAGCGCCAGGTCGGCCAGCGTAAAAATCGCGCCGCCCTGTACCGCGCCGAGCCCGTTCAGCGACTCATCGCGCACCTCCATGACCGCTTCGGCGGAACCGGGGCGGATGCTCTCCACCCGGATTCCGTTGTACCGGCAGAAACGATCCTCCTCATTCAGCAAATTTTTCAACTGCTCCAAGCATGATTCCATAGTTGCGCCCGACTCTTTCCGGTTGTTTTTTTTCAACGTATAACATACCACGGATTTGCCGTTTGCGCAACTATGATTTCCGAAAATCAGCAACCGCCGTTTCTTCTGCGGGTCACGGAGAGCGGCGGCAGCACGCTCTTCCCGTACGAAGTCTCCTCCTCCGCGTAGTTGACGAGCAGCTCATCCCCGTTCGAATACCGGACCCGGACCAGCGTATCGGAGAGCTCCTCATGCTCCTCGATGAATTCGAACTGGAGATCGGCAAGTTCCCGGTAACGGTCAAACTCCGCCTTCACCGCGCGCACGCCCTGCTCCAGCGCCTCCTCCGTTTCACAGATCAGATCCTCGCGCCCCAGCCAGTGCTCGCCATTGGAAACAAAATCCGCATAGAAATAGTCGAGCGGACGCCCGCCGAGCTCCATGTTCCGCAGAAAGAGCCGGCGATCGGATTTCACCGCCGCATTCACCGTGTCGCAGGCGACGTTGTAGAGCAGAATGCCATGGTATACCAGATGCCAGAATGGCACTGTGCGGTCGCAGATTGCCGGCAGCTCCGGATGAAGGCGGAAGACCGGGTAGAGAACGTAGTCGAGAGAGCCGGCACAGAAATCCCACCCCCCTTCCGAAGCGACACCGCCCAGCCCCTCCCGGAAAAATTCCAGCGTCTTCCTGCTCCACTCCGCCGCCTCGTCGCGGGTCAGCGGATGGCGCGGATCGCAGCAGGGCTCCGGCAGGAGAATGCTGTAGACATCCAGATAGTGGATCCCGTTGAAGCCGAAATTCCGGAGCAGCTCCACATCCTCCCGGATCAGCGTATGATACACCCGTTCCGGGCAGAGGCGGTAGGCCTGCCCGCCGCCCCACTTCGCCCCCAGTTGCGGGGAACCATCCCGCGCCAGCCGGCGATCCTCCGGATGAAACCGCTTCGCCAGCGTATAGCCGCTGTACGGACAGGTGTGCGCCGCGATGAGATAGCCCAGCTCCTTCGTCCGGGCGATCAGACGGCGCATCTTCTCCTCGCCGCCCAGCAGCGGCTCGACCGGCAGCAGGTCCGGGAACTTCCCGTCATGCCCGGACTTGTTCCAGCCGACCAGGCAGAATTCCGCCTCGGAGATTCCCGCGGCGTGAAACTTCTCCACAATCCGTTGCGCAAGTTCGAACGGCACCTTCGCCTTGATCGGCGGCTCGTTTTCCTCGGTCTGCTCGGCAACCGGAGACGGAACCGGTTTCCACGCCATCCGGATCCGCACCTCCGGCCCGGCCGCCGCCTGCGCCAGTATCGGCTGTTCCCGCAACCGCTCCTTCAACGGGCGGCACTGACCGCGTTCCAGCCGATAGCGACGGTAGCAGCACGCCAGCGCCGAATAGCTCCGCCTGGAAGCGGGCAGCCGGAAGAGACGCAGCCGGATATCATCCACGGCATCCTCCCCGGCAAAGAGAAAACGCGGGAAAAGATAGTATCTGCCCCCCCGGACCCCAGCGACAAGTTCATATTCGAACGGCATCCCCTCGACCACCGCCAGCACCGCGCCGGAAGCGGTCGAAACCGCGAAGACCGGCATGATATTCAGCCGGAACGCGCTCTCGGTATCTTCCCGTTCCCGGAACAGCGTCAAAGCGCTCGCGCCGTCGTTCTCCACACTCGGAATCAGAAAAAATCCCTCCTCGCCCGCCCGGGCCGTGAACGTTTTCGAACGCAGCTCGACCTGCCGGATTCCCGTCCGCGGCAGAGAATCCCGCCGCAACGTCACGACGCCGTCGTTCCCGGCGGAGAGTTCCCGCTCCTCCACTTTGCCGTTTTCCCACACAATCCTGGCTGTAAACATAAATTCCTCCCGGTTGTCGTCTACGGATTCACCTGATTTCAATATAGCAGATCCCGGTGGAAGCGTCAATATACCCCGGAGTCTGTTTTCTTATCCTTTCAGATTATGGTAAAACAGGGGGAATTTATCGTTGATCGTGCAGATTTCATACAATCAAGACAGAAAATCCCCTGCAAATCAAGGTTGCATTCTTGATTTTTTGAATTATATTTTTGATTAATCAGATCAAAAGCAGGGGGGAGGAAGCCCATGAAGGCAAAAGGATATTTCCGGCAAAACTGTCTGGCAAACTACGATTATCCGATGCCGTTCGCCGTCCGTTCCATCGGCTGTACGACCATGAAGGCGGGCGAAGCGGATATCATTTCGGGAGCCCTTCGTCACCCGTCACTGGAGATCAGCTGGACCATCTCCGGCTGCGGCGAGATCATCCACTACGGTCAACCCTTCGAGATGAGGCGGAATGACGTCTTTCTCTTCCTGCCGGACGAAACCCATCACTACCGGGTGAAGAGCCGGGAGTGGCACTGGCGCTGGCTCTGCCTCGATGGACCGCTTGCCGCCGCAATGCTGCTCGCCTGCCGCCTTCCCCGGAAAATCTCCTGCGACTCCGGGTTTCCGGAAGCTCTGTTTCGCCGGATCGAGGAGAATATCAGCACCGACTCCCCCGGCATGCTCGCCGAACTCTCCGGCACCGCCTGGCAGATCATCGCCCGTCTGATCGGCAGTCACCATCCCGGCTTTCACAAGGATATCTACGAAGAGTGTATGGATTACATCCGCAACCGCTATCAGGAGCCGGAACTGGGGATCGATTTTCTCGCCGAACATGTCGGTGTTTCCCGCTCCACCCTCACCCGGCTCTTCCGGGAACGGCGGAACGAACCGGTCAGCACCTGCATCCGGAATGTCCGCATGATGAATGCCGTCGCTCTGCTGTCAGGAACCGACTGGCCGATCGCCGAGATCGCCCGCCGTTGCGGCTACCCCAATCCGGTTTCCTTCACCCGGCTCTTCACCCGCCGGGAGCACTGTTCCCCCGGCGAGTACCGCCGCAGACAACGCAGCGGCGGAACTTCGGAGTAACCCGGGGGCGGCTCAGAGGCCGAGCACCTTCTTCACCAGCTCATTCCCGCGCAGAAACCCGAGGGAACCGGTGGGAGCGAGGGTTTCGCTGAAACTCTGCACCTGGTCCGGCTCGATTCCCGGCCCGGCGATCGCCAGCGGCACCGGCGTCGTGGTGTGCTTGCGCAGTTTGATCGGCACCGGGTGGTCCGGCAGAACCGCAAAGGTGATCCCCTTCCCCTTCAGCGCCGCAAGAACCGGTGCGACAATCTTCGAATCGAAATCCTCAATCGCCTGCATCTTCAGCTTCAAATCGCCGAGGTGGGAGCATTCGTCGATCGCCTCCACGTGGACATAGACCAGATCGTTGCGCTGGATCGCCTCCAGCGCCGCCGCCACCTTTCCGGCGTAGTTGGTATCGAGGAATCCGGTCGCTCCGGGCACCTCGATCACCTCCATGCCGCTGCTCTTGCCGATTCCCTTGATCACATCCACCGCGCTGATCACCGCGCCGCGGCGCCCGTCATAGCAGACGCTGAACGGTTCCAGACGGGGACGGCGGCCGGGACTCCACGGCCAGATCCAGTTCGCCGGCGCCTTCCGGCCGCGGTTCAGCGGATGCGCCGCCAGAAACGCGGCGCAGAGCTGCCCGAGCCGGTCGAGAAACTCCACCGTATAGGCGGCCTCCGGCGAATCATCCGCCGCGGAAAGCTTCAACTCGGCAACCGGCATGTCCTGCGAAGAATCCGGCTTGAAGTAGTGAATCCGGTCGGAAAAACGCTTCCCGTGCAGCACCAGAAGATTGCGGTAACTCACACCGGAGTGAAAGGTCACGTCGCTGTTGCCGAACTGTTCCTGCAGATCATGCATCAGCTG
Organism: uncultured bacterium; assembly: GCA_900551245.1. Classification (GTDB taxonomy): domain Bacteria; phylum Verrucomicrobiota; class Lentisphaeria; order Victivallales; family Victivallaceae; genus Victivallis. The sequence continues at coordinate 24,155 of URVC01000035.1, read as the reverse complement.
TGCGGCGGTCTCGTTGTCAATGTGCCCCGCCGAATAATCCCGCAGAACGCCGTCGCTGGAGACATAAACCAGATTGCACCGGAACGCCACATCGTCCGGCCCCAGCTCAATCCCCTGACTGACCGCCTCGATCGGGCCGCGCCCCGGATAGTTGCGCTCCGGATAAAATCCGAGCACCGACATATTCGCCACGTCCGACGAGGTCGGCAACCCCTCCGGCAGGGTCAGAAACGTACCGTTGACCCCCTCCCGGGCGATGGAATCCATCGCCGGAGTGTTCGCCGCTTCCAGCGGGGTTTTTCCGCCAAGTTCCGGCAACGGCTCATCGGCCATGCCGTCCGCGAGAAAGATAATAGCTTTCCGATTCATTTTTCCATATGCTGCGTTAAAATTGCTTTGAGTTCTTCGGGGGTGACGCCGGCGAGTTCCAGCACCTTGCTCCGGCCGGTCTGGCCGGATTTGAGCTCGACACTGCTTTTGGGAATGCCGCACCAGTCGGCGAGCAACCGGCAGAGCGCCTGGTTTGCCCGGCCATCCACCGGCGGCGCCTGCAGAGCGATCTTCACGGCGTCGCCGTAACTGCCGGCAACCGCGTTGCGGCTCGCCCCGGGCTGCACCCGGAGCGAAACCCGGCAGCCGCCGGCAACCGGCTTAAAGGCTGTTTCCGACAGTTCCGGCATCGGTGGTGGGCCTGATCTCCTGCGCCTGCCCCGGAACATCTTCGCGCTTTTCCGCCTCCGGATTCAATCCGAGCAGCGTATTGATCTCGTCGATCGAAAGCGTCTCGCGTTCCAGCAGCGCCTGAGCAAGTTTTTCCAGCTCGTCGCGATGCGTCCTGAGGCATTCGCGCGCCGCGTTCATCGCATTCGTCACCAGCCGCCGCACCTCAAGATCGATCTCGCGCACCGTCTCCGGACTGCACGATTCCGGCGGCGGCATGTCAATGCGCATATGCGGGTGCGCCGGGAAATCGCCGCATTTGGTCGGCCCGATCTTGTCGCTCATACCGAAGATGCAGACCATCCGGCGGGCGATCGAAGTGAGATGGTTGATGTCGCTCGCCGCACCGGTGGTCACATCGCCGATCACCAGCTCCTCGGCGGCGCGGCCGCCCATGGTCATCGCCATCTCCGCCTCAAGCTCCAGCTTGCTGCGGGTGTAGACATCCTCCTTCGGCATCGTGAAGGTAGCGCCGAGGTAGGACTGCCCGCGCGGAATGATCGTCACCTTGTGCACCGGCGTACAGTGCTCGTTGTGAAGCGCAACCAGCGCATGGCCCGCCTCATGATAGGCGGTCAGGCGGCGCTCCCGCTCGGTGATCTTACGGCTCCGGCGCTCGGTGCCGTAACTGACCTTATCGCGCGCCTCTTCAAGATCCGCCTGCGTAACCGCCTCCCGGTTGCGCCGGGCGGCCAGCAGCGCCGCTTCGTTGCAGAGATTCGCCAGGTCGGCACCGCTGAACCCGGGCGTCGTGCGGGCCACCACGTCGAGGTCGATCGAGGGATCCACCTTGATCTTTTTCACATGCACATCGAGAATCTTGCGCCGTCCGGCGATGTCGGGCAGATCCATCACCACCTGCCGGTCGAACCGCCCCGGCCGGAGCAGTGCCGGGTCGAGCACATCGGGCCGGTTGGTCGCGGCGAGCACAATCACACCCGCCCGGCTCTCCAGACCATCCATCTCAACCAGCATGGCGTTCAGCGTCTGTTCGCGTTCGTCGTGCCCGCCGCCCCAGCCGGAGAAGCGGGAACGGCCCACCGCGTCGATCTCATCGATGAAAATCAGGCAGGGCGTGCTCTTGCGCGCCTGCTCGAACATGTCGCGCACCCGGCTCGCGCCGACGCCGACGAACATCTCCACAAAATCCGAACCGCTGATCGAGAAGAACGGCACGCCGGCTTCGCAGGCCACCGCCTTCGCCATCAACGTCTTGCCGGTACCGGGATCGCCGACCAGCAGACACCCCTTCGGGATCTGCCCGCCGACCAGCTGGAAGCGCAGCGGATCCTTGAGGTACTCGACGATCTCGCCGATCTCCTCCTTGGCCTCGTCGGCCCCCGCGATGTCGTCGAACTTGACGTGCAGTTCATCCGGCGGGATCATCCGCGCCTTGCTTTTACCGAAATCCATCGCACCGCGCCCGGTCATCCGCATCTGCCTGGCAGTGAAGAAGTAGATCACTCCGACAATCAGCAGTACCGGCAGAATCCCCACAAGCAGAAAGTTCCAGAGACCGGCGTTGTTGGAATCCACCCGGACCCGGATGCCGTTCATGAGCTCGGCCAGACGCTCGGAGTAGATCACCCGGGTCTTGTAGGGAGTCAGCCCGGAAAGATTCCCGCGCCCCCCCCGGGTGCTTTCCGGCGCCTTGTTTTCGACGACCTTGCTCTCCGAACCGGCAGCACCGCTGCGGAGTTTGCCTTCCACGTTGAAAATGCGGTCGCTCTCCGCGGTCATTACTGCGGAAGCAACCTTCGACTCCCGCAAGAGACGCTCAAATTCACTCTGCGAAAGCGTGACCACCTTCGACGGGCCGTATCCGCGGAACAGCACCAGCGACCCGATCGCCAGCAGCAGAACCAGCCAGACCACGGCGGCCCGGCTGGAACGCGGAGCCGGCAGACGCCCCCGCTGAAACGGGTTGTTCTTCTCGCGGCCCGGACGATCCTCTCCGACCCGCTTCGGATCCATCTCGTTTTTCTCTTTATTCTCTTTTTCTTGCATCCGGAAAATTACTCCTCTTCAATCAAAAACCACCGCCCTGCCGGCGAACCAGAGCCACCGGACGGGACGGCTATCCTGTCGTTTCCCCCTGCCGGTGAAACGAAATCACGAAAATGTCTCGAGCATATTGATCAGCACCCAGATCACCAGCCCGACCACAGCGAGCGCCGTCAGCGCCACCACGCCGATGATCGCCTTCTGCACCATCGCATGCTTCTTGCGCTCCCCGGCGGCAAACGGCGAGAGATTGATCATCGTCTGAACCGTCGAAACATTGCTGTCGATGCTGGAGAGATCGATCGTATGCGTCTTGGTGAAGCTCCCCGATTCGCCGCCTTCCTCGTTGCTGTCGAACAGAACTTCGACGCCGCCGAGCAGAATGAGGTCGGAATTCTTCAGCACCTGCTCCGTAATCGGAACGTTGTTGATCCGGGTGCCGTTGGTACTGTCGTTGTCACGCAGAATATAAACGGTCTTCCCGTTCTGTTCGCTCCGGATGATGTCGGCATGATGACCGCTCAAGCTGGAATCCTTGATGCAGATATCCATCCCATCCCGGCGGCCGATGCTCATCTGATCCTTGTCGATCTCGAAGGTCTTGCCCCGAAGCTTTTCATACAGAACTGTCAATTTCGGATGGTCCGCCATAACCCCATGCCCTCTATAGTCGAAACGGTTATACTCTCACAGATACACTCTTTTCTCGAAATATAATCCCTCCGGCCGGATTTGCAACATGGAATCGCAGATTTATCTCAGAAAATCCGCACATTACGCCGTTTGCTCCCCTTCCACGGGGTAAAAACAGGCGCACTTTCGCGCCGATCCCGGCACGGCGGCAAGCGGCGGCGCCTCCCGGCGGCAGCGCTCCTGCGCCCGCGGACAGCGCGGATGAAACGGACACCCCGCAGGCGGCGACAGCGGAGAGGGCACATCACCGGGCAGGACAATCCGCTTCCGCCCCGCCGCATCCAGCGTCGGAACCGCCGACAGAAGCGCCTGCGTGTAGGGGTGACGCGGCGACGCCACCAGCTCCCGCGACGGCGCGCTTTCGACGATGTGCCCCAGATACATCACCAGAATCCGCGAGGAGATGTGTTCGACCACCGCAAGATCGTGCGCGATGAAGAGAAACGAAGTCCCGGTCTCCCGCCGGATGTCGTCGAGCAGATTGATGATCGCCGCCTGCACGCTCACGTCGAGGGCGGAAACCGGTTCGTCGGCGACGATGAAGCGCGGCTCCGCCGCCAGTGCGCGGGCGATGCCGATCCGCTGCCGCTGTCCGCCGGAAAACTGATGCGGATACCGGTAGAGCGCCTCCGCCGAAAGTCCGACCCGTTCGAGCAGCTCCACCGCCCGCCGCTGCCGCGCCTCCCGCTCCAGCCCGGAGTGAAGCGCCAGCACCTCGTCGAGCGCCGCCCACACGGTCAGCCGCGGATTGAGCGAACCGTAGGGATCCTGGAAGATCATCTGAAAGTTCCGGCGCGCCCGGCGCAGTTCACGCCCCCGCAGCGCCGCCATGTCTTTTCCATCGAGCAGCACCCGGCCCGAAACCGGTTGCTCCAGCCGGACCAGCGCCCGCCCGAGCGTGCTCTTGCCGCAGCCGGACTCCCCGACCAGACCGACCGTCTCGCCCGCCTCCAGAGAGAAGGAGACCCCGTCGACGGCACGGACAAACCGCTTCGGCCGGAACCAGGAGCCGCGCACCGGGTAGTGCACCTTGAGATCTTCCACCTCCAGCAGTGCCATCAGCTCCCCCTCTCGACGAATGCGGCGATCACGGTGATGTTGTCATGCCCGCCGCGGAGCAGCGCGGTGCGCATCACCGCGGAAACGGTGTCGCGCGGCACGAAGGCATCCTCCAGCGCCTCCCGCAACTGCCGGTCGGAAGAGTAGCGATACGCGCCGTCGGTGCAGAAGAGATAGCGCGCCCCCGCCGGTTTGCGAAACACCCGCACGTCGAGCGCCAGCTCCCGCCGGGGCCCGACCGCGCGCATGATGACATTGCGGAGCACCGCGCGGTTTTCCGGATTTCGGCCATGGGCGCGCAGATAGGCGGCGCTGAGCGTATGATCGACCGAGAGCTGACGGAGCGGCCGGTCCGGCGGCAATTCATAAAGCCGGGTATCGCCGGCGCTGGCCATCACGAGAGAATCCTGCAGAAAAAGCACGGCGAGGATCGTGCTGCCCATCGGGCGGCGGAGTTCCTCAAAGTAGTTGCGTTCAAAGATCTTCCGATTGATGACCCGGATTTCATCCCGCAAAAATTTTTCCGCCTGCAACGGGGTGGAGAGCTCTTCGTCCGGAATGCTGAAATAGGCATCGGCGAGATCGCGGCAGCAGATCAGACTCGCCATGCCGCCGTTGCTGTGGCCGCCGACGCCGTCGGCGACGACGGCGAGGATGCTCGACCGCTCCGGCAGAGCGACAATGACGAAATTATCCTCATTGTGCCGCCGGACCAGCCCGGGATTGCTTTCGCCGGCAATGGTGATTCCGGTGCGGTTGAGCATAGTAAATCCAGAGATTTCCGTTATTTCTTTTCGTTGCGCCTTGCAAATGGCGCGTTGATTGTATCTATTATAACGTTGCACAACGATGTTTTCAAACCGGAAAGAGAGAAAAGATGCATTCGCTCCGCAAAAAAAGCCGTTCCGCGGATTTCCGCGCCGGATTTCCCGCCTGCAAGGCACCTTCCTCCTCTCCGGCAGGATCAACCTTCAGGCGAATATGATGAACATACCTCCGACGGCGCAGACCATCGGTCTGCTGATTCTTTCCAACGTATTCATGACCTTTGCATGGTACGGCCACCTGAAAAACCTCTCCAACCGGGCGTGGTATGTCGCCGCGCTGGCGAGCTGGAGCATCGCCTTGTTTGAATATCTGCTCCAGGTGCCCGCCAACCGGATCGGTCACACCACGCTTTCGCTCGGGCAGCTGAAGATTCTTCAGGAGGTGATCTCACTCAGTGTCTTCGTCCCCTTCACCCTGCTTTACATGAAGGAATCGCTCTCGTGGAACTACCTCTATGCGGCCTTCTGCATTGCGGGAGCGGTGTTTTTCATCTTCCGCGGCTGAAACGCGGCATTCAGGCGACGACAACCCGTTTCCGCGTCCTCGAAGCAGTGATTTCTAACACGTGCGTCAATGACCACTCGGCAGCTTGCGCTCTTGCGTTCCAACCGAGTAACGGCAACAATTGCAGGAGCGCCCTTTTCCGGTAATTCCGCGACAATTCGTTCTTCACGCGACGTGCTCAAGCGATGTTGCGTCTGAATTTGCGTCATTCGCTTTTCATGAAACACCCGTTTTTTCTCAGGTATCCAGCAGCCTCCCCGGCAGAAATCGGCCCGGAAGGATTGCGTTCTTTCCATCCCCCCTCGTTACCGTCTTGGCAGGTCGGGAATTATGATCAATTCCAGAGGCTGTTGACGCGGGCAAATCACAAGTTTCATCTTTTTCGGGATGACGGTCATGGAAGAATACGTGTTAACCTTCATATATGAGGGCTTCCCGTTCGAATCAGGGTACTCAAGCCAGACCTGCCCGTTGGATATTTCCGCAGATGAAGAGGAAAGCGACACGGAACCGCCCTGTTCCCGCTCCAGGCTAATGTTGAGATATCGCGTTTTCTCCGAAGGTTTTGCCAGAACCTTTACAACCCACCTTCCGGAAAATTTTTCAAGGGTTCCGGATAAAGTTTCCGGCTCACTGCTCTCCAACTTGAACTCAGGACAGAACGTTACCCTCTCATATTCCAATCTGGCATCTTTGTTGAAGGGAGCAAGCAAAGAAAGATTCCGCACATATTCCTCTCCGCCAAGAATCGCACGCTCTTTCAGTCTTGCATAGGCCTTGCGGAAATAGGATTCGGGAGTTTCCCCCTGACCGGAAAGTCCGGCTTTTCCGGCAAGATAAAGATAGTACCAATGATCTCGCTGTCCGAAAGAACGGCTCAGACACGCCCGGATTGCAAGATGCCCTCCCTGTTCCGCCGCCTCGCGGAGAAGTTTTTTTTGCAGGTCCGATCGGGTTGCCGGCAGATACATTGCCTGAAAAAAACCACGGTCCGGATTGTCTTCCCGGTGGGATAACAGGTGGTTCAGCACAGAGAGTGTCAAGCTGTTCACGTGTGAAGTCGAATTGCCGGAAGAGTGAATTGCCGACCACTGGCGGAGCAGTTCGGCCGTAGGCGCCTCTTCATCCGGGATGACATTCTGAAGCTCTCGAGCATAAGAGAGATCTGTCCTGCTGTGAGGACAGCCGCTCTCAGCGGTCTTCTCGCAGGTGGCGATCGCCTCCTGTATCAGCTTCCGTGCCCGGCCCGCGTCGGGCGGGATGTCAAATGAATTTTTCAAAAGCAACTTGGCAACCATGAGTTTTGCAGGAACATACCCCAGTTCAGCGGCATGCTGAAGCTCCTGAAATTTTTCAAAAGAAATTCCCACCATCCCCTCATTCTTCAATTCCCACACGTCATTACGGACACGTGCTTCATATGGAGTGAAAGGATCGGCCCAGGCCTCCGCACTGCCCCTCTCGCGCGCCATCTTCATAAGTTCCGAACGAATCGGCTCGGCTTGTTCCCGGCCGATCAGATAAAGAACTCGCGCACCGGTTCCACCGATATTCCGCATTCTCTCTTCATAACACTCTTTCAGAGGCCGGGTTCCCCGCAAAGGAACAATCTCTTCCATACAGGAGTAGCCTCGACCCCAGGTCAGAATTGTGACACGTTCGCCCGGCACGGTGGGCGGGAGACGGTATTTTTTCCAGACGCCCTCATACTCCGAAAGATAGAACATGAAACCGGGGGTACGGATTCCAGAAAAACTACCGATAAAACTGCTGAAATAACGTGCCGCCAGCGAATAATCGATTGCCACACCGTTGTATCCCCGGCTGTATGCCAGATAGAGGAAAATTGCGGCGAAATGGTTTTTCTCCCCGATTCGTACCGCCTCCGCCACGGCCGCCGGTTCATCCCCCCGGTCGAGAAGGTCAAGAACGGCTTGGAAACTCGTTCGCTCTTCCTGGATTTTTCTGACGTCCACCACTTGGCCGGCTGTTTTTCTGCGCTCAACGCGTTTTCGCGATAAACTTGAAGCGACAGCCGTCTTCTTCGGCGGATTGCGTATATCGGTCAACCAGAACGTAGAAGAAATATGTTTCCGATCGGTTACAGCGACCGGAAACTCCATTGTCAGGGAAAAGGGAGAGAGTTCCAAACCGCCGCCAGTTCCGCCTGAACCGTTTTCGTTTTTTGCAAATCGATCCAGATACGCGGAAAGAAAAAAACGCCCCGCATGCAAAGCACGGCCGCACTGTCTGCATTTCAAATCCGCGGCGTTGAGAACCAACGGGAAATTGAAAGTTCGAAACTCCTTCCCCGCTGTACAGGAAAGGTCAAAAACGCGTTTTTCCGTTGTGCCGTTACATTGTTCTTCATCCAGGTCATGAGAAGCGGAAAAAGTGATAAAGGCTTTCAAGCGGGCTTCATTTCTCTCCGTCGCACGGACTTGAAATGAAACTGTATTCTTCGAGGAAGGGCGGAGCGCCCTGCTGTAAAACGTGCAGGTCAGGCCGAAAAGTTCCTTTTTTATCACCAGCGTATTTGCCTTGAGTTCATAACAATCCCGCGGCTCTTCCCGATTTGACGACAGTTGACTTCCCCACATGAAATCAAAGCCAATTGGAACAGTAAACGTTTCTCCGACAGCAAAGCAGTTATAGACAAGTACAAGGACCATTATGTAGAACAACAAACGACAGCGATTCATTGACAATCAATCCCCATAATTTTTTCTCGAAACGCTCATTCGTATCTCTTTCCACTACTTATCACGTATTGCAACAAGGCTCAACTCATTGCCCATCTCCCGGCTGAAAATTCAGAAAAAAACTCTATCTGGATACAGGATGCGGTATAAAATCGTCTATGTTCCTTCCCGTGAAAACATTTTTCTATCCCATCGAGCAATGCAGAAATTTTTCTAATACTATATCGCGTTGTTTGATGATTGCAAATCCGGCCCCAGACTGCGCCCCTGCTGGAGCCTGGCTGCACACATGATAACATTGCGAAACTCCGCGCTGGCGAGCTGGAGCATCGCTTTGTTTGAATATCTGCTCCAGGTGCCCGCCAACCGGATCGGTCACACCACGCTTTCGCTCGGGCAGTTGAAGATTCTTCAGGAGGTGATCTCGCTCAGTGTCTTCGTCCCCTTCCCCCTGCTTTACATGAAGGAATCGCTCTCGTGGAACTACCTCTACGCGGCCTTCTGCATTGCGGGAGCGGTGTTTTTCATCTTCCGCGGCTGAAGCGCGGCATTCAGGCGACAACAACCCGTTTCCGCGTCCTCGAGGCAACGGCCCGGCGCCACGCGTTCACTCGTTCCGGCGGCGGGAAGTTTCTGCACTTCCACGTTCCCTGCCGCCCGAGCCGTTCCGCCTTCTCCACGCCGAGCGGATGGTATGGCTCCAGCGTGACCTCTTCGATGCCGGAGAGCTCCTCCGCCAGTGCGGCGATCGCGGCAAGATGATCCGGGGAATCGTTGACATCGGGCACCAGCGGGCAGCGGAGAAAAATCGCCGCTCCCGCCTCGTTCAGCCGGCGGAGATTTTCCAGAATCAGCCGGTTCTCCACCCCGGTCAGCTCCCGGTGACGCACCGGGTCGGACGCCTTGAAGTCGTAGAGGAAGAGATCGACCAGCTCCAGAATTTCCCGGTACTCCTCCCACGGCGCGAATCCGCAGGTGTCAAGCGCGGTCGATATCTGCGCCGCCTTCGCCGCCCGCAGCAGTTCACGCAGAAAGGGGAACTGCATCATCGGTTCGCCACCGGTCAGCGTAATTCCGCCGCCGGAGGCGCGGTAGAAGATGCGGTCAACCAGAATCTCCTCCATCAGCGCTTCGACGGAGGTTTCCCGCCCGATCACGTCAGCCCCGTCCGGCTCCGGCTCCGGAAGCCACGACTCCGGATTGTGACACCAGATGCACCGCAGCGGACACCCTTTGAAGAACACCGAGGTACGGATTCCCGGACCATCCTTGACCGAACCGCGTTTGACGTCGAACACCACGCCTCTCATGCGCGCCTCGTCATACCGCCTCACGGATCAGCCGGTCCACCACCAGCTGCCGGAACTCCCTCGAAAGCGAGGTGAAGTAGGCGCTGAATCCGGTGACCCGTACGATCAGGTCCGGATAAAGTTCCGGATTCGCATGCGCCGCCAGAATCTTCTCCGCATCGACAATATTGATGTTGATCAACGTTCCGCCGAGCTCGAAATGCGCCTCCATCAGCGCCATCAGATTCTCAACCGCCCGGTCGGTCTTCGCATAACCGATATCCAGCTCCAGCTGCCACGGTGCGGTATTGCCGTACCCCGGCTGCACCGAAGCGATCGCCCGCGCCATCGCGGTCAGCGCGTGGTCCTTGCGGAATCCGGGATTCGGATTGGCCCCGTGTGAAATCGGCGTATGCGCCCGGCGGCCGTTCGGCGTTGCACCGACACTCTTGCCGAATCGGACGGTGTCCGCCCAGGAGAACCAGCCGGGTATCATCCGGTACCCCGCCGGAGTGCGCTTCCCGGCCACCTCCTGATCGAGGATCTCCGTGAGCCGCACCGCCCAGAAATCGCCGCGCCCCCCTCCCCGTCCGAACCGGTCGCCGGAAAGCAGTTTTTTCCGGAGCATCTCTCCACCCGACAGCTGAAAATCGGCCCGCAGCTGTTCCGCCAATTCGCTCCAGGAGACACTCTTCTCCTGCTCGACGAATTGTTCGATCGCGGCGAACGAGTCCGCAACCACCGCCAACCCGGCGCCGTCGAGAGCCATGTTGTAAAACTCCGCGCCGCCGTGAGAGACGTCAAGCCCCTTCTCCAGCGGCCCGTGCGAGAGCAGATTCAGCAGCAGTTCCGGTTCGTTCCGATACTGGTGCGCCAGATGGAAGTCGATCCCTTTCATCACCGTTTCAACGGCGAGATGAAAATGGCGGATGTAACACGCCTCCAGCTTCTTCAACGAAGGAGCCGCCTCTTCCGCCGTCTCCTGAAACGCCACTTCGAACACTTTGGCGATGTTGATCTTCACCACATCGTTGAGCGTGTATTCCAACCCGGGCAGACTCATCCAGTTGCAGCCGGTGGCAATCCGTTTGCGGGCGAGCGCGGCACTGTAGCCGTTCTTCATAAAGCCCGCCACCAGCGCCTTGTCGCCGGAGAAGCGCGGATAGCCGAGCTTATTCTCCAGCAGGATCTCCACGCCGCGCCGGAAGAGCCGCCGGTCCATTCCGTCATGCACCCGGATGGTCAGGTTGCAGGAGCTTTTCAGCTTCGCCGCAGCCTCCAGAATCAGAAACGACAACGGCGAGGTCATGTCGCGCCCGTCCTCCCCCGGACCGCCGAGCTGATAGTAGTGGGGATCATTCAGCAGCAGACAGAAAAGGAAGAACTCCGCATCCTCGTCATCGATCCGCCCGGCGGCGAGATCGCGTTCATAATAGGGCCGGAGCAGTTCGTCGAGCTGACCGCCCGCGCCGTCACGGTTGTAGGTGCGGCTCGCCATGTTGAACAAGGCGAGCCACTGGCACGCCTCGCGCAGCGTCTCCGGCGGTGCGGAGATCAGCCGGAAACAGACCTGCGCCATCTCGATGAGATTTTGCTTCCGCTCCCGATCGTACTCCGTCAACGCCCGGTCGCGGGCGGCAAGCGCCAGATGGCGGACCCAGCACTGAATCCCCTCGATCGCATCAATCTCCGCCTCAAAGAGCTCCTTCGCAACCGGATCGTGACCGAACTTCTCCAACGCGGTACGCGCTTTGTCGAGCAATCCGCCCCAGCCGAATGAGAGTCCGATTTCGTAATCCGGTGCGAAATGGGCGTCTTTGCCGATACCGCTGGTGATGTCGTACTTCTCCTGCAACGGTACCAGATCGGAGTAGTCGAACGCGAAATTCGAACGGTAAAGTTTGTATCCGAGCCGCATCCGCGAAAGCATGAACATCCAGCGTCCGGCAAGTGCGTCATCCGGGTCGATATAAACCGGATGGTTCTCCATCAGGTACCGGAAGTTCTTCCCCCACGCATATGCCCCGGCAAACGAACCGTTTTCATCCCGGACCGGCAGCTCGGGGACAAATCCTTCCGGCGGCAGGACGAGGCCGTAATCATCCTCATCCCGTGCGCCAAGTACGGCAAGTTTTTCCCTGGTCTGCTGGATCTTGCGCTCGACGAGGCGCGCCATCCGTTGCTGGTATCTCATGATTCTACTCCGCCTTCTTTTTCATCTCTTCCATGAGGTTGATGAGATTGAAGAGCATGCGCGGATGGTGGAACATCCCCGCCCAGCGCGTCCCCTTCATCGTCGAGGAGAGCGTGCCGTCACGGCGGAGATATTTGAAGATCTCGCCGTACTCGTGATCCGGGAAGTGCGAGTAGAAGTAAGTTTCGATTCTTTTGAACCACTCCAGATACCTCTCTTCTCCGGTCAGCGAATAGGCCAGCAGCGTCGCGTAGATCGCCTCGTTCTGCGGCCACCAGAGTTTGAGTTCATGCTCGTACTGATCCGGTTCGTGCCCCTCGGCCTCGTCGACGTTGCGGAAGTAGATGATCCCGCCGTACTCTTTATCCCAGCCCCACTCCAACGCCCAGTCCAGCGCCTGGAGCCCCTGCTTCATCAGCTCCGGATCGTGCTGGAACTTCGCCTCCTCCAGCGTGAACCAGCTGGTCTCGATGCTGTGCCCCGGATTGATCGTCCGCCCCTCCGGAGTCTCCAGGAAGGAGCCGTCGGCGTTGACGATCTCCAGCAGCGCCTTCTTCTCGTAATTCATGAAGGTGTCGTACACCTCTTTGAAACAGGTTTCGATGGTGCGGTCGTAGAGCGAGGTGTCGCCGCCGAGTTTCCGCATCAGGATGCTGGTGCAGCTGATGATCATCGGAATGTTGTGCGCCTTGACCTTGCGCGCCGGATAGAACTTCGACGGCAAAAGCTCCGGGTTGTAATAGTACATCATGATGGTCTTGTAGAGCTTCTCCGCCTTCTGCTTCCACTGCTCCTCTCCGGTGGCGAGAAAGAGCTGGATGTACGCCATCACCGTATAATGTTCGGTCACCACATAACGCCGTTTGCGCACCGGGCGGCCATCCTCTGTGACCTCGTAATAGGTGCGTCCATCCCGATCGTCAAAGCAGTATCTGTCGACAAATTGAATACCGTCCAGCGCCAGATCCAGCCACTCCTGCCGCTTTTCAAGTTCCGTGTAGGCGCGGGCGTACAGCAGCACCTGCCGGCCGAGCTGACGCACATTCTTGTCGGTGTGCAGCACCTTGCCGTCCCGCCCGAGGTAGTTGTAGAACCCGCCGTGCACCCGGTCGGACGAATGGGTCTGCCAGAACGGAATGATGTCGTTGATTAGTTCGTCACGGTAACGGTCGATGTACGATTGAAGCTCCTGTCTGCGCATCGGGTCCTCCCTTTCTGTTTGCGGTTTTCTTCAATAATTGTCACCGGTGTCAAATATAGTATATCCGACTTTTTCCAAGAATCAAGAGGAGAAAAAATTTTTTCCGGATTTTTGCGGAAAGACGGTGACGGAGTTGCAAAGTGTTCCGGGAGGCGGTATACTATGTGCATCGGCAGACAGCCGCAGACAAATCAGGGACAGCGGGAACGATGGTGACAATCAAAGACGTTGCGCAGAAAGCAGGAGTACCGGTGCGGATGGCCGCCCGGGCACTTTCCGGCACGACCCTCGGCAAGCGGCGGGACGCACGCGAACGGGCGGAACGAATCCGTCAGGCGGCGAAAGAGCTGGGGTACTGCCCCTCGGAGATCGCCGTCTCGCTGACCCGCGGCCGGACCAGGACACTGGGGCTGCTGCTGCCGAGCCTGACCGACATGTTCTACGCGGCGGCTTCTGAAATCGCGATGGATGAAGCGGCCCGGGAGGGGTATTCGATACTCATCCGGCTGACCCGCTTCCGGCCGGAGCTGGCGGCGGAAAACATCGAGCGATTCCGCGCCTCCCGGGTGGACGGAATTCTCTTCGGCGACGACTGCGGCGGAATCCCGGAGGAGCTTCTGGAATTGCTCCGTCGTGAAACGTTCCCCTTTCTCACGTTCGCTCATTCGAACGGGAACGGCTTCTCTTCTGTTACGCCGGATCACCGGGCAGCGATCCGGGCGGCGGTGGAGGCGCTCGCCGCCCGGGGCCATGCGCGGCTCGCCTTTGCGCTCTTCCGCAAGAACTACCACAGCAACCGCATCGACGCAATTCATTTTCAGGAAGCCTGTTCCGCCTGCGGAGTCGACGGGGAACTCTGCTGGCAGGAGCAGATCGGCGAATACGCTGGCCTGGCGGCGCGGCGGTACGATGCTCTGCTGATCAACGGCAAATATTCAATGCGGGCATTTCTCGACAGCATCCCGGACCCCTCGGGTTATCACCCTGATCTCATCGGTTTTTACAATGAATGGACCTGGGCGCAGGCATCCTCCGAACGGTTGCGGGGAACTGTGATGGATCAGGCGGAACGCATTGTCCGGACCGCGGTGCAGGCGTTGATCGGCCAGATTGCCGACCGGGAGATGCGACAGGAGACGATCCCTTCCTGCTACCTCGCGAAAGAGGATTTCTCCACGTTCCGGGTGTGCGATCTGACCAGCCATTATCTCGACACGGCGGTTCCGTCCGCCGCCCCGGTCACCGTTCCCGCGGTGTGTCCGCCCATGTAATTTTCCCTCCCCGGCCTGACAAGCCGGCAGGCAGAAGAACATGGTACAGAAGCCGGCATCGTCAAGCCACAATGGTTCACTGCGACAGATCCCCCGGTGCTCGCCCCGTGAAATAGCTTGAAACAACAGGAGGAAAAGCACAGGAGAATAAACCAGGAGAAACAGTTTCGCCCGGCCATCTTTCACCGATATTCTCCTTAGCGGACTTTCTGAACAGAATCCGGTACGCTTTTTACAATGAGGAAAAGTCCTGCAAGTTTACGTTTCGACTACAGACACTTACAACTGCTTTAAAGCAATTTTCACCTGGTATTTTCCCTGGAGAACAGCAACAGAGGAACCATATTCCAACCGCCAGGGAATTTTTTTCCCGTTTTGTGAACGCTCCGGAATTTCCTGTGCGGAAACAGTCAATCCGGGAACATTGGTCTCGATCTGGAATTGCAAAGAATCATTCTCTCCATAATTCTCTTTCAGATTTACAAATGGTGAAAATCCGACTAACGCAGCAGAGAATGTCCCCGGTTTTTTCAGCTGAAATTCGTCTATCACCTTTAAGGTACGGTCACCGCGATTCCATTGGAACGTCCGGACAAGCTTTTTCAACCCGGCCTTCTCAGGATATGCCTTCGTCAAATCCAGACGAAAAAGCACACTCTCCGGCCCCTCTTTGAACTGCAGAATGTCAGCCCGATATTGGCGTCCCGCGCCCTGCAAACACTCATTGACCACCGGTACCGGGTGTCCCCAGGAAGAGGCAAGCTTCCACTCATAGCGCCTGCCGGAGTTGAAATATCCCGGTCCCACCTGAGGATACCCCAGATCACCCAGAACGATACGGTCATCATACCCGATGCAGAAGGAGCCGAGATCATTGTGATTGTGATCCTCAAAGTTATGTCCTCCCTTTGCCGCAAAACTGAATTTCGGCCCGGAAGCGTCATCCCGGCAGACAAGCACTGCCGGCTGCCGGAACAGAGAGGTCAGGGGAACCGTGTCCCGCCGTTCAGGCCGGAAGCCGCGGATCTTGTCCAGCAGCAGCTGACGCCCGATGTCTTCGCTCAGAAAGAGTCCATGGCCGGCCGGCCACCCGTTCTGCCAGTCCGCCTTGAAATTCGCCTTGTTACTCAGGTAGTCGATCTGTGCGAGAAGGTAAACTGGCATGCCTGTGGCCTTTCCGTCGCTGCCGCTGTCGGCGAAATGGGGGTAGAGATTGTGATCCATGGCGTAGGTAAGCGGATACAGCATCATCTTTTCCAGCTTTGCGGAAGGAGCGAGCAGATCAAGTTTCCCGCTGGTTCCCCGGCGCAACAGTTCCGCGCAATCCAGAAAGCGGGAAAACCCCATGTCGTAGTATCCCGCACCTTCGACGATGTAGCCGTCTTCGGAAAAGGCTCCCGTGTAATACCGGAGCGATGCCTGCGCATTCGCGTACAGAATCGCTCTCTGCCGCTTCGGCAGCATGACATCGGCGGCGTGGAGTACGCCAATCCAACAGAAGGGATTCCAGTTTGTGGTGGCTCGCAGCCAGTTGAAACCGCCGATCTCGGAGGCTTTCCGGGCGGAACAGGCGTGGAGCATGTAGTCAAAACACCACGTCTGCAAGCCGTCGCGAATCGCCCTGCGGATTTCCGGAGAAAGTTTTTCCCCGAGAATCCAGTCCACCTCCGCCAGATCGCGAATCTGCCGGGCGGAATGCAGATCGACGCCGTGCGCCCGGGCGATTCCGAGATCGGGCGTCGTCCACGCCGGCTGATTGATCCGCCGTTCCAGATATTTGGTCAATTGCGGTAGATAGCGCCCCCGGTTCTCCTTTGCCTCCATGATGGTCATGCAGCAGATTCCGCGGGAGAGTTCAAGATTCCCCGGCAGATCGTAGGGTTTCGTCGCGTCTAGCTCCGGAACCTTTCCGGTCCGGTGTTGTTCCGCCCGCCGCCGGATATGGCTGCTGGCCGGATAACGCTCCCAGAACGCCCGGTCGGAGACGGGGCGGCTCAGACCGCGATTGGCGTCGGAAAGCATCGCCTCGACGGCATCGATCTTTGTTTTTCCAACTCCGAGCCAGTTGGTTTCCGCCGCGTCCGCCACGGCCAGAACTGCGAAAGCAAAAATTGCACCGAGTATTTTCAGCAAATTCATGGGAAAAATTTCCTTCCACTTGTTCGTTGCTTCGCGGGATTGGAATCAGGAACAGTCAGATTCCGCCGCTCCTGAGCCGCCATCCGACCAATCGGTCTTCCCGTTTCCCTGTTCCGAATCAGAACCCGATGCCGTCGAGACACCAGTTCTTCTTGCTGATGTCGGTACGGCCCTGCGGCTGCCAGTACCCGTCATAAGTTCCGCGCTTCAAAGACCTGGTTCCCCCGTCCAGCCTGGCGAAAACGGAACCGCGGTTATGCCCATCGGTAAAGACGCCGAGCGTATTTCCGAAGGGGCTGTAATGAGTCGTCGTCCAGCCGAAGGAAAGATTGTTGGTCGACCAGGTGCCCGCCTTGTTGCGCAGCAGACCGATCAATGTGCCGTCCGCGACTCGTGAAAATCCAACGTTGACGCAGCTGAACAATATGACGGAAACATTTTTCACGGCGGAAATTTTCTTCCCGCCGGGCGCACACCGGTAGCCGAAGTCAAGCTCCGCTTTCCGGGCCGGATAATTCAGCGCATAGGAGAGAGCAGCGGCCTCATTCTTCCGGACCAGCGTGTCGGAAGGACAACGGTATACCTTCTCGTTCTTTCCCAGATAGTCGAAAAACTTGTACTGCCAGCGGAGTTCCGCGCCGCCACTTTGATCCAGCTCATCCGAAACGATGAAATCATTGGAATCCCCCGAATACATGCCGGATGCGGTCCCGATCTGTTTCATGTTTGCCAGACAGGCTGTGGCCCGCGCACTTTCCCGCGCCTTGTTCAGGGCGGGAAGCAACATCGCCGCCAGAATTGCAATGATCGCAATAACTATTAATAATTCTATTAGAGTGAATTTTGTAGCCACCTCTTCCATGCGACACCGGCATATTGTACCGATCCGATCAGAAGGAGGAAATGACGATACGCTTTTCCCGGGATGACTCGTCCTCATAAAAATACTCATTGCTTTTCGTTCCTTTCGTTTGTCGTAAAATCTACCGGAACTCTAATTTGAACCGTTTCCGAACTTCCTTCGATCAATGCGAACATTTTTTCCATCGCCTTCAAACCGATTTCGAAGTCGTTGGTCAATGCCGAAATGTAGTGGTCCGACATCAGCCGGGTCCCCCGCTGGCCGTCAAAACTGCCGACCCGTACCGGCAGATGATGCGCCTCAATGTACCGGACGGCGCCGCGCGCCAGCTGCGGGGCCGTCGCCAGCAGAGCATCAAATTCACCGTGTTCAAGCAGTTCCGCGGCCAGCCGCTCTCCATCGGGTTCCATATAATCGCTGTAACGAATCGCCGACTCCTCCAGCGTGACGCCGGCACGCGCCATCCCGGCGGCCAGCTGCGAAATGATCGACGTATCCTGCATGCCCGCCAGCCAGCAGAAGCGGCGGCATCCCTGCGCCTTCAGGCGACTGACGATTCCGCAGGCGGACTGTTCGTAGTCGCTCGCGACATAGTGCAGCGGCTCATCCGGGGAGAAGTCCGGCATCGACGTCAGAAAAATACGCGGCTGCGTCAGCTCCACCAGCTCCTTCCAGTACCCTTCCGACCGGTGCGCGCCCCAGATCAGCAGCCCGTCCACGAAACCGGAACTGAACATCGCCTCGTACCGGTTCCCGGCTTTGTATTCCGGGCGGTTGAAGAGCAGCAGCAGATTGTAGCTGGTGGTGCTCAACACCTTCTCGATCCCGCTTAAAATATCCACAAAATGTGTGTCGTGAAAGACGTTGTGCCCCATCTCCTCCTGCGGCGGCACCAGCAGGCCGATCACGGAGCTGCGCCGCTTGAAAAAGCGTTGCGCATTCACGTTCGGCACGTAGTTGAGTTCCCGCGCGGCCTCCCTCACCTTCCGGCGCGTGCTCTCCGGAATCGACAGAGCCCCGGTGTGATCGTTCAGCACCTTCGACACCGTGCAGGTGCTCAGACCAACGTAGCGGGCCAGCTCCCGGATCGTGCAGTTTTTTCCTTTTCGCTCCATGACAGGATATCTCAAGATTTAACACGTTAAGTTAACACGTTATCTATTATACCAGAAAGATCGGCCAATGTCAATAGCCAAATGAAAAAAAATCAAAATTTTGCATAATCCGCCGCCCTCCCCGCAAAAAGAACCGGGGGAGGAATCCCCCTCCCCCGAAACAAGTTAACAGGAAATCCGACGTCACCGGGTCAGATGGTAGGCCATGACACCGCCGGGAAACTGCGTGGTATCTGCGGTAAAGCGGAAGACACCGTTCTGCAGTGTTCCCTTCACCTCGCCATACGGTACACCGTCGCAGCTGAGCGCCGTCACCTGGAAGGGACGCGCCGAAGCGAGTTCCACCGTTGCACGCCCCTTCTGAATCAGCAATGGGAGACGGCCTGGTTTCATCACGACCTTCCGGCTCTCATTGGTGAAGCGCAATCCCGTCTTCGCCACGTTGGTGAGCTGGATCACCAGCACGGAGGAGCTTTCCGTCAGCGGCTTGTCGTCGAGCGAAATCGCCGCGACCGTCTGGAAACAGCTTGCCTCCTTCACCCGCAGCGTCCCGGCGGCAAGACTGCCCGAAGCAAGCGTGATCGATTCCGTCCGGGGCGTCGTCACCGTGAAACTGGACGCATTGCCGTCGAGCCGCAACTGGCCGGTGACGCTCCGGGCAATGCGCTTCTCGTTCGCTTCACGCCAGAGCTTTGCGATACTCGTATCCTTCAACGCGGCGGGATTCTTCGCCTGCGCCGGAGTAAGCTCCACCGTTCCCCGGGGCACCGTGCGATCCCCCTCCGGAACCGAACCGATGCCGGCGATGAGGCCGAGATTCTGAAACGCCACCGGAAATGCATCAAACTCATTTCGTTCAAAGCACTTCGGAGAAACCGTATAGGCATATGTCACCTTCGCCGGCGCAACATCGCCTCGCCGGAACATCGCAATCGCAATCCGGTCCGACAGCTGCGCCATCGGGTCGTTGACCACGTCGAATCCGTAGGCGCCGCCGACCTTGTAGATTCCGCTTGCGCTGTGGCTCCAGGCGAAACGGTAGAGCGCATCCCAGTTCTGCAATGCGGCGTAGGCGCCAATCAACGGGCCGCCCTCCGCACGGTAGAGATTGGGATTGCAGTAGTTGAACTCGGTCACAATGAACGGCTTCCCCGGCAGGCGGGTCGCCATCAGATTCCGCGGCACCACCGCCATGCGGCGGAGCGCCGACACCTGCCGGTAGCTGAAGGGCAGACTCCACTGCTTCTCCGGGAATCCCGGATGATCGAAGTAGGCATGATTGTCCACCAGGTCGAACCGCCGCCGCAACAGGGTAAGTGGAATCTGGTTCTGATGATTCAGACTGGTCACCATCGCCTTCACGTCCAGCGTCTCCTTGACGAAACGGATCTGCTCGGCCAGCACCCGGTCCTGCAGTTCGTACAGGAACCGGAGGAAAACCGGATTGGTATTGGAGGCCGCTCCACCCTTGAGTCTCTTCTTTGCGCAATACTCCGCAAATGCCGCTTCATACAGCTTGACACTCGACGAAGTGCGGTTCCAGTTTCCGGTCAATACCTCCTCGTTAACCAGATTGATGCAGTAGAGCGCCGGCTCCTCCGCCCAGGTGAGGCCGGTGTAGGGATTCTTATGGCTCATCCACCGCCGCGCAAACTCCTTCCAGTTCTCCATCGCCGCCCGGCTGACCGGCAGGAGCATCTTCATCTGTCGCTGGTCGTAGAAGTCGCATTCGGGGATGTTGTCGCCCGGCTTGAACACCCGGTTGGTGTAGAGGTCGGTGGTCACGTAGATCCCCTTCTCCTTCATCCGATACACCAGATAATCAAGCTGATCGAGCTTCGCGGCGGAGAAGGTCAGCGTATCTTTCGCCTTCCGGTCCAGAAGTTCCGTGTCATGGTGGTGAATCCGCACGGTGTTGTAGCCGCAGTAGACAAAATAATCGGCGAGCTGGTCCACCGTCTCCTTCTTCAGGAAGCTCGCGGAAAAGCAGAGGTTGGGTCCGTAGAGCCGAATCCGTTTCTGCGGCGCCTTCTCAAATGTGAGCGTCCCTTCCGGCGTCGGCCGGATGAAGCCGTACTTCCCGGCCGGAGCATCGGCGAGGAAGGAGAAGTCGAGCGCGCTGCCGCGGTTGATTTTCCGCTGGAATGCGAGCGGTTTCCACTCGTAGTTCGCTTTCATTTCCAACGGTTTGTCGCTCACCGCGGCAAAACGGATCGGTTTGTCGGAGAGGGTCACGCCGACGATCATCCAGACCGTCTCCGGCGTCGCCGTCTCGAAGCGCAGCGATTTCGGTCCGGGTTTCGGCAGAGCAAAACTGGATGCGTAAAGTCCGACAAGAGCCTCCGGATTCTCCACACTCCACACGATCGCCGCATTTTTCCCCCGGAACGGATTCCACCAGTTGCCGCAATCGCGGCCTGCCACCACCGGAATGCGGACCGAAGAACCATCCGTGTACTGTGCAATCACGGTGCCGAGCGTCGTCCCGTTCGCCGGGGTCCAGGCGGAGGCGTGCAGCAGATTGACCGCCCCGGCACGGTTTACCGGCAGTGGGAGCGTAGCGGCCGGAATGGCGAAACCGCGTTGTTTGCCGGCGAGCACCAACGCGGCGCGACCGCCGTTCTTCGCCGGGTCGAGCACCTCGAACGAGAGGGCGCCCGTCCGGACCGTGCCGGGTTTCAGTTTCCGCAGATCGTTTTCCGGCCCCTGATCGGTCCAGCCGCCCTTCCCGTCTCCCGGTGCCTCGTCGGCAAAGTCCATGTTTGCCGTCTTTTTCAGATTGACCGGCTGCAACTTGACGGGAATAATACGGAACGAGAGAGCAAGTTTCGACTCTTTTATCTTGCCGCTTCCCGGCTCAGCTCCAAAGCGGAACGAAAACGTATCACTGTCAAATTTCCGGTTGTCCTGAATCGTCAGCCGAAGCGGATTTCCGGAGACCAGCATCTCATACCCACCGGCGACCGAGAAGCGAAACTCTTTTGCATTTGGATTGTTGAGTAAAGTCATCACGGAATATTTTTCGGGCAGACGGACCGGTTTGCCGTCGACGAAGACCATCATCTCCGCTGCGGGAACCAGAAAGACCCCGTGAAGCGCATTGACCACCACCGGCTCGCGGAACTTCGCCTGAAAGTTGAGCCGGAACTCCGCATCGCCGGTCGGAGTGATTCCCTCCGTGACATCGGCTTTCTGTCCCCCGACCGGCATGACTGCCGAAAGCGTCAAGCCGCTCCGGTTCAGCTTCGCCTTCCGGTTCTGCCAGTTTCCGTTCAATGACGGTTTCCATGCCGAGGAGTAGTTCTGGATATAGAACTCCGCATCGCCGATCCGGAAAGAGCCGTTATTCGAAAATTTCACCGTTTCCGGAAGTTCTGCCGCAGAAAGCAGACAGGCAACCGCAGCAACAATTACAATCAGGATCTCTTTTTTCAACATTGTCTGTACATCCTGCTTAGAGGTTTTGATAAATCTGCGGCCATTGTGCAGGGGAAAGGTTGCCGTTTCCATCAATAAAACGCCGGAAATTCGTCGGAGAGGCGTAAAGTTCCTGCGGACTTCCTCCCTCGACGTGCCCATCCATGTAGGCTACATTTGCCCGGTTGGAATGACGCAGAGTAAGTCCATAATCGCTCGAGATATTATGCACGGGGATGTTCCAGACACAGTATCCGAACTGATTGCTGCTGTTCAAATAACCGCTGTCCGCCAACATGACGGTGCCGCTCGGCTGCTTCATCTTGAGCAGAGAAAAAAATAACGAAGAGTTGGAGTCGGACAGGGTGACAGCAAACTTCCCCAGCACCACCTGTTTCGTGCGATTGGTATAGTCGAAATCAGTCTGATAATATGGCATGCCGTAGGTCCGGAACCGCAGTTGCGACTCCTGATCTGCGGTCGGACTCCTCCGTACCGTGGGACAGACCAGCACGGAATTAAACAAAAAAGAGTTGCCCAGCGAGGTGTAACTCCCCGGCAGATATTTGTTCTCGAGCAGAATGCCCCCCCAGGAATCATGCGAGCCATTGTTGGAAGAGCGAAACAGAATAAGGTCGTTAAGATCGTTGGCATAAACCAGATTCGCAGAAGCACACTGCTTCTGATTGTTGATGCAGGTAGTGGACTTTGCCTTCTCCCTTGCCTGATTCAATGCCGGCAGCAGCATTGATGCCAAAATCGCAATGATAGCAATTACAATTAATAATTCTATAAGTGTAAATTTTCGTTGTCCTTTCCTGAGCGAAAGCCACAACTTGTTTGCGATAAAAGTTTTCATAATCTTTTCTCCCTTCGACTCTATGTGACGATGTTCATGGAACAGCAATCAGACGATCCGAATCGACCAGGATGGCTCCGGAAGCCGATTCCTGCCGGTAAATCCGAGTGGTTTCTCCATAACAGATGGCATCGACGCGAACGACCGTGGTACTGTTCGGTCGCCCCGGTTCTTGTATCTGCCGGAGCAGTTTCTCCACCGCAATCCGGACCGACTCCTCAGGCTTGCTTACGGTAGTGGTCAGAACCGGTTTCAACGGAATACCGCAAACATTGATTCTGCCACAACCGATGATGGAGAAATCCCTCCCCGTCGACAGACCTAGTTTTTCCGCTGCCGCAATAATGCCGTACGCCAGAAAATCGTTTCCTGCATACACCGCAGTAGGACGGTTTCTGCGGCAGAAAATTTCATAACCGACGGCAACACCGTCTTCATATTCCAACCCTTCGGGCTGGAAGAAAGTGATGGTTTCACCGGTAAGTCCATATGTTGCAACGGCATCCATTACCCCCTGCTTCTGTCTGGCAGCAAACTGGCTGTGAGGCGGGGCGGTAACGACGGCAATCCGGCGGTGCCCCAGATCCAGCAGATGGGCCATGGAGATCATCGCTCGTTCCCGGTCATTGTGCATTACCATATCGAAATCTACATCACCGGAATCCTCCTCATCCAACCCGCCGATCAGCACAACGGGTATATTGGCCGCCTTGGCTTTTTCCGCAAGCCGGCGGGAGTTGTATCCGCAAAGAAGCAGCCCGATACAATCCTTGTAATGCAGCAACTCTTCCGGCAACGGGGAATCCGCCTCGTGCTGGTGGATGCAGAGCCGATATCCCGCCTTGCGCAACTGCTGTTCCAGCCCGGAAACGATAATCCACCAATAGGAACCGACCAGCCCTTTCAGGTTGGAAAGAACAGCATAAATGCACCCGGGAGGCTCCAACATTCCAGTCGCCATTCCCGGCAGAGTTTCTGCAACAAAGGTGCCGCAGCGGGGACGGCGGAGAAGAAACTGCTCCTTCGTCAGAATATTCAGGCCGTTTTCAATCGTGACGGCACTGAGATGAAGCAGTTTCTGGAGCTCCCGCGAACCGGGGAGCTTCTCCCCCGGCGCCAGGACGCCGGTAAGAATCCACTGCCGCAACTGGTCCGCCAGCAGCTGATACAACGGCAGATTCTTCGCGGTATCCAGATGGAACTTATTCCATATCATCGCACAAAACCTCTTTTATCTGCCCTTAGAACCTATCCCTAAATAACAGCAAGTTTTCGATAAATTATAACCGTTGCGGCAA
>URVC01000034.1 GCA_900551245.1 uncultured bacterium | reverse complement strand
GCAAATATAGCATAATTTTCTTGGATTTCATCTTTTATTTAGGGATAAGTTCTAATGCAGCATTATACTCCGCTAAATTGATTGCAAAATTCAGAAAAGATAATCCAAGTCCACCTACTCCAATAATTATCCCTAGACTTTTATATATTGAATTTATTTTTTTACAAGAGGACACTTCTGACACTTTGAATAAGCCTTTCCGGAGCGATTCTCCCCCGCTTGGACCATTTTTTATGGAAAGATTGGTGCAAAAGTCTTTGCGTTACTATATCCCGCGGTTTGCCGATTACAAGTTCCGAAATAGACTTTGGTTGTGTCTGATATCACAATCCTTCAAGTTAAGAAAACACACTTTGGCTCCAGTCGTCTCGTGTCACGCTGGGAAAATCAGCAAGCACTCAGAACAAATGTGTGCAAAATATCGGACACGATCTCTGTTCAACTTCAAAAACAATTGTGATGAATGGCTCCAGCAGGAGAAGAGGTTGAAAAATTACCAATTTCCCAAAATTTCCGAGCGGAAAAACGCAGTAACGTATGGCAACGGGCCGTAGAGAAGCTTTCAGAAATCGAAACGAAAAAAAGATGGCGGAGAGAGAGGGATTCGAACCCTCGATACCCGGAAGGGTATAACGATTTTCGAGACCGTCGCCTTCGACCACTCAGCCATCTCTCCGCTGGTGATGTTTTCTAATATAGCTCTACTTTTCGCAAAGGTAAAATTTTTTTTGAGAGATTTTATACTTTTTTTTTGATTTTTTTTGTAAATTCGGGCTTTGCTGATAGATTATATGAGATTGCTGTCATCGGAACAACGGAGCCGCAACCGTGCGGAATCCATAATTTTTATTTTCAGGAGTATCTCATGGAGCTTCAGTTCTTCAATACGATGGACCGCCGGGTGGAACCGTTCCGGTCGATTCATCCCGGCGAGGTCCGCATGTACACCTGCGGGCCGACCGTCTACAATTATGCCCATATCGGCAATTTCCGCGCGTACATGTTCGAGGATCTGCTCCGCCGCACCCTGGAGTTCTTCGGCTACCGGGTCCGGCAGGTGATGAACCTCACCGACGTCGATGACAAGACCATCCGCGACTCCCGCGCCGCTGGAATTCCGCTGCGGGAGTTTACGCAGAAGTACAAGCAGGCGTTCTTCGAGGATCTCAAGACTCTCAACATCGAACCGGCGGAGGTCTATCCCGCCGCAACCGATCATATTCCGCAGATGATCCGGCTGATCTCCATCCTGATGGAGAAGGGGTTCGGATACCGGGCGGAAGATGGTTCGGTCTACTTCTCCATCGACAAGTTCCCGAATTACGGCAAACTTGCAAAGATCGACCGGGAAAATCAGCGGTCCGGCGTCCGGATCAAGAACGACGAATACGCAAAGGATTCCGTCGCCGACTTCGCCCTCTGGAAGGCGTGGGATGAACTTGACGGCGACGTCGCCTGGGAGTCCCCCTGGGGCAAGGGGCGCCCCGGCTGGCACATCGAATGCAGCGCCATGTCGAGCGAATATCTCGGGGACTCTTTCGATATTCATACCGGCGGCATCGACAACATGTTCCCGCATCACGAAGACGAGATTGCCCAGAGCGAGGCGGCTTCCGGGAAGAAGTGGGTCAACTACTGGCTCCACTGCGCCCACCTGATGGTCAACGGCGAAAAGATGTCCAAGTCGCTCGGCAACTTCTATACGCTGCGCGACCTCGAAGCGAAAGGGTGGAGCGGGCGTGAAATCCGCTGGGTGCTCCTCGGCGCCCACTATCGCAAGAAGCTCAACTTCACGTTCGAGGCGCTCGCTCAGGCCCGGGAAACGCTCGGGCGGTTCGACGAATTCTTCGACCGTCTGCGCTCGATTTCCGCCCCCGGCGACGGTTCGGAAGCGGAGGCGCCTGTCGCGGCCGCGGTGGAGGCGTTTTCCGCCGCCATGGCCGACGACCTCAACGTGTCGGAGGCGTTTGCCGCCATGTTTGAACTGCTCCGGGCCGGCAACAAGCTCGCCGATGCCGGAACCCTTTCCGCCGCCGGTGCGGCAAAAATTCTCGACGCCTTCCGCAAGTTCGACCGGATCGCCGGATGCCTGGAACCGGACCGGGTCCGGACGGTGGAGATTCCGGCGGAGGTCATGGCGATGGCCGAGGCGCGGGCCGCAGCGCGCAAGGCGAAGAATTTTGCCGAGAGCGACCGGCTGAGAGCCGAAATCGCCGGTCTCGGTTACGTGGTCGAGGATGCGCCCGGCGGAGCGTTCCGCGTGAAGAAAGCGTGAATCTAACCGAATTCTAACAACCGACGCACCGGAATTGAACAATGCCGGACTATGTTATCCGGCAGAAGATCAAGGAGGTGAATATGGGCAAAGAGAAGATCCTGATCGTCGAAGACGAAGAGGCGATTCAGGAATTGATTCGGTACAACCTCAACAAAGAGGGGTTCGACCGCGTCAGATGTTGTGATTCGGGGGAGACCGCGCTGGCGGCCGCACAGGAGTTCGCCCCCGATCTGATTCTGCTGGATCTGATGCTGCCCGGGATCGATGGGCTTACCGTATGCCGGAAGCTCAGAAGCGAGCCGCGGACCAGCGCGATTCCGATCATCATGCTGACGGCGAAGTCCGAAGAGAGCGATATCGTCATCGGGCTGGAGATGGGGGCGGATGATTATCTGCCCAAGCCGTTCAGCCCGAAAGTGCTGATCGCCAGAATCCGTTCGGTTCTGCGCCGCGTGAACCATCTGGAGTCGGAGGCGGCCGGAACCACGCTCAAGCGGGGGCCGCTTTCCATGAACCGCGGCACGCGGGAGGCTCTGCTCGACGGGAAGCCGCTGGTTCTTACCTTTTC
This sequence comes from uncultured bacterium, assembly GCA_900551245.1. Lineage (GTDB taxonomy): Bacteria > Verrucomicrobiota > Lentisphaeria > Victivallales > Victivallaceae > Victivallis. Next base: position 44,216 of record URVC01000034.1, on the reverse strand, counting down.
CGAGTTTGAAATACTCTATTTGCTCGCCCGCCGTCCGGGGTGGGTCTACACCCGGGGGCAGATCGTCAACGAGGTCAAGGGGGATGATTATCCCGTGACGGAGCGTGCGATCGATGTGCAGATGGTCAGTCTGCGCCGCAAGCTGGGGGAATATGGCAGTTTGATTGAAACGGTCCGCGGTGTCGGCTACCGGTTTGTTCAGGAGTGAGGAGAGGGGTATGAAAAACGGATTCATCCAGTCGTGGCCGCTGATTTTTCTGCCGGTGGCAGTGGTGCTTTTTTTCTTCTTCTGGCTCCAGTTCAGCTCCTTTGAAGAGCTTTACATTCAGCAGACGGAGACGGAGCTGCTGGGGCGGGCGAGACTGCTCGCCTATGCCGCCCGGCCGCTGATCGAGGCGGGGCGGATGGACGAAGTGCAGAAGCTCTGCCGGGATGAGGGCGGCGCCGTGAAGTCCCGCATCACCGTGATCGACGCCAATGGAAAGGTGCTGGCGGACTCCGAGGAGGAGCCGGCGCAGATGGACAATCACGCGATGCGTCCCGAAATTCTCGGAGCCCTGGAGGCGTTCCAGAACGGTAAGACGAGTTCGCCGATCGTCCGTTTCAGCTCCACACAGGGGCAGCGGCTGATCTACTGTGCGTATCCGGTGCGCATCGGCAATGCACTCTATATTTTCCGCTCCGCCTTTTCCATCCATCAGATCGACCGGATGCTGAGCCGGGTGCGGATGGATATCATCTTCGCTGTGCTCCTGACCGCACTGGTCGCCGGCGGACTGAGTTACATCATCTTCCGGACGGTCAGCCGCCCGGTGCTGGCTCTCTGCCGGGCCAGTGCGAAAATTGCCGCGGGTGAGCTCGACACCCGGCTGCCAATTCCGGAACGGGGCGCCATCCGCGAGCTGGCTGAAAGCGTGAGCTGCATGACGGAGGAGCTCAAGGCCCGGATCAACGATATTTCCCGTGAAAAGAGCGAGCGTGACGCCATCTTTGCCGCCCTTGCCGAAGGGGTGATTGTGCTGGATATGGAGGAGCAGGTCATCGACATCAACACCGCGGCGCGCCGGATGTTTCATCTGAAGGATAATCCGCTCGGCTCCCCGATCACCGGAGTGGTGCGCAACCTCGAGATCTCCGAGTTCATCCGCAAGTTGCGCGAAGAGAAAAAGCCGCTGGAATCCGAATTCACCGTCCGCCTGCCGGAGGGGACGCTTCAGCTGCGGCTCCGGGGCTCTCTGGTCACCTGGGCCGGAGCGCAGAGCGGTATTCTGCTGGTGATCTACGATCTGACCCAGCTGCGGCGGCTGGAGAATTTCCGCCGCGACTTCGTGGCCAACGTCTCGCACGAAATCAAAACCCCGCTGACTGTGATCCGCGGCGCGGTGGAAACTCTGCGCGACGGGGCCATCGAAGAACCGGAAAGTGCGGCGCGCTTCATGCAGATCATCGAACTGCACTCCGAGCGGCTGACCTCGCTGGTGGAGGATATCCTGAGCCTTTCCAGGCTCGAGTGTCACGCGGTCGGCGAAGGGTACAACTTCACCGTGGTCGGAGCGGCGCTTCCGGTCAGTACGGCGATGGAGCTGGCACAGCCGAAGGCGGAGGCCGCCGGAATCAAGCTGACCTGCACCGTGGAATCGGATCCGAAGATCGAGGCGGATGTGCAACTGCTGGAACAGGCGGTGTTCAACCTGATCGACAACGCGATCAAACACAGCGGAGAGAACCGGGAGATTCAGGTCCGGGTGCGGGAGGAGAACGACGAGGCGGTGATCGATGTGATCGACCACGGCTGCGGCATCCCGGCCGAACATCTCCCCCGGCTCTTCGAGCGGTTCTACCGGGTGGACAAGGCGCGCAGCCGCAAAGCGGGCGGCACCGGTCTCGGCCTGGCCATCGTCAAGCATATCATGCAGCTTCATCGCGGCCGTGCCGAGGTGTCGAGCCGGGTCGGCGAGGGGAGCACCTTCTCGCTCCGGCTGCCGGTGGTGCACTCCTGACGGCGGTGAATGTCCGGCGGCGGGTTTTCGGGTGGACTTTTCCGGAATTCCATGTATATTACAGAGTTCCGGAACGTTAATCGAAGAGGGGAACATGATCCGTTCGCTCGCCCGCTACGCCGCCGGACTGCGGCATATTGAATTCCTGCCCGGAGAGCCGGGCAGGATCCCCGTCATTCTGGTGCACGGCCTGCTTCATCGCGGCATCGTGATGAAGCAGTTTGCTCTCTGGCTGAACCGTCAGGGGCGCCCGGTGGTGGTTTACGACTACCGGACCACCCGGCGTCACATCGTGGAACACGGGCGGGAACTCGCCGATTTTCTGTGCCGCCGGGAAATGCCGCAGATCGATCTGGTCACGCACAGCATGGGCGGACTGCTGGCCCGGGTTGCGCTCGCGGAACTTGCCGCAACCGGTCGAGGGGGAATGGTGCACCGCATCGTCATGCTGGCGCCGCCCCACCATGGTTCGGCGGTTGCGACGGCGTGGGTGGAACATTTTGCCCCGTCGCCCTTTCTGGTTCGCCCGCTGCCGGATCTGGCCGACCGCCCGGAGGCGGCGGTCCACGATCTGCCGGTGCCGGAGGGGTATGAGATCGGCATCATTGCCGGCCGCTTCGACAACAAGGTTTCGCTCTCCTCCACCCACCTGCGGGGGGAGCGGGCGCACGTGGTGATTGACTCCGGGCATGCGTTCATCATGAACCGACCGGAGGCGCGGCACCTGACCCTCCGCTTTCTGGAAACCGGCTCCTTCGACAAAAATTGAAAAAAACAGGGGTTGCGGGGTTGCGGCGACGCTATTTCTCTCTTATATTTAGTGGAGAAGAACAAGAGAGGAATTTCGTGCGATGAATTGCAAGCTGTCCATTTTGCTGTCCGCCCTGCTGCTGGTGTGCCTGGCCAGCGGCTGTCGAATGGATTCCGGAGCTTCGGAGAAAGATTGCCGGACCTTTGACCGGATTGCCTCCCGGCTCGATTCCGGTGGCAGTTATTTTATGATTTCCAATCCGCGTTATCTCATTGAGGGGCTGGAGCGGGACGGCAGCCGCCTGACGACGATGATCGCACAGTCCGACCTGCCGCGGGAGATTCGCGATCCTTTTGTGCTGTTCTCCGCCGCGTTTGAGATCGGCTGGCACCTTTCCGGAATCGATGAACTTGAAGGATACGGCAGAAGCTCACAGGTGTTTCGGAACGATGAGAACGGCCGTGCCCGGCTTTTCACCAACCGCAGCGTGCTTCTGCATAAATCGGGCGCGGAAGGGGCGCTCTGGGCCCTCGACGGAAAAACGAACCGGCCGTTGCGCCCGGAGTTTGAGGCCCTGCCGGTCGGAACCGCGTTCGCCGCGGACTTCGAACTCCATCCGGACGCGGTCTGGCAGGCGTTGTGCCGTACCGACCGCAGCGCCGGTGATATGGACCGGCTCTCGCGGACGATGTTGAACATGCCGCTGAAAAAACTGCTTCAGTCCGTGTCGGGGGAGATCGGTGTCGTGCTGTTTCTGGATGACGACGCCGACCCGGAGACGCTGCAGGGGGTTCACGCTCTGTTGGTGCTCAATGACCGGGAACGCTTTCTCTTTCAACAGCTGGGGAAACTGACGCGGCTGCTGCCGGGCACGAAGGTGACGGAGAATTCCATCGTTCCGGGGCCGGTTCCGGGATATCCGGAGTTGAAGTTGCAGCTGTTATGGGATAATTCCATGCTGTTTGCCATGCTGGGCGAAGAGACGCTGGAGAAGATGAGTTCCGCCGGCAGACTGGTGGAAACGCCGGAGTTTCAGGAGCTGGCCGAAGGCCTTCCGGTCGAGGGAACCGGTTTCTTCTATGTGGGGGCGCCGCTCTTCGGATTTTTTGCCGCCGCATTGAACCGCCAGTTTGACGACACGATTGCGTTTGACTCCAGTCTGCCGCCGGCCGGACTGGCGGTGACCCGTCGGGAGCCGGACGGATTCTCCACGGTCGCTCATGCGACGGTGGATTTCAACCAGATTGAATTTCTCAGCGAGATTGCTTTGCCGGTCTTCACCGCGGTTGCCGCGCTTGGCGAACAGTTTGACAGCCGTCGGAGCTCGATTCAGGCGGAGCAGCAGCTGCAGCAGTGCCGCGGCGGTCTGGAGGCCGTCCGGAACGCGTTGATGAAATATGCCGCGGCACACGGCGGGGCGTTTCCGGCGCAGGCGGGAATCGGCGGGCTGAAGGAGTTGTTCTCCTGCGGACTTTCGCCGGCGGCGCTGGTCTGCCCCGGCAGCGAGGATGAAGCGGCAAAGGATGCGGAGGAGTTTTCGTTTGACAACTGCTCCTATCTGTACTTCAACGGATACACGAAGAAATCGAATCCCCGGTTGCCGCTTTTGATCGACTGGCCGTTCAACCATGCCGGGTCGATCAATGTCATTCTGGTGGATGGAACAATTGAGACGTTGCAAATCTCGGATGCGGACAACTGTCGTAAGATCGTGAGTTACCTGCAGACGCGCTACCAGTACAGCGAAGAGGAGTTCCGGGAACTGTTCCGGAAAGCCGCGCAACTGGATCAACAATTTGAATTGGAATGAGAGATGGAAATGAATTCCCGGCAGCCTGAAGAGAAACCTTCTGTAAAGAAAATCAGCGACGACATTGCGCGCGCATTTGAAAGCTGTGCCGCGGCGTTGTCGCTCAACGAACTGTCCCGGGTGACCGGGGTGAGAATCGAACTCCTGCGCCGCTTCATCGACCGGAAGACCCGGCGCGCCCGCAGTGAAACGTGGGATAAGATCTACCCGGCGCTCAAGCCGTTCCTGGTCGGTCCGGAGCCGGAACGGGAGCCGCCGCCGCGGATTGGGCCGGCCTACCGGCGCCACCATGAGCTGGTGGAAATGTTCAGCGACCAGAAGGTGTTGCTGGATGAGTTCGATGTGCTTCCGCCGGAGCTGCAGCAGCAGGCGACGGAGGCGATGATTGCGGCGGCGGGCTGTGACGAGCCTTCCTCCTATTCCAGCCTGACGGCGGAGGAGAACCGGATTATGGGGGCGTTTCTCAAGCTTTCGCCGGAGGCTCGCGATACGGAGCTGCTCAAATTGACGGCTCTGGCCGTTGCAGAGGTGCGGAAACGCCGTAAAGAGTTGTTTTAAATCAGGGAGAACAGAGAGAATGGCTGATATGGTTTCGATTATGCCCTGTCTGGATATGCAGAACGGCAGGGTGGTGAAAGGGGTCCATTTTGTCGATATTGCCGATGCGGGCGACCCGGTGGAGTGTGCGCAGGCCTATTGCGCCGCCGGGGCTGATGCACTGGCGATGCTCGATATTACCGCGACGGTGGAGAACCGGCCGACGCTGGTTCGCGTGGTTCGCGACGTGGCGAAGGTTTGCACGGTGCCTTTCACGGTGGGGGGAGGCATTGGCGACGTCAAAGCCGCGGCGGCGGTGCTGGAGGCCGGGGCGGACAAGGTTTCGATCAGCAGTGCCGCCTATCGCCGCCCGGAACTGATTCCGGAACTGATTCGCGAGTTCGGTGCGGACAAGGTGACGGTGGCGATCGACGTCGACGTCAATCCGGCGCTTCCTTCCGGATACGAAGTTTACATTGACGGCGGCCGTACCGCGACCGGCTGTGACGCGCTGGAATGGGCGAAGCGGATGGATGACTCGGGCGTGCCGGTGATCCTGCCCACCAGCAAGGCGGGTGACGGAGCCAGAACCGGTTACGATCTGCCGGTGATCCGGGCGATGGCCGGGGCGTGCCGGGCGCAGATTGTGGCCTCGGGAGGTGCGGGGAAGATGGAGGATTTTCTTGCAGCGGTGAAAGCGGGGGCGACGATCCTGCTGGCGGCGTCGGTGTTCCACTTCCGTCTGATTGAGATTCCTGCGCTCAAGCGGTATCTGAAGGAAAATGGAGTTGCCGTCCGTCTTTGACGGCGGGGAATCCCTCCGGTTGACAAAATCGTTTGCTGGGAAAAAGAAGCGTCTCTTCGCAACACGAAGGGGCGCTTCTTTTTTTATATGCCTGAGTCGGAGTGGGTATGGCTGAATAAAATGGAACTTGTAACCTTATTTGTTTGAAAGAATTAGTCAAAGATTCTTTTTTTTCGTTAAGACTTGGACTTGTTCGTTCAATCTTTGAAAATATATTGTTTAGAGGGATTTTCCCAGGGGAGGAGAAGTTGAATTTATCGTGGTTCCAACTTCTCCGCTGTAAAAACATGATTATTGGATCTTGACGCCATTGATTCCAAAAACCCATTCACATTTTGAATTTTTGATGAATTCTCCTGCTCCTTGGCTCCGGACAGAGCCGTCGCAGAATGCGGCGTTGCCGCGGTTGGCGTGTCGCAGAAATACACTGCACGACGCCGTGCCGAGGATGTTGTACTGGCGGCCAGTGCTGTAGCCGCTGTCAGCGATCAGAATGGTGTTGCTCAGCGAGCCGCGCGGTCCCATGAAGGTCGCTTCTCTGGTACCGATTCGACTCCGTTTGCAAGGGGTTGTACTATTCCAATATCCGGCGAGATAGGGATTCATGCCGTAGACCTGGCAGGCGTAAAGCTGCCACTCCGCGAAGCCGGAGATGTTGTCCTCCCAGGGGCCGGCAGGGCAGCGGTAGTTTTGGTAAGCCGCGTATTTTCCGGAGAGAATTCCACTCTCCACCAGATAGCTGTGCGCCCAGCTGCCCCACGAGGTGGTGCTGGCAGAAGGGATGTAGTCCTGGTAGGTGTCGGCGTAAAACGTGATCGCCGTACTGCACTGTTTGAGACTGTTGACGCATTGGGTCGCCCGGGCTTTTTCCCGGGCCTGATTCAGGGCGGGCAGCAGCATGGAGGCCAGAATTGCGATGATCGCTATCACGATAAGGAGTTCGATAAGAGTGAAAATCCCGTGTCGAATCGAAATTTTTCCGTTGCCGGCGAGTGTTTTTTTCTGAGGATTGCGCATTTTTCTTCTCCGTTGTCTGCGAATTCAATTTCGTTTCTGAACAGTTTTATTTTTTGTTCTGATTCTTCTCTCCCTTCAAGCTGTTATTGCTGACCTGATACCGGATTGGATGGAGGAAGAGGCACGGCATTGGCTGCCCGGATGGCGTTCGAATCCCGGCGGGTGGAAGGTATTATGACTGTTCATGACTCTTGTATCCTTTCCCATACTGTTTTATCGGAGTTTCATGTTGTTTCGTTCTTCCAGATTAAAGCTTTCCTGCGGCCGGGGCGATGTCGGAGGATAGGGCGCAGGAATTGTCTCTGAATTTCGGATCAGTCCGATGGCGTCAAAATTTTTCAGGGCGGCTTTCAGGCGGCTGGCGAAACGCTCCGGTGATGCAGGATCAAGCAGCGCCGCAGTGACTGCACGGCAGATGACAGGATCTCCACACGCAAGTTCCGGCAGGAATGGATCAATCATCGCAGCGCGCCCGGCTCGGATTGCCTCCGCCAATGCCTCGCTGGAAAAGTTGTCTGTCAAAACTACCGTGGCGCTGTAATAGCCGAAAATTCCCTGATGAGTGTCGGTGCTGCCTGTCACTGCAGGAACTTTTCCGTCAGCTGTCCGGCGCCATTTTTCCAGATATTCTGTTCGACGTTCGATTGCATCGAGTCCGGCACGGGAAATATCGCCGTACCAGAGCTCTGAAAACCCGGTCCCGTATGTCATCGGGTGGTTGAGCTGGACGACCGCTCCCGCCACATCGGCCTGTTTTCGGATTGATTTCCACGAAAAGCGATCGTCTATCCGATGAGAAATCGGATAGACATTGAGGTGGTAGCGCGGCGTCATTGTGATCTCCTGCCCGGCGAACACCCACAGGCCACACCTGCTTTGCCGCAAGTTTTGTTGCAACCGCAGCGCACCTGTGACTTCATCATGGTCGCTGATCACCAAAAAGTCAAGCCCGGCGGCGGGCGCTTCTGCCAGCAATCCGGCCGGCGTGGACTGGCCATCGGAGAAGATGGTGTGCGTGTGAACGTCTCCGGTACGCAGTTTGCTGGCGGCCACGGTGTCCTCCGGACGCGGTTGGGGCATTGCCGCTCCCCGCAGTTGAGCAAAATGTGCAGCCGTTTCCCGGGTCAGCGGTTTTCCGGCAAGGATGAATTCTATAAAGCATTTCCCCAGTTCCCGATTGTCGAAACCGCAACGGATTACCTCTGTACCTCGGCGCACAATCAGAAAATCATTGGGGACGCCGTTACGGCTGTGCCAGAACCAGGCGATTTCCGGATAGTCGGGTGTGCCTGCGATCAGGCTGTGTCTGAAACGGTTCTTCTCTGCGAACGGAATCAACGGTAGCCCCCGTTTCGAAGCGAAGTCAAGGAGCTGTTTCTTCATCGATTCCGGGGCATCCGGCATCACGATCACGGCATCGACCGGGTGATGGAACGCCTCTTCCGGCGTCATCCGAAAAACGTGACGGGGGCGGCTGGAGGCGTAGAACGACAACAGTCTGGCAGGTTCCATATCGCTCCGCAGCCCGTCGCTGAGCAGATGACCACGTCCCGCGTACACGCGCTCAGCTCCAGCGATTTCGGGGGCGGGGAAGGCTGTGCAGTATGCCGTCAGCTCTTCAATCAGTTTTTCCGCCTCAGTGACGCTGTCGCAACTGTAGCGTTCGGCGTTGATGCAGGGAAGGTTGCCCCAGGGCAGAGAGATGGCTGAGAAAATCCGTTCGTTCGGGCGGCCGCCACGGCTGAAGGCGATGTTGAGCTGAGCGGAAAAATTGCGCTGGAGTTCCAGACAGCGGTATTTTTCCGGCAGGTCAGACGGAAGAGGGCGATCTTCCAGAATTGCAAGTCGAGCTTCACATTCGTCGGTTGCATCGGCCAGCCGATTGCTGTTCAGACTGCCGGGGGTTGCGGCGAGGCGTAGAAATTCGATCGCAGAGATCAGCTTCAGATACTCCGCCGCACGCCACGGCGACAGCTCCGACCAGCGGACTGCGCCGATTTTCCGAAGCAGCCCGGCGATCTGTACCCCGGAGCGCTCCACCGTGCCGCGGGCATGCCCTCCCGCGTAACCGGTGAAGAGAAAGCGCAGCCCGACAGAGTCGAGTTTTGATATATGTTTCACTTCGAGTACTTCGGTTGTCGGGAATATCTCAATCCGTTGCACTTCCTGGCCGGAAAGATCTTGGATCGAGAGGTGTGCGCGATCTAGAAATTCCGGCAGTTCCGGCCTTATTCTGAGGGTGTCTCCTTCACTGAGGCGTGGTAGTTGAGGACTCCAGCGGGTGGCGAGTGAAGGATTCGGATTGTCCGCCTGATCACGACAAAGCCGGAAGAGTGGATAATCCTCTGCGGAGGCACTGGGTTGCACCGCATGTCCGAGCGTGACTTTGCGGGGCGGCAGTACATCGCCGTCTCGACGATCGTAGTCGTTGCAACTGATCTGCATCCGGAACAACTTTTCGCGTGGAAGATCGTAGTTGCCGAACGCATGGTGGGGAATCAGCAGCCGGATCCGGTACCCGTCGTCGGTACGTTCTCCGGAGGCACGGAAAGGAATATCCGGCCCGTAGGCGCTGTCATAAAGGGTGAAGCTGCGGATTTTTCCCGCCGGGTCCGGCGGCGACAGAATCAACTGTAACCGTTCAAACGCCAGCATGTCGTTGCCGAATTGCCGCCCCTTCGGAGCTGCAAGAAACAGCTCCACACTGTCCTGCATCCACAGGTCGACGTTTTTCTCTTTCTCGTTGACCACGTCGGAGTCCTTCACGTCGAAGAAGAAACAGAGTCCCTGCCCATTCCAGCCGAAGGTGAAGTGCAGGGAAAAATCAGTTTCCCCGCACCACGCACCGGCTGCGGTAAGCTGCTTTGCCGTGTCGAATACCAGTGTCTCGCCGTTCTCCGGCGGGCAGCGATGTGTCAGGTAATCGTTCGGAACTCTAAGGCAGGTTACTGCGGCGGAAGTGTGTTTCATATTCTGCCCCTTTTCCAAATCATCTGTCTGTGCTGCGGCGTTCAGCAGAAGAAGCAGCAGCGGGAAAATATGGAGTACCTTCATTTTCCGTTCCTGGCCTGCCGGGTGATGTGGTATCCGGCGATGCCGCCCGGATATTTGAAATTATCCGCCGGGAAGGTGAGTCGTCCCGCTTTCCACTGCGCCGGAATTTCGCCGAGTTCGTCCCCCTGAAAATCCACCGCCGTCACCCGGCGCGGTCCGTCGGTCGCGAACGACAGTTCCGCCGTTCCGTGCCGCAGCAGCAGGCCGCCGTCTCCGGTCGCCTCGACCCGGCGGCGATCCTGATCGGCGAAGCGGATCCCCAGCGTTTCCACGTCGGTCGACTGCAACACCACCATGGAGTCGCTGATTCGCAACTCTTTCCCATCTAAAGAGATAACGGCGAATGTCTGGAAGGTGTCGGAGTCCTTTACGGTGAGCATGCCGTTGACATCCGTGTTCCGCGGCAGTGTGACCACTGCCGAACGCGGTGTCGAAATTTGAAGCGTCTTTTTCTCCGGTGCAATTCGGATTTCACCGGTTACGCTGTCTGCCACTTGTGTCGCCTTGTAACGTTTGAAGTTTTCCAATGCGCGGCGGTCGGTCATGTGCTTGTGATCCATCACACCTGGAACCGGGCGATCATCGAATACCGCCCCAATCTGATTAATCAGCCCTGAGGTGTTCAGTGCCGGGAAGCCGTAATCCTCCCGACAAGTAAAGAGGTCGCGCGGGATCGTGTAGCTAACTCGAACAGGAGACGGTCGTACGTCTCCGCGCACAAACAGTGCCGCGGTGATCCGGTCGCTGAGCTGTTTAACCGGGTCTTGAACTGATTCGAAGACAACGATACGTTTCTGCTTCCCCGTCAGGCGCCAGTTCGAACTGGAGAAGTTGAACCGGAAGAAGCCGTCGATATCCTGCAGCGCGCAGTACGCGCCCATCAGCGGCCCCTCTTCGGCGCGGTGGATGTTCGGCGAACAGAAGTCCACTTCGGTGATGTAGAAGGGTTTGCCGTAGATGCGGCCGCGCAGCAGATTCAGCGGGACCCAGCCGTGTCCGCCGATTACGCAGCTCTGGCTGAACGCCATCGGCAGCCCCCAGGATTTTTCCGGAAACATCGGATGATCCTGGTAGATGTGATCGTCGACCACATCGAACGTGTCGCGCAGCCAGGTGCTGGCGAGATCTCCGCCGTTGTTTGCACCGGTCATCAGAAAACGGGCGCCGAGTTCGTTGCGCAGGAAGTCCATCATCTGCTGTGACCGGTTGCGGGCCTGCGCATAGAGAAAGTGCATGTAGTCGCGGTTGCCGGGCGAGGGGGCCGGATTCAAGCCCGGATGTTTCCGGCAGTACTTCGCGTATTCATCGGCGAGGAAACGCTGCAGGATGCTGCCGGGGGTGTGGTTCCAGCTGTTGCCGATGGTGTCTTCGTTGCTGAGGTTGACGAAAACCACCGCCGGGTCTTCCGCCAGCGACAGACCGGTATAAGGATTCTTGTGAGTCAGCCAGTTGCGGGCGAAATTCTTCCAGTTTTCGAAGGCGTCGTCACAGAAGAGAAACGCATTTTTCGCTCCGGTATGGCCGGTTTTTTCGAGGTAGCCGGGGTAGCGGCGGAACACCTCCAGATTGTCGCCGGGGCGAAGTTTGCGCGACGTGTAGATGTCGAAGGTCAGGTAGATCCCCTGTTCCTTGAGTTTTGCCGTCAGGTAGTCCAGCTTGTCGAGATTCGCCTTGTTGAGGGTGGTGGAGTCTGCGGATTTCGGATCGGTCAGTCCGTTGTCGTGATGATGATAACGCACGGCGTTGATCCCCTGTGCCGCGAGGAACCCTGCCAGTTTTTCCGCCTCTTCTTTTGACAGAAAAAGCGCTGTTTCGCAGAGATTTACGCCGGAGAGACGCAGACGTTTTTCCGGAGCCTTCTCAAACACAATTCTGCCGTCGGGGCTGATTTTCGCATGGCCGTAGCGCCCCGCCGGCTTGTGGGTGATCGCGATTGAGGTGAAATCCAGCGCGCTGCCCGGCGTGACCCGCCGTTCGAATTTGACCGGCTGCCACTCTTTGTCCGCCTTTCCGATGACCGGACGGGCGACATGTTTCGGCAGCAGCATCGGCCGTTCGGAGAGCGTGACACCGGCGATCAGCCAGATCGCCTCGGGATGCACGATGCGGAAGGTCAGGGCCACCGGTTCGGATCCATGCAGCGCGAAACTTGATGCATAGAGGCCGACGGTTCGCATGGCATTGCGGGAGGACCAGGCGATTTTTCCATTGCCGAAATCGCCCGCCACCCACCAGTTGCCGACGTCGACACCGCCGGTGATCGGAATGGTTTCCGTACCGGTGTCGGCGTACCGCACGATCACCTCGCCGATCCGGTTGGTTTCGACCCAGCCGGAGGCGTGCAGCAGAGAGAAGCCGCGCACCTTCAATCCCGCCGGAAGCGGCAGGGTGATTTCCGCCGGAGCCATGTTGCGCACCGGGCCTGCGACCACGATGACGCCGGTTTTGCCGGTTTTCTTCTCGTCGACGATGGAAAATGGAATTTCTTTGTATTTCAAAGATTTGACATCAAAGACGCTCATGTCGTTGCCCGGGCCTTGGTCGGTCCAGCCGCCTTTCCCGTCTCCAGCCTTGGGGTCCGCGAAGGTGCGGTTGGTCACGCCGCTGATGTCGACCGGAAAGGTTTTCGGCAAAAGCCGGTCGATCTGCAGGGAGAAGCCGCTGTTTTTCTCCTGTTCGAATCGGATGGAGAAACCGCCGTCCCGGTTCCAGCTCCGGTTGTCCTGAATCGTGAGGTAAACCTCACCGTCGACCTGAAAGAGGTATTCCACTCCATTGGCGAGGGGGAGTACCAGTTGCCGGATTGTTCCGGTTTTTTTCCACAATTTGCTGGTCAATGTGACGGTTTCCCGTTTTCCATTGCTACCGGTAAAGTGAAATTTTTCTGCGAGATCCGCGGGAATCTCCATATCGACGTAACGGTGGTCGATATTCGGTGCGGAGAGGGCAAACTCCCATTTCCCGGACAGACTGTCGGGGAGCACCGAGCGGAGCGACCAGTGAAGTGTGCCGGCTTTCTTGCCGGAGGCGCTGACCTCGTGGCTGGCGGAGAGGCTTCCGTCGCCGCTGCGGACGGTCGTCGCAGGCTGAATGCGGGCAACGTTCCAGCCGGGCCGGAAGATCGCGGTCGGTGTGAAGGAGAGTTCCCCGAACCGGAATCTGCCGACTGTGTCGACCTCTGGTGGTGCTGCGACAGTAATTACGGTTAGAAATTTAAAAAATCCGAATAAAATTGCCATTCGAAAAATTTTTTTACTCATGTTGAGGCACTCCTTGAGTTCTATTTTGATGGTGCATTTTTTTTCAGGGTTGTTTGACAGGGGCGGCGGAATCGCGGAGTACCAGTTTGCCGGGAAGCATCTTTACCTCGCCGGGAACGGTATCAGGGTACTCCAGTTTGTGGAGCAGCATTCTGCCCGCCTCAATTCCCATTGACTGGAAAGGAATTTCCACGCAGGTGGCTGGCGGAGCGGCGAACCGGGCGAGTGGCGGATTGTTGAAGGCAACCACACTTACATCCTGCGGAATACGCAAATTTCTTGTGTGAAGACAGTAACAAAGCTCCATATACATGCTGAACGAATAGGCGACGTAGGCGGTGAAGTTGCGTGCTATGCCTTCTGTGACGGCGTCTTCCACTGTTACATTGCAGTCTTTGGCACTCTCCAGCATTGGCAAGCCGTGGGAAAGGCAGAAGTCAAAATAGGCCGCGGTACGACGGATTACACTGTAGTGCTGTTCGGCAAAACTGATTGGAATCAAACTCGGGTCTCGGTAGGGATTCAGGTAAGCGATTCTACGATGGCCAAGTTCATACAGGTAATTCATGGCGCAGTTCATATTGCCGGCATCATCGGCCTGGACTGCACAACCATGTGGACCGGCGAGCCCGTTGAGCACAACGTAAGGCAGACCGCTTTCGTCTAGTTCGCAAACCAGTTTACTTTGGCGAACGTCCACGGCGACTGCGCCGGCAACCTTCCATTGTGGCATTCCATAGGTGGCGCGTTGTTCCAGCGGACGAACCAGATAGTGAAAGCTGAATCCTTGTTCAAACAGGCTTTGATTCAGCGCATCCACGCCGGAACTGATTTCTCCTTCGAGAGAAGTTTCCAGATAGTTGGGCAGGAAGATTGCGATTTGGCGGTTGGTTTTCTTTCGCATTGCCTGATACATGGGATTGGGACGGTAATCGCGTTCAGCAACTCGATCCAATATACGTTTGCGCAACTCCGGTTTTACCGTGAAATTTTTATCGCAGCCATTCAATACCCGACTGACGGTCGACGGCGAAACACCGATTTCCGCTGCAATTTCCTTTAATATCATTGTCTGATTCCTGTTATTGCAATTCTAGAAAACTGTTTCCTATATTAATTATGAATCATTTTTCAGGAAAGTCAAGGAAATTTTTTACCATTTTAAAAAAAAAATTTCCCTGAAAAAATTTTTGAAGAAAACTGTTTTCTATTTTCCGAAAACTATCAAAAAATATTTCCTCAAAAGTAATGTTGAATTGAAAATCGATGTGAAAACGCTCCCGGATCGGAAAGATTCGATTAATTTTTCACGCTCTCTATTTGCAGTTATGCCATCTTCATTTTTCCAGAAAAAAAGCGCCCGGTTTTCGCCGGACGCTTCTTTTCAACTGGCAAAAGCAGATTATTTGCCGCACTTCGCCTTGATGTCGTCTACGAGCTTCATGAAACGACGCCCGTATTCCACGTAGTTCTGGTACCGTTCCGCCGCGGCACTTTCCGCCGGCGTCGATTCGTGGAACACCAGCTTCATGTGCGGTTCCATCGAGAAGCCGCCGTCGTAGCCGTTCCGGATCAGATCCTCGACAATGCGCGCCACATCCCCTTCGCCTTCGCCGGGGAAGGTGAACTCCGCCTTGGCAAAGCCGTTATCGCCGCGGCCGATGAACTTCGCATCCTTGATGTGAACGTAGTAGATGAACTCCTTCACATGCTTGTAGAACTCCCACGAGCTCTGGACATGCTCCAGCGCATCGCCGTTGCTCCGGTCAAAGTTGATCACCGGATTGCCGGTGTCGAAGACCAGCTTGAAGTTCGGCGATTTGACGTGGTCGAGCAGCTTCAACGTGTGTTTCCACGACATGCCGCCGTAGTTGTTGCAGTTCTCATGCAAATAAAGCACGCCGGCCTCTTCGCACATGCGGACCAGTTCATTCACCTTGCGGAAGACATTTTTCTCCACTTCCGGATCGAAGGCGGGCCGGTTCCACTCCGCCTTGAAGCTCATGCCGCGCAGCATGGTACAGTTGAGCCGCTTCATCCGGGTGATCGCCCGGCGGAGCTGTTCGGTCGTCTTCTGGAAGTCCTCCTCCTTGAGCGCGCTCCAGCTCCAGTTCGCCACCGCGCTTCCGAAGCAGTTGATTTTGACGCCGGAATCCTCCAGCATCCCGGCCGCACGGTCGAACGCTTCATCCGACAGATCGTGGATGTTCACTCCATCGATCGCCCGCGATTCGATATACTGCCAGCCGAGTTCCTTCGTCGCCTTGATCTGCCCGGCCAGACCGGCCGACGCTTCGTCTGCAAATCCGGTGTAATACATTTGCAACCTCGCTCCTGTTGGTTTGAAACGGTTTCTTTCTGCTTTAACATAACGCGGCAATGAAAATAGTCAATAGAGCGGCGGAGGATTTTCCATGAAAAATCATCCAGTTCGCGCTGCCTTGCGGTAGGCAGCCGGGGTGTGACCATAGAGCCGTTTGAAGGTACGGGAGAAATGAAACCGGTCCGGAATCCCCACCTCCGCACAGATTTCGTCGATGGAAAGAAGATCGTTCTCCAGCATCCGGGCCGCCGCGGCATATCGAACCTGGGTGAGGTATTGATAGGGCGTACAGCCCGTGCATTCCCGGAAGCGGCGGATGAAGCAGTTCACCCCCATGCCGCACTCCGCGGCCATCTTCTCAATGCTCAGCGGCGAGCGGAACCGGTCGTGGATGAAATCGATCATCCGGTCCATCCGGTGATCGCGGTGAAATTCCGTCAGGATTTCCCGGGGCAGTTCCGTGACGGCGGCGGCGGCCAGGGCGACTGCCGCCGTCTCGCGGAACAGATCCCCCGCGTTGCGTGCCCGGTCCGCCAGCTCCTGCAGCAAAGGCGTACACTCCAGTTCATGATAGAGAAACCCGGGGGCGCCGCCGAACTGACGCATTTCGAAGTGGAGATAAAACTGCCGTGTCTCCGGATTGTCACACCAGGTACCGAGTGAGCAGTGAGGGGGAATCAGATAGATTTTCCCCGGCAGGAACTCCACGTGCTTCCGGCGGATGAGGATGCCGGCCCCGGGCGCCGAATGGAGGTAGAGCCGCCAGTACGGGCCGCCGAGCAGGCAGGGGCCCCAGACGTTGTAGAGCTGGGCGGTGCGGATGGCGTCGATTCGGATCGGGACACCGGTATTCCAGATGGATTTTGTGATTTCATTCATATGGAAACTTGAATTAAGTTTCGATAAATATAGTTTCTCCCCGCAGGAATGCAACCGCCTTGTGTGATTTTCTTCATATTTTATAAATTTTTATTCATAGGCCGGAAGTTGCATCGGAGGACAGGCGGCGCTATCTTTAAAACAATTCCCGAACTCAACGACTGGAAAGGATGGAAGAATGGGCAACTACGGCAAGGGAGACACCTCCTGGTTCACGCACGATCGTTTCGGCATGTTTATCCACTGGGGGCTCTATTCGATGCCGGCGCGGCACGAGTGGGTGCGCCATAACGAGAAGATCGACAACGAAACCTATCAGGTCTATTTCGATCTCTTCAACCCGGATCTCTTCGACCCGAAGCAGTGGGCGAAGGCGGCGCGCGAGGCGGGGATGAAATATTTCGTCATCACCACCAAACATCATGAAGGATTCTGCCTGTGGGATACGAAATACACCGATTACAAGGCGCCGAACACGCCGGCCGGACGCGATCTGCTGCGGGAAGTGGTGGATGCCTTCCGCGCCGAGGGGCTGCGGGTCGGTTTCTACTATTCGCTGATCGACTGGCACCATCCGGATTTCACCATCGATCAGATTCATCCGCTCTGGGATAAGGTCGATCACGACGAGTTCAACAAGGGGCGCGACATGCACCGCTACGCGGAGTACATGCGCAACCAGGTGACCGAACTTCTGACCAACTACGGCAAAATCGATGTGCTCTGGTTCGACTTCTCGTATCCGTCCCGCGGCAAGGGGCGCGATGACTGGGAGTCGGAAAAAATGATTCGACTGGTCCGTTCGCTGCAGCCGGATATCATCGTCGACAACCGGCTCGATCTGCCCGGTTCCGGCGACATCGTCACTCCCGAACAGTTCACTCCCGACCGCGGCATGACCGACGAGGAGGGCAATCCGGTGGTCTGGGAGGGGTGCCAGACCTTCTCCGGCTCCTGGGGCTACCATCGCGATGAAACCAGCTGGAAGAGCGTCGAAATGTGCATTCAGATGCTGGTCAACCACGTTTCCCGCAACGGAAATCTGCTGATGAACGTCGGCCCGACTTCGCGCGGCTACATCGACCAGCGCGCGCTCGACCGGCTCGCCGGATATGCCGAGTGGATGAAGTACAACTCCCGGTCGATCTACGGCTGCGGCGCCGCTCCGGAAGAGTTCCCGGCCCCGCCGGACTGCCGCTACACCTGGAATCCGGAAACCCGCCGTCTCTATCTGCACTGCTTCGCATGGCCCTTCAAGCACATCACGCTGCCGAACCTTGCCGACAAGGTCCGTTACGCGCAGCTGCTGGCTGACGGCAGTGAGATCCGGATTCGTCCCCGGAAGGAGGAGGCGCTTCATCAGACCGCCGGCACAGGCGAGCTGATTCTGGAGCTGCCGGTTCAGCTGCCGACCGGCTCCACCGTGCCGGTGATCGAGCTCTTCCTGAAGTAGAGCGGTATTGCATCGGCGGCGGGTTCTTCCGGAAATCTCCGGGGAATCCGCCGTTTTGTCTTGTGACGGAGGGCTTTTTACTGGAATTCCGTCCGATTCGGGTGTACATTACCGGACTGGTTTTGAATGGTTCAGATCGAGGTGATGTTATGCCGATTTTTCGATTTCACTGCCGGAAGTGCGGTAAGGATGCCGAACTTCTGCTGCCGCGTTACGACTCGCCCGCAACCTGTCCCGTCTGCGGTTCATCGGAGATGGAGAAGCAGTTGAGCGTATTTGCCGCCGTCACGAAGAGCGGTCCGGCCTCCTGTGCCGCGCGCCACGACTGCCCGGCGGCCGGAACCCATCAGTGCGGCGGCGGATGCTGTTGCCACGGCGGGCATTGAGCGATGAACAAACAGCAGCTGCTTGCCGCGCTCGAATCGATCGGGATGCGTCCGGGGCGCGGCCTCGGGCAGAATTTCCTGCTCGATGGGAATCTGCTCGATGCGATCGTCCGGCTGGGGAAACCGCAGAAGGGGGAGATCATCCTCGAAGTCGGTCCCGGCTTCGGCGCGCTGACCCGTCGTCTGCTGAAAACCGGCGCGCAGGTGTACGCCGTCGAATTCGACCACCGCATTGCCGGTTATCTGCGGGAGAATCTGCCGCAGGAAAACTTTCACCTGACCGAGGCGGACGCCTGCCGGGTCAGCTATCAGGAACTGCTTCCGGCCGGTGAGCCGTTCCGGGCCATCGCCAATCTGCCGTATTCGATCAGCACGATCTTCATTGCCCGGATGCTCGAGTTGCCGCAGCCGCCGCGGGAGATGTTTTTCATGCTCCAGCGCGAGATGGGCGAGCGGCTTGCCGCCGCGCCCGGCTCGAAGGAGTACGGGGCGCTTTCGGTGCGGACCCAGCTCCGGTATGAGGTGAAAATTGAGAAAATTGTGCCCCCGGAGGTGTTCTTCCCGCCGCCGGAAGTGGAGTCCGCGGTGGTCTCCTTCCGGCTTCACGATCGCGCGCCGGAGCCGGAAGTGCTCCGGTTGCTGCCCGGCGTGGTGAAGACCGTCTTCGCCCAGAGGCGCAAACAGCTCGGCAAGGTGCTCTCCTCCAACTACGGGCGGGAGCGTTCGCTGGCCGCTCTGGAGGCGCTCCAGCTGCCGACGGAAATCCGGCCGGACAAACTCACCGTTTCGCAATACATCGAACTCACCCGCCGGCTGTTCGACGTTCACTGACCGGTTTATTCGACCGTGTAGAGCGCGGTTTTGACCCAGCGGCGCGGACGGATTTCCAGCAGCCACAAATTGCCGCGATGGTCGATCTGCAATACGCGCGGGCGGGTTCCGGAGAGGGGGAATATGCGGAAGTTGTCGTTCCGGTTGACCGGTTTGAGTTTGCGGGGGGAAACGGTTGCGGACGGGGTGCTCTTTTCCGGCAGCCGGTAGAGGGCGAGCGATTCATTGACCGGCACGCCGAGAAGAAACTCCCCGTTCGGCAGAAGACTGCCGAGGGCACTGCATTTGTCCGCCAGTTGACGGACCGTGTTCCGGCCGACCAGCCAGGCGGGACGGTTCGCCGCTCCCAGCACCAGCCAGCTGCCGTCGGCCGAGGCCGCGGCGCCCCACTCCGGAACCGCGGCCGCCGGAAGTTCCACTGACGAGACGAGTTCCGCTCCCCGGAGGGTGAGCTTGTAGAACTCAACCCGCCCGGCGCCGAAGAGATGGAGATGCTTCCGGTCGGCGGTGAGCACCAGACGGGGATCGGGCACCAGAGTGCGCTGGCGTTGCGGTGCGGCCTGAAACGCGCCGTTTTCCAATCGCAGAAAATAGGGATTCCCACGGCAGCTGTACCAGGTGCGGGTGCCGTCCGAAACGACGGAGAGAATCGGGGTTTCCGCCGGCGCCGATTCCAGGAGATCTGCCGGGTCCGCCGGGTCGAAGAGCAGCAGCCGTTCCGGGCGGTTGAGTTCCGGCTGTGGCGCTTCGATTGCCAGCAGCCGGTCATATCCGGCGAACTCCAGACTGGCGAGGCGGCGCCCCTCCAGCAGTTTGGCATTGATCAGTTTGCCGTTGAGCACATTGAAATAGAGCAGGCGGGTCGAATTCGGACCTGCCGGAGCGCCGACCGTTTCCGCGATGACCAGCACACTTTCATCCGGCGACAGCGCCGCCGCCGCGAGAGCGGCTCCGCCGGTGATTCGCGAGGCCGCGGGGGAGGGGCTCCAGCGGAAGATTTTGTCGTTTTCCGCCAGCCGGGCGGCGAGCATGCCGGGCGGAGTGCCGGCGCGGTTGTCGGTCCCAGGAGCGTCGATGGCGAGCAGACTGCCGGTCTCCTGAATCCGGGGCTGTTCCCGCCCCGCGTCGATGTCGAGAATCGGCGGCAGTTCCGCCGCGGAACAGATGGCGGCAAGGGTGAGAAGCGGGAGCAGGCGGCAGGAGAGCCACGCCATGGGAACCTCCGGGGTTGAGTTTCAGGTTGCATTGTGCTATTGTATATTAATGACACGATATGGAGAGAATGCAATGGGCGTCAATAAAAATTTTCTGGATCGTTTCAGTGAACGGCTCGACGATCTCGATGCCAACAGCCGTCAGGCCTACATCCTGCGCCTCGCCCGGGAACGCGGATTTTTCGAAACGGTGTTCAATGCGGTGGAAGAGGGAATTCTGGTCGTGGACCGGCGGTTGAAAATCCGTTATTTCAACCGCGCGGCGAAGGAGCTGCTCGCCTTGCCGGAAGACCTTTCGCATCTGCGGGTTTCCCAGCTGCTGCAGGGGGTGGACTGGCGGCGCATTCTCCGCGAAGATGAGGAGGAGTGGACCCGGGTGGCCCGGCAGGAGGTGGAGATTCTCTACCCGGTCCGGCGGTTCATTCAGTTCTACCTGGTGCCGTTTCCGGAGGATGCCGGACTGGCGGCGGCGATCATCCGCGATGTGACGGAGAGCCGCAACCGCACCATGTCCGAGCTGGAGCGGGAGACCGCCTCCGCCGTTTCGCTTCTGGCTGCAGGGGTGGCGCATGAGATCGGCAATC
The DNA here is from genome assembly GCA_900551245.1 of uncultured bacterium. GTDB lineage: Bacteria > Verrucomicrobiota > Lentisphaeria > Victivallales > Victivallaceae > Victivallis. The sequence goes on along the minus strand of URVC01000034.1, from coordinate 23,312 downwards.
CGCTCAACAGCCTCTATCTGAACCTTCAGCTTCTGGAGCGTTCGTTCAGCGGCAAGGTGGAGATTCCTCCGGAAGAGATGGCCGAGATGGTGCGCAGCTGCAAAGGGGAGGTCGAGCGGCTCGACAGCATCATCCACGGTTTTCTGACGGCGATCCGGCCGGGAGAGCCGAAGTTTGCTCCGGTCGACGTCAAGAGTTTGATCGTCGATGTGCTCAACTTCATGCGCCCGGAGATCGAAGCGCGGCAGGTGACGGTGAACTGCACCTGGGGCGCGGAGAAACTGCCGCCGGTTTCCGGGGACGCTTCTCAGCTCAAGCAGGCGTTTTACAACATCATCCGCAACGCGGTTCAGGCGATGAGCAACGGCGGAAAATTGGAGATTTTCGGGTATGCCGACTCCGATAATCTCTTGGTCGAGTTCGCCGATACCGGCAAGGGAATCACACCGGAGGAGCTCAATACCATGTTCACCGCCTTCAAAACCCACAAGGCAGGGGGAAACGGCATCGGCATGATGATCATCGAACGGGTCTGCCGGGAGCATGGCGCGCAGTTCGGCGTCGTTTCCGTGCCGGGGAAGGGGGCCGCATTCCGGATTCGTTTTCCACGCGGCGGTCGCCGGTTGCGGATGCTGACCGGAGCCGGTGCCGGCGCGTGAGGCCGGGGGAGCGGGAATCCGCCGCCCTTTTCCCGGTGGCTACAGCTTGATTTCGTCCTTCAGGGCGCAGATCGCTTCGACCGCCTCCATGAAGAGCACAGTCGGCAGGGTGCCGAGTTCATCCGCCTCGGCATCTTCGTCGGAGGTCCGCAGAAAGATCTCCTCCTCTCCTTCGAAGCGGCGGACCGGCCGGAGCACATCGTCCGGATCGGCCGCGGCGGTGTCGAGAAGATAGACGCCGGCGTCCGGCCAGTTCTCCAGCAGATCGTTCCGGCTGATGATGTCCATGACCGCCTGGTGTTCATCCCAGAAATAGACCTGGAAACGCGTGGCGCGCCGGTTCCGGTATTCCACCGCGGTCAGGATGACCGCATCGTTCTTCATCGTTTCCCGGGCGGCTTCGACAATTGTCTTCAAATTCGGCATCGTTCTGGCTCCGAAGTATTTTCTGAGCTTGCAGCTCATGGGTGGCGTTTCTGGTATCCTTTACTATTTCGCCTTTTTTCTGTTTTTTCAAGATTATTTTGTATTTTTTTTGAAAAAAACCGCTTGTAATCGCGGAGGACAATGGTATATTAAACCTAGATAAAAAAATATCGATGTTAAAATATCGATATTCCGGTACCGAACTTTTCGGTATCTCCCCATGGATCATCAACCCGATTTCAGGAGGACGGAATTATGAGTGTGAAGGAAACCAAAACCCGGCCGGTGGAAAAAGCCGCTGTCCCCGGGGACGAACAGGAGCGTGAACAACTCAATGCCTTGATCGCCAAAGTGAAGGCGGCACAGGTGAAGTACGCGGAATACACCCAGGAGCAGGTGGATGCGATTTTCGCCGCCGCCGCGCTCGCCGCGAACAACGCGCGGATTCCGCTGGCGCAGATGGCGGTCGCCGAGTCCGGTATGGGCGTGGTCGAAGACAAGGTGATCAAGAACCACTTCGCCGCCGAGTACATCTACAACAAGTACCGCGACATGAAGACCTGTGGCGTGATCGAGGAGAACGAGGCGATGGGAATCGCCAAGGTTGCGGAACCGGTCGGCGTCATCGCCGGAATCGTCCCGACCACCAATCCGACTTCGACCGCGATCTTCAAATCTCTGCTGGCGCTCAAGACCCGCAACGGTATCATCTTCAGTCCGCACCCGCGCGCCAAGAAGTGCACCGTCGCCGCGGCGAAGATCGTGCTCGATGCCGCTGTCAAAGCGGGCGCTCCTGAGAACATCATCGGCTGGATCGACGAGCCCTCCGTGGCGCTTTCCGGCCATCTGATGAGCCATCCGGACATCAGCCTGATTCTGGCCACCGGCGGCCCCGGCATGGTCAAGGCGGCCTATTCGAGCGGCACCCCCGCGGTCGGCGTCGGTCCCGGCAACGTGCCGGTGGTGATCGGCGACACCTGCGACATCCGCATGGCGGTGAGCTCGATCCTGCAGAGCAAGACCTTCGACAACGGCATGATCTGTGCTTCCGAGCAGTCGGTGACTGCGCTGGCTTCGATCTACGACGATGTCAAGAAGGAGTTCACCTATCGCGGCGGTTACATCCTCTCGAAGGAGGAGGCCAAGAAGGTCGGCGACGTGATCCAGATCGACGGCAAGCTCAATCCGAAGATCGTCGGTCAGAGCGCCTGCCGTATTGCCGAAATGGCGGGGATCAAGGTGCCGGCCGGCACGAAGGTCCTGATCGGCGAAACCGACGGCGTCGGTCCGGATTATCCGTTCAGCCGGGAAAAGCTCTCTCCGGTCCTTGCGCTCTACAAGGCGAAAACCTACGAGGACGCGGTCGAAAACGCGAAGAAACTGCTCGAATACGGCGGTCTCGGCCACACCAGCGTGCTCTACACCAACTCGCAGAACTTTGAGCGTGCCGAATACTTCGGCCATATGATGATGTCCTCCCGTACGCTGGTCAACATGCCGTCCAGCCAGGGCGCGATCGGCGATATTTACAACTTCGCGCTGAATCCCTCTCTGACGCTTGGTTGCGGCAGCTGGGGCGGCAACTCGGTCAGCGAGAACGTCACGCCGAAGCATCTGTTGAACATCAAGTCCATTGTGAAACGGAGAGAGAACATGCTGTGGGTCAGAATTCCTCAGAAAGTTTATTTCAAATATGGCTGCCTGCCCACCGCGCTCGGCGATCTTGAAGGCCGTCGGCGGGCGTTTATCGTCACCGACAAATTCCTCTACTCGAGCGGGATGCTTGCCGATCTGCAGCACAAGCTCGATTCGATGAACATCGCTTACAAGGTCTTTGCCGACGTCGAGCCGGATCCGACCATCCAGCTCGCCCGGCGCGGTCTGGAGCAGATCAACTCCTTCCAGCCCGACGTGATCATCGCGGTCGGCGGCGGTTCGCCGATTGACGCGGCCAAGATCATGTGGCTGATGTACGAGCATCCCGAGAGCCGTTTTGAAGATGTCGCCATGCGTTTCATGGATATCCGCAAGCGGATCGTCCGGCTGCCGGAGCTCGGCAAGAAGGCGATGATGGTCGCTGTGCCGACCACTTCGGGAACCGGTTCGGAAGTGACCCCGTTCGCGGTGATCACCGACGCCGACACCGGCAACAAGTATCCGCTCGCCGACTACGCGCTGACGCCGAACATGGCGATCATCGATACGCAGCTGGTCATGAAGCTGCCGAAGCAGTTGACGGCATACAGCGGCATCGATGCTCTGACGCACGCACTGGAAGCGCGGGTTTCGGTGATGGCGAGCGATTACACCAATGCGCTGGCGATGGAAGCCGCCAAGCTGATCTTCGAAAATCTGCCGCGCTGCTACCACGACGGCCCGATGGATGAAGAGGCGCGTGAGCACATGCACAACGCGTCGGCCATGGCCGGCATGGCGTTCGCAAACGCCTTCCTCGGCGTCTGCCACTCGATGGCGCACAAGCTCGGCGGTATGTACCATGTTCCGCACGGCCTCGCCAACGCGATGCTGATCTGCGAGGTGATCCGGTACAATGCCACCGACTGCCCGACGAAGCAGGGAACCTTCCCGCAGTACAAGTATCCGCATGCCAAGGCGGCCTACGCCAATCTGGCGACCTACTGCGGATTGGACGGGCGCGACGACGATGAACGTGTTGAGAATCTGATTGAGGCGATCGAGAAGCTCAAGGCTGAGCTGGAGATTCCGAAGAGCCTCAAGGCCTACGGCATCGACGAGAAGACCTTCCTGGCCAATCTCGACGAACTGGCGGTCAAGGCGTTCGACGATCAGTGCACCGGCGCGAACCCGCGCTACCCGCTGATCGAGGAAATCAAGCAGATGCTTCTCAACGTCTACTACGGCCGGTAATCGGCGGCCGCAGCGCAGAGGGACTCTTCCTTTCGGGAGGGTCCTTCTTTTTTTCTGTTGGAAGTTCCCTTTTTTTCGTGCGATTTGACTTGAAAAATCTGCGGTTTCAATGTAGATTCCCCGCATAACCATGGAAAGGAACGTCTGATGGCGAAACCGAAGATTGTAGTCTGCCTCGGCAGCTCCTGCTTTGCGCGCGGCAATGAGGAAAATATCCGCGTGGTCGAAGCATATCTCAAGGAAAACTCCTACCAGGATGATGTCGATGTCGAACTCTCCGGCACGCTCTGCCAGGGGCGGTGTGCCGACGGGCCGAATGTGATCGTGGACGGGAAGATTTACAGCAAGGTGGAGCCGGGGGTGATGCTGGATATTCTCCGCCAGACTCTGCCGCCGCGCAGCTGATTTCGCGGAAGCCGAACGAGAAGGAGCATTCACCATGAATCTGCATTTTCCGGTGTTTACGACCGAAAACATCTGCCATGACTGCTACAAGTGCATCCGGCACTGCCCGTGCAAGGCGATTCGCATCGTCGACGGCCGGGCCGGGGTGATTCAAGAACTCTGTGTCGCCTGCGGCATGTGCGTCAAAGTCTGCCCGGCGCACGCCAAGAAAATCCGTCCTGACCTGGCCCGGGCGCGCTATCTGCTCGGGACGGGGAAGAAGGTTTACGCGTCGCTTGCCCCTTCGTTTGTCAGCTATTTCCGCAATATTCCGAAGGGGGCGCTGGTTGCCGCGATCAAGCGGCTGGGATTTGCCGGAGTCAGCGAAACTGCGCTCGGCGCTCAGGTGGTCAGCGCGGAGACTGGAGCGTTTCTTGCCAAGGCGGAGCCGGGGGTCTACCTCTCCAGCGCCTGTCCGGCGGTGGTGGATTTTGTCCGCAAATACGCGCCGGATTATGCGAAGAATGTCGTGCCGGTTCTTTCCCCGGTGCTGACGCACACCAAGATTCTCCGCCAGACCTTCGGCGATGAGATCGGGGTGGTGTTTTTCGGCCCCTGCGTCGCCAAGAAGAATGAGTCCGACCGCCATCAGGAGCTGCTGGATCTCGCGCTCACCTTTGCCGATCTGCAGGAGTGGCTGACGGAGGAGGGGATCGATCCTGCCTCGATCAATCCGACCGATTTTCAGAATATGGTTCCGGAAGCCGCCGAAGAGGGGCGGGTCTATGCGATCGAAGGCGGCATGAACGACACGTTGCGTGCGCCGTCCGCCGACATCCGCTATCTCGCGGTCTCCGGGCTGGCAAACCTCAACCGCCTGCTGTGTGAGGATCCTGAGGCGGCGAATTCGAAGGCGTGCAAGATCTTCATCGAATGCCTCGCCTGTCCGGGCGGGTGCGTCAACGGGCCGGTGATGCCGGCCCGGCAGGGCGGCACGCTTGGCGCGGTCATCGAGGTCGCCCGCGAGTATGACGGCAACAACAGTCTGGCGCGTCCGACCGATCTGCCGATCGAAGAGGTGGTTCATGCGGAGCCGGAGCCGGCGCCGGAGGTGACGGAGGAGCAGTTGCGCAATGCGCTCGCCTCGGTCGGCAAATTCACTCCCGCCGACGAACTCAACTGCGGCGGATGCGGCTACTTCAGCTGCCGGGACTTCGCCCGGGCGCTGGTGGCGAACAAGGCGGAGGTGGAGATGTGCGTCTCCCATCTGCGGCAGCTGGCCCAGAAGAAGAGCAACGCATTGATTCGCTACATTCCGGCCGGGGTGGTGATCGTCGACCGCCATCTGCGGATTGTCGAATGCAACCGCCGGTTTGCCGAACTCTTCGACGAGGACACGGTGCTGGCCTACGACTCCTGCGGCGGGCTGACCGGCGCGGAACTGAGCGCCTTTGCCGATTTCAGCGATCTCATGGCGGCGGCGCTGCTTTCGGGCGGCGAGGTGGAGCGGCACAATCAGGTGTGCGGTGACAAGATTCTGAACATCAGCGTCTTCACGATTTCTCCGAATCAGAGTGTCGGAGCGATCATTCAGGACGTCACCAGTCTCGAACTTCACCGGGAACAGGTTTCGGAGAAGGCGCGCGCGGTGATCCGCAAGAACATCATCACGGTGCAGAAGATCGCCCGGAATCTGGGCGAACACATGGCCGAAACGGAGATTCTGCTGCGCGAAGTTGCCGGCAGTTACACTGAGATCAAGGGGAAGAAGTGACATGCCGAACGATGTTTTCGTCGAAATGGAGTGTTTTCAGCTCTGCCACGACGGGGAGATTGTCTGCGGAGACGACTTCCTGTTCGAGCGGCTCGAGCAGGAGAACCGTCACCTGGCGGTGCTTTCCGACGGTCTCGGCAGCGGCATCAAGGCGAATCTGCTGGCCTGCATGACCACGACGATGGCGCTGGAGTTCGTCCGTTCGAATATGGATGTGCTGCTCTCCGCCGAGATCATCATGGATACGCTGCCGGTCTGCGAAGTTCGCCGGATCAGTTATGCGACCTTTTCGATCTTCGACCTGCAGATCGGCGGGAAGTCCCGGATCATCGAAATGGACAATCCGCCGTTCATCCATCTTCGCAACGGCAAGGATCTCAAAGTGAGCCGGCAGAGCATGGTGTCGGAACGCTGGCCGGACCGCCGGGTGCAGCTGGCGGAAATCTACGCGATTACCGGGGACCGGTTGATCGCTTTTTCGGATGGCGTCGCGCAGGCCGGACTTGGCCAGCCCGGCTGCAAATTCGGTTGGCGCCGCGAGGGCGCGCTGGAGTTCATTCAGGCGGAAGTGGCGAAGGACCCGGCGATCTCCGCGCGCGAACTGTCACAGCGGGTGGTCTATGCGGCGCGGAATCACAACAAGGACAATCGCTGTATCGACGATATCAGCTGCATGGTGATCTACCTGCGCAAACCGCGTCGGTTGCGGTTGCTGACCGGGCCGCCGTTCCGGCCGGAGTCGGATACCGCTTATGCGGAACTGGTGCGGAATTTTGACGGGAAAATCATCCTTTCCGGCGGGACCACGGCGAACATTGTTTCACGCGAGCTGAAGCGGCCGATCGATGTCGACATGAAGCTGGTGATGAAGGCGGGAAATCTGCCGCCGCCGGCGCGCATGGAAGGGGTGGATCTGGTGTCGGAGGGAATTCTGACGCTGACCGATGTGGTGCAGCGTCTTGAAGCGGATCCTCCGCTGACGACGCCGGTTCCGCTGGCGGCGAAGCAGATGATCGACCTGTTCCGGGAGAGCGACGAGATTGAATTCATCGTGGGAACCAAGGTCAACGAGGCGCATCAGGATCCCAGTCTGCCGATGGATCTGGAGATTCGCCGCAACATCGTGCGCCGGCTGAAGACGGTTCTGGAGAATAAATATCGGAAACGTGTGCTGATGCGTTATTTTTGAATTCCATCAACATTAATATAAGGATATTCCTCACCATGAGCGAATCAAACAAGATCAAAGTGGAAATTTGTCTGGGCACCACCTGCTATGTGCTGGGATCGTTCCGGCTGTCTACGCTGGAAGAGCAGCTCCCGGAGGATCTCCGGGGGGTGGTCGACGTTGTCGGAAGTGCCTGCCTGGATCTGTGTCACGACCGCAACTACGGCAATGCTCCCTTCGTACGGATCAACGGCGACCGCGTTGTTGACAATGCGACGGTCGAAAAGGTGATCGACGCCATCCGTGAGGAGGTCACTGCAGGAGGAAAACAGGCATGAACAATGCGGAAAGAACTCGCCGGGAGCTGATGATCCGGGCGATCAAGGACTATTATGACGGTATTCTGGCCGACACGATCGACCGGATTCCGATCGAGATGCGGCCGCGGAACGTGGAACCGAACCGCTGCTGCATCTACAAGGATCGTGCCATGCTCAAATACCGCCTGATGGCGCTTCTGGGGTTCGGCATGGAGGAGGAGCGGGATGAAACGATGCCGCTTCGGGAGTATTTGAAGCTCGCCGAGGCCGGGAAAAATCACACGGCGGCGGTGCTTTCGGTCTGCAGCGTCGGCTGTCACGGCTGTGTCGACAGCCATGTGCAGGTGAGCAACGGCTGCGTCGGCTGTTTTGCCCGGCCCTGTGTGGCGACCTGTCCGCGTCAGGCGATTACCGTCATCAATCAGCGTTCGACCATCGACCGGTCGAAGTGCATCAACTGCGGCAAATGCATCGCGGTCTGCCCGTATCATGCGATCATCCGCAACCCGCTTCCGTGCGAGGATGTCTGCCCGGTCGGCGCGATCGGCAAGGCGGAGGACGGGCGGGTCAAGCTGGATTTCAGCAAATGCATCTACTGCGGCAAATGTTTCCGTGCCTGTCCGTTCAGCACGATCATGGAGCGCTCCCAGCTGATCAACATTCTCAATGCGCTCAAGAGCGGGCGCAAAGTGGTGGCGATGGTTGCTCCTTCGATTACGGATCAGTTCCCGGGGAAGATCGAGCAGCTGTTTGCGGCGCTGAAGATGGCCGGGTTCCACGACATCATCGAAGTGGCGCTCGGCGCGGAGCTCACCACCAAGCATGAGGCGGAGGAGTTCTACGAACGCATGGCGCGGGGTGAAAAGCTCATGACCAGCAGCTGCTGTCCGGCATGGGTGCTGGCGGCGCAGCGTCACATCCCGGATATTGTTCCGATGGTCTCCTCCACGCCGAGTCCGATGGGATATGCCGGCCGGCTGGCGCGGGAGAAGTATCCGGATGCGGTAAACGTATTCATCGGGCCCTGCATCGCCAAGCGGCGGGAGGCACAGTCCGACCCCAACACGGATTTCGTCATGACGTTCGAAGAGCTCGGCGCGCTTTTCGCCGCGCTGGAGATCGACGTCATTTCGCTCAATGCGGAACCGCTGGCGGAGCCGGCGACCTCGTTTGCCCGCAATTTCGCGCACAGTTGCGGCGTGACGGAGGCGATTCTGGAGGAGATGAGCGAAGAGTCGCCGGATCCCAAGCGGCCGAAGATCGACGGCAAGTTCATCAACGGCTTGGATCGCAAATCAGTGAACATGCTCAAGATGTACGCCAAGGGGAAACTGCCCGGCAACTTCGTGGAGGTCATGGCCTGCACCGGCGGTTGCGTCGGCGGACCGTGTTCGCTGGCCCGCTGAGCAGAAAAAACAAGATCGGGGTGGAGTGCAATGCTCTGCCCCGTTTTTTTTTGCAGAAAAAATCAGCGTGCTTTTCGATAGGCCGCCGGAGAGAGGCCGGTTGTTTTGCGGATGACCCGGGCAAAATAGCCGGAATCCCGAATTCCGGTTTCGCGGGCGATGTTGTGAATCGGCATCCGGCTGCTGCGCAGAAGGTGCAGGGCGTGCTGAATGCGCAGGCTGTGCAGATATTTCCCGGGGGAGATCTGCATGCGCGACGTGAAAATGCGTGTCAGCGTGGCGCGGTGAACTCCCAGCCGATCGCATAGGGTGTTGAAATTGACCTCGGGATTGCGAAATTCCCGACGGGCGAGCGAGAGAAACGCATCGATCAGTTTGCCCTCCCGGCTGCCGTCGGAGTGGGTGCCCCCCGCCGCCGCCAGGATTTCGCAGAGAACGGCGATGTTGCGGCGCATCGCTTCGGCGGTGTTCTCGCGCAGACCGTCTTCAAACCGGCGAAACGCCTCTTCCGGGCACTCGCCGGAGGCGGCAAGATGGCGGGCGTAGCCGTAGCCCTCCAGAAACCGTTCCGCATCCGGTCCGTCGAATGTGATCCAGCGGATGCGCAGAATCCCCTCCCGCTGCCGGGTGAAGCAGCGCAGGCCGGGCGGAGTGAACCAGACGCCGCCCGGTTCCATTTTGAATTCCTCCCCTTCCTGCGTGATGTCTCCTTTGCCGGAGAGGCACCAGTTGAGCTGGACGAACGGCCGAGGCATGGAATCCTGAACACCTCCTTCGCAATATTCCGACAGTCCGGCCGAACGCGGATAGACCGGCAGCTTCCAGGCCGGCAAGGTTCGATAGTCCGGACGGGTGATAAGAGTTCGATTGAGATGCGACATAATTCACCTTTCAGGCGACAAAAATTTCATTGTCAAAGAAGATATCTTCTGATATACTATATACAGAAATCCAATTTTTGCAAACAGGAGGAAGATATGGCTCGAACCGTCGAGATCGGAAACCGTGAAATCCGGGTGGATGGAAATCCCGTGCAGATTCTGTCGGGTGCGATGCACTATTTCCGGATCCATCCGGATTACTGGCGCGACCGGATTGTCAAACTGCGGCAGTGCGGATTGAATACGCTTGAAAGCTATCTGGCATGGAACGTACATGAGCCGAAAGAGGGGGAGTTCGACTTCTCGGGCGGGAAGGATTTTTCCCGCTATTTCGAGCTTGCCGCAGAGGAGGGGCTGATGGTGATAGTCCGCCCCGGGCCCTACATCTGCTCCGAATGGGATCTCGGCGGACTGCCTGCCTGGCTGCTGACGAAACCGGGAATGCGGCTCCGCTGTATGAACAAGCCCTATCTCGATGCGGTGGAACACTATCTGGATGCGATCATTCCGCAGCTTCGCCGCCTTCAGTGGACCGCCGGGGGGCCGGTGATCGCCATTCAGCTGGAAAACGAGTACGGAGCCTACGGCAACGACCATGATTATCTGCGCTTCCTGCAGAAGAAGTATCGGGAGGGCGGCATTACCGTGCCGCTGTTCACCTCCGACGGTGCGGATGATACGATGCTCCGCTGCGGGACACTGCCGGATGTGCCTGCCACGGTCAATTTCCGGAATCATCCGGTGGAAAATTTGAAGCGTCTGGAAGAGTTCCGCCCCAATGACCCGCCGTTTGTCATGGAGTTGTGGGACGGAGGCGCGCATCACTGGGGGAACCTCTATCCGGAGCACGATGCGGAAGCGGTGCGGCAGGATGTCCGCGAGGTGCTGGAACACCGTTTCCATATGAATCTTTATATGTTCCACGGCGGCAGCAATCCCGGATTCATGAACGGGGCGAACGAGTGGGGGGGCCGCTACGGCGCCATGCTTTCCACCTACGATGTCGATGCCGCATTGCGTGAGGAGGGGGATCCCACGCCGAAGTACTTTGCGATTCAGGAGGAGATCAAACGGTTTCACCCCGAGGCAAACATCGGCACGCCGACCTCTCTGCCCAAACGGGCTTACGGTGAGATTCCGTTGACGGAGTTCGTTGCGCTCGACGAGGCGCTGCCCATGCTTTCGTCGCCGGTTCCGGTTGCTGCGCCGGAGACGATGGAGCATTTCGGGCAGGCGTATGGATTCATCCTCTACCGGACGAAGGTGACGGTGAAGCCGGGCGTCTACCCGCTCCGGCTGGATCAGTTGCGCGACCGGGCAATCGTGCTGGTTGACGGACGAATCGCCGGAATTCTCGATCGGAACAGTTCTCCCTGCGTCTGTCAGATCTCCATTCCGCCGGGCGGGGCAGAGCTGGAGATCCTGGTTGAAAACATGGGGCGTATCAACTACGGCAGCGAGATGGAGCATGAGCGCAAGGGAATCACCGGGGCCGGATTTTTCGCCTACCTTCACCTTTTCGGCTGGGAGGTGTGGCCGCTTCCGCTGGAGGATCTCTCCCGGGTGGCTTTCCAGCCGCTGGCCGGCACCCCTCCGCCGGTTCCGGCATTTTACCGCGGATGCTTCACGATAGATGAGGAGCCGTGCGACACCTTTCTCGCGGTGCCGGGGGGCGGACGCGGCTGCCTCTTCCTCAACGGAACCAATCTCGGCCGCTACTGGCAGATCGGGCCGCAGCGGACGCTTTACGTGCCGGCTCCACTGCTCCGGCGCGGGAAGAACGAAATCATCCTCTTCGAAACCCAGGGGCTCGGGGAGCCGCTGGTCCGTTCGCTGGCACGGCGCGATTTCGGACCGTGCCTGAAGATGCAGATCTAAGCGGACTCTTCCGGAGGAAGTGCTCCATCATCCGGGCGGCGCAGGCGAATCTCCACCGCCTGCGTGGTCGCGGCGGAGAGGGGCGCGCAGGCGCTGTGGCGGATGCCCGGCGCCCAGAGAACCCTCCCGTTCGGCTCGCGCAGAACCGGGCAGGGGTAATCGAAGGGGAGTTTGCGGTCGATCCGGAGTTTCTTCAAAGAGAGTTCGGTTGTGCGGCCGAATGGAAGAATCCGATCGCCGGGGCGGCGGCGATCCACCACCAGTTCATCCGGCAGCAGTGCGGCGTCGAAACGCGCTTCAAAGAGCGTCGGCGGCGCGTCCGCGGAACTGAACGGGTGCAGTTCCAGCTGAAACTCCCCCCAGCGGAACCGGGGATTGCTCCGCCAGCGCCAGACTTCCGGGCCGGGGAGGGGCATGTCATCCGCCGGATGCATTCGGCCGCGGTGAACGAGAAAGGTGCACATGCCGCTGAGCGGAATGCGCACCGCTTCCGCCGAATCGTCGCTCCAGACGGCACGGAGGCGGGCGAGAAATGCAGGCGGAGGCAGTACCTCCCGCCCGGCAAGTTCGGAGAGGTGGTACCGGAGCACCCGGATCTGGAGCGCCTGCGGCAGACTTCGCCAGAACTCCACTGTGGTTTCTCGCTTTCCTGTGATGGCGGCGAACCGTTCGCGGGCCGCCTCTTCCAGAAATTCGGCATCCTGCCGGAGGGTTTCGAGCGAATGGAGCAATCCGGCGGCGGCACCGGGAATCCGGCGCCGGAACTCCGGCAGAATGATATTGCGCAACGCATTGCGTCGGAAAGTATTTTCCTGATTGCTGGAGTCGGTTCTCCACCGGAGATTTTGCGCGCGGAGAAACGCTTCGATTTCGGCGCGCGGGAACGCGAGCAGGGGGCGGAGGATCGTCATGCCGTCGAGCCGCGAGACCGGCCGCATTCCGGCCAGGCCGGAGACGTTGGAGCCGCGCGCCAGCCGGAGAAAGAGCGTTTCCACCGCGTCGTCGGCATGGTGGCCGAGCACCACGACAGCTCCCGGAAATTCGGTGACAAGCTGCTTCCAGACGGCGAGCCGTGCGGCACGGGCGCGCTCTTCCAGACCGGGCCCGGGGGAGAGGCCGAGCGGGATTTCGCGGAAGGGCACATCGCAGCTTCCGGCGAAGGCGCGGGCGGCGGCGGCATCCTGCCGGGACTCTTCGTCGCGCAGGCCGTGTTCAAAATGGATGGCGGTGACAGGGCAGTTGTACCGGTCGCGGGCGCGGAGACAGGCGAGCAGTGCCACGGTGCTGTCAGCGCCGCCGGAAAAGCCGGCGAGAAGGGGTCGGCCGGCAAAAGGAGCAAAAATTTTATCGCATTCTTCAAGTTGCATTTGTAATCGTCCGCATTTCGTTATAATATATGTGGCGAACAACGAAAAGCAAGGAGTGAACCGTCGTATGGCATATATTGTCGTGGCCACCACCAACGCCCACAAGGTGGATGAGTATCGGAAACTGCTCGAAGGGCAGAAGGTCGAATTGAAGTCTCTGCTGGATTATCCGGCGTTCCCCGGCGTGGAGGAGACTGGGAAGACGTTCCGGGAAAACGCCGGAATCAAGGCGCTGGCGGCCTGCAAATACTGCGATGTCCCGGCTTTTGCCGACGACTCGGGGCTGGAGGTGGAGGCGTTGGACGGCCGCCCCGGCATCTACTCCTCGCGCTACGCGCCCACGGATGCCGAGCGCATCGCCAAACTGCTCGGCGAACTCAAAGGCAAGGAGAACCGGCGGGCCCGCTTTGTCTGCGCCATTGCCATCGCCGTCAACGGTGAGGTGATCGAGACGTTTGAAGGCGAGGTCCGGGGGACGATCGTCGATGCTCCCCGCGGCGCCGACGGCTTCGGGTACGACCCGATTTTTCAACCGGATGGCTATGACCAGACCTTCGGCGAGATGCCGCAGGAGCTGAAAAACCGTATCAGCCACCGTGCGGCGGCCTTTCAGCTGGCATTGAACTTCGTCGAAGACGAGATGTCCGTTCTGGATGACGACTTCGATCTCTGACGGGAAGCTGCGGTAATCCTGTCTGCCTCTTTCCGGCGAAAGAGGCTTTTTTTGAAAAAAAATTAGACTTTTCTAATTTCTACCCTTGATTTTTTTATTTTTCCGGTTATTGTATCAAACAGACAGCCGGGGCTGTTTTTATTTCGAGATGAAATTAGATTTATCTAATTAAGAAAGAGGAGGAGAAGATGCAGTGTGTTGACCGCCGCCAGTTGTTGTTGAAACATCTGATGATCAAACTTGCTCCGGTGCTCCTGGGCGTGAAACCGGCGGGGATGGTGCGGTTGACCAACTGCGGGCGGATTGGAGGAGGTGTGCAGTGCGACCTCTTTTGTCTGCATCAGCGGGAGATTCTGGAGGCTCTGCATCTGGAGTGCCGGATTCTGCGCAATGACGGCATCGATCTGGTCGTGCTTTTCTTCCGGCGCGCCATGCTGGAGAGGACATTGGCGGCGCCGGAGGCGGCCGGATTTCTGAAAGAATGCGGCTACCCGTCCGGGCAGGGGATGGCCGCGATTCTGGAGGAACTCACGATGCGGTGCCGTCAAGGAGAAAATTTTCCGCATGAGATCGGAATTTTTCTCGGGTACCCGCTGAAAGATGTCCGGGGATTCATCGAGGATCGTCCCGCCTGCCGCACAGTGCCGCGCGGCTTGTGGCGGGTTGCGGGGGATCCGGCGGAGTCCCTGGCGGTGATGGAGAAGTTCCGTTGTGCCGAGGCGGAGATAACCCGGCTGCTCCGGGGAAACGTCACGCCGGCGGAGCTGATGCGACAGATACGCAATGCTGAAACAGCAGCATAAAAAAGAAAGGACCAGCAGAATGAGTAAAATCATTACGGTAATTTACGGTTCCAGCACCGGCAACACCGAACACGCCGCGCAGGCGATCGCCGGCAAGCTCGGGGGCAGGGCGGTCAACATCCGGAACGCTTCCGCCGCGGACTTTCAGGCGGATCTGCTGATTCTCGGCACCTCGACCTGGGGGTGCGGGGAGTTGCAGGATGACTGGATGAACGGCGTTGCGCTGCTGGAGACCGCGGACCTCTCCGGAAAACTTGTGGCTTTCTTCGGGCTCGGCGACGCGGTTGGATTCGGCGACACCTACCTGAACGGGATGGGCGAACTTGCCGAAAAAGCGGTGGCACGCGGGGCAAAAATTGTCGGCCGCTGGCCGAGCGAAGGTTATATGCATTCGCTGTCCACGGCGGAAGAGGGCGGCTTTTTCGCCGGACTTGCGCTGGATGACGACAACGAACCCGGGGAAACCGCCGACCGGATTGACCGCTGGTGCGAACAGCTCCGCCGGGAAGCGGCGCTGTAGAAGAAAGAGTTCTCCATGGTTGGCCGCTCTGCCGGAGCCCGGGTGGGACCGGCAGGGCGGTTTTTTCTTTCCGGATTCGAATGCATGTGTGCTTGAAAAAACTCTTTTTCAGGTAATATTAATAGAATGTTGCTCCGGCTCCGGAGGGGCCGTTTTTTTATTTGGAAAGGAACAGCAAAATGCCGATTGAGAATGTGATCTCCGCCGCGATCGTGCGGCAATTTTCCGAAAAACTGCTCTCCAACCTGATCGTCGACGTGGCGATCGTCGGCGGCGGCCCGTCGGCGCTGGTTGCGGCGAAACACATGGCCGACGCCGGGTTGAAGGTGGCGATTTTCGAGCGTAAACTTGCGCCCGGCGGCGGAACCTGGGGCGGCGGCATGCTCTTCAACGAGGTTGTGGTGCAGGAGTCTGCCGTCCACATCCTCAAGGAGTTCGGAATCCGTCATCAGCCGATTGAAGGAAATCCGGGCTACTACACGCTCGATTCGGTGGAGATGGCGTCTGCGCTGATCTACGGAGCGGTCCATGCGGGCGCGAAGATCTTCAACGCGATGAGTGTCGAGGACATCGTCTTCAAAGACGGCAAGGTGAACGGGCTGGTGATCAACTGGACTCCGGTCGAACGGCTCGGCATGCACGTCGACCCGTTGACGGTGATTGCGAGCGCGGTGCTGGACGGCACCGGTCACCCGAGCGAAATCATGCATCTCGCCTGCGAGAAGGCGCAGATCAAGCTTTCCACGCCGACCGGCGGCATCATGGGCGAGAAGCCGATGTGGGTGGATTCCGGCGAAGCTTCGACGGTCGAGAACACGGTCGAATACTTCCCCGGGCTTTTCGCCTGCGGCATGAGCGCGAACAACGTGGCCGGCGGCTACCGGATGGGGCCGATTTTCGGCGGCATGATGCTTTCCGGCGAAAAGGTGGCTTCGCTCATCATCAAATCGCTCGGCAAGTAAGGCCCTTACGATTTGCCACTCCCGGTTTCCGCTTTTCGCGGGCGCCGGGATTTTTTTTTACCGGCAGCGTTTTTTTCACATCTTGGCAGTACCCTGTCTCACCTTCCGGTAGAGCGAGGGGGAACGTTCGTGATAGCGTTTGAACTCCCGGGAAAAGTGAAAGGGATCCCGGATTCCGATTTTTTCGCAGATCTCCCCGATGGTGAGGCTGGTGGATTCGAGCAGTTGCGCCGCCAGCGCGTAACGGATTTCCTGCAAATAGTGATGTGGCGTGATGCCCATCACCTCGCGGAAGCGGCGGGTGAAGGCGTTGGTGGAGAAGTAGAAGCGTTCCGCAAGTTCCGAATTTCTCCACGCTTTCTCCGGATGGGCCCGCATCAGTTCGCACGCCTGTACGATGCGGGAATCGGATTCGGCGACGATCAGGGCGTCGACGGGAAGCCGGGCGAGGACGGCAGTCGCCAGGGCGATCGAGGAAAATTGAGCCGCGGGGGAATTCTCCTGCGTGAGCAGAAGTTCCCGGGTCCGGACAAGCAGATTGCGCAGCATATCATCGAGGGCGATGATGAAGACAGGAGTACCTTTTACCCGGCAGTTTTCCAGATGAAAGTGCAGGAAGAGCTGCTGCGGAGAGCTTTCACTGTAGGAACCGGCCCGGGTGGCCGGCGGTATCAGATAGAGAGAATCGGGTGCAAGTGCGATGCGGGAACCGTCCGGGTGGATCAATCCGCTGCCGGGGCGGTCGTTGTGGTAGAGCCGCCAGTGAATACCCGGCAACTGAACATGATTCCAGCAGGGATCGATCGACTGAACATGCGCAACTTCCAGCTGAAATCCGGGACGAAGAAACGGTGAAATGGTTGTTTTCTTCATCTATTTCATCCTTATATTCATCTTTAACCTCTTGTTTATCTTCATATTTTATGGTATAATAAATATAGCAGGGACATGTTAAAATACAAATAAAAGCTTTGATTTGCATGTTTGCGCTGCCAAGGAAATGTTGCTCGAAAATCCGGGAACAGGACAAATAAGAAAGGAAAGCGGATGATGAGAAAAAAACTGTTTTTCAGCATTGCGTTGCCACTCTTTTATCGACGCAACTGTGCACGATGTGGAAGTAAGTTTACTCTTATTGAACTTCTTATTGTTATTGCTATCATCGCGATTCTGGCTGCACTGCTACTGCCGTCGTTGAATGCTGCGAGGGCGAAGGCAAAATCTTCGAGTTGCGTCGCCAATTTGAAGCAACTGGGGATTGCGTTGAATCTGTATGTCAGCGATTACGACGGCTGGTTGCCGAGCAGTCATACCAACTATTTCTTTACCGGATTGATCTATCCCTATCTGAAAGGAAACGGAGTCACTTCCAATTTCGAGGATTTCAGTGAGTCGACCAGTGCCGTGATCAGCCAGGTCCGAAAAGGTGTTTACTTTTGTCCGGCGGTGGAACCGTTTCCCGGTGCGGCGACGGATGCGTGGTATACGGGAAGTTACGGAATCACACAGACGGAAAATCCTTCTGTTTCCTCAGGTGGCTGGGTTTATGGAGACTCCTCCTGGATTAGCCAGTATAACCGCAAACTGGCGAAGATTCGGCCCCGGGTTGCGCTGCTGGGAGATCAACGATATGCGAATTTGCTGCGCGTTGGAGTCCGCTCTTATTACCGCCCAAGTCATCTTCATGTGAAGGCATCAAACTGCGATCAGGTAACTGTCTTAGCCGCTAGAAGTTATCAGCGGCCAAACTGGATTCATAGGAACAGTGCCAATTTTCTTTTTGTCGATGGGCATGTGCAGAACATCTCCGATCCCCGGGGCAGGGACGGCGAAGAACTTGTATTCGACAAGTACTATGCCTTGAAATAACACCCACAGGAAATGATTTTCTGTTGAAATAAGATAATTTTCATGAAGGATAATGAAATATTATGAGCCGATGGATACTGTTTGCTCTGATAGGGATGGCTTTCGGAGTTGTGATGGCTGCGGAGAATTGTTTTTCTGATTTTGATCCAAACATAACTCCTGATCCGCAAAACCGATTTCGCGGGTTTCTGACCCGAGAAGGGAAAGAGGCAGGATATATTCTTGTACTTTCTCGCGATCTTAGTTATTCAACCGTAAAGATAAAATTTGAGAAGGAATATCTGGAGGTTGACACCCGTGATTTCTTTCGCCAGCCAGAAGCTCGGCAGGTTACGGTCGGTATGGTCGTGAAAGAGGATCTGCAAAGGTTGAAGGCCACGAAAATCATTTGCTCCGGAACACTTTCTGCTGACAACGCCGCGGGTAGCGAGGTCAGTCTCTATTTTGCGGGTTATAAATCTGGAAAACATTTCTGGCGGAGAAAGGTTTTCCCTATACCGGAAAAAAAAGAGACTTTTCTGCTTCAGACGGAGTGTCCAGAGAAACTCTGGAACCCTACGTTGTATTTTGAGTTCAAATCGGCCGGAATTTACCGTATTTATGACTTTTCCCTGCATCAATCCGAGCCGAAAGATTCGGTACCGTCGGCCACGAATGTCGATATCCGGAAAAACTATCTGCAAAATGGAGGAGCAGAACGCTTTTGGTATGGAATTTCGGCAGAAAACTATGAGGATTTTATTGATCCGGAGCTGGGCATGGTTCTCCATGTTCCCGGGCAAATCTTTGACCACACGTTGAAAATGGCGCTTGATTCCAAGGTATTTCGTTCAGGAAAGCGCTCGTTCCGGCTGACTCGGAAAGGCCGTTTTACTCTGGGCCGTTTTACTTTGGGCCTCGTACCGTTTCGGCCGGGAAAACCTGCGAGATTTACCGCGTGGATCAAAGGCGAAAAAAATACTCGCGCTACACTGGAATTTTTCCTGGGAAGTGGCATTGCCTTCAACAAAACATTTCCAGTTTCAACGGAATGGACCCAATGCGATTACTATATCCCTGCCTGGGGCCAGGAACGGGGCGCGGGAGATGCTGTCAACGGCTATGCGGCAGTACACCGGCTGGCCAGTGTAAATATCAAACCTGCACCGGGAACCACCATCTGGATTGATGATGCAGTTTACACTCTCGGTGGCATCCCGGACGGGAAATCGCCACAGAATGTTACGGCATCCGCTCGCTTTGACAATCCCAAACAGTATTTTTTTACCGGGGAGAAACTTTCCGGAAAGATTCAGCTGAGTCATCTTGGACGGGAAACTGAAGAGGTCCGAATCAGCTGGAAAATTGTGGATTTCTTCGGGGAAACGATTGCGCGATCCAGTGAGCCTCAGACCGTGCAGCTCAATGGCGGGGAAGACCGCGAGGTGAATTTTGAAATCATGCCTCCGGAACATCTCCGCGGAGCAGCCAACCTGTTTTTCGATGTCAACGGAGAGTGTACCGGACTTTATTTTGGTGTAATGGATCCACCCGGGGCTCTGTTGCCGCGTATCGGGGTTCAGACCGGATGGGAAAACGCTCATGTCAACGTGGCGATGTTGAAAGATTTCCGCATTGGATCCATCCGGCTCTGGCAGACGCCCCGACGGCTACCTTTTTATGGATTTCGCGAAGCTACCGGCTATCATCGGGCCGGGTTTTATGTCATGCTCTGCGTTGATGGCATGAGTGGAGTTATGCCGCTGGATTACAGTAAATTCAGCGTACTGAAAAATCGGCACCATTGGCTGGCACAAATGGAGGAGCGGATCCGGAAACACCGGGGAGAAATTGATGTGTATGAGATTTTCAATGAACCGGAGTTCCGCGGGGAGGGGATCAACCGGAATCCCGATCCGGATCAGTACGAGTTGTTCAGTCTCGACACCTGCAGCAGTGTAATCCGTGATCTGGCCAAAGTGATTCGCAAGAACGATCCGGAGGCTCTGATTGCTGGCTGCGGAACCCATAATCCCGGATGGAGCGCCTCTGTTTTGGAGAAAGCGACGCTGAAAAATATGGATTTCATTACAGCACATGCCTATCGTTCCATTCCGGAACTGCCGGATTATTTTGCTGAAATTCAGGGAATGAAACGCGATTTGGCTCGAAAGTTCGGGCGGGATATCCGGATTGATCAGAGTGAAGCCGGTGCGTGCAGCACCTCGGTATTTCCAGAGGACAATCGGATTCCGGATTATGAACGCAACCGGGTCGCCCTCAATATTCGAATGATGTTGGGCGGGTTTGCCGGCGGAATCAGTCGCTACTATCATTTCGCTGCCAGCGTTTCTAGTGGAACCAGCTGGGGGATGAAAATGATGGGAAACCCTGACAATCAATTTCGTTCTCTCCCGGCTCCGGTGATGTTTGCCTGTAGAACAGCTGCAGATATGCTTGAAAACGGAAGGTTTTCTGAACGGGTAAAGCTTGGCAGCCGGTACAAGTGCTATATTTTTGAGCGTGGCGACTGTCGGGTCGCCACACTCTGGAAGATCAACCCCGATCCGGCAAAGCGTTTGAAAACTGACATGTGGAACAGTTACGTCTGCATCTGGGATGGCAGAAACGAGAAAATGCAACTGTCGGAATCTCTTCGGAAAAATGCCCGAATATATGATGTAATGGGGACGTTGCAGAAAAAAAAGGCTTTGGAGATCGGTCCATACCCGTACTACATCGTCTCCGCTCTTTCCGTCGGCGATCTGCGGAATGCGATCAAAAGTTCCCGCCTGCTTCAGTCATCGGATTGTGTGGAGAGCTCCATTCTGGTACAGGGACGCAGAAATTTTGCAATTCGACTGACCAACGGAGGCACAAGTGCTCTTGACGGCACACTCTCCTGCGCCGGTCGAGAGTACCGATTCTCCGGGCTTACAGCGGAAGAGACCCGTGTGTTTGAATTTGAAACAGAAAAGGAGATCAATGAGAAGAAACAGCGGCTGAATGCTGTTCTTGAAATTCCAACAACCGGGGTAAAAAAATCAATAACTGTTGATTTGCAGAATATTGCAGTTCCATATGTCGAAAGAATTTTCGTCGATGGTTCTTTGGATGACTGGCCGGAAAACAGCGTGGAAGTCCCGCTGAAAGTTTGTGGAAAATGTCCGGCATGGAATTCTCAGACCGATGATGTTCAGGCAAAGATGCGCCTTGCATGGAATCAGGAATCGCTGTATCTCTCTGTCACTGTGTGGAAGAATAATTTGCAGAGTGCTCTCGGAATTTCCCGTTTGTACGAGGGGGATGGGTTGCAGATTGCATTCGATACGCTTTCCAATGCTCCGGCGGATCTGAAGCAGTATCAGGATGATGATTTTGAATACGCTGTCGGATTTATTGATGGAAATCTTCGGGTTTTCCGCCATGCCGTATCTTCTGCCGCGTACGATAGTTTCAGCAAAAGTATCGGGCCGGACGAGGAGATGCAACGGGCGGTGAAGGTTCTGCCGGATCGGGTGGTTTACGAGCTGGCGTTTCCAATTCTAGGAGTTAGCCCATTTAAACTGATCCCGGGGGCTTCGATGAGAATGAATGTGCTGGTCAACATCGCCAATGAAAACGGACGTGCCGGCTATCTGCAGCTGACACCGGGGATCGGCGAGGCGAAACAGCCTGGACAATTCATGAATATCACCTTGCTGCCGAAGGGGCGGTGATCGCGAGTCAAGAAGCGGAAATCGCAGGAATCTCAGACCGTATTCCTTGGTTGAAAGAAAGGAAATCTGCAGTATGAAACGGTTGTTGACGATGGCGCTGTTGTTCACCGGACTGCTGGCCATGGCGGAGTATGGGAAAGGAAAATTGTTATATGACATGGATTTTCATTCTCCGGAGGAATTCCGGAAGTGGAGCGGAAAAAGTGATCGCATGATCGAGAACGGCGCGCTGCATATCCGGGGCAATCAGATTCTGGTGCGAAAAATCGATCCAGCTCTGATTCGAGGAACCGTCTGGATCGAGGCGGAAATGAAGGTGGAGCGCATACCCAACCCGGAGAAGCCGTACTGGGGAGCCAAAGCTATGCTGGTGATTGAGGAGCCCAACGGCCGCAAGAGTTATCCGGAACCGGCGGGCATTCCCCGCTACGGCACGACGGGCTGGAAAACCTGCAATCTGCTGTTGAAAATTCCGGAACAGGTAAAATCCATTCAGCTGTGGATGGGAATTCAGAACGCTACCGGAGATTATTGGCTCAGGCGGTTCCAGATCTATCAGGCGGTGGAGGAAAAGGAATCCGCTGCAATGCAGTACAAAATGCCCGATACCGCTGCGATTCCCCGGGGCGATTGCAAAGGGGCGAAATACCGGGGCTTCATGAGCGGCAACGATTTCTCCGAGGAGGCGTTTCAGCAATTGGCGGCATGGAAGGCGAATCTGCTGCGCTACCAGATGCAGCCCGGAAAACGCGACATCTCCGACCGTCGGAAATATCTGGAGTGGATCGATGCCGAAATCGAGAAGATCGATCAGCTTCTTCCGCTTTGCAAAAAATATGGCATTAAACTGGTTATCGACTTGCACCGCGGTCCGGCTGGGAGCCGGAAGAACGAAGTTTCCAGCAACGTCATCACCGATCCTGGCGAAGTGATCGCACCGCTGGAACAGGCCTGGCGGAAGCTGGCCGGACATTACCGAAACAATCCGCTGATCTACGGCTATGATATTTTAAATGAACCGCAGGCCTCCGGCATCATTCCCGGCGAGCTACATCCCTGGTTCACAATCAGCCGGAAGA
Organism: uncultured bacterium; assembly: GCA_900551245.1. Lineage (GTDB taxonomy): Bacteria > Verrucomicrobiota > Lentisphaeria > Victivallales > Victivallaceae > Victivallis. The sequence goes on along the minus strand of URVC01000034.1, from coordinate 556 downwards.
TCGTCAAAGCGATCCGCGAAGTCGATCCGGCAACGCCGATCATTGTGGAAGCGGATCTGGAGAACTGGCGGAAGTTTCAAAAGATCGACGACCCGAACATCATCTACAGCACGCACACTTATGCTCCGGTCGATTACACCCATCAAGGCGTGTTGAAGGCCACTCCGTTCACCTGGAGCTATCCCGGCGTCATTCAGGGGGAGTACTGGAACAAGGAGAAGCTCCGGGAGGATTTGAAGGATGTCATTCTCTTTCAAAAAAAGTATCAGGTGCCGATCTACATCGGCGAATTCAGCGTGATCTCCTGGGCGGAGGGGGCGGACCAGTATCTGAAGGATCTGATCGAACTATTTGAAGAGTACGGCTGGGACTGGACCTTTCACGCCTACCGGGAGTTCCCCGGCTGGAGCATCGAGCATGAATCTCCCCAGCGTGGAGCTTTCCGGAAATCCGCCGATAATCCACGGAAACGGGTTCTGCTCGACGCTCTGAAGAAAAACGGAAAGATACCATGTATAGGTGACAAGCAATTGTCGGAGTAGAAAAGAACTCCTTT
>URVC01000033.1 GCA_900551245.1 uncultured bacterium | reverse complement strand
GGCACAAATGGGGCACAAATGGGTCACAATTGCGGGATTTTGGGACCTGAAAACAGGAAAAACAGCCGTAAAAAGAAATTTTTGAGGGAGAATTGAAGAAGAGGGTTCTCATCCCATTGGGGATGCCACTTTTCCCGGTTTTACTGCCTTGAGTTCATTTTTTTGCTTCGGAATGCGGAAAAAGTCCGCTCCCGTGCTTGAAAAAAACACAATCGCATGTAGGTTACCTTGATACAGCGGTTTCCGGCTGCCCGGAAATGAGATGACTGGAGGCGGCCGCCGTTGTGGATTTCTTTTTTCATCATCTTCCGCTCCCGGTCGCCGGCAGCGGAAACAGCCGGAGTTGAGAGTATGGATCGAAAAACACTCAAACAGGCGCCGATCTATGTGCGCGATGCTTACAACCATGCCATTCGTCTGGCACCGTCCGATCTGGATGGCGCCATTCGCACCCTCGTCAAAGTGGTTCGCGAATATCCCGAGGTGGCGGCGACACGTGAGAAACTGCGCGAGTTTGAGCTGGCCAAAGCCCGCGGAATGAATCCATTGCTGCGCGCATTCTGGATGATGCTCTCCCCCATCCCCTTCCTGCTGATCAAACTCAAGGCGATTCGCGACCCCTACGGCGCGCTCTCTCTCTGCGAAGGGCCGCTGGCTCACTGTGTGGACAATCCGCTGATCCTGCTCGCCATGGCCGACGCCGGGGAGGATTGTGATGCGATGTTCATCTCGGCGGAAGCTCTCGAAATATTTCACCAGTTCCACCCGAACAACGAAGGGGTGGCCCGCCGCATGGCGGAGGCGTTTCAGCGCGACGGCCGTGCCCGCGAGGCGCTGAAGGTGCTTCAGGAGATCTCCAAACGCCACCCTGCCGATCTGTCGATGCAGGCGGAGCTGCGCAGCGCCATCGCCCTTGCCAGCATCGAGCGCGGCAAGTGGGAGGAGGAAGGCACCACGCAGAGCAAGGCCGCCGACGCCAAGGCCGCGGTCACCCAGCAGCTGATGGATGGTTCGATCCACGACGCCGACCAGGCGAAAATGCTGATTGAAAAATTCACGGAAGATCTCAAGACCAACGACTCCGTGGATATCCGTCGCAAGCTGGCCGACGCCTACATGGTGGCCGAGGATTACGAAGCGGCACAGCGGGAACTCAAGATCGTCGCGAAGAAACTCGGCGCACTCGACCCCGCACTCGACAAGAGCATCGAAAAAGCCTACGTCGCCCAGATCAATCAGGCGATCCGGGAGCTCAAGCGCAACCCTACCGCCTACGACCAGCCGGAGGCGCAGATCGCCCAGCTCGAAGAGCAGCGTGAACAGTACCGCCTCGATCGCGCCGTCACCCGGGTGGAAACCTATCCGAACGATACGCAGCTCCGCTACGACCTCGGCGAGATCTATCTCGGACGCAATGAGTTTGAAAAAGCGATCCCGCACTATACCGAAGCGCTTCACAGCCCGCAGAAGAAGACCGCCTGCTACGTCCGGCTCGGCAGCTGCCTGGTCGGCGCCGGCAAGCCGCAGGAGGCGATCGCCGAATTCGAACAGGGGCTCAAGGAACTTCACACCATGAAGGACAAGTTGCGGGTGGATGCCGTTTACGGTCTCGGCCTTGCCTACGAGGCGCTGGGGCAGAAGGAGAAGGCGCTGGAGTGCTTCCGCGAAGTCTATCAGGTTCGGCCGAAATACCGCGACGTCGCCAGCCGGGTGGAGGCGGCGCAGCCCTCTGCGGAAGCCGCGCCGGAAGCCGCGCCGGAGCAGCCCGCTCCGGAAAAATGAAAATAAATCCCGGATTCCTATTGAATTTTACGGAATCGCGGGCTAAATTCTGATACGACAGATTTTTTGCGATTCAATGCCGAGAAAGGGTTTATCATGGCTGATCAGGAACCGAAAACCGAAAATCCCGGAATCAACGAGGACGATACCAGGACACGGAAAACTGTCCGCCTGAAATCTCCCTCGGTGACGCCTTCGTCGATCAAGCTGCCCGCCGCCGCCCCGATTACGGATCCGATGACCGGCCGCGACACCGACACCGGCAATCTCGATGTCCTTGCCGACACCCAGACCCGCCGTACAGTGAAACTCAAGCCGCTGGCGCCGCAGAAGGCGGCGAATACGCCGATCAAGCTGCAGGGCGCAGGTGTGACCACCACGACGACGGTGACTCCGATTCCCGCGAGTGGAATGGATACGCAGACCCGGAAGACGGTGGTGCTCAAGCCGGCGGCTCCGGCCGGAATTCAACTCGATGGAGCCAACACGCAGACCCGCAAAACGGTGGTGTTGCGTCCCTCGGTGGCGCCCGCCTCCGGGCTGCATGTCACTTCGTCTGCGCCTGCCGCGGACGCGGAGGACACCACCACCCGCAAAACGGTGGCACTGCATCCTTCGACAGCTGCCCCCTCCGGCTTGAAGATCACGCCGGCCCCCGCCGCGGCGGCCGCCGGGGAGGAGGATGATACCAGAACCCGGAAGACGGTGGTGTTGAAGCCGTCGGCGGCAACTCCCGCCGGTTTGAAAATCGAAAAAGAAGACATGGATGATGCGACGATCCGCATTCAGCGGCCGCCGCACAAGACTCCGGCCACCCCAGCCGCCGCGCCCGCCGCTCCGGCGGCGCAGAAGCAGACGGTGGAACTTTCGGCTGAGGCGCTGGTGCCCGAAGAGGGTGCTCCGCGGCAGACGGTGGAGCTCCCGGCCGAGGCGCTGGTGCCGGAAAATGAGATTCAGAAGACGATGGAGCTGGACACCTCCGATCTCGTCGATGAGAAGGCGACGGTGAAGCTCGCTCCGCCGAAACACCCGGTTCCGCCGCCGGTTCCGCCGGTGAAGAAGACCGGCAAGGTTGAGACCGAAGAGCCGGAAAAGGCTCCGGAGACGGAAGGCGCGGAGGCGCCCGCCGAAGAGACAGCCGCGGCTCCGGCCGAAGAGGCCGCCGCTGCCGGGAAGAAGCAGAAGAAGGTGAAGGCGCCGCGCCCCGCGTATTCCGCCGACGTGCGTCGGCCCAGCGCCGCTTATCTGGTGATGGCGGTGATCACGCTGATCCTGATGGTCGGGACGGCGACGCTGACGACCGTGCAGTATCTCAATCTCTGTCAGAATCAGAACATCGAACTGCCCGGACTGGGCAAGTAACGGTTCGATTGAAGGCGCAGCATCCCGCAACCGGGAGCGCTGCGCTTTTTTTTGTTCCGGCGGATTGAAATCATCCGTTTCCGCCGTTATATTACCTGTCCGAATTCATCAAAACTTCATATGGGAATGTGATATCATGCCGTTTGACCGTGGATCGTTTGCATTTACGATGTTCGATGTGCCGGAGGAACTTCCGGAAAATTTTCTCGCACTTTTCGCCGCGAAAAAGGCGGGGTCGCTCGACTCTGTCACGGCGGAGCCGCAGTTCGGCTGGGTTACCGGGCATCATCTGCTCGACACGACGATCGACGAAGCGTCGGCCCAGCTGGGCGGCAGCTATTATCTGACGCTCCGGCAGGCGGTCCGGAAGATGCCGGCGTCGCTGCTCAACGCGGTCTGCAAGCGCGAAGAGCAGGCTTACATGCGGGCCAACAATCTTGAATATGTTTCCAGCAAGGTGAAGAAACAGATTCGCGAAGAGGCGATCGAAAAGCATATTTTGAAAATGCCTCCGGCGCTCTCCGGCATCCCGATGGTGTATGAGCCGCACGAGAGACTGCTGTATGTCGGCGCTTCCAGCCGGACACAGCTCGATCTCTTCATCGACATGTTCTACCAGACGACCAAGGTCGAACCGGTTCAGATGACGCCGGGAACACTGCTGGAGCGGCTCTTTCAGACGACGGAGGCGAGTTTCCCGGTGCTGACCATCGGCGGCCGTCCGGATTCCGAGCCGATGACCGGGCGTGATTTTCTGATGTGGCTCTGGTTCTACAGCGAGACCACCGGCAAGCTGGAGCATCCCCAGTACGGCGAATTTGATCTGATGATCGAGGCGCCGCTGGTCTTCGTCGGGGAAGGGGATGCGCAGGGCGCGGCGGAGACGACGATCAAGAAGGGGGACTGCCCGCTGCGCAGCGCCGAAGCGAAGGCCTCCATGGCGGTCGGCAAGAAGCTCAAGAAGGCCAAGCTGACTCTGACCCGCGCCAACCAGATCTGGAGCGGCACGTTCGATGCCGACCAGTTCGCATTCAGCTCGTTCAAGCTCCCGGAAGGGGAGTCGATGAGCGACGATGAGATCTTTGCCGAACGGGTGTTGAATCTGTCGATCTTCCGCGAGGCGATCAGCAGTTACTTCCGGAAATTCGCCGACCTGATGCTCGGCATGGAGTTTCCGCAATTTGAAAAGGAGATTCGCGAGTGGGCGAAACAGCGGGATGCAATTTGAGGTGCGGTGCCGGAAACGGGCACCCCGAAGACCGGGAGGTCCGTTTTCTCACCGGTGTCTATGACCTGATTCCGGCCGAACTGCTTGCGCTCCGGCCGGTGGTGGAGCTCGACCTCGGCTGCGGCGTGGGGAGCTTTACCGCCGAATTGGCGAAGCGGTATCCGGAGCGGACGATTCTGGCCGCCGACGTGATGATCGGGCGGCTGCGCAAACTGGTGCGGCGGATGCACCGCATGGAGCTGGACAACCTCATTCTGCTGCGCTCCGAAGCCCGCTATCTGGTCGGGCTGGCGCTGCCGGATGCTTCGATCGACCGCATCCATCTGCTCTGCCCGGACCCGTGGCCGAAAGGGCGCCATCGCGGGCACCGGCTGCTGACGAGCGATTTTACCGCCCGGCTTCACCGGGTGCTCAAACCGGAGGGAATTTTCCACTTCTCCAGCGACGACGAAGCCTATTGCGGCGCCGTGCACCGGGTGATTACCGCTTCGCGTCTTTTCGTCGAAGCGCCGGAGGCGGTCGAAGACATCGCCGACGTCCGGAGCGATTTTGAGCTGCGCTGGCTGGAGGAGGGCAAGCCGGTCCATCATGCGGCGTGGAAAAAGATTCCGCCGCCGCCGCATACCGTCGGCCACTGATTTCCTCTCCCTCGCGCAGGAGGATGCAAAAAAAACGGGGTGCCGGAACGTGATTCCGGCATCCCGTTTCTGTTTCGGACAACTTCCGCGGTCAGCGGCAGGCCTGGCAGGCCGTGATGATGATCTGCCCGAAGATGTCGTCGGCGTTGCAGCCGCGCGACAGATCGTTCAGCGGCTTGGCCAGCCCCTGCAGGATCGGACCGTAGGCGTCGGCGTGGGCCAGACGCTGGACAAGTTTGTAACCGATATTGCCGGCGTTGAGGTCCGGGAAGATCAGGATGTTGGCGGCACCGCCGAGCGGGCTGCCCGGGGCCTTCGCCGCCGCAACCGAGGGAACCAGCGCGGCATCCGCCTGCAGTTCTCCGTCGGAGATGATGTCGAGCTTTTCCGCTTCCACCTTGGCCTTCATCAGCGCGGCGGCCTCTTTGACCTTGTTGAGGATCTCGTGGTCGGCGCTGTTGCGGGTCGAGAAGGAGAGGAAGGCGATCTTCGGCGTGCCGCCGAGCAGCGAACGGTAGGTCGCCGCGGTGGCCAGCGCGATGTCGACCAGCTGGTTGGCATCCGGATTCGGATTGACGCCGCAGTCGGCGAAGAGCAGGACGTTGTCCCCGGCCGGAGCCGGCGTCTTGAGGTCCATGACGAAGGTGCTGCTGGCGATCTTCATGCCGGGAGCGGTCCCGATGCAGTGGAACGCCGCACGGAGCATGTCGGCGGTCGAGGCGATGCTGCCGGCGACCAGGCCGTCGGCCAGGCCGCGGCGGCACATCATCGCGCCGAAGTAGATCCGGCTCTTCATGGTCTGGGCGGCCTTTTCCGGAGTCATGCCCTTGGCCTTGCGCATCTCGGTGAACTCTTCGACAAACTCCTTCATCAGCGGGCTGGCGAGGTAGTCGAGCGTTTCGAACTTGCGTTCCGCAACGCCGGCCTTGGCGCAGGCGTCGGAAATTTCCGCCTCGGTGCCGAGGACGATGATCCGGGAGACCACCTTCTCCGCCACGGCCTTGGCGGCGGCCGCCACGACGCGGGGATCCTGCCCTTCCGGCAGAACAATCACTTTGGCGCCTTTGCGGGCGCGTTCCATCAGCGTGTTCAGAACAGACATTTTTCCATCCTTTCCAGATTGAAGCGGCTCCACCGGGGAGCCGCCGATGCTATCTTATTTCTTCAGCCCGAGCGTGTCGACGGTGCTCATGGCGATCATCAGCTCCTCGTTGGTGGGCATGACAATCGCTTTGAACTTGCTGTCGTCGGTGGAGATGATCCCTTCGGTGCCGAAGCAGGCCTCGTTGCGCTTGTCATCCAGCTCGATGCCGAGCGCGGTGATGCCGCTCATGATCCGTTTGCGCATCGGCACGGAGTATTCTCCGACGCCGCCGGTGAAGACCACCGCATCCGCGCCGCCGAGCAGAACGTAGTAGGAGCCGATGTATTTGATCACGCGGCGGGCGAACATCTTGAGCGCCAGTTCCGCCTGCTCGTTGCCGGCCGCGGCGGCGTTGATGTTGTCGCGCATGTCGCCGGAGCCGATGCCGCCGACCCCGTAGAGGCCGGACTTCTTGTTGAGAATCGTGTCGACCTCTTTGGTGGAGAAGCCGAGATCGATCAGCCGGATCACCGCCGCCGGATCGAGGTCGCCGGAACGGGTCCCCATCATCAGTCCTTCGAGCGGGGTGAGCCCCATCGAGGTGTCGATCACCTTGCCGTTCTTGATCGCCGCCATGCTGCAGCCGTTGCCGAGGTGGCAGGTGATCAGCGTCACATCTTCCGGCTTCTTGCCGAGGAAACGGGCGGTGGCCAGCGTCACATAGTGGTGGCTGGTGCCGTGATAGCCGTATTTGCGGATGCCGTACTTTTTGTAGAACTCATAGGGAATCGCGTAGAGGTAGGCTTCCGGCGGCATGGTCTGATGGAACTGGGTGTCGAACACCGCGACGTTGGGCACGCCGGGCATGGCCGCTTCGCAGGCCTCAATGCCGGCGAGGTTGGCCGGGTTGTGGAGCGGGCCGAGCGGAATGTACTCCCGGATGATCTCCTTGACGCCGTCGTCGACTTTGACCGGACGGGTGATCTTCTCGCCGCCGAGCAGGACGCGGTGGCCGATCGCGGAGATTTCGCTGAGGCTCTTGATGACGCCGTGCTGCGGATCGACCAGTTTCGCGCAGATCTCGCGAACCGCTTCGACATGATCCTTCACCGGGATGACCCCTTCGAATTTGAATCCATCGGCGCGCTTGTAGATCATGTTCGGCTTTTCGGTGCCGAGCCGTTCGAACTGCCCTTTGGCCAGTACGGTATCGTTTGCCATCGAGAACAGCGTGAATTTCATCGAGCTGCTGCCGGCGTTGATGACCAGGATCTTCATTTGAAAACTCTTTCTCCCTGCTGTATGAATAATGAATGCGTCACTTCTTGCGGAATACGATGCGGCCCTTGGTGAGGTCGTAGGGCGACATCTCCAGCGTCACCGCGTCCCCGGGGAGGATGCGGATGAAGTTCATCCGCATCTTGCCGGAAATGTGTGCGTTCACCGTGTGTCCGGTCTGGATCTCCACTTTGAACATCGTATTCGGAAGCAGCTCTTTGACCACTCCCTCGATTCTGATTACATCGTCTTTGGCCACGTTAAAATCTCCGGTTCGTTTTCTGTTATCAACACCTGGTGTTCGAAATGGGCGGAGCAGGAACCGTCCGCGGTCCTGACCGTCCAGTGGTCGTGGGAATCGGTGGTCACCCGGGCGGTGCCGAGATTGAGCATCGGTTCGATGCAGATGACCATGCCGGGCACGAGCTGTGCGCCGCGCCCGAAGCCGACGAAATTCGGCACTTCCGGCGGCTCATGGAGCCGCGTGCCGCAGCCGTGGCCGACATATTCCCGGACCACGCCGAGGTGATATTTCTTCGCGGTCATCTCGACCGCGTGACTGATGTGGGAGATGTAGTGGCCGCGCTTCGCCTGGGCGATGCCGTCCATCAGCGCCTGCCGGGTTCCCTTGAGCAGCCGGGCGATCTCCTCGTTGGGTTCGCCGAAGCCGAAGGTGAGGGCGGTATCGCCGATGCCGCCGTCGATTTCCACACCGACGTCGATGCTGACGATGTCGGTGGGCAGCAGAATCCGGTCGGGACGGGCGATGCCGTGCACCACCTCGTCGTTGACCGAGATGCAGATATTGCCGGGGTAGCCCCGGTAGCCGAGAAACGCGCTTTTGCCGCCGGTCTCGCGGATGAGTTCCCCCGCGAGCTGGTCGAGGTCAAAAGTAGTCATTCCGGGTTTCGCCAATTTGGCGACGGAGTCGCGGACCTGCGCGGTGAGCTGTGCCGCGCGGCGGATCCGGGCGATCTCATCCGCCGTATGAATGACCTGATTGCGCGACATGATTTACGCGAGCTCCTTTTCGAGCGTCGCCATGATCTTCGCCTTGTCGGTTTCGGTGATGGTGAGCAGAAGTCCGAGTTTGTCGTAGTAGTCGATCAGCGGCTGGGTCTGCCGGTAGAAGACTTCGAGGCGGGACTTCGCAGTTTCGAGCGAGTCGTCGGGGCGCTGGAAGAGTTCGCCGCCGCACTTGTCGCAGATGTTCTCCTGCTTCGAGGGCTGGAAGATCTTGTTGTAGATCGCTCCGCACTTGCGGCAATTCTGCCGGGCGGTCAGCCGCTGGAGCAGAAGGTCGTCATCCACCTTGAGGCAGACCACCCGGTCGAGCTGAGTTCCCAGTTCGCGGAGGGCGTCCGCCAGCAGTTCCGCCTGCCGGATGGTGCGCGGGAAGCCATCGAGAATGAACCCCTCCTTCCGGCAGTCCGGCTGGGAGAGGCGGGAGCGGACCATGCCGGCAACCACTTCGTCGGGAACCAGTTTCCCCGCCTTCATCAGCGTGGAGGCTTCGCGGCCGAGCTGGGTGTCGCGCTTGATCTCGTCGCGGAGAAGATCGCCGGTGGAGATGTGAACCAGCGGCTGTTCGGCCAGGACGAGTGCGGAGATGGTGCCTTTGCCGGCGCCGGGGGCGCCGATGAAGATCAGATTTTTCTGCTTGAACATAAGATTTCCCAATCGATAAAGTTGTGAATATGGTAATCCGGTAATTTACCGGTGACTGCTGAGAAATTCGAAAAGTTCCCCTTCCGGAATTTCACTCTGTGACCCGTCGGCCATGCTCTTGACCACGGCGACTCCCTTCTCCAGCTCGGCGTCGCCGCGGATGACCGCGTACTTCGCGCCGGATTTGTTCGCACTGCGGAGCTGCGCCTTGAACGAACGCTCCTCCAGCTCGAGGGCGACGGTGACTCCGTCGCGACGGAGCCGGTTTGCCAGCTTGAGGTTGGCCATCCGTGCGGCGGCCCCCAGCCCGACCAGATAGAACGAAGCCGGGTCGACACCGGGCGGATTGAGTTTGAGCGCATCCTGCACCATCAGCAGCCGCTCCATGCCGGCGGCGAATCCGACGCCCGGCACCGGACGGTTCTGCCCGGGCAGGAAGAGTTCGTAGCGGCCGCCGCCGGCGACCGCGGTCTGCGCGCCGAGTCCGGAGTGGCTCACTTCGAAGACGGTGTGCACATAGTAGTCCAGCCCGCGCACCAGGAGCGGGTCGACCGTGTAGGGGATCCCGAGCGCGGTGAGCGCGGCCTGCACTTCATCGAAGTAGGCGCGCGATTCGGCGCTGAAGCTCGCCACGTAATCGGGGGCATCGGCCACCACCTTGCGGCACGCCTCCTGCTTGCAGTCGAGAATGCGCCAGACGTTGCGGTCGAGCCGGGCCTTGCAGTCGTCGCACATGGTGTCGATGTGCTGGGCGAAATAGTTGCGCAACAGCTCCCCGGCGGGGCCGCGGTCGGCGGTGACGCCGCGGGTGTTGATGGCGAGTTTCGCATCATTGATGCCGAGTTCCCGCAGGAACTCCATCAGCATGGCGATGCACTCGGCGTCGATGAGCGGCGCGACCCGGCCGACGTTCTCCACGCCGACCTGGTGGAACTGGCGGCGCCGTCCCGCCGCGGGGCGTTCGCCGCGGAACATCGGCCCGCAGTAGTAGACCCGCTGTTCGACGCCGTTGAGGACGTCGGTGTTGGAGAGCGCCCGCATGACGCCGGCGGTCCCCTCCGGCCGGAGGGTGAGGCTGCGTCCGCCGCGGTCTTCGAAGGTGTACATCTCCTTCTGAACCACTTCGGTTTCGCCGCCGAGGCCGCGCTGAAAAATTTCCGTATATTCGAAGATGGGGGTGCGCAGTTCGCCGTAGCCGTACCGGGAGAACACCGAAGCGGCGGTATTCTCAAGGGTGCGCCAGCGCCGTGCTTCCGCCGCAAAGATATCCGCCGTCCCCGGCGGTGGGGCAAAGTTTGCCATGGAACTGATCCCGTGTTGTCTTGTTTCCCGCCTGCCGGAACCGCACTTTCGCGGCAGGCCTCAAAATAAACCACGCCCGACGAAAATTTTTCTCCGTCAGGCGTGTAACCGTCTCATCGCAGCCCAGCTTATTTGAACTGAGCGGGATTGAGTTTTTCGACCGCTTCCTTGAGCTCCTTGCCGGCGCGGAACTTCACGACCGCGCGCTCCGGAATGATCACCTCATTCTTCGGCTGGTTGGGGTTGCGCCCCTTGCGGCTCTTGCGGACCTTGATCTCGAAGACGCCGAAGTTGCGCAGTTCGATGGTGTTGCCGGCGATCAGATCTTCGGCGATATAATCGAGAGTCTTCTGCACGACTTCGGCCACATCATTCTGAATGAATCCGGTTTCCCGTGCAATCTTAACTACCAAATCACGCTTGGTCATTTTGTCTCTCCTGAAATCTCTTATTAAAGGTTGAAAATGTTCCATGATGTCGTTTCAATAATATTGCGCCAAAAATGCGGATAGTCAACACTTTTCACGGAAAAAAGCGGGATTTTTATCATTCTTCGCCGCAAATACCGGAATCGGGTGCCGCTTCCGTATCAAGCCACCGGTGATCCGTCCCCCTTCAGCCCTCCTGCTGTTTGAGTACGGCCCGGCGGAAATTCTTTTTCCCGGCACGCAGAACCAGCCCCGCTTCGCCGAAATCGGCAATCCGCACCGCCGCAACCGGGTCGGTGACTTTTTTGTCGTCGATCGAGACCGCGCCGCCCTGAATCAGACGCCGGCCGTCGCTGTTGCTCTTGCAGAGGCCGGCGAGGACCAGCAGCCGTGCGACGGTGACCCCTTCCGGAGCGGCGAGCTCCGCCGGGTCGATCTCCGCCACCGGCAGCTCCGCCGTCACCCGGACCGGTTCCACCGACGCGATCGAACTGGTCGTGGGAATCTTCCGCTCCGGGTCGGCAAAACCGAACCGGCTGCCGGCGGTGACGAACGCCTCGCGGGCGGCCGTCTCCCCGTGGGCGAGACAGGTCGCTTCGTAGGCGAGGATCTCCTTGGCGCGGTTGATGTTTCCGGCCGGATCGCAGAGGCGTTTGATCTCCTCGATCGGCAGCGGGCTGAAGTAGAGCATCAGCTTCTCGACCTGCGCGTCGTCGGAGTTGCGCCAGAACTGGTAGTAATCGAATACGCTGGTGCGGTTGACGTCGAGCCAGACGTTGGCGCCGCCGGAGGTCTTGCCGAACTTCTGCCCGCTGCTGTTCATCAACAGCGGAATGGTCATGCAGTGCACCTCGTTGCCGCTCTTGCGCCGGACCAGCTCGGTGCCGGCGACCATGTTGCCCCACTGGTCCTGGCCGCCCATTTCGAGCTTGCAGCCGTAGTCGCGGTTCAGAATGTAGAAGTCGTACCCCTGAAGGATCGAGTAGTTGAATTCGAGGAACGAGAGGCCGTTCTCCAGCCGGGACTTGACCGACTCCTGCGCCAGCATCCGGTTGACGCTGAAGATGCTGCCCACTTCGCGGAGCATTTCAATGTAGCCGATCTTGCAGAGCCAGTCGGCGTTGTTGACGAAGAGCGCCTTCCCGTCGGTGTCGTCGATGAAGCGCCGGAGCTGCGCCCGCAGACAGCGGACGTTTTCCGCGATGGTTTCGAGCGTCATCATCGGCCGGGCGGAGATGCGCCCCGAGGGGTCGCCGATCTGCGCGGTCGCTCCGCCGACCAGCACGATCGGGAAGTGGCCCGCCTTCTGCAGCAGCCGCATGGCCATCACCGGCAGCAGGTGGCCGACGTGCAGGCTGTTTCCGGTCGGATCGAAGCCGACGTAGAACCTGACCTGTTCCGTGGCCAGAAGTTTTTCGATCGCCTCCTCGTCGGTCTGCTGGTAGCAGAAACCCCGCGCTTTCAATTCCTGATAGATGTTCATGATGCCTGCGTGATGTTTTTGATGTTCGAAATAAATACTATACCCCGATTCCGCCGGAACTGCAAATCGAAAACGGAAAAAAAGCGGACGGTCCGGAGCTGAGACGCTCCGGACCGCCCGGACAAGTTCAGAAAGACGGTCAGCGGCGGCGCTGTTTGGCTTCGCGGCGCTTGACTTCGCTCGGCTTCTCGTAGTGACGCCGGTTGCGGAGTTCCTTGAGGGTGCCTTCCTTATCGAGCTTCTTCTTCAGACGGCGCAGAGCGCGGTCGATGATTTCGCCTTTTTTGACGCGAACTTCGGTATCCATGACTGATTCACCCCCTTTGCGATACGTTAGGTTTTGTTACAAGCGATTTTCCAATATACACCGCAATTCCGGCGCTGTCAAGGGGAAATGCCGGAAAAATCAGCCGCGGCGGAGCATCGCCAGCGCCAGACGGAGTCCGTCGGCCGCGGCGGACATGATGCCGCCGGCGCATCCGGCCCCTTCGCCGCCGAGATAGAGGCCGGCGAGCGAGGATTCCAGCGTCGCCGGGTCGCGGAGGAACCGCAGAGGACTCGAGACGCAGGTCTCCGCCCCGATCAGCCGTCCGTGCCGGATGAAACCGGGCATGAGCCGGTCGAAGTGGGCGAACGCGGCCGCGATTCCGGCGCCGAGCTCCTCCGGCAGCAGCCGGTCGATCCGCCCGGGGACGATGCCGCAGCGGCAGCTGGTTCTGCGGCTGGAGAGGCCGTTTCGGCGGCGGAGGAAGGCGGCGGCGTCCTGAGCCGGCAGGGTGTAGTCACGTCCGCCCTGTTCGAAGACCGCTTTTTCGAGCGCTTCGAGCCGGGCGTACGCCGCGTCGGGGCCGGTGAATTTTTCCGGCGGAAAGGTGACGATAAGACAGCTGTTGGCGAACTCTCCGGCGCGGGCGTAGTCGCTCATGCCGTTGGTGACCGAGCGGCCGCGCCAGGCGGTGGCGTTGAGGATCTCGCCGCCCGGACACATGCAGAAGGTGCTCACGCCGGGGGCCCGCTGCGGATGGGAGACCATGTGGTACTCGGCGGCGCCGAGCGCCTCCGGCCGCGAACCGGGGAGCCGGTACTGCCGGCGGTCGACGAGCTCCTGCGGGTGCTCGATGCGGCAGCCGATCTGAAAGGATTTGAATTCGCACGCCGCACCCCGTTCGCGCAGCCGTCGGCTGAGCTCCCGCCCGCCGAGACCGGCGGCGATCAGCGTGAGCGGCGCTTCGATCGTCTCGCCCGAAGCGGTGACGACGCCGCGGCAGCGGCCGTCCCGCAGCAGAAGGTCGGTCACCTCGACGCCGAACCGGAATTCACCGCCGAGGTCGAGAATCCGTTTCCGCAGTCCTGCGGCGACCAGCCGCAACCGGTCTGAACCGATGTGAGGGCGCTTGAGGTAGCGGATTTCCGCCGGTGCGCCCGCTTCGGCGAAGGCGTTCAGAATGAAGCCGGAATTCCCGTCGCGGGTGCCGGTATAGAGCTTCCCGTCGGAGAAGGTCCCGGCGCCTCCTTCGCCGATCAGCAAATTGGCGGATTCTTCGAGTTCCCGCGTTTCGAGGAAGTGCTGGACGGCGGCAAACCGGGGTTCCACCTCCGGCCCACGGTCGAGAACGATCGGCCGCGTGCCCGCCATCGCGAGGGCGAGGGCGGCGAAGATTCCGGCCGGTCCGGTGCCGACCACCAGCGGGTGGAGCAAGGTGGTCTCCGGCAGTTCCAGCCGGGGGGCTTCGAACTGTGCGAGCATCTCCGGCGGAACCGGTTCCAGTTTCCGGGCGGCGGCGGAGGTTTTCTCCACTTCGGCCAGCAACGTGTAAACCAGCTGCGGCGCGCCGCGGCGGGAGTCGACGCTCTTGGCGAGAATCCGCCAGCTCCGGAGCGCGTCCGGCGGGAGGCCGGCGGTTTTTGCGGCGACGGCGCCGATTCTCCGGTCGATGTCGGCAGGGGCGGTGAGGGCGTTGACGGAGAGATTCCGGAATATCGTGTACATGGGGATCCTTACTCTTCCGGCATCGGGGTTTCCACGACGATCTGCCCGTTCCGGATCACCGCGTTGGGAATCGCCTTCTTGACGATCGACTGCTGGAAGGTGAGCGGCTGCTCCTCCTTCTGCGGCGCAGGTTTCGTCGCCGGAGCGGGTTTCTCCGCCGGGACGGGTTTCGCCGTCGGAGCAGGTTTCTCCGCCGGAGTGGTTTCGATTTCAAGTTCCTCTTCGGTGGTCTCCGCGGTATCGGCGGTCTCCTCCGCCGCATCCGCTTTGTCGGCGTCATTTTGCTGGTTCGCCTGCGGATTCAGCGGCACCGGGACAGCTCCCTCCTCCTCCGGTGTGGCCGGATCCGCCTTGCGCGCCAGCTCCAGCAGCGGGGCGAGCCGGTCGCGGGAGGCGGTTTCCTGGAAACTGGCCCGGTCCACCGCTTTGCTGATCGATACCAGCGAGGTGGTGGCGGCGCGCTCGAGTTCCGGTAGTGAGACGACGCCGGAGACCGCCTGTTTCTGCGGCACGGTGCAGAGCAGAAAGGCGAGGAAGTTGATGAGGACCATGCCGGTGAGGAAGCCGCAGACGCCGCCGCCGAGTTTGTCGATCGGGCGGGGAAAGGAGAACTCCCGTTGCGTTTCCGGGTGCAGCTGCTCCACCACCTTGTAGAGGACCAGGAAGGTGACGAAAGCCGCGACCAGCATCGAAACCGCCGGTTTGAAGGCGGCCGCCTCCGCCGGGAGAGAGTAGTACTTGCTGATCACAGGTTCGCTCCACAGCGCGACATAGACCGAGAACAGCAGGTTGCAGAAGGTGAGGTAACTGTGGAAAAGACGTCGGTTCAGACCGCGCAGTGCGGTGAGAACCGGCACTCCCCAGAGAATCAGCATTTCCATGGATCCATCACTCCAGATTGAGCGTTACGCGTTCGACTTCTTCGACCGAGGTGATGCCCGCCTCGACCAGTTTGAACCCCTCATACGCCATGATTGAACTGCCGTGTTCGCGCTCGATCTCCGCCTTGATGCTGCTGAGGGTGGCGTTTTCGGCTTCGAGGGTGGAACGCAGAGAGTTGTTCATCACCATCAGATCGAAGATGGCGACCCGGCCGGCGTATCCGGTGCCGTCGCAGTCGCGGCAGCCGACCGGGCGGCAGACGTTGCGGGTGCTCAGCCCCGCCTGGCGGAAGTACTCCGCGTACTCCGGCGCGAGCTCCGTGTGCTCCTTGCAGTGGCAGAGGCGGCGCACCAGCCGCTGTGAGACGAGCAGCTGCAGTGTCGCGGCGACGCTCCGCAGCGGCACACCGAGGTTGATCAGCCGGTCGATGGTGCCGAGATTGTCGTTGCTGTGCACGGTCGCGATGATGAGGTGGCCGGTCTGGGCGGCGTGGAACGAGACCTCCGCGGTCTCCTCGTCGCGGATTTCGCCGAGGCAGATGATGTCCGGATTCTGGCGCAGGGCGTTGCGCAGCAGTTTGGCGAAGGTGATGTCCGCCTTGGTGTTGACCTCCATCTGGCTGATGTTCTCCATGACGTGCTCGATCGGGTCTTCGATGGAGATGACGTTCTTGAGCGAATAGTCGATCGCCTGGAGCAGTGCGTAGAGGGTGGTGGTTTTACCGCTGCCGGTGGGGCCGCAGATCAGAATCATGCCGGAGGGCATCCGGACGGCGTTCTGCATGATCTTGAGATTCTCCCCGGTCAGCCCCGCGTCGCGCAGGGTGAGCGGACCGGCGCTGGAGGCGAGCACCCGGATGGTGATCTTTTCGCCGCCGAACGCTCCGACGCTGGCGACGCGGAACGAGGCCGGACCTTTGGCGCTTTCCGCACTGAAGGCGCCGTCCTGCGGCCGCCGTTTTTCGGTGATGTCCATCCCCGCGGCCACCTTGACGGCGCTGATCACGCTGGCGCCGAGATTGATGTTCATCTCCTCGACCACCCGGAGCGCGCCGTCCACCCGGAAGCGGACCACCAGAGTGCCGTTCGGTTTCGGGTCGAAAAAGATGTCGCTGGCCCGCTTGGAGAGCGCTTCATAGAGCAGATGTTTGAGGCGGAGAATCGCTTCGCCCGACTCCCCGTGCTGGCCGGATTCCAGCACCGGCTGCCCCCGCGAGTCGCGCAGTTCGATCTCCACGTCGTAGCGTCTGGCGTTGACTTTGCGGAAAATCGAATTGAAGTTCTCCCGCAACTGCCCCCACATGTCGTACAGCAGAAAGGCGGCGATGACCAATGGTCCGGCGATGAGCGCCGCCAGATTGAGCCAGTCGCGTCCTCGCTCCGGCGCATCGGCCCGCCGGTCGATATAGTCGAGCACGTAGACGCCGGAGTACATCCAGGCGGCCAGCAGGAGGATCAGAATCGGATTGTAGTTCACGCGTGTTTTCCCTCAATGAATCCCAATGCTGTAAATGTATTGTCGGCCGCCGCTTTTTTCAACCCGTCGCGGTCAAAAAAAACGGATTTTCCCGCGCCTTTCAAAAGAAAAACGGCCGGAACAGCCGTTTTCTTATCCCGGGATGGAAAAAATCAGAGAAATTCCGTGTTCTCCGCCGTCAGTTTCGCCAGCAGTGCGGGCACGGCGAATTCGGTGCGGAGCGTCCGCCGCCCGAGCGTGAGCGGCGTGGCGCCGCACCCGGTGAAGAGCTCCACTTCACTGTCGGTGAAGCCCCCTTCCGGACCGATCAGCAGCGTCGCCGGGCGTCCCAGCCGGGTCGGCAGCGGGCGGACGGCGGAGGGGTGGCCGAGGAAGAGGTCCGACTCCGCCGCCAGAAGCGGCAGCTCTTCGCGCACGAAGCGGTGGAAATCCCGCCGGAACTCCACCTGCGGCATGACGGTGTCCCCGCACTGTTCGAGGGCGAGTTTGAGCGTCTCCGCCACCTCCGGCGGGGTGATGGCCGGACTGCTCCAGTAGCTCTTCTCCGCCTTGCGGGTGGTGAGGAAAAAGAAGCGCTTGACCCCCATCGTCGTCGCGCAGTGGAGCACTTTGACGAAGGTGGGCGGCCGCGGCAGAGCGACCGCCAGCGTCACCGGCAGCGGCGGCGGCGGCTCCCGGTCGAGCGACGGGACAAGCTCGGCCGCCTCCGGGGTGATGGAGATCAGCTCCGCCGTGCCGACCGGGCCGTTGAGCAGCCCCGCCTTGCACCGTTTGCCCGGTTCGGCGTGTATGACTTCGTACAGTTGTTTATGGCGGCGGCCGGTGATGCGCACCCGGTCCGGCGCGATGAAATCGGATTCCTCCAGCAGCAGGAGATTCATGCGTGTTCGCCTCCGTGAATTCGTTGACGGGACATAAGATGGCGCATCGGACGTTTTTTTTCAAGGAGAGGAACCCGGCGGGTGGAAAAAATCCGCATTTTTCCGCCCGCCGGGGGGAAAAAACTCCGGAGCGGTGTTATACTATAGAGCAGAGAAGAACCAATTTTCAACCTGTGAAGGAGAAGATCATGTCCGGAGCCGTCTTTTACGTCGCCGCGATGTCGGAACAGCCCGACGGCGGCATCTACCGTTATGAAATGCGGGAATCCGCCGCGCCGGTGCAGGTCGGGTTCACCCCGGTCCCCAACGCGAACTACATCGCCTTTTCGCCCGACGGCAAATACATGTACACCACCTGTTCGGTGGAGGATGCGGGCGGAGTCGCCTCCTTCCGGATCGAGGCGGACGGGTCGCTCGTGCCGATCAACACCTGTGCCGCGGGCGGGCGCAGCACCTGCTACGTCATCACCGACCCCTCCGGGAAGTTCCTCTACGCCGCCAACTACAGCACCGGCACCTTCGCGGAGTTCAAGCTCGACAACGGCCGGATCGTCGAACGCACCCAGCTCATTCAGCATGAGGGCAAAGGGCCGAACGCCGCCCGGCAGGAGTGCGCGCATCCGCACTTCACCGGGCTTTCGCCCGACGGCCGCTACCTCTGCGTGATCGACCTCGGAATCGACGCCATCAAGGCGTATCCGATCGACCCGGAAAAGGGGCTGGATGCGGCGGGGGCGATCACCAGCCCGGTCCGTCCGGCAGGTTCCGGCCCGCGCCATCTGGTCTTCGACCGCTCGGGCAAAATCGCCTACCTCTTGAACGAACTCGGCAACACGGTGATCTCCTGCCGCTACGCTGACGGCCGGTTCGAGGCGATCGAGACGCGTTCGACCCTGCCGGCCCTGGTCAATGTGGCGACCAAGGCGGCGGCGGTCCGGCTCTCGGCGGACGAGCGTTACCTCTTCGCCTCCAACCGCGGCTTCGACTCGATCGCGGTCTTCCGGCTGGACGGCAAGGGCGGCATGGAGCGCACCTCGCTCGTGCTTTCCGGCGGGAGCAGTCCGCGCGACATCAACTTCCTGCCCGGCGGAACGATGTTCGCCGCCGCCAACGAATTCTCCGACGTGCTGGTCTTCTTCGACTACGACGGCGAAGGCGGTCTCACGCCGAACGGGCTCATCTACAAGCTGCCGCGGCCGCTCTGCGTCATGTGGCGCTGAACGGTCCGGAACGCGGCAAACTCCGGGAGGATGGTTTCATGAAAGCGTTGCTTGCCCTGTTTCTGCTGGTTTCGCTCTGCGGCTGTTCGACGTTCCGCGCGCTCTTCGACGAGACGCCGGAGGAGACCGCGGCCCGGCGGAACCGTGCCGCCGCCGCGCGGCAGACCTCCGCCGGGGAGGGGCAGACCAAAGAGTTCCGCGACCCGGTGGATGACCTGCTCCGCATCCGGCGGAGCAAGCCGGCTCCGGTCGCCGCCGGATTCGACCTCACCGAAGAGGAGCGCCGCGTGCTGGAGAATTCCCTCTCCGACGGAGCCGCTCCGAGCGCCGAGGAGGAGGCCTTCCGCCGCCGGGTCCGCGAAGGGCAGCAGAAGAACGAGGCGTGGGTCTTCGGCGGCAATCCGTTCAAAGAGTAGAAGCGGGGTGACGTGAAGCGGGTGCGGCCGGTTCTTTTCCGCCTTTCCGCCCGGCCGGAGACGGCTCTTGCGCTCGGCGTGGTGTTGGGCGCCGCCTCCGGAGCGGCAGGCGGGAGTGTCGCGGCGCTTGCCGCGGTGCCGGCGGGAATTCTCTGCGCTCTCCTTCTGCTTCCCCTCCGGGCGGCGCTGCCCGGCGCGCTCGGGGCAGTGCTCGGCGCGGCAAGCTGGTACTGTCACGCGAACGGATGGCGGGAGGATGACACACTTCGCTCCCTGCCGGAGCGGAATCTCCGGGCGGAGGCGGTCTGCCGCCTCACCGACGGCAGAATCACGTCGGTCCGGGCGGTTCCGGCGCCGGGGCTGATCCGGGCGGAACTCGTCGCCCTCCGGCTGTTGGGGGAGCGGGAGTTCCGGCCCGCTTCCGGAACGCTCTATCTGCGCTTCCCCGACCCGGCTCTGCCGTCACCTCCCTGCGGCGCGGTGATCACCGCCGGCGGCACACTGGAACTCCCGGCGGAATCCGTCTTCCGGCAGGAGGAGGGGGAGTTGCGTCCGGTCCGGAACGGTCTCTCCTTTGCCGGATTTCTCGCCGCCCGCGGTGCGGAACGGCTCTTCCGGATCGACCAATTCCGGGTGGAGCGGATGGCGCCGGGCGTCGTCGGACGGCTCTGCCGGGTCCGCGATTTTCTGATGGAACGGGCGTTGCGGGGCGTCACCTCCGACCGGGTCCGCGGCTGTGCCGCCGCGCTCTTCTTCGGCGCGACCGGCGGCATCGACAGTTCCATCCGCGAACGGTTCGTCCGCTCCGGCACGATCCACCTCTTCTCGGTGAGCGGGATGCATGTCGCCGTGCTGGCCGGCGTGCTGCTCTGGCTGCTCCGGCCGCTGCCGCTGCGGCCGCGGATGCTCTCGCTCCTGCTGCTGGTCGGCGCCTACGTGCTGACCACCGGAGCCAATCCGCCCGCGGTCCGCGCTCTCTGCATGATCGGCGTCTGGTGTCTGCTGCGGATGGTGCTGCTCTACACGCCGGCGCTCAACACGCTCTTTCTCGCGGCGGCGGCGATGGTGCTTGTTTCACCGATGCTGGTGCTCGACCTCGGGTTCCAGTACTCCTTCGTCATCACCGCCATGCTGATTCTGCTCGCGGAACGGTTCCGGGAGTGGAACGAACTTCTTCGCGAACCGCTCCGCTACATGCCGACCGGCCGTGCCGCGTTCCGCTTCGAGCGGTCGCTCCGGCGGGGAAGTGCACTGCTCTTCGCCGTCGGCGGGTGTGTCGGAGCCTTTCTCGCCGGAGCGGGCATCTCACTCTATTCGCAGGGACTGCTTCTGCCCGGTTCGGTGCTGGCCAATCTGCTGCTCTCGCCGCTGGTGGGCGCACTCTTCCCGGTGCTCGCCTTCAAACTCGCGTTCGGCGCGCTCCTGCCGGGGCTCGATCAACTGGGTGCCTGGCTGCTCACCGCCGGATTCTCGCTGATGGATGCGGTCGCCGGAACCGTTTCGACCTGTTTCGGCCGGATGTCGGCGGTGCGTCCCGCCGCCTGGGAGGCCGTGCTTTTCACCGGGGCACTGCTCGTCGCCGCCGGGGTGCGGAAGAGGCGGATTGCCGTTGCGGCCGCGTTTCTCGCCGCCATATTGCTGGCCGGGTGGGTGGTCCGCGCGGAAATCCGCCCGCCGTCGCTGATGACCGGCGCCGGCGGCCGTTCCCCCCTGCCGGTGGTCGCGGTCGCCGAACCCGGACGCGGCGTCGGCGTCGCAATCAACATGCCGGGCTCCGACGCCGCGGAGGCGGTGGCCGGGTTCTTCCGTTCAAACGGTATCACCGAGGTGGAGACCCTCTACCTCTCCCGGCCCCGGACCGGGGCGGTGCTGGGGGTGCCCGCTCTGCTCCGGGCGATGCCGGTTCGCCGGATCGCCCTGCCGCCGCGGGATTCCTACGGCTGGCGGATGGAGGAGCTGCTCGAACTGCGCGCCGCCGGAGTGCCGGTGAGCCGTCATGCCGGACGCGACCCCGGTTTCTGCCGGATTCTTGATGAAAAAACGCATTGGGAGGTTGAATATTTCAATCCCGGGTCTAAATTGATATTCCGGCTGTGGATCGATGCGGCCGATTCCGGGTGGTGTTTCACGCTGCGCCGCCCGGGCCGCCCGGAAGAGCGGTTTCTGATTCCATACGGCAGCGTGCTGGAGATGCGCGAGCATGTGTTCGAAGGATTCTGAAAAGAAGTTGAAAATCTGCCATGTCATCACCCGGATGATCGTCGGCGGAGCCCAGGAAAATACCCTCTACTCGGTGATCGGCCACCTTCGCCACGGTCATGAAGCGGTTCTGCTGACCGGTCCTTCCCCCGGGCGGGAGGGGAAACTGCTCGCCCATGTCGACAGTTCCGGCGTCGAAACCGTCGAACTGCCCTCGCTGGTGCGCAACCTCGACCCGGTCAACGACCTCAAGGCCTACTTCGCACTGAAGCGCTTCTTCCGGGAGCGCCGGTTCGACGTGGTCCATACCCACTGCTCGAAAGCGGGAATCCTCGGGCGGCTGGCCGCCCGCGCCGCCGGCGTGCCGGTGGTGGTCCACACCGTCCACGGGCAGGCGTTTCACCCCTACGAGAAACCGTGGAAAAACGCCCTCTACAAGTTCGCCGAGCGCCTGGCCGCCCGCCGCAGTGACCGCATTTTCGCCGTTGCGCAGGCGATGATCGACCAGTGCGTCGAAGCCGGGATCGCGCCGCGCGACCGCTACCGGGTGGTCTATTCCGGCATGGATACCGCGCTCTTCGCCGGGGCGAAGCCGGAACCGGCGCTGCGTGACACGCTCGGCATTCCGCCGGAGGCGCGGGTGATCGTCACTGTCGCCCGGCTCTTCCAGCAGAAGGGGTATGAGTATGTCATTCCGGCGGCGGCGAAGGTGATCGCGGAGTTCCCCGACACCCATCTTCTGATCGTCGGCGACGGTCCGATGCGGGAGCAGCTCGACGCCGAAATCGCCGCGCTGGGGCTCACCGGGCACTTCCACTTCGCCGGACTGGTCGCGCCCGATCAGGTTCACCGCTATCTCGCGCTCGCCGATCTGCTCTGGCACCTCTCGCTCCACGAGGGGCTGCCCCGCTCGGTGGTGCAGGCGCTGGCGACCGGAATTCCGGCGATCGGATTCCGGCTCGACGGCACGCCGGAGGTGGTGATCGACGGCGAGACCGGCTACTGTGCCGCTCCGGAATCGGTGGAGGAGGTGGCCGACGCGACCCGCAGGCTCTGGCTCGACCCGGATGGCGCCCGGAAGATGGGCGAAAACGGCCGGAAGCTGGTGCTGGAGAAGTTCCGCTGGGAGACGATGGTCGACATTCTCGAGCGGGAGTACCGCGAACTGCTCGAACACGTTTCGCGCTGAAAAAAAGAGATCCCCGGTCGCCCGGGGATCTTCGGTTTCTGCAATCAAAAGCGGGAATTACCCCACTTCGGCGCCGGAGGCGATTTCGCCATCGGTCGTCACCAGCCGGAGCGTGTCGCCCTCCTTCGCCGCCAGCAGCATTCCGGCGGATTCGATGCCGCGGATCTTCGCCGGACGGAGGTTGGCGACGATCACGATGCTCTTCCCCGCCAGCGATTCCGGCGTGTACCAGCGGGCGATGCCGGAGACGATCTGCCGCTCTTCGCCGCCGGATTCAATCCGGAGCCGCAGCAGCCGGTCCGCACCCTCCACCCGGCTCGCCTCGATCACCTTCGCGGTGCGGAGCTGAACTTTGGCGAAATCGGCGATGTCGATCAGCTCCACCACGCCGGCCGGAGCGGCCGCTTTCGCCGGTTTCGCCGCCTTCGCCGCCTTTTCCTGCTTCGCCGGTTTCGCATCGGCCTCCTTCGCCGCTTCAAACTGGATGCGCGGGAAGAGCGCGTCGCAGTCCTGCACGGTCCGCCCGGCGAGGTCGCTCTTCTTCGTTTTGAGGTCGGAGATCTTCAGCGCGGCGAAGTCGTTCCGGTTGTACCCGAGCGCGGCGCCGAGATCCGCCATCTTCGACGGCATCACCGGCGCGAGCAGCACCGCGACCCGGCGGAGCGCGTCGGCCGCGGTGTAGAGCACCGTGTTGAGCCGGGCGAGTTCGCCCTTCTTGGCGAGGCTCCACGGCGCGGTCTTCTCCATGTAGCGGTTGCCGGCCCGGACCGCGTTCATCACCGCCGCCAGCCCCTGGTCGAACTTCATCGCCAGCAGGCAGCTCTCCATCGCCGCGACCGCCTTGTCGACCTCCGCGTTGAGTTCGGCTTCGTCGGCGGTGAGTTCGGCGGGCGGCTGGATCACGCCGCCGGAGCGGAGCGTCATCTTCAGCACCCGCGAAAGCAGGTTGCCGAGGTCGTTGGCCAGATCGCTGTTGTAGCGGGCGACGAACGCCTCTTCGGTGAAGTTCGCGTCATTGCCCGGCGACATCTCCGAGAGCAGGAAGTAGCGGAAGGCGTCCACGCCGTAGCGCTCGACCATATCCATCGGATTGACCACGTTGCCGAGCGACTTGCTCATCTTGGTGTTGCCGGTCAGCCACCAGCCGTGGGCGAAGATGGTTCGCGGCATCGGCAGGCCGATCGCCTTGAGCATGGTCGGCCAGTAGACGCTGTGGGTGGTGAGAATGTCCTTGCCGATCAGATGGTAGCTCGCCGGCCACCAGTGCTCGAACTCCTCCTGGTTGCGGTGGAAGCCCACGCCGGAGATGTAGTTGATGAGCGCGTCGAACCAGACGTAGCAGACGTAATCGGGGTCGAACGGCAGTTCGATGCCCCACGAAAGGCGCGATTTCGGGCGGCTGATGCAGAGGTCGGAGAGCTTCTTCCGGAGGAAGCCCAGCGTCTCGTTCGCCCGGAACGACGGCTGGATGAAGTCCGGATGGGTCTGGATGTAGTCGATCAGCCAGTCCTGATACTTGCTCATGCGGAAGAAGTAGTTCGACTCCTTGATCGCGCTCACTTCACGGCCGCACTCCGGACACTTCCCGTCGACCAGATCCTTCTCGGTGAAGAACCGTTCGTCGCCGACGCAGTACCAGCCGGTGTATTCCGCCTTGTAGATTTCGCCGCGGTCGTAGAGCTCCTGGAGGATCTCCCGCACCACCTTCTTGTGGTACTCCTCGGTGGTGCGGATGAAACGGTCGTTGGTGATCCCCAGCTTGCGCCACAGCTCCTGAAAGCGGACCACCGTCTCGTCGCAGTGCTGTTTCGGATCCATCTGCCGCTTCTCGGCCGCCTTCTGCACCTTCTGGCCGTGCTCGTCGGTGCCGGTGAGGAAGAAGGTGTCCTCGCCGAGGGAACGGTGGTAGCGCGCCAGCACGTCGGCGAGAATCGTCGTGTAGGCGTGGCCGATGTGGGGTTTGTCGTTGACGTAATAGATCGGTGTCGTCACGTAGAAATTTTCAGTGTTCATCGGTACCTCCCGGAAGAGTATGTGAAACGTGTCAGATCAAAATTTTCATTAATATATCCTCCCGGCGGGAAAAAAGCGAATTTCAAACCGGGAAAACAGAAAACGGCCCGCGACCCGGACCGGGCCGCGGACCGTATCCGCGAAGAAGTTCTCCCTCTTACTGGAGCTTGCCGGCGATGCCGAGCCAGCTCTGAATCACCGGCGAGAACTTGATGAACACCGGCGCGAAGACGATGCACACCATGCTCATGAGCTTGATGAGGATGTTCAGCGCCGGACCGCTGGTGTCTTTGCAGGGATCGCCGACGGTGTCGCCGATCACGGCGGCGGCATGGGTCGGATTCTTGGAGCCGTCGGCGAGCTTCTTGCCGCCGTAGGCGCCGTTTTCGATGTGCTTCTTGGCGTTGTCCCAGGCGCCGCCGGCGTTGTTGAGCATCGTGGCGAGCACGAACCCGGTGGCGAGTCCGCCCGCGAGCATGCCCATCACGCCCGGAATGCCGAGGATCAGCCCGGTCAGCACCGGAATGACGATCGCCAGCAGCGACGGCACGAGCATTTCACGCTGCGCTCCGGCGGTGGAGATCGCCACACAGCGGGCGTAGTCCGGTTTCTCTTCGCCCTTCATGATGCCGGGCATCGCCTGGAACTGGCGGCGCACCTCTTCGACCATCGAACCCGCGGCGCGGCCGACCGCCTTCATCGTCATCGCGCAGAAGAGGAACGCGGCCATGCCGCCGATGAAGAGGCCGCCCAGCAGCATCGGATTCATGATGTTCAGCTGCTGCCAGTCGACGAAATTGAGAATGGTCATCTTGCTGGCGGCGGCGATGTCGATCCCTTCGCCGAGGCCGGAGTCGAACTTGCCGATCCAGATCTTGCTCTCTTCGATGAAGCTGGCCAGCAGCGCCATCGCGGTCAGCGCCGCCGAACCGATCGCGAATCCCTTGCCGGTCGCGGCGGTGGTGTTGCCGAGCGAGTCGAGCGCGTCGGTGCGCTGACGCACCTCCGGAGGAAGGCCGGACATCTCCGCGTTGCCGCCGGCATTGTCGGCGATCGGCCCGTAGGCGTCGGTCGCCAGCGTGATTCCGAGGGTCGAGAGCATGCCGACCGCGGCGAATCCGACGCCGTAGAGACCCATCGAGAAGGCGCCCGGCTCCCCGGAGAATCCGCCCGCGAAGCCGTAGGCGCAGAGGATGCCGATGACGATGGTCACCACCGGAATTCCGGCGGAGTACATGCCGGTGGCCAGTCCGTCGATGATGGTGGTGGCCGGGCCCATCTGGGCCTGGAAGGCGATGCCACGGGTCGGTTTGTATTCCGCGCTGGTGTAGTATTCGGTCGCCTGACCGATGATCACGCCCGCCGCCAGTCCGGCGACCACCGAACCGAAGATGCCGCAGGAGATGAAGTCAAGGTACCACAGAAAGAGCAGGGCGACCAGGATCAGCACCGAGCTGCCGAGCGTTCCGGTGAGCAGACTGCGCAGCAGCTGCTTCTGGGTGGCGCCCTCCTTGCAGCTGACCATGCGGATTCCCACCAGCGAGAGCAGCGTGCCCAGCCCCGCCACGATCATCGGCGAAAGAACCAGCTTGAGCGCGTAGTCGGTCGTCGCTCCGGCGGTCTGGGCCGCGACGGCGGCGCCCAGCGCGGCGGTCGCGAGGATCGAGCCGCAGTAGGATTCGTAGAGGTCCGCGCCCATGCCGGCGACGTCGCCGACGTTGTCGCCGACGTTGTCCGCGATGGTGGCCGGGTTGCGCGGGTCATCCTCCGGAATTCCCGCTTCGACCTTGCCGACCAGGTCGGCGCCGACGTCGGCGGCCTTGGTGTAGATGCCGCCGCCGACGCGGGCGAAGAGCGCCTGGGTGGAGGCGCCCATGCCGAAGGTCAGCATGGTGGTGGTGATGTGGACCAGTTTTTCAGAGACCGAGCAGCCGGCCGGAACCAGTTCCAGCCCGAGGAAGCGCAGGCCGGTCGCCATGTGTTCCGGCGTGTAGACCAGCTTGTCGAGGATGAGGTACCACAAACAGATGTCGAGCAGTCCGAAGCCGACCACCACCATGCCCATGACCGCGCCGGAGCGGAAGGCGACCTGCAGGCCGCGGTTCAGCCCTTCGCTGGCCGCCTGCGCGGTGCGGTTGGAGGCGCGGGTCGCGGTCTTCATGCCGATGTAGCCGCAGAGGCCGGAGAAGAAGCCGCCGGTCAGGAAGGCGACCGGCACGAACGGGTTCTGCACGCCGCAGAAGGCCAGGACCGCGAAGATGACGAAGAGAATGAAGAAGACGATGCCGACCACCTTGTACTGGCGGCGGAGATAGGCCATCGCCCCTTCGCGGACGTAGCCGGCGATCTCCTTCATCCGCTCATTTCCCTCGTCGGCCGCGATCATCTTGCGGTAGAACATCAGCGCGACCAGCAGAGCGATGATCGACGCGAGCGGCGCCACCCACCAGAGCAGCGGCATGCCGGCGAACATGGAGAGGCTCTCCATGTCCGGCGGAACGGCGTTTTCGACGACGGTTACGGATTCAACCACCACGTCAGCGGCGGCGGCCAGTCCTGCAAAGGAGAGGCCTGTCAGCAGCAGTTTTTTCATTTGAGCTCCCCGGTTAGAGTTGATGATATATCTGAATTCGGCCGGAGTGCCGGCCACAATTCCCGTTTAAAAATACTCCGTCAAATCGATCCGCGGTATGGAAAAAACGGTGAAAATTCTGCACTTTTCCATTTTTCAGACGGAAACCCAAATTGCAATTACAATAGTTTCATTTTTTTTAATTGCAAGATTGTCCGAATGGTGATACATTAATTTTGTGCGTTTTTTATCGAAAATTATCTGGAATCAGGAGATATTACAGGAAATGAGTGAAGAAGTCCGCAACGATGCCGCAACCGGCGCTGAAACCGGGGAACAGCAGGTCAACTCCCTTTTCGCCCAGCGGCTGGCGAAGGTCCGGGAACTGGAAGCCGCCGGAATCGATCCCTACGGCCACGCCTTCCCCAACACCGTTCCGATCGAGCAGGTGCGCGCTGAATTCGTCGCTCCGGCCGAGGGCGAGTACGGTCCGGAAGTGACCGTCGCCGGAAGGCTGACCGCCCGCCGCGGCATGGGCAAGTCGATCTTCGCCGATTTGCGCGACAGCTCCGGCAAGATCCAGCTCTTCGTCGGCAAGAGCGAGATCGGCGACGAGGCGTTCGCCCTGTTCAAGAAGCTCGACATCGGCGACATCGTTGGCATCAAGGGGCCGACCTTCCTCACCCGGATGGGCGAACTCACCATCCGCGTCCATGAGTGCACGCTTCTTTCGAAGTCGCTCCGCCCGCTGCCGGAGAAGTTCCACGGGCTGGTCGACGTCGAACAGCGCTACCGTCAGCGCTACCTCGACCTCATCTGCAACGATGAGAGCCGCCGGATTCTCAAGATGCGCAGCGACATCCTTCGCGAAATCCGCAACTTCATGGATTCCCGCGGCTTCATGGAGGTGGAAACTCCGATGCTCCAGTCGCTCGCCGGCGGCGCTTCGGCCAATCCCTTCACCACCTTCTACGAGGCGCTCAATTCGACCATGTACATGCGCATCGCGCCGGAACTCTACCTCAAGCGGCTGCTGGTCGGCGGCTTCGAGAAGGTCTATGAACTCAACCGGAACTTCCGCAACGAGGGGATGGACCGCCGCCACAATCCGGAATTCACCATGATGGAGGTCTACCAGGCCTACGGCGACTGCCGCACCATGATGGAGCTCATCGAATCGCTGATCACCACCGTCGCGATGAAGGTGGTCGGCACCCTGAAGATCGACCACGGCAACGGCAAGGTGATCGACCTCACGCTCCCCTGGCGGCGCGCCACCTACAACGAACTGTGCGAGGAGAAGGGCGGCGCCGACTGGTTCAAGCTCACGCCGGAAGAGCGGATCGAGCGCGGCAAGTCGCTCGGGCTGGATGTCTACCCCGGCATGCCCGACCTGGAGGTGACCAACGAACTCTATGAGAAGCTGGTTGAGCCGACGCTGATCCAGCCGACCTTCGTGACCCGGATTCCGGTCGAACTCCTGCCGCTGGCCAAGGGGTGCCCGGATGATCCGACCCACGTCGACGTCTTCGAACTCGGCATCAACGGCGTCGAAGTCGCCCCCGCCTACTCCGAACTCAACAATCCGATCATCCAGCGCCGCCGGCTGGTCGAGCAGTTCGAGAAGAGCAAAAAGGAGGGCGACCGGATGGAGGACAAGATCGACGAGGATTTCCTCGTCGCCCTCGAACACGGCATGCCTCCGGCGGGCGGCATGGGCATCGGCATCGACCGGCTGGTGATGATTCTCACCGGCGCCGAGGCGATCCGCGACGTGATCCTCTTCCCGCAGATGCGCATCCGGAAGTAATCCGTTTCCGATGGAGGCTCCGGAACAGATCTGGGAGGTCAGCGACGTCAACCGCGCAGTGCGTGAGATCGTCGAAGGCAGCCTCCTGCCGTTCTGGCTCCGCGGCGAGGTCGGTTCGCTGGTGCTGCACCGCTCCGGCCACGCTTATTTCACGCTCAAGGACACCAACTCCCAGCTCCGCGCCGTCTTCTTCGGCGGTGCGGCGCAGTGTGCGAAGCTCGGCGTCGCCAACGGTTCGAAGATCGAGGCGTTCGGCAATCTCACCGTCTATGAGGTGCGCGGCGAATACCAGTTCTCCGCCCGCCGCCTGCGCCTGGCCGGTCTCGGCGACCTCCAGCGCCGCTTCGAAGAGGTGCGCCGCCGCCTGGCCGCCGAGGGGCTGTTCGACCAGGAGCGCAAGCGGCCGATTCCGGTACTGCCGAAGCGGATCGGCGTGGTGACCAGTCCCACCGGGGCGGCGATCCGCGACTTCCTGCAGATCATCAACCGCCGTTTCCCCAACGTCAACATCCGCATCTATCCCTGCATGGTGCAGGGGCAGGGGGCGGCCGAACAGGTCGCCCGCGGCGTCGAATTCTTCAACCGCACCCGCGGCGCCGACGTCATCGTCGTCACCCGCGGCGGAGGCAGCATGGAGGATCTCTGGCCCTTCAACGAGGAGCGGCTCGCCCGCGCCGTCGCCGCGAGCGCCATTCCGGTGATCAGCGCGGTCGGTCACGAGATCGACTTCACCATCTGCGACTTCGCCGCCGACCTCCGGGTGCCGACCCCCTCCGCCGCCGCCGAACTGGTGATCGGCAAACGCGAGGAGATGGCCGCGAAACTCGAACGGCTCGACAAGGATCTGCGAAACGTTCTCGCGCTGACGCTCACCCGGCTGCGGAGCCGGTTTGAGCGCGCCGCCGGCAGTTTCGTCTTCCGCGAACCGAAACACCTCGTCGAAATGCGCCGCCAGCAGCTCGATGAACTGGAGTCCCGGCTCTTTTCGAGTGCGGAAAATCTGCTGCTGCGCCACCGTTCGCGGCTCGACCGGCTCGCCGGAACGCTCGCCGCGCTCAATCCCCGCCGCCAGCTCGAACGCGGCTATGCGATCCTCTTCGATCCGGCGGAGAACCGTCCGGTGACCACCTCGAAACTCTCCGCCGGAACGCTGCTCCGGGCGCAACTCGCGGATGGTGAAATGGATGTCGAGGTGAAGTGATTCCTCACCGCGGAAAATGCGGAAAAAACAGCTTCCAGAAGCTTGTTAAAATCCCGGCGCGGTGGTATATTACTCCATTTTAGGGTCCGCGGGCTCTTCTTTGACAGGCGGATTGTGATTGATTGGCGAACAAATGTTTATATAAATAGTGGCGGGATCAGTTATGAGTGAATTGGGGAACAGGGATTTTCCGGTCAACATTGAAGACATTATGCATACTGCGTATCTGCAGTATTCGCTGAGCGTGAACGTCGGCCGGGCGATTCCGGATGTTCGCGACGGTCTGAAACCGGTGAACCGCCGGATTCTCTACGCGATGCGGCAGCTCGGGCTGAGCAAATCCCACGCGACGGTGAAGTGCGCGCGCGTCGTCGGCGAAGTGATGGGTAAGTACCACCCGCACGGCGACGCGGCGATCTACGACGCGCTGGTCCGGCTGGCGCAGGACTTCTCGATGCGCAACCCGCTGGTCGAAGGACAGGGCAACTTCGGCAACATCGACGGCGACCCGGCGGCGGCCAGCCGTTACACCGAGTGCCGCATGGAGCGGCTCGCCGAGGAGATGCTCAGCGACATCGAAAAAGAGACCGTCGACATGATCCCGAACTTCGACGAGTCGGAGACGGAGCCGGCGGTGCTGCCCGCCCGTTTCCCGCAGCTGCTGGTCAACGGCACCACCGGCATCGGCGTCGGTATGGCGACCAACATTCCGCCGCACAACCTCGGCGAGGTGATCGACGCCACCGTCTGTCTGCTGGAGAATCCGAAGGCGACGGTCGACGAGCTCATGGAGCATCTGCCCGGGCCGGACTTCCCGACCGGTGCGATCATCCGCGGGCGCTACTCTCTGCGGCAGTTCTACCAGACCGGCCACGGCAGTGTCAAGATCCGCTCCAAGGCGGACATCATCGAGAAGGACGGCCGCGAGCAGATCATCGTCACGGAAATTCCCTACGCGGTCTGCAAGGAACAGCTGGTCAAGAAGATCGCCGAGCTGGTCAATGAGAAGCGCATCACCGGCATCTCCGGGCTGCGCGACGAGTCGAGCAAACGGACCGGCATGCGCATCGTCATCGAGATCAAGCGCGGCGCGATGGCCTCGGTCGTTCTCAACCAGCTCTACGCGCACACGTTGCTTGAAACCACCTTCGGCTGCACGATGCTGGTGGTGGACCACAACCGGCCGCGCACGATGAATCTGGTGCAGGTGTTGCAGGCCTACATCGACCACCGGCTCGAAGTGGTGTTGCGGCGGACCATCTTCGATCTGCGCAAGGCGGAGGCGCGGGCCCACATCCTCGAAGGATTGATGAAGGCGCTGGCCAACATCGACGAGGTGGTGCAGATCATCCGCGAGTCGCGCAGCCGCGCCGATGCGGCGGCGAACCTGATCGCCCGTTTTGAATTCACCCAGGTCCAGACCGATGCGATTCTCGATATGCGGCTGCACCAGCTGACCGGACTGGCGATCGAGGTGCTCAAGGCGGAACTCGAAGAGCTGCTCAAGCGGATCGAATACCTCAAGGCGCTGGCCGCCAGCCGCGACATGCGGCTCGGCGTCATCCGCGACGAACTGCTCGAAATCAAAGAGAAGTACGCCGACCCGCGCCGGACGGAGATCACCACCGATGACTCCGACCTCAACATCGCCGACCTGATTCCGCGCCACAGCTGCGTGATCACCGTGTCGAACACCGGCTACATCAAGCGGGTGCCCGCCGACACCTACCGCACACAGCACCGCGGCGGCAAGGGGATCATCGGCATGGAGACCAAGGAGGAGGATCACGTCGAACACCTCTTCAATGCGGACAGCCACGATCTCATCTTCTTCTTCACCGACCGCGGCTTCATGTACTGGCTCAACGTCTACGAGATTCCGGAGGGGTCGCGCACCGGCAAGGGCAAGGCGATCGTCAACATGATCAAGATCGAGCCCGGCGAAAAGATCTGCGCGATGCTGACCGTCAGCCAGGATGAGTTCAACGATCCGAACAAATACATCGTCATGGCGTCGCGCCGCGGCTACATCAAGAAGAGCGAACTGGCCCTCTTCAAGAACCTCCGCCGGGTCGGTCTGCGCGCCCTCGTCATCGAGGACGACGACGATCTCATCGGCGCCGGCATCAGCGAGAACGGCAATGAAATTCTGCTTTCCACCCGGCTCGGCATGGCCTGCCTCTTCGATCAGAACGACGAGCAGATCCGGCCGATGGGGCGCACCGCCCGCGGCGTGACCGGCATGCGGTTCAAGATTCCGGGGGACGACGTGGTCAGCCTCGAAATCATCCGCGAACATGTGTACAGCGATGAGGAACCCGCCGACGAGAACGAGACGGAAACCGAGGTCGAAGTCGACGTCGATGACGAAGCCCCGGTCTACGGCAGCGGTCCGGAGGTGCTGGTGGTGACCGACGGCGGCATGGGTAAACGCTCCTATGTGAGCACCTACCGCAAGACCAACCGCGGCGCGAAGGGGGTGGTGAACATCCGCCTGCGCGAAGGAGAATCGGTGCTGTCGGTGATTCAGATCACCGAGGAGGACGAAATTCTGCTCACCACCGAACGCGGTCAGCTGGTGCGGATTCCGGCGAAGGAGATCCGCCGGGTCGGACGCGCCTCGAAGGGGGTGCGGATTATGAACCTCAACGCGGGCGACCGCATCACCGGTGTCGCCAAGCTGATCGAAGTGGATGTTCCGAAAGCCGCCACGGCGGAAGCTCCGGCGGAAGAGGGGACCACGGCGGAACCGGCGGTGCCGGAAGCCCCGGCGACCCCGTCGGCCGATACGGATGTCGAACCCGGCAGCGGGGAATAACCCATCAAACCGCGAGGCGGCATGTTTCACTTCAGGCAATATTCGGCGCCGAAACAACGTCCCCTGATCATGGGGATCGTCAATGCGACCGGGGACTCCTTCAGCGAAGGGGCGGCCTCCGCGGCCGGCAGTGCGCTCGACCGGGCGCTGCGGCTGCTTGACGATGGCGCCGATCTGCTCGACATCGGCGGGGAATCCACCCGGCCGGGCGCGCGGGAGATTCCGCCGGGAGAGGAGATCGAGCGGATTCTGCCGGTGATCCGGGGAATCCGTTCGGCGCGTCCCGGCGCGGTTCTGAGCGTCGATACGCGCAAATCCGAAGTGGCCGCCGCCGTGCTGGAGTGCGGCGTGGAGATCATCAACGACGTTTCGCTTTTGCGGTACGATGCCGCGCTGGCGCGGGTGACTGCCGAAGGCGGTGCGGCGCTGGTGCTCAGCCATTCGCGGGGAACGCCGGAGACGATGCGTTCGGCGGAGTTTCACGATTACGGAGACGACGTGGTTGCCGCGGTGGCCGCGGAGCTTGCCGTCGCAAAACAGCTTGCGCTGGAGGCGGGCGTGGCGGAGGAGAATCTGATCGTCGACCCCGGCATCGGTTTTGCCAAGACGCCGGAACAGGACTGGGAGCTGTTGCGCCGGAGCGGGGAGTTCCGCCGGCTCGGCCCGGTGCTGGTCGGCATGTCACGGAAGTCGTTTCTCGGCTCGTTTCTCCAGCGGCCGGAGCCGTCGGAGCGGGTCAGCGGCACACTTGCCGTGGCGCTCTGTCTGGCGGATTGCGGAGTGGATATTCTGCGGGTTCACGATGTCCGGCCGTTGCGTGACGCACTGCTGGTCCGGGCGAAACTGCGGGAATAAGGGAGGTGCGGGATGCTGCCGGATGTTTCCATGCTGATCGATTTCGCGCGGATGGTCATCGAGATTGCGATTCTCACGCTGGTGATCTATAAAATTCTGTATTACATGCGCGGCGCGCGCGGGTCCTACGTGCTGGCCGGAATCATCATTCTGCTGGTGGCGCTGATCGTCATTTCGCAGTATCTCAAGCTGGAGGCGATCAACTTCCTGCTGCAGTGGCTGCTGGTTTCACTGCCGACGGCGCTCTTCATCATCTTTCAGCCGGAACTGCGGCGGGCGTTCGCCCAGCTGGGCAGTTACACGGTGTTCCAGGGCAAGCGCCGCCGCGAGGTGATCGGCGAACTGGTCACCGCCACCGCCAACATGGCGAAGCGCAAATGCGGTGCGCTGATGGTGGTGGAGCGGCGGATCGGCATGCAGGCGCTGATTGACGACTCGGTGCGGCTCGACATCAAGATCAACGCGATGGTGCTGGAGTCGATCTTCTTCCCCAACTCGCCGCTGCACGACGGCGCGGTGATCATTCACGACGACCGGATTGTGGCGGCGCGGGCGATTCTGCCGCTGACGCGGGCGGAGAACATCTCCCGCCGGCTGGGTACCCGGCACCGGGCGGCGCTGGGAATCTCCGAGGAGACCGACGCGGTGACGATTGTGGTCTCCGAGGAGACCGGCACGATCAGCATCGCCTGCCGTGGGGTGCTCCACCGGGATCTCGCGATCAGCGAGCTGGAGAATTATCTGGAGAAACTGATCATTCAGGAGCAGGATGACACCGATCTGGCCGAAACCGTGCAGATGCTGGAGGAGCAGTCGGAACTGCCGTCGTCCGCACCGGCCGCGGCGGAAAGGAGTGCGGAGAAATGAACCACCTTGTCAGCCGTCTCTTCTCGCGGATCTGGAGTTTTCTGCGCCGGGATTTCTGGCGCAAACTGATTGCGCTCTGCTTCGCCTTCTTCACCTACTTTGCGGTGCAGGCGCAGCTCGCCGGGGAGCAGAAGCTCACCGGGGTGCCGGTGGAGATCCGGCTGCCTCCTGAACTCATCAGCGTCGGGCGTCAGGATTTTCTGATTGCGGTGAATGTCAAGGGGCCGAAGAGTTCGTTGCGCAACTTCGACGGCAAGGATCTCAAGGGGGTGGTCGAGGTTCGGCTGGAGGATTATGTGCCGGGCATGCCGTTCAAAGTGCGGCTGCATCCGTCGGATTTCCGACCGTTCAAGGGGGTCAGCGTAAGTTCGATCGACCCGCAGTACGGAGAGCTGGTATTGAATCTGCAGCGGCGGATATCGCGGAATGTGCCGGTGCGGCCGAAATTCAAGGGGCAGCTGGGGAAGAACTACCGGCGGGCGGATGTGCGATGCATTCCGTCGGAGACCCAGGTGACCGGGCCGGAACAGCTGGTCCGGGAGTTGCAGGAGATTTCGACACAGCCGATTCCGCTCGACGATGCGGTGACCGAATCGTTTGAATACCGGGCGCAGCTGGAGGCGCCGTCGGGGGTGATGGTTTCGCCGTGGCGGGCGACGGTGCAGGTGGATATTGTGCGAAACTATGAACGGAGAATTTTTCAGGATATGCCGCTGCTGCTGCTTTCCGAGCCGGGCGGAAACCGCCGGTTCCAGGTGGAGGTGCTCGACAAGCCGCGGGTGGATGTGACGGTGAGCGGGCTGGCGCAGCCGGTTTCGGCGTTGCGCACCGGCGACGTCAAGGTGTATCTGGATATTTCGCGGCTCTCCGAGCCGGGCATCTATACGCTCCCGGTCGGCTGTTACGTCAAAGGGGACAGTCTCGACGTGCGGGAGATCTATCCGGAACAAATTAAAGTGAAAATCACGAATCTGCGATAAAAACAAAAGAAAGGTGCAGTTCCATGATTATCAAGAAACTCAACACGATGTTCCACAAACACAGCCGGTGGCTTTTCGGAGCGTTCACGATCGTCATCATCGTGTCGTTCATGGGATTTCTGACGCCGGGTCAGTTCGGGCTGGATATGTTCTCCGACCCGGCGAACACCCGCGTCGGCACCGCGTTCGGCGAACCGGTGACCTACGGGGATCTGATCACCGAGGCGGAGCGGCTCCAGCTGTTCAATCAGGTGTTCTACGGAGTTTCTTCGCGCAACCTCAACCCGGAGGAGGCGTTCGGCCCCTATTGTCTGGTGCAGGCGGCGAAGCGGATGGGGCTGGCGGCCAGCGACAAGGAGGTCGCGGCACTGCTCCGTCAGGCTCCGACGCTTCAGGTGGAGGGCAAGTTCAGTCTCGACGCCTACAAGCAGCTGCTGGCCAACCTGAACCGGCAGGGAATCGCCGACACCGATCTCAATGATGCGGTCCGGGACATTGTGCTGCTCAACAAAGTCAGTCGCGATCTCGCCTCCGGCGTGGCGGTGACGCCGGGCGAAGTGGAGAATTTCTATCGTCAGCTCAACGGGAAGTTCGAGGTGAAGGCGGCGCTGTTCGACGCCTCCGCATTCAAGAACAAGGTGGATTCGCGCGATGCCAAGGCGATCCGCACCTACTTCGACACCAACCGCAGCGAGTACCAGATCCAGGCGAAACTCTCCGCACTGCTGCTGGAGTTCCCCTATGCGTCGTTCCGGGCGGAGGCGGAGAAGGCGGCGACCGCGGCGGAGCTGGAGAAGTTCTTCAAGGCGGATCCGCAGGCGTTTGCCGGCAAGGACGGCAAGGCTCCTGAGTTCGCCAAGGTGAAGAACGAGGTGCGTAAAAAGTTCGTCGAAACGCGCAGCCGTGATCTGGCGGTGCGCCGCGCCTATGACTTCGCCTCACAGGCTTATGAGGTGGTCGCGGAGGCGGAGAACAAGGCCGATGCGTTCCGGAAACTGGCCGGGAAGGAGAAACTCGCCATCGTGGAAACCGGCATGGTTGACGTCGATGCCGAGGTGGTCGGCAAAATCCGTTCCCGTCAGCTGATGCAGCAGCTGGCCGCCACTGCGGGCAGCAATCCGGTGACCAACGCGATTCCGACCGAGAATGCGGCCTATGTCGGCATTGTGGTCGAGCGGGTGGCGGCGCGTCCGGCGGAGTTCAACGAGGTCTCCCGCCAGCTGGCGACGGACTTTGTCGAGGCGCAGGCGAAGAAGCTGGCCCGCGAGGCGGCGGATGCCGCTCTGACCAGTTTGAAGGCGGTCAAGGACCCGGCGGCGCGTTCGAAGGCGTTTGCCGCGTTGAAGGGATGCACGTTCAAGACCTTTGAATTTTCGTTGCAGAATCCTCCCGCGGCCGGCCTGGAGGCGGCGGCGCGGGCGGTGGCGGAGCTGCGCACCGGCGAGGTTTCCGCCGTTTACAATACGGCGGAAGGGGCCGGCATTTCCGAGCTGATCAAGCGGATTCCGGCGGATATGAAGGAGTTCGAGGCCAAGCGGGCCCAGTATGAGCTGATGTGCCGTTCCTACAAGGAACAGCTGGCGCGGCAGGTGTTTGAGGAGGAGCTTGCCTCGCAGTGTCAGCTTCTGCCGGAATATCGGCAGTGATGTGTGGAGATTGTACCGGGCGGGAGGCCCGGTGTGGAAAGAGTGATGCAATGAAGAGTTCTGGTTCCATGGCGTCGCCGGCGGAGGAGGTCGGGACGGCGCTGGGCCGCCATATGACGGTCGAGTTTTACGAGTGTAATTCCGCGGTTCTGGCGGATGCCGGACGGTTGCGGGAGATTTTCGTCGATGCGGCGAAACGCTCCGGGGCGACGGTGATCGACGCCTATTTTCATGAGTTCAAACCGCAGGGGGTCAGCGGCGTCGTGGTGATCAGCGAATCCCATTTTGCCGTGCACGCCTGGCCGGAGCACGACTATGCGGCGGTGGATCTTTTCACCTGCGGCGACGGCGTGAACTTCGATGTGGCGATCCGGGAAATCGCCGCCGGAATCGGTTCGGCGCAGTGGATCGTTTCGAGCATGATGCACCGCGGCATTGTCGGAACCAACGGCGTGGAGCGTCTGGTTCCGGTGACTGAGGGACCGGCGGCGCGCTATCACCTTTCGTGGAAGTCGCGTTTTAACGCCACCGGCGCGCGGGGACTCTCCGCCGCGATCGATATTTACGAGTGCAGCGGGGCGCTGTGGGATCAGCCGGAACGCTATCCGGAATTTGTCCGGCGTCTGGCCGGGCAGCTCGGCAGCGAACCGGTCTGTGAGATGCGGTTTGATCCGCCGTCTCCGGAATGCTTTTCCTTTGAGCAGCCATTGCGGGACGGCCGGTTTGCCGGGCGGGTGGATATCGCCCGGCGCGCGGCCTATTTCGACCTCATCCTTTTCGGATATTTCGAGCCGCGGGAGGCCGCTGAGTTCCTGATCGGGGAGCTCGGGGGCCGGTATTACCGGCTGATGCCGCAGATCCGGCAGTGAAGCGGCCGGGAAGGGAGAAATCATGGCGGACCGCCCGGAAATTCTGATTGTAGACGATGAACACAACACCCGTGAAGCGCTCGCGCGCTATC
The DNA here is from genome assembly GCA_900551245.1 of uncultured bacterium. Classification (GTDB taxonomy): domain Bacteria; phylum Verrucomicrobiota; class Lentisphaeria; order Victivallales; family Victivallaceae; genus Victivallis. The sequence continues at coordinate 11,646 of URVC01000033.1, read as the reverse complement.
TGCGGGGGCGTTTCTCCGTCACCACCGCCGCCGATGGCGAGGTGGCGATCGAGCTGCTCAAGGAGCGGAATTTCGATCTGGTCCTGACCGATTTGCGCATGCCGAACGCCGACGGCATGAGTGTGCTGGAGGCGACGCGGAGCAAGGCGGACCGGCCACTGTGCATTCTGCTCACCGCCTACGGTTCGATCGGCGACGCGGTTGCCGCGGTGAAACAGGGGGCGTTCGATTTCGTGCCGAAGCCGGTCAAGCTCGATAAACTCGAAGAGGTGATCGACGCGGCGCTCGCTTCGCGCCATCCGGCGGCGGAAAAACAGTCCTCGGCGGCATCGGCTCCGGAGGGGGGGAGTGATTCGGAGCTGGTTTTCCCGGCGCCCGGCTCTGACGACCCGATGGGGCGGATTATGGAGATGGTGGCCACGGTGGCGCCGACCCGTTCCACCGTACTGCTCACCGGGGAGAGCGGCACCGGGAAAGAGGTGATTGCGCGACTGATTCACGACCGGAGCGGCCGGACCGGCTACTTTGTGCCGGTGCACTGCGCGGCGCTGACCAGCACCCTGCTGGAGAGCGAGCTTTTCGGATACGAAAAGGGGGCGTTCACCGGCGCGTCGGAGCGGCGGAAGGGGCGCTTTGAACTGGCCGATCACGGGACGATTTTTCTCGATGAAATCGGCGAGATCGACGCCGCGACTCAGGTGAAGCTGTTGCGGGTGCTGGAGAGCCGTTCCTTCGAGCGGGTAGGGGGGACGGAGACGGTCAAGGTGGATGTCCGCCTGATCGCCGCCACCAATCGCGATCTGCGGAAGATGGTGGCGGAGAAGAGTTTCCGGGAGGATCTCTTCTACCGGCTTTCGGTGGTCAACCTCGAACTGCCGCCGCTGCGCGAACGGCGGGGGGAGATTCCGGTTCTGATCCGCCGGTTCATTGCGGAATTTGCAAAGGAGAACCAGCGGGAGGTGGACGGGATCGAGCCGGACGCGCTGGAGCGTCTGGTGCAGTACGACTGGCCGGGAAACATCCGGGAGTTGCGCAACTGCATCGAGTGCATGGTGGTGCTGGCGAAGGGGCATGAACTCACGCTGGCGGATATTCCGGAGAACATCCGGGAGGCGCAACCTGCGGCGGCCGCTCCGGAGAAGAGAGAGCTTCCGGTCGGTACGTTTGAGGCGACCGAACGCGAACTTATCGAGAAGGCGCTGGCCGAGTGCAACGGCAACCGGACGGCGGCGGCAAAACTGCTCGGCATCAGCCGCCGGACGCTTCACCGCCGCCTGGCGGAGAAACAGAACTGAGCGGGCGTTCTCCAAGAGGCCGCCGGAAACTGCCGTTCCGTTTCGACTGCGGAATGAAACCACCCTTTTCGAACTGCTTATCTGCTGATTTTCCGGCTGCCTTCGCTGTGCTTCGGGAGAATATCGCCGTCGTCTCATGAAGATCGATGAGAACAGCGGCGGGCATTTGTTTTCTCCCTTTGCTGGAGTGATTGCCATCAAGGGTGAAGAGTCATCGTGACAATTTTCCATGGCGGGAGCTCTGTGCGACACCGGCACTCCTGGAAGGTGATGCACGCCTCCACCGGAGTTCCGGAACCGTTTTGCAGGGTAAGGCGGATATTCTCTCCCTCGCGGACGAATTCCACGATTCGCACGTTGTCGGGGGTGATCGTCAACAGGGAACCAGTTGACGGCAGTGCACCCCGGTGGGGCCAGCCGGCCAGCACACGCGGAAATTGAAACAGCTCTTCCGCTCTTTGCCGGATGGTGTTCGCCTCCGAACTCAGCAGGAACCGCAACGTCAACTCTCCCGCCGAGACCGGCAGTTCCGGGTGGAGCGAGGCGCCGTCCACCTCGTCTCCGGCGTACAGCGTCCGGCGTGCGACGCCGTAACGGAAGAAGCCCTCCTCGTTGTCGTATCCGAAGGCGCCGTCTGCGGCGAACCCGAAACTCTCCCCGTCCGGATAGCGGAGCTTCACCCAGCCTACCGCCGGGAACTGCCCTTCGACGTGCCGTTCCACTTCGCCGCCCGGCACATCGCAGAGAAGCTGTTCCGCCTGCGGCAGCCGGAGGAAAAGACGACAGGCGCGATCCCGACAGAAGACGCGCAGTTCCGCTGCGATCACCGGCGAATCCATGGTAAGACGGAGCGTCAGTTCCAGATGGGAGGCGGCCCCTTCGATGCGGAACCAGATGGCGGAGCGCAGGGGACCGGATTCCACGATCCGACAGGCGCGAATCTGCCACACCTCCAGCAGCTCCTGCAGATGGATCGATTCCGGTTCTTCGGACATGCCGCCCCAGGAGCCGAACCGGTCGCGAAAGAGGGCGAAGGAGAGCGGCAGGAGCGTCCCCGTCGCGTTCTTCAGCGACAGCGAATCTCCGCCGATTGTTCCGGAGATTTGCCAGAATCGGTTGCGAATGCCGTTTTCCCCACTGGATTTCGCCGGAATTCCGGCGGGAACCGGGTAGGGGGCGGGGCGGGTACGGGTTGCGAACGTCAGTACCTTCCAGCCGGTCGGCGGCAGTTCCAGCGGCACGAGCAGTCGTTTGCGCCAGACGCAGTGCTTCATCGCGTTGTGCTCCTCCGGAATCTCCTGCGCCGGCAGGAGGTTGCCGGCATCATCGCGGATTTCCACCACCGGGTCCTCCCGACGGAAACGGTAGATTGGCCGGTAATCGAGGCTCTCCTCCAGTTCGATCAGCCCATGGAACGGACGGGGCAGCGGATTGAAGACCAGCAGCGGCACCGGTTCCGGCCAGTCCGCCGCCGGAGCGGCCGGGACCGGCATGTCGACGGCGGCTACGAGCCGGTTCAGTGCCGCGGTTTCCGCTTCGAAGGCGCCGTCGATCACCGCACTGAGCTGGCAGCTTTGCTGTTCGAGCGCCCGTGCGATGGCGGAGCCGGGCAGGATGTCGTGAAAGGAGTTGAAGAACAGCATCTTCCACAACGGTTTCAGATTCGGGGAGGGGGCATGTGTCGGGGGCGTGACTGTTTCGACGGTCCGTTCAGCCCGCAGCAGTGTCGATTCCGTCTGTCGGTAGAGCCGCTTGAAACGGGGAACGGAAGAGTAGCAGCCGCGCAGACAGTAGTTGAGTTCGCCCCGGAACTCCGGCAGCTTCCGTCCGAAGGCGACCTCCTCCTCCAGCGCGGCGAAGAAGCTCTGGAAGGTCGAGAACCGCACTTCGAACTCCGGATGTGCCGCCGCCCAGGCGAGGGCGCCTTCGATCTGACCGCGCGACGTGCCGCCGCCGTGGTCGCCGAGGCCGAATCCGATGCCGATGTTTCGCCCGCTCCGTTCTGCCTGATATTCTGCCAGCCGGTCGAGGCCGGGGGCGACATCGCGTTCGGCGGTGTAGGAGATCAGCCGATAAGCGAGGAGAGTTCCGCCTCCGGGACCGCTCCAGCGGAAGAGGTCGTCGGGCAGTTCCAGCTTCTGGGGACGCATGAACGAGAAGTACCGGAAGCCGTTTGCGGCGAGAAGGTCGGGGATTCCCGCGCTGTGTCCGAAACTGTCGGGGGCCCAGGCGGTGACGGCGGCCCGGCCGAATTTTTCGCGGAAGTACTGCTGCCCCTCCCGGTAGTGCCGGAAGAGAGATTCCGTCGAAGGCATATTGTGGTCGGTCTGGACCCAGTTGCCGCCGACGCACTCCCAGCGGCCGGCATTGACCAGTGCCAGGATCTGTTCCCACAGTTCCGGGGCGAACGTTTCGATGTGGTGATAAACGGCAGCTTCGCCGCGGTTGAACACCATTTCCGGGAACTCTTCGAGCAGCCGTACCAGTGCCATGCAGGTGCGGATTCCTTCATTCAGCCCTTCGCTGCGGTCCCAGAGCCAGACCGGATCGAGGTGCGCGTTCGGCAGCAGATGGATGATCTTTTTCATGGTACGGTTTCTCCCCGGCTGGCGGCATCGGCGTCGATTCCGATGGAGTTGACGATCCAGAGCGGCCGCATGTTCCGGAATCCGTGGTGACTTCCCGGAGTGATCGGACTGGTGGCGGTATCGCGCAGGCGGTTGTTGCGCAGAGTTACCTGTTCGGCGGAATAGAGAAAGATTCCTGCGCCGGGGCAGCGCTCAATGAGGTTGTCGCAGATGGTGATGTTCCGATTTCCTCTGAACGAGTCCGAATAGTCTTCTCTGCGACAGAATACACTGATCGCGCCGCTTGTGTAACTGCCGATGTCGTAATTCATACTGGAACCGACATCGCGGATGCGGTTGCCGCGGATCAGAATATTTTCCACCCAGCCGGCCTCGCGCCAGTAGCCGTATTCCGCCCCGACAGCGATGGCGGCGTTCCGGATTCGCTCGAAGCGATTGTTTTCGATCACGCCGTCCGAAGCCATCAGACGGACGCCGCGCGCCCGGTGGTCGTGAAAATAGTTGCCGCGGATCTCATAGTGATTTGCGGCAATCGCGGGAATGTCAAAGAAGAGGCCGGGTTTCACGGCCGGTGTTCCCGGTTCCAGCGTCACCTCGTAGGCGGTCCATTTTTTCAGGTTTCGATGGGAGTAGTAGCGGCGGAAGGCTTCGCCTCCATCGTGGCGCGGCGAAAGCCGGAAACTTCGAATGGTCCGCTCGCCGATCACTGCAAAATTTTCAGGGTCGAGCAGTCGAATCCGGTCTCCGGGACGGATGATTTCCGGGAAGTTCTCCGGATGATCCGGGCGGACTGTGTCGAACCGGTTTTGATCCACCAGTTTTGCCACCGGCAAAGCTACTGAATGTAAATTGACCCCGTCATCTCCCATGAACGAAAAATCGCAGCCGATAATCCGGGGACCACGGCGCAGATAAGCGAAGTTCACCCCGTCCGCGGAGCTTGACAGCAGTCGTTCCTGCGTTGCGCCTTCCGGTTTCGGCCCCCGGGTAATCTTCACGTTGACGAGTTCGTCGCCGCCGAGGCCGAAGCGGGCGCGAAACACCAGCCCCGGACTGCTGTAAACGGTGACATTTTCAAAGCGGATGGCTTCGCATCGGGAGAGATGAATTGCCGCATCGCGGCGGCAGTCCAACGCGATCCGGTCCCCCTTTTTCACGTTTTTGTGCGGTCGGTCGGCATGGCAGATTCCGCGTTCCGGAGAAATTATCTCGATCTCTCCATAAACATCCGGTGCGTCGGGTTTGAAGAATTTTCCATCCGGCGTAAAGACATGAATGCGTCGATTTGCATAAACCGTTTCCAGCCGGGGATATCCCGCGTCGATTTGAAAGTGGATCTTCCGCAGGTCCGGTGAAAGTTCCGTCACCACCCCCTGCGTGAACGGCAGCGGATCATAGTCGATGGAAAAGTTCTTCAGCGTCACTTTGCGACAGTCGATCAGCCGGATTGCCTCATTCAGTTTCGTCATGGTGATCCGGGTTCCGCGTCCGTCGATGATGACGTTGTCGAGATTTCGGAGCATCACTTTTTCGGTGAGCCGGTATTCCGGCCGGGTGAGAGTGACGGAAGTTCCCGCCTTGAGCGCAAGATCCAGCTCCTGTTGCAGTGATGGTGCCGCTGCGCCTGTCATGGATACAAGCAGGGCGATTCCGATGTTGAAATTTTTCATTGTACATCCTTCTTTCTGACGATTCCAGCCGGAGTGGCTTCAAAATTTTTCAAGCGGTCGTAAAGCTGCCAGACCGATTTCGGCAGCAGCGCACCGGTTCGTTGTGAACGGCGGCGCGAAGCATTCGGATTCTCGCAGCCGCGGCGGCCGTTCAGGGGGAGTGCGGTAACGGTTGAACCCAGATCGATTTTCCAATCTGCAAGTTGCGGGGAGGTTCCGGGAATCAATTTCCCGTTACGGGAGAGGTGGCAGGTGCCCGGCTGATACTGATTCCCGGCAAGATCGACACGCATGCTGTTCGGAAACTTCGGCAGTTCCACGCAGCTGCGGGCGAAATTGCCCAGCATCGACTGCCGAACACTGATTGAACCGGAAGCATCTGCCGGAGCAAACGAACAGAACGAACTGCCGTGCAGAATAGTACAGCCGAAAAAAGAGAGAGTTCCAGCCTGCAGCGTGACCAGGTTCCGATCGCGTCTGCCCAGAAGGACGCAATTGGAGAACGCCCCCAGCGAACGCCGTTGCTGCCGGATCAACTCCCCCGGTTCCGGGTCGGCGATGATACACTCTTCGAACAGAGCTGCGGCATTGTCGCTCAGAAAAACTGCTGCTTCAAATGTATTGTCGATCAGGACGCATCGCTTGTATACTCCCTGACTCTGCCCGATGTTGCAGACCGAGGAACTGGCGCAGTTGACCGCGCCGCAGTCAAGGTAGGTGACTGCGGCCGCATCGTGCAGCGACATTCCCTGACCGCAATTGTTATAGGCAAGGCAGTTGATATACATGGAGCCTTTCGGAGTCTCTGCGGCGTCGAATCCGTCATTCCAGGAGAACATCACGGTGAAGTTGCGCACGATCGTGTAGTCACGGTGGATGTAGAACCCATAATTGGCAGGCAATTCAATTTTCTGCTCAGCAAGGGATTTCCCTGCCGGGAGATGGTAGAGAACCTTCCGTTCTTTTTTGTTCCACCAGAATCCATCGGGTGTTTTCTTCAAAGCATCCCGGTCGTGGAGATTGGGTGCGGGGCGGCCGTTGACAAACCAGATCTGTGTGCCGTCCAGCCAGAAGTTCCGGCTCATATCCCGCCGGAACATGTTGCTCATCGGGTCGAACGGGAGAGAATACAGTCCCTCCTCCTCGCGAGTCCATGCAGTTGGGGGAATTACGGCGAGACAGGAAATCACGGCTCCATTTCCTTCCACCACCAGCGGCGCATCGGGCGTGCCGCCGGTACGCAGCCGCAGTCCGTGCCTGCCGGGTCCGTCATAGGGCATCTGATAGGGGATGCCCGTGTTGACGACCTCGATTCTTCCACTTGTTTTTACTGCTCGACACGCCTTTTCGATCGAGGCATACGGTCTCTCCCGTGATCCGTCATATGTGTCACTTCCCTTGATGTTATCCACATAAATCGGTGCAGGACCGGCCGGAGCCGCAGTCAGGCCTCCGGCCAGAATCACTGAAAATATCAACAATCTGCTTCGCATAATGACCCTCTCTACAGAATGATGATATCCGAGTCTCCATCCGGATGAAATCGGAGGATTTTCGGAGTGCATGTGCCGAACTCATTCCTTCCGATCTGCCCGATATGCCCGTCGCCATAGGCGATGTTTCCCCGGTGGGAGTGTCGCAGACAGAACGCCGCTTCCACATTTCCTGCGGCAGTGTCCGCCCGCCACATCCAGTGCCCGCTTCGGGTCGACCAGTAGAGGGTATCGGCAAAAAGCATGGTGATGGAAGCCCGTTTCATCTTCGAAAAATAAAACCAGTAGGTCGCGCTGGACTCCCAGCCGAGAATGTTGCCCAGCTTATAATTGTCGAGGCAGGTGTTGACCTTTTCCCGGCTGCTGTCGCCGGCAAAACGCCACAAGCCGTATGTGCCGCGTGTGGTACTGGTGAGGTACTGATGGCTGTTCCGGTCAGCGGGGCAGCGTACCACTTTGGGTGAGACGTAGGCGGTTCCCTGTATCTTTCCGCCCACGGGAATGCCGAGATTGGCGGTAAGTGTTTTCACCCATGGATCACCGTTCAGATAGGCGGGCAGAACATCTCCGAAATCGTTTGCATACAGTTGTGACCCGGCGATGCACTGTTTTAGATTGCTGCTGCACTGCGCCGACATTGCACTCTCCCGCGCCCGATTCAGGGCGGGCAGCAGCATTCCGGCCAGAATTGCAATGATTGCAATTACAATTAGAAGTTCGATCAGTGAGAAATAAAGAAACGATGGCCTGACAGAGAATTTTCTCCGAGGAAACCTTTTGTTTTGAAAAGAGATTGACATTTTTCTTCCTTTCTTTCTTGACGGTTTTTCCATATTCAATTCATCAGAACAAGATGTTTTCAGTGATGAAAAATGTCATCGACCGGATGCGGAGTTAACCTCGGCCACCGAACCCCGGTCGACGATGCGCATCGGGAGATATTTTCGAAAGCAGCAGATCTCCTTGCGGACGAGCTGCCGCAACCCGTTGAACACTTCGGCGATCTCCTGCTCGAAATCGGCAGCGATCAGCGTCAGCGGAACGGTTCCGGGCGGGAAACTTGCACCTCCCCGGGTCATGATGCTCAACTCTTCCGGGATGCGGATTCCGCAGCGCAGCAGCCGCCCGGCAATCGCCACTGCCGGATCGTGAGATTCACAGAAGAGCGCGGTGAACGGGAGTTGTCCATTATGTGCATCCAGATAATTTTGAATACATTCGGAACTTTTTTCTGCGGAAAATTCCCCATAGGAGACTTCACTTTCAATCACTTCGATCGACATACCGAGCAGTTCCGTCCCCTTCCGGAAGTAGTCCGCCAGTTGCGGCGGCCCGGAAATTTTCGGTTCAGTCCGGATGTATCCTACCGAACGGTGTCCGTACGAATACAGATAACGACAGGCGTCAAGCATTCCGAATCCGTCGTTCATCCGGACCGTGCTGAACGGCAGAAATCCCAGTTCCGCATCCAGCACGATGGCCGGCAGCTGAAGCCGGCTAAGCCAGTCCAGGTTGTGTTTGTCCTGCACGATCCGGTTGTTGAGCACCATGATCAGCGCATCGTGTCCGGATAGATCGAGCCGGTCAAAAGAGTCTTGCGCATGAATCTCGCGCAGGGAGAGTTTCCACCCGGACCGGCTCGTCACATATCGTTTGGCGCATTCCACCCATTCCCGAATGGTACTGCTCGGCCAGTTCATATAGCAGAACAGCACCCGCAGGTCGGCGGAATCCGAGGCGAGGCGGGAGAAGATTCCGATCCGTTTCCGCCGAACGATCAACTGTTCCTCCTCCAGCCGTTTCAAGGCTGCGTCGACGATTCCACGATGGGTCCCGTAGCGGCGCATGATTTCCCGCACTGCGGGGAGGCGTCCTCCCTGCGGCAGAAGAGCGGTCTCGCGTCGCAGAATGTTGCAGAGATTTTCGATCTGGATATTCTGTTCCATACTTTAATTGTATTCTTTTTGCTCAGAGAAGGCAACGGCTGTGCAAAAGTTTTTTCAATATTTTTATATCGCCTCGGCGGATGGTTTTTATAGAATAAGATGGTTTTTCAAAGGAAAAGCGAAAAAATGAGCGAAAAACCTCATTTTTGAGCTTGCGAGTTGGAAAAACACTGCTATATTAAATCCCATTGCGCCTCGTAAGAGACGCGAGCTGATGGATTGAGGCGGCGAGCCTCGATTCAAAAAAGCGAAAAAAGTTTTAAATTGAGCTTGACTGAATAAAAAAGCCTGCTATATTAAAACTCTGTTGCGCCTCAAATGAGACGCGGGCTGATGAAAACGAAAAGTTGAGGTTCTGTGAAGAACCTCAAAAAAAAGTTAAAAATAGAGCTTGCAAAACAAAACAATGCATGCTATATTATAAAACCGTTTTTTCGGCGGCTGATTGAAAATTGAATAGTGCGATGTAACCTGAAAATTACATTGAGATAAAGTAGTTTACTACAGAAATCACAATAAGCTATTATCAGACACTCTGATAAAAATAAATTTTTTTACGGAGAGTTTGATCCTGGCTCAGAACGAACGCTGGCGGCATGGATTAGGCATGCAAGTTGAACGAACCACTTCGGTGGAGAGTAGCGGAAGGGTGAGGAACGCGTGAGTAATCTGCCCCCAAGTTGGGAATAACAGCTGGAAACGGCTGCTAATACCGAATGTGGCTTTACCTCTGCATGGAGGTTTGGCTAAAGATTTATCGCTTGGGGATGAGCTCGCGTCCCATTAGGTAGTTGGTGAGGTAACGGCCCACCAAGCCGATGATGGGTAGCTGGTCTGAGAGGATGGTCAGCCACACTGGGACTGAGACACTGCCCAGACTCCTACGGGAGGCTGCAGTCGAGAATCTTGGGCAATGCGCGAAAGCGTGACCCAGCAATGCCGCGTGTGTGATGAAGGTCTTCGGATTGTAAAACACTGTCTCCCGTGACGATAATGACGGTAGCGGGGAAGGAAGCCACGGCTAACTACGTGCCAGCAGCCGCGGTAATACGTAGGTGGCGAGCGTTGTTCGGATTTATTGGGCGTAAAGGGTCTGTAGGAGGTTTGTTAAATACGGGGTGAAATCCGGGAGCTCAACTCCCGAACTGCCCTGTAGACTGACAGACTAGAGTACCGGAGAGGTAAGCGGAATACCAAGTGTAGCGGTGGAATGCGTAGATATTTGGTAGAACACCAACAGCGAAGGCAGCTTACTGGCCGGCAACTGACTCTGAAAGACGAAAGCATGGGGAGCAAACAGGATTAGATACCCTGGTAGTCCATGCCGTAAACGTTGTCAACTTGATGTGGGTGGATTTAGTCCTATCCGTATCGAAGCCAACGCGATAAGTTGACCGCCTGGGGACTACGGCCGCAAGGCTAAAACTCAAAGGAATTGACGGGGGCCCGCACAAGCGGTGGAGCATGTGGCTTAATTCGAGGCAACGCGAAGAACCTTACCTGGGCTTGAAATATACCGGACAGTCTGTGAAAGCAGATCTTCCTTCGGGACTGGTATACAGGTGCTGCATGGCTGTCGTCAGCTCGTGCCGTGAGGTGTTCGGTTAAGTCCGGCAACGAGCGCAACCCGTGTCATTAGTTGCCAGCAGGTAAAGCTGGGGACTCTAATGAGACTGCCTGTGTTAAGCAGGAGGAAGGCGCGGATGATGTCAAGTCAGTATGGCCCTTACGCCCAGGGCTGCACACGTGCTACAATGGCCGGCACAATGAGAAGCGAAGTCGCGAGGCGGAGCAAATCTACAAAACCGGTCTTAGTTCAGATTGCAGTCTGCAACTCGACTGCATGAAGTTGGAATCGCTAGTAAATGCGTATCAGCTACGACGCATTGAATACGTTCCCGGGCCTTGTACACACCGCCCGTCACATCATGGGAGTTGATTGCACCCGAAATCGTTGATCCAACCTGCAAAGGAGGAAGGCGCCTAAGGTGTGGTCGATGACTGGGATGAAGTCGTAACAAGGTAGCCGTAGGGGAACCTGCGGCTGGATCACCTCCTTTCTAAGGAGCAAACCTCGGTCTTCCCGCAAGGGATCTAAATCCGATGGTTATGGCTAAACTCCGGCGTCTAAGCCGCCGGATGTGGATGCCGGTAACGGCATCAAAGGAAACATCGCACTATTCAAAGTTCAATCCCCGAAAAAAAGGGATGCGGAGAAGTTCTCCGCGGGTTGATGAAAAATTTAATAAGGTTTCAAGGGGCCGTAGCTCAGTTGGCTAGAGCACCTGCTTTGCAAGCAGGATGTCGAGGGTTCGAGCCCCTTCGGCTCCACCAGTGGCAAACGTGCCACTCCGAGATGTCGCGGTGCTCCATTGTCACACCTTGATCGAAAGATCAAGCGTAACGGGCCGGGCAGTCAGGTATGAGCCGATTTTTGGCAGACATCATCCAATCTCGCAGGCACGAGTACGGCGAAGCCGCACGGAATGCCGGAGGCGGCAAACGTGCCGCTCCGATGTGTCGCGGTGCTCCGTTGTCGCACCTTGATCGAAAGATCAAGCGTAACGGGCCGGGCAGTCAGGTATGAGTCGGTTTTTGACAGACATCATCCAATCTCGCAGGCACGAGTACGGCGAAGCCGCACGGAATGCCGG
>URVC01000032.1 GCA_900551245.1 uncultured bacterium | reverse complement strand
CAAGCTGTTCATCGGCTCGGTGATCCCCGGCCTGATGCTGGTGCTCTGCCTGATGGGATATGCGTTGGTGTATGCCAAGCGGTATAACCTGCCCGCCCACGAGAAGATGCCCGCCAAGGAGGTCGCCAAGACCTTCAAGAGCAGTATCTGGGCACTGCTGATGCCCATTATCATTCTGGGCGGTATCTTCGGCGGTATCTTCACCGCTACCGAGGCCGCCGCCGTAGCGGTGGTGTACGCACTGGTGGTGAGCCTGTTCATCTACAAGGACACCAAGTGGAGCGAGCTGCCCAACTCCTTCGTGGAGGCCTCCGTCTCCACCGCCACCATCATGGTGATGGTGGGACTTTCCAAGGCCTCCAGCTATGTGGTGGTCACCTCCGGCCTGCCGGCGCTGCTGCTGGATACCTTCTCCAGCCTGACGGAGAGCCGCGTGCTGATCCTGCTGCTGCTGAATCTGCTGTTCCTGATCATCGGTATGCTGATGGAGGCCAACGCAGCCATCATCATGATGACGCCCATCCTGATGCCGCTGCTGACGCTGTATGGCATCAACCCCCTGATGTTCGGCATCGTGATGAGCTTCAACCTCTGCATCGGTCTGGTGACGCCGCCGGTGGGTCTGTGCCTGCTGCTGAGCAACCAGATCGGCGAGACAAGCCTTTCCAAATCTCTGAAGGCGCTGATGCCCCTGCTGCTCATCAGCATTGTGGTGCTGCTGCTGATCACCTATGTGGATCCTCTGACCACATGGCTGCCGTCCCTGCTGAAGAAATAACAAGTCTTATTCTTTCCCCTCAAATTCCAAACGCGCCCTGCCCCGGCTGCCGGGGCGGGGCCGCGGGCGGACGGTGAGGGGCGAACACGTTGAAATATGATAAGGAGATGTGACACATGAAGATCGGTTTTCTGGGTCTGGGCGTTATGGGACTTCCCATGGCGAAGAACCTGCTGAAGAAGAGCGGCTGTGAGGTTCTGGGCTACGATGTGGCGCGGAATCGTCTGGATGAGTTCGCCGCGGCGCATGCCGACGATCTCAATGATCTTGCCGGCAAATTCCGAAGGCACATCGACCGAAAGCCGTTCGATGGGTTCGTTTTTCACCCCGTCGATCTCCTTGCAGATGACCTGCGGCTTGGCCACGGCGAACTCGTACCCCTCGCGTCGCATCGTCTCGATGAGAATCGCCAGGTGCAGAACACCGCGCCCGGAGACCTTGAAGGCCTCGCCGTTGACATCCTCCACCCGGAGCGCCACATCGCGCTCGACCTCTTTGAAGAGGCGTTCGCGCAGCTGGCGGCTGCCGACATATTTCCCCTCGCGCCCGAAGAACGGGGAGTCGTTGATGCGGAAGAGCATCGAAATCGTCGGCTCGTCGATGGCGATCGCCGGCATCGCTTCGGGGTGTTCCGCGTCGCAGATGGTGTCGGAGATGTCGATGTCGGAGATGCCGACAATCGCACAGAGGTCGCCGCACTCGACCACGCTGGTCTCTTTCCGGCCGATTCCCTCAAAGGTGAAGAGCTGCTTGACCTGTGCCGGTTCCTGCCGCCCGTCGCGCTTGATGATGGTCAGCGGTTTGCGGGTGTCGAGGGTGCCGCGGTAGACGCGGCCGATGCCGATGCGGCCGACGAAGTTCGAATAGTCGAGCGTGGCAACCTGCGCCTGCACCGGCCCCTCCACCTGCTTCGGCGCCGGAACGTATTCCAGGATGGCATCGAGCAGCGGGTAGATCGATTCGCGCGGATCGTTGAGGTCGCGGACCGCCCAGCCATCCCGCCCGCTGGCGTAGAGGGTCGGGAAATCCAGCTGTTCATCGGAGGCGTTGAGCTCACAGAAGAGGTCGAACACCTTGTTCTGCACCTCGTCCGGCCGCCCGTCCGGTTTGTCGATCTTGTTGATGACCACCACCGGCCGCAGATTGAGCGCAAGCGCCTTGTCGAGCACGAAACGGGTCTGCGGCATCGGCCCCTCCGCCGCGTCGATCAGCAGGATCACGCCGTCGGCGAGTTTGAGCACCCGTTCGACCTGACCGCCGAAATCGCTGTGTCCGGGGGTATCGATCACGTTGATCTTCACCCCTTTGTAGCGGATGCTGATATTCTTGGAAAGGATGGTGATTCCACGTTCGCGTTCGAGGTCGTTGTTGTCGAGGAAGCACTCCTGCACCACCTCGTTTTCGCGGAAGACCTTGGCCTGCCGCAGGATCTGGTCGACCAGCGTGGTTTTACCGTGGTCGACGTGCGCGATGATTGCGATATTTCTGATGTCGCTCATAGATGTTTCGGATACCTGTCTGTAACGGTTTGAAAAATGATCTATTAATATAGCATCTTCCCCGGCTGTTTTCAATGGATCCACCGCTTGCCAAACCGATAAAATGGTGTATATTAAAAAGAACGGCAAAAGTATGCCGAGCCATTCAACCTCATTGAGAAAGCGTAGTTTCAATGAACACAACCAATTTCGTACACCCGCGCGACCAGATCGTCGAGATCATGAAGCGTATCTACGGGTACGGCATGACCACGACTTCCGGCGGAAACCTCTCGATCCTCGACTCCGAAGGAAACATGTGGATCAGCCCCGGCAGTGTCGACAAAGGCACGCTGCATCGCGAAGACATCGTCTGCGTCAAGCCGGACGGCACGGTGATCGGCCGCCACAAGCCCTCGAGTGAATTCCCCTTCCACCGCGCCATCTACAAGATTCGCCCGGATGTGAAAGCGATTCTGCACGCGCATCCGCCGGCGCTGGTCTCCTTCAGCGTCGCCGGGAAGATTCCGAACACGGCGGTGCATCCGACGGCGAAGATGATCTGCGGCACGGTCGGCTACGCTCCCTACGAGGTTCCCGGCAGCGAAGCGCTCGGGAAGAACGTCGCGGCGGCCTTTTCCGCCGGACACAGTACGATTCTGCTGGAAAATCACGGAGCCTGCACTGCCGGTGCGACACTGCTCCAGGCGTTCCAGCGTTTCGAAACGCTGGATTTCTGCGCGCGCCTCATCAACCGTTCCACGCAGATCGGCACGCCGCACTACCTGTCGGATACCGACATTGAGTTCAGCATGCTCGACCGCAACACGGACTTCCGCCCCTTCGATCCGGAGATCCGGACGAGCGAGGAGATGGAGCTGCGCTACCAGATGACCGAACTGATCCGCCGCGCCTACCGGCAGATGCTCTTCACCAGCACCGAAGGGACTTTTGCGGTGCGGGTTGACAAGGAGCGTTTTCTGATCACTCCGCGCGGCGTCGACCGCGGCACCATCAAACCGGAAGATCTGGTGCTCGTCAAGGGATTCCGCTACGAATCCGGCCGCAAGCTCAGCCGGGCGGCGTGGTTCTTCAAGGCGATCTTCGACGCGCAGCCGGAGCTCAATTCGCTGATCATTGCCAATCCGCCGCACCTGATGGCGTACACGGTGGCGCATGAGAAGTTCGATCCGCGGGTCATTCCGGAAAGCTACATTCTGCTGCGCGAAATGCCGACTTTCGAATACGGCGCCAACTACCGCGACCTCAAGCGGATTACCGATACGCTTTCGCCGCGCTACCCGATCATTCTGATTCAGAACGACTGCATGGTATCCAGCGGCAAGACGCTGCTCGAAGCCTACGACCGCATGGAAGTGGCCGAATACAGCGCCAAGGCGACGGTCAGCGCCCGCAACCTCGGCGGCATGAAGCCGATCACCGATGCGCAGATCGCCGACCTGGTCAAGGCATTCAAGCTGATTCCGTAAGGCGACGGCGACAGAACAATGCGAAAGGCAGTGGGCTTCAAGCCCGCTGTTTTTTTGGCCGGGCCGGGAAGGTTTTTCATGGATTTTTCCCGAACCTGAATGGAAAATCTCCGGATTTGTGGCAAATTAAACCAGGTAATCATGCATCAGGAGAATCGTCAGAATGCTTTTACGCACGACACCGGAATCCGTTGGAATTTCCTCTTCCGCCATCAGCCGCTTTATCGACTCTCTCGCGGAACTCGACAGTGTTCACAGCTTCATGCTCCTCCGCCACGGCAAAGTGGCGGCGGAATTGTGGAATGCCCCCTACCGCCCCGACGTGCCGCATGAACTCTTCTCGCTCAGCAAGAGTTTCACCTCGGCGGCAATCGGTTTTGCCCGGCAGGAGGGAAAACTTCAGCTCGACGACAGGATCGCGGAGTTCTTTCCGGAAAAGCTGCCCGAAGACCCTGATCCGCGTTTTCTGCGCATGACGGTGCGCCATCTGCTGACCATGTCCAGCGGGCACGACCGCTGCGCCCTCTGCTACATGATCAACCGGCATGAGCCGGATTTCGTCAAAAGTTTCTTCCGCAGTCCGCTCGTCTACGAGCCGGGCAGCCGGTTCGTCTACAACTCCGGAGCGACCTACATGCTTTCGGCGATCATCCGCCGCCTCACCGGAGAAAATCTGACCGAATACCTGCGTCCTCGACTGTTCGCTCCGCTCGGATTCGGCGAACGGGAGTGGGAAAAGGACCCGCAGGGAACCGAGCTCGGCGGCTGGGGATTCCGTCTCACCACGGAAGAGATCGCCCGCTTCGCCCAGCTGCTGCTCGACGGCGGCCGGTGGGCTGGGCAGCAGATTCTTCCGGTGGATTATCTGGAGCTGGCTACCTCGTTTCAAATCGACAACTCCATGAACACACAGCCGGACTGGCAGGTCGGCTACGGATTTCAATTCTGGCGCTGCCGCCACAACGCCTACCGGGGTGACGGTGCCTTCGGCCAGTACGCATTGGTCATGCCGGACCAGGATGCCGCGCTCGCCGTCACCAGCGGCATGCGCAACATGCAGTCGGTCCTCGACCGGGTCTGGGAGATTCTTCTGCCGGCCATGCAGGATGCACCGCTGCCGGAAGCGGCGGTGGAGCAGCAGGCGCTCCGGGCGAAGATCGCCGGCGCGGCCTTTCCGGTTCTGCCCGGTCCCGGCCGGGAAACTCGCTGGGAGACGGTGGAATTCGAACCGAACACCATCGGTGCGGAAACGCTTCAGCTGGAATCGACCGCCTCAAGTTGCCGGCTGATTCTGCGCCGGAATGGCGGAGAAGAGATTCTGGAAGCCGGGTTCGGGCGCCGGATTGACAACCACACCCGCTTCGGATGCTCCTGTCTCCGCCGGATGGCCGCCAGTGCGGCATGGCGGGATGACGAAACGCTGGAAGTGCTTGCCCACCTGTATGAAACACCGTATCGACTGCGGTTTCTCCTCCGCCGGGAAAACGGTGTTCTGACGCTGGAACGCAACGCCAATCTGCTCTTCTTCGGGCTGGAAGAGTGGCCGCTTCTCTACGGGCGCTTGAGCAGGGCGTGAATCGATTCCCCTGCCCTGCCGCAATCGGCGGGGCAGGAAAAACGGGCCGCGTTATTTCCCCTCACGCTTCCGCAAAATAGCCTGAAGCGCCCGGGCGAGCTGATCCGGGCAGGAGGTGGGTTTGCCGCCACAACGGATTCCGCTGAGCCGCTCGATCACCTCCTCCGGTTTCATGCCGGAAACGAGCTTGCCGATTCCCTGCAGATTGCCGGGACAGCCGCCGGCGAACTCCACGGCGCCGATGCGCCCGTCATCCCGGATTTCAATCCGGATTGCCTGACTGCAGACCTGTCCATCTGTGCGATATTGATACGTCATTTTTCTTCAGCTTCCTTCTTCTGAATCACTCGGATCAGCATGGTCGATTCAATCCGGTTGATGGCCGCAGGATCGTAGTTCCACGCCAGGACCAGCCGGATTCCCGACTTCTGCTGCTGTTCAAAAACCCACGGGATGGAAAATCCCGCAAATGCAATCTCCACCGTTTCTCCGCCGACATCGACCGTCAAGGTTCGAGGCGGATTTCCACTCGGCTTCACCTGCCGGGCGCCAGTGAGAAACCAGTTCAGCTCCACATGCCGCGCCGCGGAAACGCCGTTCAGAAAACGCATGCTCCAGGAGAGTTGAAGTTTGCCGTCCGGCAGAGACTCCACGCTCCGGGTCATCACGGAGGAGCCATCCGTCCACGAACAGACGGCATTGGGCATGTTCACCTTCCGGGACCCGGGTGCGACGGCGAATTCCGCCACTCTCCGCCAGTCGGCGTCGACCATCGCCGGCGTGTCCTCCATCAGAATTTTTTCGCCGTTCAGCGTGATGCACATCTTCCCCTGCGCATCGACGGAATATTCCGGCACACCGCCGAACACAACGGAACATATTCCGGCGATTCCGGCAAGAACTCCCGCAAATTTTTTCATCTCCGCCTCCTGTGTCCGGATTCCAAATCAATACAATTTTCATATTGTATCCCCAAAAAGAGAAAAATCAACTCATTTTCTCAAAATGACTGGCAGGAAACCTGAAACCGTGGTATATTACCGGGAATAATTGTAACAGGAAAGGGCCCTCTACTCATGGCACGCCCCAGGCATGAAAAATCCAAATTCCGGATTTATCTGGAATATATTCCATTTTACCTTCTCTACCGCGTTCTGCATTGGATGCCGCTGAAATGGGGATATGCTTTCAGCGATTTCCTTTTCCGCATGCTCTTCTTCATCGACCTGCGCCACCGCCGGCGCTCCATCCAGCATCTGATGCATGCCGGCATCGCCAAGAACCACCGGGAAGCGGTCCACATGGCGGCCGCCTCCATCCGGGAATTCGGCAAACTGCTGGTCGAAATCGTCAAGATGGACCAGCTCTATTCGCCGGAAAAGATCACCGTCTCCGGCGATCCGGAGGCGATCGACTACGCGCTTTCCCCCGACCATGAAAATCACCAGGTCATCATCATCACCGCGCACTTCGGCAACTGGGAGGTCGCCGGCGAAGCGTTCTCCGAAAAGGCGCGCATTCCGATGCTCTCAATGATGCGTTCGTTCGGCAACCCGCTCATCGGAAAGATGATCCTGGCCCACCGGGCCGGAAAAATGCATGAACTTGTCGACAAGACCGAAGGAATCCGCCCCGTGCTGCGCGCAATCAACAAGGGCAAGAACGTCACCATGCTGATCGACCAGCATGCCGCGGGCAACGAAGGCGTGGAGTGTGTCTTCTTCGGCCATCCGGCCCGGGTTCATATGACGCCGGCCCTGCTCCATCTCAAGACCGGGATTCCCATTCTGCCGGAACTCACCTTCCGTACGGGCAAAAATTTCAATTTCGACCTCCGGGTCGGCAAACTGATCCGCTACACCCCGACGGGGAACAAAGATGTCGATGTGCAGGCGATCACGCAACAGTGCATCTCCGCGCTCGAGCAGATGATCCGCGAAGCACCGCTTCAGTGGCTCTGGGCCCCCCGTCACTGGCTGGACATCAACCGCCGCCAGGCGCCGCTTTACAAGGACTGGAAGCCGCCGGTCCTGCCCGCGCAGCCGCCGCAACAGCACTCCTGACACACAGCACCGCACCGCGGTTCGAGCAGAAAAAACGGGTTCGGAGAAGTTCCTTTTCTCCGAACCCGATTTTTCTGACTGGCATCCGTCAGTCGCGACGGTTCACGTAAGCGGTATGGAGCAGCTTGTGAGCGGCGTGACTGCCGGGTTCCCCCAGAAACTCCTCATACAACCGGATAATGGATGGATTCTTGTGCGACTTGCGGATCGGCTTGTTTCGGTCATCCCGATAGAGTGCCTCCATGCGTTTTTTGAGGATCGAGGTGTCGCCATGATGATAGGGCTGGCCGCCGCCGTTGAGGCAGCCGCCCGGACAGGCCATGATCTCAATCGCATGATAGCTGGCTTCGCCGTTCTGAATCCGTTCCAGCAACCGCCGGGCATTGCCCAGTCCGGAACAGACCGCGACATGCAGCGACAGCCCGTCCACTTCGACCGTCGCCTCCTTGATTCCCTCAAGACCGCGAACGGCGGTGAATTCGATCTCCTGCAGATCCTTGCCGGTGATCCAGTCGGCGGCGGTCCGCAGCGCCGCTTCCAGCACGCCGCCGGTGGCGCCGAAAATCACCGCCGCACCGGTCGATTCGCCGAGCGGAGAGTCGTATTCCTGCTCTTCAAGCTGGTCGAAACGGATTCCCGCCTCGCGGATCATGTCGGCGAGTTCCCGGGTGGAGATGACGATATCGACATCGCGGACGCCGTCGTGCGAAAACTCCTCGCGCGACGCCTCGTATTTCTTGGAGAGGCAGGGCATGACCGAGACGACCACCAGATTTTCCGGCGCGACGCCGATCTTCTGCGCGTAGTAGCTCTTGGCGATCGCGCCGAACATCTGCTGCGGCGACTTCGCTGACGAAGGCATGTAAAGCAGTTCCGGGAACTGATGCTCCAGAAACTTCACCCAGCCGGGACAGCAACTGGTCAGAATCGGCAGTTTTTCGTTCTTCTTGACCCGCTCGATGAGCTCTGTGGTCTCCTCCATAATGGTGAGGTCGGCGGCGAAATCGGTATCGAACACCTTGTCGAAGCCGAGCATCCGCAACGCAGTCACCATTCGCCCGGTGCTGATCGAACCGGGTTCGAGACCGAAGCTCTCGCCGATGGCGACACGGACCGCCGGAGCGGTCTGCACCACGACCGTTTTGGCTGGATCGTTCAACGCCCGCCAGACCGAATACTTGTTGTCGATTTCACTCAGCGCACCGACCGGACAGGCCTGCACACACTGCCCGCAGAAGACGCACTCAGTTTCCGCCAGCGGCTTGAGTCCGGCCGGAGCGACCACCGCCTGAAAACCGCGGCCGACGGCGGAGAGCACGCCGACCGTCTGTACGGAATTGCAGGCGGTTTCACAGCGGCGGCACATGATGCACTTGTCCAGGTCGCGGGCAATCGCGTTGCTGGAGAGGTCGCGGTTGTAGGTGGACTGCTCCCCCTTGAAGAGGAGATGATGCAGCCCCATCTCCTGCGCCAGCGCCTGCAGCTGGCAGTTCAGATTCTTCGGGCAGATGAGACAATCCTTCGGATGGTCGGAGAGCAGAAGGTCGAGAATGGTGCGGCGCGCATTGATCGCCCGCAGTGTATTGGTGCGGACCACCATGCCCTCCGTCACCGGCGTTGCACAGGCCGGCGCGAGATTGGGGCGCCCCTCGACCTCCACCACGCAGACGCGGCAGGAGGCGCAACGGTGTTCGACATGGAAACAATCCATCGAGAAATGGCAGAGAGTCGGGATGCGGATTTCGAGCTTCTCCGCCGCTTCCAGAATCGTGGAGCCGGCTTCGACGCTCACCGGCTGATCGTTGATTTTCAGATTGACTTTCATATGGTAAATCTCCTGTTCTCAAATAACTTTCAGTGCTTCTCCACCGCGTGGAACCGGCAGGTCTGGAAGCAGACGCCGCACTTGATGCACCGGCTCTGATCGATCACGTGGCGGGCACGGCGCTCGCCGGTGATGCAGTTGACCGGGCAGTGGTGGAGACAGAGGCCGCAGCCGACGCACTTGTCGGAGATTTCGAAATGGATCAGCTTGGCGCAGACGCCCGCCGGGCAGCGGGATTCACGGACATGTGCGAGGTATTCCTCCTCGAAATTCGCCAGCGTCGAAAGCACCGGATTCGGCGCGGTCTGGCCGAGTCCGCAAAGCGCGGTGTCCTTGATGGTGGCGGAGAGCATTTTGAGCTTCTCGATGGTCTCCACCGTGCCGCGCCCGGAGGTGATCTCATCGAGCATCTCGTACATACGGCGGTTGCCGATCCGGCAGGGGGTGCACTTGCCGCAGGATTCGTCGAGGGTGAACTCCAGGAAGAATTTGGCGATGTTGACCATGCAGTCATCCTCGTCCATGACGATCATGCCGCCGGACCCCATCATCGAACCGATCTTCTTGAGCGCCTCATAGTCGATCGGCAGATCGAGGTTCGCCGCGGTGATGCAGCCGCCGGAGGGGCCGCCGGTCTGGACAGCCTTGAACTTGCGGCCGTTTTTGATGCCGTCGCCGATTTCGTAGATGATCTGCCGGAGGGTGGTTCCCATCGGCACTTCGGCGAGCCCCACCTTGGAGATCTTGCCGGCCAGCGCAAAAACTTTGGTCCCCGGGGAACCCGCCGTACCGATCGACCGGAACCACTCCGCTCCCTTGCGGACAATCGCACCAATACAGGCGTAAGTTTCGACGTTGTTGACCACGCTCGGCTTCTTCCACAGCCCTTCGACGGCGGGGAACGGCGGCTTCACCGTCGGTTCGCCGCGCTTGCCCTCGATCGAATGAATTAGCGCGGTCTCTTCGCCGCAGACGAAGGCGCCGGCGCCGAATTTGATTTCGATGTTGAAGTCGAAACCGCTGCCGAAGATGTTCTTCCCGAGCAGGCCGCGCTCCTTCGCCTGCGAAATGGCGATATCGAGCCGTTTGACCGCCAGCGGATACTCCGCGCGGATGTAGATGACGCCGGTGTGTGCGCCGATCGCATAGCCGCCGATGGCCATCGCCTCCAGGACGGTGTGGGGGTCGCCCTCCAGAACCGCGCGGTCCATGAAGGCGCCGGGGTCCCCTTCATCGGCGTTGCAGATGATGAACTTCTCCTCCGACTTCTGATCGGCGGCGAACTGCCACTTGCGGCCGGTGGGGAATCCGCCGCCTCCGCGGCCGCGCAACCCGGAGGCGCTGATGAGATCGATCACCTCCTGCGAAGTCATCGTGGTCAGAGCTTTCGCAAGCGCCCGGTAACCGCCGGCAGCGATGTATTCATCGATCTTTTCCGGATTGAGCCGGCCGGTGTTGCGCAGGACGATGCGCGCCTGCAGTTCGCCGGGGGCGGGCTCTTCAAACTCCGGATAGTACCAGTTGCGTTCGAGTGTGCGGGTGCCGGGAGCGACGCCGTCGATTCCGGCGGCGAGGATGGCGGGCACCTGCTGCGGCGTAACCTCGCCGTAGATCACTCTGCGGCCGGTGGAGCGTTCGACGAACATCACGACCGGTTCCGCATAGCAGAGCCCCATACAGCCGACTTCGCTCACCTCGATGGCGTTTTCCAGCCGGCGTTCGGCAATCTCCTGATAGATGGCTTTCAAGACGGGAGTGGTTCCGGCGGCGATGCCGCAGGTTCCCATCGAAACGAGCAGTTTGACCGGCGGTTGCGGCCGGTTGTCAAGTTCTTCGGCAATCCGCTCCAGAGCGGCGGGAGTATCGATTTTCATCGGCAGTACCTCAATTGATTCGAAATTGTAACGTTTCAGTCAGCGCAGTCGGCGAGGATGCCGGCGACCTTTTCGGCGGTGACGTTTCCGTAGACCTTGTCATTGACCATGACGACAGGGGCAAGACTGCACGCGCCGACGCAGCGGAGCGCACCGAGAAAGAACTTTCCATCCGCGGTGCTCTGCCCTTCGGAAATGTTGAGGCGCCGTTTGAATTCATCGAGCACCTTTGGCGCCCCTTTGACAAAGCAGGCGGTTCCGGTGCAGACATTGATCTTATAGCGGCCGACCGGCTGGTCGGTGAAATAGCTGTAAAAACTGATCACCCCGTAGATCTCAGCCCGGGGCAGCTGGAGGCGTGATGAGACGAATTTCTGGACCTCTTCGGAGAGATAGCCGAAAAGATGCTGTGCCCGGTGAAGGACCTGAATCAGAGATCCCCGGCGCCGTTCCGGTGTCTGGTTGTCAAGAAGGGATGTGATGTAGCGATCCAGTTCATCAAATTTCTCCGCATCTTCCGGTGAACGGACGCCGGTTCCGGAGCCTTCATGGCACTTACAACTCATGTTTTTTCTCCCTGGTTGAGGTTGGCTTATCACTAAGAATAGGCCCGCCCGGAGAAAAAATCAAATCGATAAAAAAATATTTTTTAATTTTTTCTTTACGTCATAACCTGCTCAAGCTCAATCGATAAAAAGTTATCGATCGAACGAGGGGATTTTCTTGGCGCTCAGGTTGTGTCGTGGCGGCCGGGAGCTGGCGAAAGGGAGGCGCCGGCGACGTTTCGCGCACCGGGAATTCCGGTCAGACGAAATGGACGTTGACCTCTTTCATATAGCGGTTGCGAAGAACATCGCCCAGCCGTTTGACGATGTTGCGCCTCAACTCCAGATCGACCGGCAAATTGGGATCCTGATGGGCCTCGTTGATCCGGGTGCCGACCAGAAAGTCGATCACGTCGTGGCGGCGCATCAACTCGGCCAGCTCTCCGGCAGGATCCAGCCGGGTCTGGTCACCGGTCTCCAGATAACGGGCCGCGCGGCTCAGCGTAAAGATTCCTTCCGTGACCAGGTCGGCCCCCTCCATGTGAGACGGCGGCGGCAGATCTCCGGCGGCGGCGAGGTCGATCGTGAGCGGGCGGTGAAGTTCGCGCGAGATGATTTCGGCGGACGTCCCGCCGGAGATCACCCGGGTTCCCCGGAAGTCGCGGAAAATCCGGGCGCACTCGGCGTCGCGGCTCTGATCGAAAGGCGGTCCGGTGAAGAGCAGCATCCGGCGCGGCTCCCGGAAATAGAGACAGGCGGCGGTGATATCGTCGGCCGGACGCAGTTCCGGTTCATGGGCGACCGCTTCGCGCAGAATCCGTTCCGAAAGTTCCTGCGCGGAGATGTCCGGCTGACCGGCGATGACCGAGGCGACATAGTCGCGCACCCCGGAATTCCGCCAGCCGAGCGGAAAACGGGGCGACCCCAGCCCGGCCTGCGTGACCCCGTCGGAGAAGAAAAGCAGCCGGTCCCCCGGACGCGCGTCGAACGTGTAGGCGGTCATGGTACGGTCGCGGTAGCGGGGCGAGGAGAACTCCCTGCCCTCAATCGGACAGGAGTCGCCGCCGCGGAAGAGCAGAAACTCCGGATTGCCCATCTCCACCACCCGGGTGAGCCCTCCGAGCCGGGTGTCGACGATGGTGAAGGTCGCATAGCTGATCTGCCGGACCTGACAGACCGGCAGAGCATCCATGATGATCTCGGCGGAGTGGACGATTTCGCGATCCTCCGCGCTGAACCGCAACGCCATCGTCGTGGTCATCAAGGCGAGGATGTTCGCCTTGAGCCCGTGGCCGAGCCCGTCGGCGAGAACCGCGAGCAGCCGCTCCTCCGCCGGAATCCGTTTGAAGGCGACCGCGTCACCGCAGGCCTTTTCGGCGAAATGACAGCACTGCGAATACCCGGTGTCGATGAAAAGGTCAGCTTTTTTTGACGTCATGGCTCGCTGTTCTCCGGGGGTTCCGCCTCAATGAGATCGGTGTCGTCGGCGTAGTCGTCGGCGATGGAACGCAGCAGAAGCTCGGTGTCGGCCATCTGTTCGCCGAGACGGCAGGCGATCTCCTGCACCGTGGCGATGTTGCGGTCGATCACTTTGCGGGCGCGGGCGGCGATCTGTTCGCGCCGCAGTTCGGTGTTGGTGACGTCGAAGATCACCGCGCCGATCACCTCCCCCGGCTCGATGCTGAAGAGGTTGAGATTGAACAGACGTTTGCCGACCTTGAGGGAATCCCGGCGTACGTCGCGCCCGCTCTGGAGCGCCGATTCAAACAGCCCGATGAAGGAGGGCACAATCCGCCGGAGATCCGCTCCGGCCAGCCCCGGGCAGGCGTCGAACATCTCGACCGTCTCGTCGCCGAAGAGTTTGGCGAAGTTGCGGTTGCACTCGATGATCGAGAGGTCGCGGTCGGCGATCACCACCCCGGAAGAGATGCTGCGCAAAATCGCATTGGCCTTCTTCTGCGCCTGTTTCCGGAGGTAGGAGACGCACATCGACGGCTCGGCCCTGCCGGCAATCATCGCCTGCGCGAAATTCCGGCAGGTGTCGTAACCGCAACCGTCGCAGTTGAGTTCATCCTCGGGGGTGGTTTTGCCGATGCTGCGGAGCGCCGCGATCAGATCGCCCGGCTCCGGCGGCGGAGCGGCGGCGGCGGGAAATGCGGCGGCGATGCTCCCCGGCGTGCGGCGCTCGCGCGGTGATTCCGGCATCCGGGCGTGACGCAGCACCCGCAACCGCTCGAGCAGTCCGGGGGAATCGTGTTCGGAACAGGGCCCGTGGACGCATCCGCCGGGACAGGCGAGCATTTCGACGAAAACCGCCTCGTTCGCCGGCATCGTCTCCATGCCGGAAAAAGCGAGTTTCAAATTGTCCAATCCGGTCAGCGTGGCGTAATGCACGCGCTGGTTCCCGCTCTGAAAGCGGATGGTATCGTTCATCCCCCCTTCGATCGGATAGCGCGCGCCCTCCTCCGCCGCCTCCGGCAGGAAACGGTCGTCCGCCTCGGGCGTCAGCCGTTCCGGCACAATCGCCGCCTCGCGCAACATCTGGCGCAGTTCCGGATAGGTGAGCGCAAGATTGAGCAGTTCCGGGTGGCGGTCCGCCTCGTTCTTCTTGCCGATGCAGGGACCGATGAAAACCACCCGGATTCTGTCTCCGAAGGTGTCGCGCAACAGCCGGCAGTGCGCCATCAGCGGCGAACCGACCGGCGTGATGGCGGGAGCGAGGTGCGCGAGGTAGCGACGGACGAAATCCACCGCCGTCGGACAGGCCGACGAGAGCAGCAGTCCGCCGGTTCCGGCATCGAGCGCCTCCGCCATCCGTGCGGAGACGAGCTGGGCGCCGAGCGCGGTTTCGCTGACACCGGCGAATCCGAGCAGTTTCAGCGCCCGGATCAGCTTGCCCGGTTCCAGATCGCGGAATTCACTGACCCACGACGGCGCGAGGGAGGCGTAGACCGGGCTGGAATCCTGCAGCAGCAGACGGGCGCGGCCGGTATCGTTGCGCACCTGCTTGGCCTTGACCGGGCACACCTCGACGCATTTTCCGCAGGCGACGCAGAGTTCCGGGATGACCGCGGCATGGCCGTCGCGCACCCGGATCGCCTTGACCGGGCAATGGCGGACACATTTGTAGCAGTCCTGACACTCCGCCTCGATGGTATAGACCGGATACGAGTGATTCATGGCAGATTCAGCTCCTCAGTTTGGCATCCAGGAGATCGATCAGCGACTCGGAATCCACCCGCTCGAAATTCTCGCCGTCGATGGAGAGATTCGGGCCGGTTTTGCACTTGCCGATGCAGCCTCGCCCGGAGAGGGCGCAGTCGATCGCATGCTTCTGGAGATATTCTTCGATGATTTTCAGATTCCGCTTGTTGCCCCGGGCGAAACAGGAGCTGCCCATGCAGATGACGATGGAGTGTTTCACAGTTTTTCCTCCTCAAGGTCGACGCCGTTTTCCTCCAGCTCGTTCAGCCGTTCCCCCAGTTTGACGGAAAGAATGGCGAGGTCGCCGCCGAGATTCACCCTTTGGCAGATGATCTTCTCCGGCAGTTTCAGCGTGTGCGCAGTGAAGTTCCAGATGGCCAGGATGCCGCACTCCACCAGAAATTCGGCGGTCTCCTGCGCCTCGTCGTCGGGCACGCAGAGAATCGCCAGCCGGATGCGGAGCCGGGCGGCAAGATGACGGAGTTCCGAAAATCCGAAAAGCGGGACGTCGTGAATCGCCCCGCCCCCCGTGGCCCTGCGGTCAAAAGCGGCGATGATCTTCAGCCCGTACGCGGCAAATCCCTCATATTCGAGCAGTCCGGCGCCGAATCCGGAAGCGCCGATCAGGAAAGCTTCCGACGTATTCTTCCAGCCGAGGAACGTTTCGATGCCGTCGATCAATTCCCGGACCCGGTATCCTACCCCCGGCGAACCGACCACGCCGACCATTTCCAGATCTTTGCGCGCGGAGATGGTGTCGATGTGCAGGGCACGGGCCAGCACCGGGCTGGAAACCCGTTCCCGCCCCTCCTCCCGAAGCTGGCGGAGCTCCCGCAGATACGCCGGCAGCCGTTTCAACGCCGGAATGCTGTAGGTCTTTTTCGTCGGCATGCATCCTCCCTGCTGTCGAGAAAACACTATCGCGGCGACCGAAAAATTGCAAGCGCATTTTTAAAATATTTCCGGAAAATTTCATTCTGCATCGTTCCATTGCGATGAACAAAACATTCACTTTTTGTACACAACAAGAGAAATCGCCGCATCCGTCATTGCAAAATGAATCCAACCGACCTACAATAGAAAAAAAACAGAAAACCACAACAGGGAGCAGACCAGATGAACGCATTTTTCCAGTGGGCAGACGGCAGACGGGAACCGGCCCGGCCGCATTGTCAGAATCACACGATCCAGATTCCGAAAGAGGAGATTCCCGCCGGAGCCTGCGCACTCGAGATCGAACTGGATGAGTTCACCGCCCCGGCAGGCAGTGACGGCTGTTTCCTTGTCCCGAACATCCAGCAGAATGCGTGCGACAACGTCGGCCCAGGCGGCGTAATCCGCTTTCAACACCGCCCGGATGGGGAAACGCACTTTGGCTTCAATTCGATGCCGTTCTTCGCAGTAATCCGCGACGGCAAAGGTGTGCTCGCCGTGGTCTCCGGCATGTCGCTGGAGTATGAACTCATCGTCCGTTTGCACAACGGCACCTACCACCTGACGCCCCGTTTCCAATGGGAAGGCGAACCGGATGAAGCCATTGAACTAAAACTTCTTCCGCTGGATGAACCGACCTACTCCGCCGCCGCCCGCGCCTACCGGCGCTACCAGCTCGAACGCGGTGCCTGCCTGCCGCTGCGGGAACGGGCCGTCCGCTATCCGGCCGCGGGAGAGGCGGCGCTCGGCCCGATGGTCCGGCTGCGGCTGGCGTGGAAACCGGTCCCCTCCCCCGTACCGGAACAGACTCTGGAAAACGAACCGCCCCTTCACGTCGCCATTACCTTCGACCGGGTGTGCGAGATCATCGAACGCTTTCACCGCCGGGGCATCCGTCACGCCGAATTCAACCTGGTCGGCTGGAACTGTTCCGGCCACGACGGCCGCTGGCCCGACTGGGCGCCGGTCGAACCCCGGCTGGGCGGTGAGGCCGGACTGCACAAAGTGATTGAACTTGCCCGGCAATACGGATACCTCATTTCGCTTCACTCCAACAACATAGATTCCTACTCCATCTCCAGCCGCCTCTCGCCGGAAGATCTTTTGCTGGATTCCGACGGCAATCCAGTCGATGGCGGAAGCTGGGGCGGCGGACGCTGCCGCCGGCTCTGCCCGAAAGCGGCATACCGGTTCGCGGAGGAGGATTTTGCGGAGTTTTCCCGCTGGAATCTCTACGGCACCCACTACATCGACGTGCTGAGCATCCTGCGCCCGGATGCCTGTTTCAACCCGGCCCATCCGCTCAGCCGGCGGGAGGCGGGTGAATGGCGCGGACGCACGCTCCGCCTCGCGCGGGAGAGTTGCGGCGCCTCCAGTTCGGAAGGGGCGTGGGACTTCTGCATCGGCGACATGGATTATGTTCTCTACGCGGTGTTCAAACCGGATATGCCGCTGCCGCAGTTCTGCGACGAGGCGATTCCTCTCTGGCACCTGGTCTATCACGGCATTCTCACCTACAACAGCGACTGCGGCACCGTCAACGAGGCGATCTCCCCCGACCCGGAAAAGATGCTGCGCAATCTGGAGTGCGGCGGACGCCCGCTGAACTACTTCTACTCGAAATTCACCACGACCAACAACAACTGGATGGGCGAGGATGACTGCAGCTGCGGAACAGACGAAGAGCTCGACCGCTGCGTGGAAGCCATCGCCCGGAGCGCGGAGGAGTTCAGCAAACGGAGCGATCTGCAGTTCGAATTCATCGAGCGGCACGAACGGCTTGGAGGCGGACTGGTGCGGGTGGAGTATTCCAACGGCACTGTTCTGCTGATCAACCACTCCGCCACCCCGCAGCAGGCGGAAGGTCATGAGGTGGCCGCGCACTCGTACCTCCGCCTCGATCCCCGGCGCGCCTGACGGAAGAAAATCCACGGGAAGCCCTCCGGGGCGCCTTGCATCCGTTGCAATCGGCGCTATATTGCATTGCAAACAGAATCTTGCAAGACCAAAAGGGGGACCCATGGAAAAACTGTTGATCGGTCTGGATTTCGGTTCCGACAGCGTCCGTGCCGTGCTGGTTGCGGCGAATGGCGAACAGCTCGCGACCAGCGTTCACGAATACGCCCGCTGGGCGCAGGGAAAATACTGCGACCCGGCGGCAAATCAGTTCCGCCAGCACCCGCTGGACTATCTGGAAGGAACCGAGGCGGTCATCCGCAACGTGCTCAAAGGGGTGGATGCCACCCGGGTGGCCGGCATCGCCATCGACACCACCGGTTCGACGCCGTGCGCGGTCGACCGCGACGGCACACCGCTGGCGCTGAAGCCGGAATTCGCCGACGATCCCGACGCGATGTTCCTGCTCTGGAAGGACCACACCGCCATCGCCGAAGCGGCCCGGATCAACGAGTACGCCGCGAACTGGGGCGGCACCGATTACCGGCTCTACGAGGGGGGCATCTATTCGAGCGAATGGTTCTGGAGCAAAATTCTGCACGTGCTGCGGAACAATGCCCGCGTCCGCGAAGCCGCCTTCAGCTGGGTCGAACACTGCGACTGGATCACCGGCGAACTTGCCGGACGCACCGACCCAGTCACGATGCCCCGCAGCCGCTGTGCCGCCGGTCACAAGGCGATGTGGCACGCAAGCTGGGGCGGTCTGCCCTCCGAAGAGTTCCTCGCCGGTGTCGACCCGCTGCTCGCCGGGTTGCGTAAACGGCTCTACACCGAAACCAGCACGGCGGATGTTCCGGCCGGCACCCTCTCGCCGAAGTGGGCCGCCCGGCTCGGCCTCTCCCCGGAAGTGGTGATCGGCGGCAGCGCCTTCGACTGCCACTTCGGCGCGGTAGGCGCGCAGATTGCGTCCGGCGAACTGGTCAAGGTGATCGGCACTTCCACCTGCGACATTCTGGTCGCGCCGGATGTCCGGCAGTGCGTGCGGGGCATCTGCGGCCAGGTGGATGGCTCGGTCATTCCCGGCATGGTGGGGCTGGAGGCGGGGCAGTCCGCCTTCGGCGACGTCTACGCCTGGTTCCGCCGCCTGCTCGGTTATGCCGGCGAAGTTTCCCTGCCGGCGCTGGAGGCGGAGGCCGCGGCAATCGCCCCCGGCTCCACCGGCATTGTCGCGCTCGACTGGTTCAACGGCCGGCGCACGCCCGACGCCAATCCCCGTCTCGGCGGGGCGCTTTTCGGCCTGACGCTCGGTTCGACCGCGCCGATGATCTACCGGGCGCTGGCGGAGAGCACCGTCTTCGGCGCCCGGGCGATCGTCGAACGGTTCCGGAGCGAGGGGATCGCAGTCAATTCGGTCGCGGCGGTCGGCGGAATCAGCCGCAAATCCCCCTTCATCATGCAGCTCTGCGCCGACGTGCTCCAGCTGCCGATCAAAGTGGCCGCGGCCGATCAGGCCTGTGCACTCGGCGCGGCGATGTTCGCGGCGGTCGCGGCGAAGGTTCATCCGGATCTCAAAACCGCCATGGCGGAAATGGGTTCCGGATTCGACCGCATCTATCAACCGGATCCATCGGCGGTTCCGGTGTATGAAAAACTCTATGCCCGCTACCTCGCCCTCGGGAAACTGCTCGAAGAGGAGACGATGCGCCATGTATGAGAAACTGCGGGAAAGCTGCTGGAAAGCCAATCTCGAACTCCCTGCGCTCGGCCTGGTCATCCGCACCTTCGGCAACGTCAGCGCGATCGACCGGGAAGCGGGCGTCTACGCGATCAAGCCCTCCGGCGTGGAGTACGACAAACTCCGCCCGGAAGATATCGTGATCATCCGTCTGGACACCGGGAAGGTGGTTGACGGCCGCCTCCGTCCGTCGAGCGACACTGACACCCATACCGAACTTTACCGGGCGTTTCCGCATATCGGCGGCATCGTCCACACCCACTCGACCTACGCGGTGGCCTGGGCACAGGCGGCGCGCGCGGTTCCTCTTTACGGGACCACCCACGCCGACCATCTGGCGACCGATATTCCCTGTACGGAGTTTATGTCCGACCAGGCGATTCAGGGCAATTACGAGACCGAAACCGGCAACCAGATCATCCGCTGTTTTCGCGAAAACCGGCTCGATCCGGACGAGGTTCCGATGGTGCTGGTCGCCGGGCACGGCCCCTTCACCTGGGGCAAGAGTGCGGCGAAGGCGGTCTATCACGCCCAGGTGCTCGAGGAGCTCTGCCGGATGGCGCTGCTCACCGAACAGATCCGCCCCGATGTGCCCCGGCTCAAGGAGACGCTGATCGAGAAGCACTATTTGCGCAAACACGGCAGCAACGCCTACTACGGGCAGAAGTGACGTTCCGCGCCCCCTGCCCTCGAACGCTCAGCGAAAAAGCGGCTCGATGAGCGCCGCCGCCGCCGCAATCAGATTGACTACCATGTGGAGCAATACGGCGGCAGCGAGGTTCCGGGTCCGCAGATAGGCGTATTGAAAGAGGAACCCGAGCAGAAAGAGCCCCGGAATTCCCAGCAGGAAGCCGTGAACCAGAGAGAAGACGGCGCAACTCATCAGAATCGCCGGCCACGCGCCGAGCGGCCGGAACAGGCCGAACAACACCCGGCGAAAGCCGATCTCCTCCACCACCGGAGCGACGATCACCGCTCCGACCAGCAGCAGAGCAATCAGCAGGGGGGAGCCGTCGGCAATCATCAATGCGAGCTCCTGTTCCCGCCGGTACGGGATGTCACAGGCGTTGAGCATCAACTCCCACACCCCGGTGACCGGGCCGCAGAGAAGCAGATTGGCCGCGACACATGCGCCGATCACCTTCCAGTCACGCCGGCGGAGCGGACGGATTCCCAGCTTGGCCGCGAGCAGACGCTTCGCGGGCGGCGCGGCCAGACAACAGAGCACCAGCCCGGCACCGGCGGGCAGCTGGGCGAAGATTCCGCCGAGAACCGCAATGGTCCACAACAGCTGCCGGTCGCCGGTCGCGCAGAAATGTAGCACCGCTCCCACCACGGCGCAGACGGCAAAATAGATCGCCAGCGCACAACCGGCGGCAGCGGCAAGCCGCCACGGAGAAATCCGGCGCCGCCACGGAATCCGGTGGATGCAGTTCCACAACTCCAGCCGCATCGCGTCTGTCCCCCCTGCCCCGAAATTAGCCGCGGACCGTAATCCGCCGCTCGTTCTCGGAGAGATGCACGATCTCCACCCGGAGCGTGCCGGGCGGCAGGATGTCGGCAATCCGCGCCGGCCACTCCACCAGCGCGACCGACTCCGGATCGTCGAGAAACTCATCCACGCCGAACGCGAGCGCGGAGGCAGAATTCGCAATCCGGTAAAGATCGAGGTGGTAAAGCCGCCCGCCGCCGGGCAGAGAATACTCTTGAATGATCGTGTAGGTCGGGCTGGATACCGGTTCGGTAATCCCCAGACCGCGGGCGAATCCGCGTGAAAAAACCGTCTTACCGGCACCGAGGTCCCCCTCCAGCGCCAGCACCGTGCCGCGCGGCAGCTCATGCGCCAGCTGTGCGGCAAACGCCTCCGTCTCCTCTTCGGAGCGGCTCAACAACTCCCGTTCAATGTTCATAACCACTTTTCCTGTGTTCCGTCAACGAATTTCCTTCGGGATCCAGCACCTCGCCGGAACCGGCCGAAACGGAACCGATCCGGGTGAGCGGCGCAAATCCGGGCGGCCACTCCGCCTCCAGCTGCGCCGCGGCATCCGCCGGAACCGTAAACAACAACTCATAATCTTCGCCGTCGCTCCAGGCGCTCTCCGGAACAGCTCCGGCCCGGAGCGGAATCCGCTCCTGCTCCACCGTCAGCGCCACCCGGGAGGCCGCCGCGAGCCGCGACGCGTCGAGCAAAAGCCCGTCGCTGATGTCGAGCATGGCCGAGGCGAACCGGTGCGACGCGAGAAAACGCCCCTCGGCCAGCCGCGGGGTGAAATCCAGATGATGCTCCGAAAGAAACGAATTGCCGATCCGGCCGGTGACGTAGAGCAGATCCCCCGGCTTCGCCCCCCGGCGCAGCACGATCTCCGACTCCTCCACTTCGCCGAGGATGGTGAGCGAGGCGGCGACGCCATCCCGTTCGAGACCGGCGATATCGCCGCCGGTCAGCGGGGTGCCGTACCGCATTCCCGCATCGGCGGCTCCCCGGCAGAACTCCAGCACCCAGGATTCGGAACAGCCGCGCGCGGCAAAGGCGAGCAGCGCCCAGCGGGGCGTCCCCCCCATCGCGGCGATGTCGCTCAAATTGCGTTTCATAAGTTTCGCCCCCGCCCGCGCCGGCGCAGTCCCCTCCGAAAGGAAATGCACCCCGGCAATCACCTGATCGACGGCGGCAAGAAGCAGCGGCCCGCCGCCGGAGGTGCGCAGTGCGGCGCAGTCGTCCCCGGGGCCGACCGCAACGGATTCCGTGGCGGCCAGTCCGGGCAGCAGCTGAGAAAGGATATGGCGTTCATTGAGCATCATGTCGGAAAATATACCCCGCCGGAGGCGGGATTGCAACCCCTTTCCCCGCAAAAGACGGGAAAGGTACGTTTTCCGGCCTTGTAAAATCCCCCTCGCGGCATTATATTAATAAGACAGTCGCGGCAGAGATTTGACACAATTTGTCAGGTTGAGCCGGAACAAGTTAGACCCTATAAGCCAGGTGAGTTCTGAAGATGTGCGGGATTGCCGGAATCATCAATCATCATGCCGACCCCGAGGCCGGCCGGATTCTCAGCGCCATGAATCAGGCGCAGGCTCATCGCGGCCCGGACGACTCCGGAACCTATCTGGATGACGAGGTCGCCCTCGGCCACCGCCGCCTTTCCATTATCGACCTCTCCGGCGGGCATCAGCCGATTTTCAATGAGGACAACACGATCGGCATCGTGCTCAACGGGGAGATCTACAACTATCGGAGACTCCGCGAAGAGCTTGAAGGGCGCGGTCACCGTTTCCGCACCGGCACCGACGCCGAAGTGGTGGTGCATCTTTACGAAGAGTACGACAGCGAATGCGTCTCCATGCTCGACGGCATGTTTGCCTTTGCCGTCTACAACCGGAAAAAGCGCCGGGTGCTGCTGGCGCGCGACCGCCTCGGCAAGAAGCCGCTGCTCTATTTCATGACCGGAGACACGCTGGTTTTCGCCAGCGAATTTTCCGCACTGCAGTGCCACCCGGCCATGCCGCGCGAACTTGACTGCGATTCGATCAGCGACTTTCTCTCGCTGCAGTACATCCCCAGTCCCAACACGGTCTACCGCAACGTGAGAAAACTGCCGCCGGCGCACCTTCTGGAGTTGCGCTGTGCGGACGGGACCGTATCCATCCGCAGTTACTGGCATCTCGACTATTCGCTGAAGCAGGAGCTCCCCTTCGAGGAGGCCGCCGGCGAAGTGCGGCGGCTCGTGGAGAAGGCGGTGGCGAAGCGGCTGATGGCCGACGTCCCCTGCGGCGTCTTCCTCTCCGGCGGGCTCGACTCCACCATCGTCGCCGGACTCATGGCCAAACTGCGCGCGCCGGCGGAAACCGACGCCTTCACCATCGGCTTCGAAGACAAACGTTACGACGAACGTCACCGGGCCGCGGAGGCAGCCTGCTCCATCAACACCTTCACCGGCGGAGCGCTGCGCCACTTCGAACAGGTGGTCAATCCATGCGATTTTCCGTTGCTGGAAAAACTGCTCGCCCACTACGGCGAACCCTACGCCGACGCCTCGATGCTGCCGACCTACCTTCTGAGCCGGTTCGCCCGGGAACGGGTGACGGTGGCGCTGGGCGGAGACGGCGCCGACGAGGTCTTTTCCGGCTACGAACGTTATCTGGCCATGCGGTACGCCGCCCGGGTCGATCTCTTCCCGGTAGCACTGCGCCGGCCGTTCTTTCAGTTCCTGACCACACTCCTGCCGGACAACGGAGAGCGGAGCAGAACCGGCCGCTTCCGGCGCATGTTCGCCGCCCTCGGCAGTTCGTCGGAGAACCGCTACTTCAACCTGCTCAACCGCTGCCCGGCCTCGGTCAAACGCACCCTCTTCGGGGAGCGGCTCCGGGGAGCGCTCGCTCACGATTCGGGAGACACCTTCGAAACGATCCGCTGGGAGATGACCGCGCCGGATCAGGTGGAACGCTGTTCGGAATTCGATCTGCAATCCTATCTGCCCGGAGACATTCTCACCAAGGTGGACATCGCGTCGATGGCGGTGGGGCTGGAGGTCCGTTCCCCGTTCCTCGACCGGGAGGTGGTGGAGTTTGCCGCCCGTCTGCCCGAACACTACAAGATGCCCGGCAGATCGCGCAAACACATTCTCAAAGCCGCCTTTGCCAAACAGGTTCCGGAGTCGATCCGCAACCATGCGAAACGGGGCTTCGGAATTCCGCTGGCCGCCTGGCTGCGCGGGGCCTGGCGGGAACCGGCCCGGGAAACTCTGTTCGACGGCGCCCTGATTTCCGGCGGCTACATCAACGCAAAACCGCTGACCACGCTCTGGCTGGCCCATCAGTCCGGGTGGCGTGATTTCAGCTACATTCTGTGGAATCTGCTGGTTCTGTCTTTGTTCCTGGCCCGCAATAAATGAAGAGGAGGCTGTCACTATGAAACAGGAAAAACTGGTCATTGTCGGAAGCGGTCCGGCCGGCTACACCGCCGCCATCTACGCGGCACGCGCCAATCTGGAGCCGCTGCTCTTTGCCGGCCTGCAGCCCGGCGGCCTGCTGACGCAGACGACCGAAGTGGAGAACTTCCCCGGCTTCCCCGACGGTGTGCTGGGCTTCGATCTGGTTACCGCCATGCAGCAGCAGGCGGAAAAATTCGGCACCCGGGTGGAGTACGACGTCGTCGAACGGTTTGAACTGACTGACGGAAAAATGCAGAAACTGATCCTTTCCACCGGCGATGAGGTCGAAGCTCAGGCGCTGATTCTGGCGACCGGGGCGAGTCCGCGCTGGCTGGGGCTGCCCTCCGAGGACCGGCTGCGCAACCACGGGGTCTCGGCCTGCGCCACCTGTGACGGAGCATTTTTCAAGGATGTTCCGGTCGTGGTGATCGGCGGCGGCGACTCCGCGATGGAGGAGGCCAACTTTCTGACCCGCTTCGCCAGCCGGGTCTACGTCATTCACCGCCGCGACGAGCTGCGCGCCTCGCCGATCATGGCGGAACGCGCCAAAGCCAACCCGAAGATCACCTTCGTCTGGTCGAGCACCGTGGATGAGATTCTCGGCGAAAAGTCGGTGGAAGGGGTCCGGGTGCGGAACCTCAAGGACAACTCCATCACCGAAATCGCCTGCAAAGGATATTTCGCCGCTCTCGGGCACGTGCCCAACACGGGACTTGTCAAAGAGTTCATCCGGCTGGATGAGCAGGGGTACGTGATTGTGGAGGGCGGCAGCTCCCGCACCAATCTTTCCGGCGTGTTCGCCGCCGGGGACTGCGCGGATCCGCACTACCGCCAGGCGATAACGGCAGCCGGAATGGGCTGCCGCGCCGCAATGGATGCGGAGCGCTACCTGGAATCCAGACAGTGATTCCTCCTTTTGTCGTCGTCTACTCTCCGCGCCGCACCCGGATCTCCCTCACCATCCGCCCCGAGGATGGAATGCTGGAGGTGCGTGCGCCGGAGGGGTTTCCCCGCAGCCGCATCGAAGCGGTTCTCGCCCGCAATCCGGAGCTGATCGCCTCGCTCCGGAAACGGGGAGAGGCGGTCCGCCGTCAGTTGCCCCGCTTCAGTTTCGAAGAGGGAGAGTTCTTTCTGCTGCGCGGCCGCTGGTATCCGCTGAAGTTCAGCCGCCGGCTTCTCTGTTTCGATGAAGCGTTTCTGGTTCCCGCCGGAACGCCGGAAGAGGTGAAAAAATCGCTGGAAAAACTCTACCGCCAGCTCGCCCTTTCCCATCTGGAACAGCGGACCGGGGAACTTGCGGCGCGCTTCGGCATCACCTACCGGAGCATCCGCATCGGCGGCGCCTCGGGGCGCTGGGGGTCGTGCAGCAGCGACGGGAATCTCAATTTCACCTGGCGGCTGATCCAATGCCCCGATGAAGTGATCGATTATGTGGTCATCCACGAGCTGGCGCACCGGCTTGAACTCAACCACTCCGACCGGTTCTGGGCGGAAGTCCAGCGGATGTGTCCCGACTTCGAACAGCATCGTGCTTATCTCAACGAGAATTCGCTCCGCTACAGCGGCTGGTGAGCGCCTCTTTCAACGGCTCCGGGGTAATCCGCAGAAATTCCCCCTTGATTTTTGACGTTTTCCCTATATATTAATTAGATTAACCGGATTTTATCTTTCCGGCTTGAACACACATACAAAGGAGCAATTCATCATATGAAACACAAAAAACATCCGAATCCCGACGTTCCGGAAGATGAGGATCAGATTCCGGTCGACGAAAATCTTCCGGAAGTCCTTCCGGAAGAAGAGGAAGGCGGCGATGCAAACGCCGCGCAGGAGGAGACGGCGAAACTCACTGCGGAACTTCAGGCTCTCAAAGAGAAACTGATGTACCTCGAAGCCGACTACCAGAACTATCGAAAGCGGGTGGTGAAAGATATTTCCGAAGCGCGCCTCTGCGGCACCGCGGGGACGCTGGAACCGTTTCTGACGGTCTTCGATTTCCTCGGCATGGCGAAAACCGCCGCGGAGAAGTCGGACAATATCGAATCCATCCGTCAGGGGCTCAATATGATCATCGGCGAATTCCACAAGGCGTTCGACGAACTCGGGGTGAAGAAAATTGCGACCGTCGGGGTCGATTTCAACCCGAAATATCATGAAGCGGCCGCCCACGAAGCCTCCGATGAAGTTCCGGAGGGGAAGATTATCCGGGAGTGGTCGGGTGGCTTCACGCTGGGGGAACGTCTTCTCCGCCCGGCGCGCGTCGTGGTCTCTTCGGGACCAGCCCCGCAGGAAACTACTGAGTCGGAAGAGCAGAAGGAGTAACCCGTCATCATGGCACAGGATTATTACCAGACGCTCGGCGTGTCGAAAAACGCCACTGCAGATGAACTGAAAAAAGCATATCGGAAACTTGCGATCAAGTACCATCCGGACAAAAATCCGGGCGACAAGGCTGCCGAAGAGAAATTCAAGGAGGTCTCGCTCGCCTATGAGGTCCTGAGCGATCCGGAGAAACGGCGGCAGTACGACCAGCTCGGTCACGACGCCTACACCAGTCACGGGACGGCCGGCGGCGGCGCGAACGGAGCGGATTTCCGCCATGCACAGGATATCTTCAGTCAATTCTTCGGAGGCGGTGTCTCATTCGAAGATCTGTTTGGTGGTGGCGGCGGCGGCGGCAGCAGAAGACGGGCCTACAACGGTCCGGTCGATGGCGACGACCTCCGGTACGACCTGGAGATCGACTTTGAAGACGCCATGTACGGCGCCGACAAGAAGATCACCATGCCGCGACTGGTGGACTGCCCGGACTGCAGCGGTTCCGGTTGTGAACCCGGTTCTGGAAAGAAGGTCTGCCCGAAATGCGGCGGCACCGGTCAACAGACGGTTTCGCAGGGCTTTTTCAGCATGAGCCAGCCCTGTTCCCGCTGCCGCGGCACCGGCCAGATCATCGAAAAGCCGTGCCGGAAGTGCGGCGGAGCTGGACGCGTCGAAGTGGAGAAGAGTTTTCAACTTCACATTCAGCCGGGAGTGGATACCGGTTCACGACTGCGGGTTCCGGGCAAAGGCGGAGCCGGTCTGCACGGCGGACGGCCCGGAGATCTCTACGTGGTGATCCATGTCCGCGCCAACGACATTTTCACCCGGAACGGAGAGGATCTGCTCTGTGAGGTCCCGGTGCCGTACGAGACATGCGTTCTCGGCGGTGTGGTGGAGGTTCCGACCATCTCCGGCAAGGCGAAGATGCGGGTTCCGGCGGGAACTCAGAGCGGCACGATTCTGCGGCTCAAGGGCAAAGGGGTGCCTTCGCTTCGCGGCGGTGCCCGCGGCGACCTGCACATCCGCGTTCTGGTGGAAAGTCCGACCGGACTCACCGCCGAACAGCAGGAGCAGCTCCGGAAATTCGCAGCCGGTCTGAACGAGAAGAATTATCCCCGCATGGCCTCGTACCGGGAGCGGGCGAAACGCTTTCTGCGCGACGATCAGGCGTAACAGCAATGAGGTAAATCATGCCGAGGCAGACTCCGAAAGATCCGGTGCTGGCCACCAATAAAAAAGCCTTTCATGACTACAACATCATCGAACGGTTCGAAGCGGGCATTCAACTCGTCGGGACCGAGGTGAAAAGCTGTCGGGAACGGGCGATCCAGCTCAACGAAGGATACGTCAAAATTTCCGGCAACCAGATGTGGCTGGTCAATGTGCATATCGCTCAGTACGGCTTCGGCAATCGCTTCAACCATGAGGTCCGGCAGCAGCGCCGCCTTTTGATGCATCACAACGAGATCCTCAAACTCGCACAGTGGCTGGGCACAAAAGGCGGTACCATCATCCCGCTCAAATTTTATTTGAAGCAGGGGCTGGTCAAGGTGGAAATCGCCTACTGTCAGGGGAAGAACCGCGGCGACAAGCGGGAAACGCTGCGCCGTCAGCAGGCCGATCTGGAAATGCGGCGGCAGGTAAAACGCTGAAATCTGCAATGCCGGGGAAAGCGGTCGAGGAGAAGCGCATAGCCAACTCCCGACCGCTTCGTGTTTGCCCCTGCTTCGATCGCAGCTTATGCCCGTTGTGAGGGGCCGGGATTCTGTTTTCCGGTAACGGAACTGACTGTCATTTTCAGAATGGCGGTATATCGCAGGAGCTCCTCCGGCACCTCAAACGGCTGATCGCCGATGAAATGCTTCATCAGCAACTTCAAAGCGTGAAATTTCTCCTCCGGCTCCTCCACCACCTCCACGGTTCCTTCTGCGGCAACAGAGGAATAATACATCGTCCAGTATTTCTGTCCGTTTCGCTCCCCTTCATAAAATTTCGTATCGGTCTCCGCAAAGAAATAGGCGGAGGAATTGCGGCGGAGACAATCCAGTTTTCGTCCCGCCGGCGCAGCGTGAAAGTAGAGCAGGAGAGTTCCCGCCTTCACCTCATAGCCGAAATTCAGCGTAACGCCATACGGCTTCCCGTCATCACACAGGGCAAGATGCCCGTAGTCGAGCCGATTGAGAATTTCCAGTATGGTGGAGAATTCTTTGATTTCACGATCTTTTCTTCGCATGAGATCACATTTCCTTTCTCTTACGGCCTCCGCCTGCCGGAGAAGAGCTCTTACCCTCTAATTTCTTCAGCGCATCAAGTTTCCATTGCACGGAAGGAGACCGTCTGAATTGCCGACTCCGCACCGGGGGGCGCAGTCAATGCTGCAAGGCGACAACAGAAAGAGGGGAGGCCGGCAGATACCGACCTCCCGCATTCTCTTTCGTCTCCAGCTATTTTGCCGCCTTGGCAAACAGGGAGATCGTGTAACGCTTTCCCGCTTCCACTTTCAACCCCTGCCCGATCCGGTTGTCGTGGTTGATCTTCATCGCCTTTTTGCCCTCTTTGGCGTCCTCCACCAGGCAGGCTTTGCTTTTCGAACCGAGATTCCAGATTCTCGGAGCGGAGAGATCGGGTTTCAACGTTTCAAATCCGCCGTTCGGCGCTTCCTGACCGTTGAATTTGATGCCGTCCACGACAATAAACGTTCTCATTTCCGGCGTCGAAGCCCAGCCGCCGCCGAAGGCGAGCCAGAGAAAACCGTCTTTTTCCGCCGAAAAGGAGAATTCAATCGGCGTCCAATTCGCGCCGACCGTCTTGCTCACCACCAGATAGCCCGGCTGTTCCGCCGCGGGGAGCCAGGATGCGCGAACAAACTTCACCTCTCCGTCACCCGGTTTCAATACATTATCCTGACTGCTGATGTCCAGCCGGAATTCAGCCGGTGCCGCCGCCAGGGTCGCCCCCAGCAGCGCGAAGAGGAACGTTGCATACTGCTTCATACCATGGTCTCCTGTGACATATGAGCGGATACCCCGCATTACTCCGGAAATATAAGTTCGAATTTCCGAAAAATCAAGCATCACCGGTAGAAACAGCGAAGAAAAGACTTAAAAAGAGAGCGACAGCAGAAATTCAGGCCGGAACAGGCAGCATCACTTGACGTTCAAAACGCTGTTGAGCGTTCCGAAATCATTGGAAGTAAAGTTCGGATTGCTCTCATCGAGCACCCATTCGCCGTCGACAACGAACTTATACTCGTAGTACCCGGGAGCGAGCGAGAGAGTGCAACGGTAGGAGCCGTTCCCGCCGGCATCCACCATCGGATTCAATTCCGGCTCCCAGTCGTTGAAGGAACCGGCAACCGCCACCTTTTTACCGGGAGCAAGGTTGCAGACAAGCTCCACCTTGCGCATGGCGCCGCCCGGATTCGTCACACCCGATTTTTCCATCGTCACGCTCCATCCTTCCTGTTCCATCCTCACGGCATTAATATACAACCAATCCCCCCAAAATTCAACCGGCTCTGCGGATTCTTCCCCGGAAAACCGGCGACGACGCTCCCCGGAGTTGAAAAAGTGAAAAAAACAGAAAAAAAACACTCGCCGATTTCCGCAAGACGCGGTATATTACTTCATACTGAAAAATTTTGTTTGGGAGACAACAGGCAACGCTTACAGCAGGCAGTTCAGAAAAATGACCACGTCCACCAGTGAAACTTCCGATATGATGTTCCGTCGGATTGGCGGAGCCCCGCAGCTGGCATTGCGCAACATCGACGATCTGGCCTGCGTTCTGGAGCTGGATGAAGCCCTCTGGGCCGTCACCGGAATCGCCATCGATGCATTGCGCACCGACCGCCAGTTCCTCGACTTCATCGATGACGATCACAACGGTGTCATCCGCGCGGACGAAGTAAAACGGGCCGTTGCCTGGTTCCTCGCCAACATCCGGCCGGGCTCGACACCGGCACTGGGTTCCCCCGATCTTTGCATCGACTCCATCAATGTTTCCACCCCGGAGGGAGCGGCTCTGCGCGCCGCCGCCAACGTGGTGCTCCGCAACCTCGGCATTCCAGACTCCCCTACCCTCAACCTCGCGCAGATTCGGGATGATGACGGCATTCTCAGCAACGCCTGCTGCAATGGAGACGGCGTAATCACTCCCGGCTGCTTTACCGGCGACTGCCGCGATATCGCCGGAGTTCCGGAGGATCCGCACCTGGCGGAGATTGTCGGCCATATCATGAAAATCACCGGCAGCTGCAAGGATCTGACCGGAGAAGAGGGGATCAACCGGGAAATCCTCGACTCGTTCTGCGCCGGGGCGGAAAAATACATCGCCTGGTATGAAGCGCCTGCCAATCAGCCGGAACTTTTGCGCCCTTACGCGGAAGAAACGGCGAACTTCTCCGCCATGGTGGAGAAACTTCAAGACCCCATCGACCGTTACTTTCTCCATTGCGCCGCACTGGAGTTTCTGCCGGAACTCTCCCGGCCGGTCCCGGCCAATGATGAAACCGGCGATGCCTCGCCCGCCGCTTCGGTGCGCGACCTGCTCGAAAAACTTCCGGTCGCCACGCCACGGCCGGACCGGATTCTGGATTTCTCCGCGCCGTTGAATCCTCTGTATGAGACGGAGCTCCGCGCGTTTGCCGCGCATCCGGCCATGGCGGAATTCCTTTCCGGCAACAAGCTCAGCGAAGCGATGTGGCACCGCCTGAGCGCCTCGCTGGCGGCCTACCGGGAATGGAAGAACTCCGAGCCGGACAAAGCGTTCGAAGCGGTTGAAACCGCCACTTTGAAACAGTGGCTCGCCGACGGCAGTCTGGAAGAGCTCCGCCGCCGCATCGAGGAAGATCTCACGGTTGCGACCGAACTCACCGCCTATCACAGTCTGCTCAAATTGACACTGTATCAGCAGTATCTGCTCGAATTTCTCAACAACTATGTCTCCCTGAGCGAACTCTTCAATCCACGCGGGAGCTCGATGCTTCAAACCGGCAAGCTGGTCATGGACGGACGGCACTACACCTTCGCAACCCCCATCCGGAATCTCGCCGAACACAAACGGATCGCCACGATGAGCGATATCTGTGTCCTTTACATCGAAGCGACCACCGGCAAGACGGGCAACCTCAAAACAATGACTCTTGCCGTCGCCGTCACCTCCGGCAACATCCGCAACCTCTTCATCGGCAAGCACGGCATTTTCTTCGCCGCGGACGGTTCCGTCTGGGATGCCCGCATCATCGACCTCATTCAGCAACCGGTTTCGATCAGCGAAGCGCTCAAAATGCCGTTTTTCCGTTTCGGGGAATTCATCGCCAGACAGGCCGACCGCTTTTTCAGCACCAAAAGCACGGAAGTGCAGAAGACGCTCGAGAAAAACATCACCACCGGCGCAATCATTCCTCCGCCGGTCGCGGCCCCCAAACCGCAGACTCCGGCGGTGAGCGGCTCCATGATGCTCATGGGCGGAGGCATCGGAATCGCGGCAATCGGCAGCGCCGTCGCCTTCATCATCAAGTCGCTCCAGAACATTTCCGTACTCAATGTACTGACGATACTGTTCGGCATCATTCTGATCTTCGGCGGTCCGATGGTGGTGATCTCGCTGGTCAAGCTGTACCGCCGCAACATTTCGCGTTTTCTGGAAGCCAATGCCTGCGCGGTCAACCGCCCGATGCGGCTCTCCAGAAAGATGGGCAAGGTCTTCACCTTCGCACCTCCCCTGCCCCGCGCCGGCCTCATCAAGGAGGATCTGGTGGATCTCTTCCGCAAACCGGGGGTTAGCAAAGGAGTCCGTTTTTTCCAGATTGTGTTTCTGCTGCTCGCCGTCGCGGCCGCCGCACTCTGCTGGCTGCTTCCGGTGCTCTGAGAGTGTTGCAACTCAGCCGAACAGCATGTTACGGATTCCGGTAAAGATCAGTTGCGAGGCAAGCGCGGCGAGGAACAGGCCGGTCAGTTTGCTCAAGATGTTCAGCCCCTTCTTTTTCAGCAGCCGTTCAAGCGTCGCCGAAAAATAGAGCAGGCCGCCCATCATGAATACAGCGATCAA
Source organism: uncultured bacterium (assembly GCA_900551245.1). Classification (GTDB taxonomy): domain Bacteria; phylum Verrucomicrobiota; class Lentisphaeria; order Victivallales; family Victivallaceae; genus Victivallis. The sequence continues at coordinate 17,217 of URVC01000032.1, read as the reverse complement.
AATTCCGGCAAGGTGAGAGAGCCGGATTGCAGTGGATTCCGCCGACGCCCCCATGGTCAGCAGCGTACCGATCGTACCGGGACCGACCGTGTAGGGAATCGCCAGCGGGACCACCGCGACATCCCCGTCATCATCGCATTGACGGGTGCCGGATGGCGTCCCGGAGGAACGCACCACTTCGATGCCGCTCAGCAGCAGCACCAGCCCGGCGCCGATCCGGAACGCATCCAGCGTGATGCCGAGATAGCCGAAGATCCGGTCGCCGAGCAGATAGAGAATCACCACGATGATCAGAATCGCCAGCGTGGTGCGAACCGCCAGTTTCCGCTGTTCTTTCAGTGTCATTCCGGCGGTCAGAGAAACAAAAAGCGATAGAACAAAAAAAGGCGTCAGCAGAAAAAAGAACTGCACCACCATGCCGATGAATACATGAAGATTCATGCCGCGCCTCTCTTTCGTTCCCTGCGGGGATTAACGCTCCTTGAGCTCCTCCTGCAACTCCGCATCGGCGTTGAGGACCATTTCGCGCTGTTCGGCCCGGTACTCCCGAAGCCGGGCAGCCAGTCCGGAATCGCTGAGCGCAAGAATCGAGACCGCGTAAAGCGCCGCATTCTTGCCGCCCGCCTTCCCCGCGGTTACTGCCGCGACCGGGATCCCCGGAGGCATCTGGACAATCGAAAACAGCGCATCAAGGCCGTTGAACGGTTCGCTCGCCACCGGCAGGCCGATGACCGGAAGTGTCGTATGGGCCGCAACCACGCCGCCGAGATGAGCCGCCATCCCCGCGGCGCAGATCACCACTTTGTAACCATTTTTTTCCAATCCCGAGGCAAACTCCGCCGCCTCGCAGGGCGTCCGGTGCGCGGAAAGAACCCGCGCCGTAAATCCAACGCCGAAATGATCGAAAACTTTGAATGCATTCTGCAGGATCGGCAGATCGCTTTTGCTGCCCATGATGACAGCGACAACCGGCTTATTCATATCCTATTCTACTCCACACACAAGATTTTTCTGGACAAAAGGCCCGTGAAAATCATTCCACGGGCCGGCTGACGGCAGAGCGTATTTTCCCGTCGGGGGGGAAAGCCAGTCACTGCGCATCCGGTTCCGTTTTCTCCTCCGCCGCCGGAGCCTCTTCCGGATTTTCCGGCATTGGAGGCAGTCCGGAAGGAGTCTCCCCCGGGGTGCCGAATTCATAGCTCAGCAGCCCTTCGGCAATTTCGAGCAATGCCACATCAAGCAGATTTTCGGAATCGCATTTGATCATCGGCCGCGCGCCGAACGCAAGCTGCTTGGCGCGTTTCGCGGCGACAACCGACAGAATCTGCGGATCGGGAATCATCTTTTTGGCTCGGGCCAGATAACTGTTGTTCATGCTCATTCTCTCTTTCTCTCTAAATCAGCGAGCGAAACGCATCGAAAACGATGCGTTTCGCCGCATTTTTTTGCCGGAACCGCGCGAAATCAATAATCGATGATGTCGCGGTTGTTGTCGATCAGCGTCACGTCACCGGAGGTCACGCGCATATAGCGCTTCCGGAATTCCGGAACCGAATCGAGCACATAACGCTCGGCAATCGCCGCACGCTCTTCACACTTGGCCGCATCGCGCAGCAGCAGCAGACCGACGAAGACGTAGGTCTCCATCTCGACCAGACTGCGGGCCATGAGATCGTGATAGGCCGGATCCTTTTTCTCGGCGACGAATTTCACCGCCTTGAGCTGATCCTCGTAAAGCTCCATCACCATATCGCGGAGCCGCGCCAGCTTGCCGGTGAATTCCAGACCGGCGAGTTCATGAATCCGCTGGTCGTTGTCGCGCTGAATCACGCCGCCGATCGCCGCCACCACCTGCAGCTGCGTGGTGCCTTCGTAAATGTTGGTGATGCGGGCGTCGCGATAGAAACGCTCGGCGTTGAAGTCCTTCATGAAACCGGTACCGCCGTGGATCTGAATCGCGTCGTAGGCGACCGAGTTCGCCACTTCCGTGGCCAGCGCCTTGCACATCGGGGTAAGCACCGCCGCCGTCTTGTTGTAGTACTTCTGCAACGCACGCTCTTCCGCGGTCGGATTCTCGCCGTGCTCAACCAGGTGGGTGTAGGCATTGCGCAGGTCGACGACGCGGGTCGTTTCATAAAGCAGGGCCCGGGCGGCGGTCAGCCGCACCTTCATACTCGAAAGCATGTCGTAGATCGCCGGGAACTTGTCGATCGACCGCTTGAACTGCTGACGCTCGGAAGCATACTTGCGCGCCTCGCGGTAGGCCGCTTCGGCGATACCGACCGCCTGGCCGCTGATCGCGACGCGGGCACCGTTCATCAGACTCATCACGTAGCGGATGAGCCCCATGCGGCGCTTGCCGCAGAGCTGAGCGGGCACGTCGTTGTACTGCAACTCGGTCGTGGCAACGCCGTGGATGCCGAGCTTGTTCTCGATCCGGCGGACCACCAGCTGCGGACACGCTTCGCAGATGAACATCGAAAGGCCGCGGCCGTCGGTCGTCCCCTCTTCGGAGCGGGCCAGCACCAGGTGCACCTTGGCGCAACCGTTGGTGATGAAGCGCTTCATTCCGTTAAGGTACCACTGGCCGGTCTTCTCATCCTGCCAGGCGCGCAGCCGCACCGACTGAAGGTCGGAACCGAAATCCGGCTCGGTGAGGTCCATCGAACCGTCGTATTCGCCGCTCGCGAATTTGGGCAGATAGGTGTTCTTCTGCTCTTCGCTGCCGAAGAAGTTGATCGTCTCGGCAATGTCCTGCAGACCGAAGATGTTCTGCAACGACGCGTCGGCACGGGAAACCATTTCGGTCATCATCGTGTAGACCGAAACCGGGAAGTTCAGGCCGCCGTACTGGTGACCGAGCATCACACCCATCAGACCGGCCTGGGTCAGATCCTTCAGGTTCTGCACCGTCAGCGGGTGATAGGTGACCACGCCGTCGGCAAAATGCGGTCCTTCGGCGTCGACCGTGCGCGAGCGGGGCTCGATCCGGTCGCCGCAGATCTCGCCGACCACTTCGAGAACGCGGTTGAAGTTATCCAGCGCATCGGCATAATCGACCGGCGCATTGTCATAGGTCTCGGCATATTTGTAGCCGTTTTCCTGCAACTTGGTGGATTCCGCCAGATCCAGATGATTCAGCGTGAACATCAAATCCGGGTTGTCTTTGAAAAAGTTCGCCATCTTGAATAATCCTTACTGCTTGGCCTTGAATGCTTTGATCATTTGCGGAATCACGGTGTTCAAGTCACCGACGATCGAGTAGTGCGCGATGCTGAAAATCGGCGCGCCCGGATCGGTGTTGATCGCGATGATCTTTTTCGAATCCGACATGCCGGCGCAGTGCTGAATCGAACCGGAGATACCGCAAGCGATGTAGAGGCGCGGACGCACCGTCACACCGGTCTGACCGACCTGATGATCGTGATCGATCCACCCGGCGTCCACCGCGGCGCGGGAGGCGCCGACTTCACCGCCGAGCGCTTCGGCCAGATCGTAGATCAGCTTGAAGTTCGCCTTGCTGCCGACACCGTAGCCGCCGGAGACGATGATCTGAGCGCCCTTGAGATCGACCTCCTTGTCGGCACGGACCCGCTCGAGCACCTTGACCACCGTTTCCGCATCGGTGATCTGCGGCTTGACGCGGACCAGCTTGCCCTTGCGGGAGGGATCCGGAGCATCCATCTTCATGACCCCTTCGCGGACGGTCACCATCTGCGGATCGTCCCAGGTGTTGACGATCGTCGCAATGATGTTGCCGCCGAAGGCCGGGCGGATCTGCATGAGCTTGTTGGTGTAGCTCTTGTTGTTCTTCTTATCTTCGAAGTCGTCAATCCGCAGCTGCGTGCAGTCGGCGGTGAGGCCGCCGAGCTTCTCGGAGGCGACGCGCGGCGCAAGTTCGCGCCCCTTGAGCGTGGCGCCGAAGAGAAGGATGTTCGGCTTGTGTTCACGGATCAGATCCATGATGACCTTCGCGTACGGAAGAACCGTAAAAGGCTCGAGCCGCGGATCTTCCGCAAGATAGACGGTGTCGCAGCCGTAGCTGTAGAGGGTATCGACGCACTTCTCGAGCTTGTCGCCGAGCAGGAGCGCTTCGGTCTTGACGCCCAGCTGAGCGGCGAGTTCACGGCCCTTGCAGACCAGTTCAAGGCTCACATCGGCGATCTTGCCGCCTTCCTGTTCGATAAAAACCCAGACGTTACCAATTTTTTCAGCCATGATGACGCTTACCCCAGAGTGTGATCGCTAATGAGTTCATGAATCAGTTCATTGATTCCCTCGGCGGTGGCCGGAACCGACTTCGCTTCGCTGGCGGTCAGCACCACGCTCATGACCTGCTTCACCTTGGTCGGGGAGCCCGGGAAACCGATGCGCGCCGGATCCGCGTTGATATCGGTGGCGCTGTACTCCTTGATCAGCAGCCCCTTCGCCTCGAGCGACCGCAGCCGGGCATCGAGTTCGTTGCCTTCGGCGTAGTTGTTGTTGGTGAATTCCTTAGCCACTTCGGAGGGAGTCCGGGCGCGCTTGTATTTCATGATGAGCTTGGCGTTCATCGGGCGCGGCTCGTTGGAGTCGATCACGGTCATCAACGCCGGCAGGGGGGATTCGAGAACTTCGTACCCGCCATCGATCGCGCGGCGGGCCACCACCTTCCCTTTGCCGAGCTCGACGACCTCTTCGACGTAGCAGATCTGCGGGAGCTTGAGTTTTTCCGCAATCTGCGGCCCGACCTGGGCGGTGTCGCCGTCGATGGCCTGGCGGCCGCAGAGGATCAGATCGACCTTGCCGCTCTTCTTCGCGCAGCAGGAGAGCGTATAGCTTGTCGCAAGGGTATCGGCTCCGGCGAGCGCGCGGTCGGTCACCAGAATCGCTTCATCCGCACCGCGGTAAAGCGCCTGCCGGAGAACCTCGGCGGCAGCCGGCATTCCCATCGTGGCAACCACCACGCGGACGCCGTAACGGTCTTTGAGCTGCAGGGCCAGTTCCAGCGCATTCAAATCCTCCGGATTGAAGATCGCCGGGAGCGCGGCCCGGTTCACGGTCCCTTCCGGCGTCATTGCGTCGCCGGAGATGTTCTGGGTATCCGGAACCTGTTTGACGAACACGAGTACGGTATAACTCACAGTTTCGACTCCCATTTTGGTTAATGGTTGATGTTGCATCCGTAAAAATTTTACAATCAAACGTGATAATATATCCTAAGCGCGGGAAATATCAAACGCTCCGGAGAACTTTTTCCGCAATTCCGGCAAAAAAATCCGTTCCTCTCCGGGGAAAATCAGCTTGCAACCGCCCGCGAGGCGCACTATGTTATATGTATGGTGAAACTGGCGGAAAAACTCATTCAAATTCAGGAATTCGACGGCAGCCGTGTCCCCTTCGACGCGGTGGAGCTGCAGACCAGACTCATCCACTGCTTCCTGGCGGCGGGTCTGCGCGACTCCAGCTACATGGCCGAAGACATCGCCCTCGCGGTCGAATATACGCTGCTCAACAGCAACCGCCCCGAACCGGTCTTCGGCCGCGGCGAACTCGGCTCGGCGGTCGTGCGGATGCTCGAAGAGACCGGGTTCCCGGAGGTCGCCGCCCTGTTCCGCCGGAACGGCAGTGAACGGCTCGTCACCATCAGCACCCGCCCGGAATCGGTCTCCGGACTGCTCGCAAAGTTTCTCGCCTGCCCGCCGGAACGGTTCGACCGGATCGTCCGCCAGGTGTGTGACGCGGCGCGGCTGCTCCACTTCGATGCGGCCTCGCCGCACCTCTTGCTGGAGCTCGCCCGCCACTACGAACAGCTTGCGGAAGAGGAGCCCCCGCCGCCCGAACCGGTCGAACCGCCCCCCGCGCCGGCCGCCCCCCAGAGCGAACTCTACCGGATTCTGCCGGAAGAGGCGCAGAAGCTGATCGACGACGGCATCCTGCGGGTCAACGGGATAACCCCGATCTTCTCCCGCATCAGCTTCTTCTTCATGATGAAGCCGTTTGCGGAGAAATTCCACCTTGCGCCCCCGGTGACCGAGCTGGAGGTGGAGCCCCTGCTCTACCGCATGACGGAGATTCTGGAAGCGGCGCGCGAAGCGATCGAGCAACATCTGGCCGTCACGGAACCGTTGCCGCTCTACCTCGCGGTGCCGGATATGCTGGACTTCATCGTCGATTACGAGCGCGGCGAACGGCTCGGCTCGGAGAAGCTCGGGCGGGAGCTTGCGGAAACCCTCGCCGCCGGATTCCGCTGCGAGGTGAACCGGATTTCCATCAGCTGAGCCGCACGGCGCTCACTTCCACTCATTGGAGTAAAACGGCTCGACCCCGTCGACGCTTTCCGGAGTTTTCCCGACCGCGAACAGCAGTGTCACACCGCTTTCCGCCCCCGGTTCCACCCGGTATCGGCGGCCGCGCTCGTCGCGCCACTCCCCGGCCGGCAGAACCGCCCGGGTGACCAGCAGCGGCACCGGCCCGGAACAGCGGAGCAACGGCAGCGGGGAAGCGGTCCGCAATGCGGAGAGCGAGCGGCGGTCCAGTTCGGCGAAGGGTTCCGCCGCGCACACCCCTTCTTCCCGGAGCAGCAGAGCCGCAAGCGAATTGGTCACCGGCAGCGGGAATTCAGCAATGATCTCAACTCCGGCAAACGGGCGGAGCAGTTCCAGCCCGTGGATTCCGCCGATCCGGAAACGGCGGACCCCGGCGTCATACGCCTGTGAAATCCGTTCCCGCCATTTCGGCAGTTCGCCTTCCGGCAGAAAGGCAGGAATCCGCAGTTCCGCCATATTCTGTTCCAGCGGGAGCGATTCCGGCGGCTTCGGAGGATTCCGGCGGAGGGCGCGAAATTTTTCCAGCGCGGCGGGAATTTCCGGATGAAGTTCCCGGCCGGCAAGGCGACCTGCCGCCCACTCCCAGAAACTCCGCCGCAATTCACGGCAACTGCTCGACGGCACGAAAAACGCCCCCTCCACCACCGCATGAACCGGTGCGGCCTCCCACGGCTCCGGAACTCCGGCGGCAAACGCCGCTTCGACGGTTGCGGCATCCAGCGGGCGCTGTTTTGCCGGAGCAAAATCGACCGACGCCTGCCAGCACCCGTCCACGCCGTCGATCCGCCCCTCCCAGCGTGTGGCGGAACAGCGGAGCGTCACCGCCACCGCCTGCCGCCCGGCTGGAAGCGTCGAGGCCCGGCGGCTGAAATCAAATCCATTCTCCCCGATTTTGTAGAGCAGAAATCCGGGCGCGGCGGCAAACTCTCCGGGCAGAAAACACTCCACACCGGCCCGCACCCGGACCGTATCCGCTCCCCGGAACCGGAGCGAGATCAACGAAAAGGTGTTCCCCTCCCCGCCATCCGGCGGCACCAGCCGGAGCCGGTCGCCGAGGTGAAGCCGCCCCTCCGTCCGCACCGACAGTCCCGAGCGCGAAACCTTCCCGACCGTGCCGACCCGCACTCCGAATACGCCGGGCCGTTCGGAATCGATCAGCGTTTTCCACTCCTCCCGGCGGAAAAATCCGCTCGACGGGCGGCGCGTCGCGGTCGAACGAAGCAACTGGCGCGCCTCCTCTTCGACCGCGGGATCCTCCGGAGAATCGAGCAGCATCCGATAAGCGTGGACCGTTTTCCAGACATATTCCGGTCCGCGCAGACGCCCTTCGACTTTCAGCGAGGCGATGCCGAGCCGCCGGAACTCCGGCAGCAGATCCACCCCCTCCAGATCCTTCGGTGAAAGCAGAAAGCCCCGCCGCTTCCCCGCCTCGTAACTGCGGCGGCAGGGCTGTTTGCACTTGCCCCGGTTGCCGCTCCATCCGCCGAGCGCCGATGAGAGAAGACAGCGGCCGGAGAGACTGCAGCAGAGCGAACCGTGAACAAACACCTCCAGTTCAACCGGCGAAGCCGCGGCAATCCGCCGCAACTCCTCAAGCGTCAGCTGCCGCTCCAGAATCACCCGGCGGATGCCGAGTGCGGCCGCGGCCGCAACCCCCGCCGAATTGTGGATGCCCATCTGTGTCGAGGCGTGCAACACCAGCTGAGGGAAATAGTTGCGGCAGAGCTCCACCACCGCCAGATCCTGCACGATCAGCGCATCGGGGCGCAGACGTGCCAGTTCCGCCAGAAATTCCGCCGCCTCGTCGAGTTCCTCCTCCCGAAGCAGGGTGTTGAAGGTGAGGTAGACCCGACGCCCGTTGCCGTGCGCATAGCGGAGAAGTTTCCCCAGTTCGTCCGGGGAAAAATTGGCGGCCCGTTCCCGGGCGTTGAATTTGGCCAGCCCTCCGTAGACCGCATCGGCCCCCGCGTCGAACGCGGCAAGAGCGGTTTCCAGATTTCCGGCCGGAGCGAGCAGCTCCGGAACGTTCGATTGTCTCTCCATGCGGCAAAGGCTCCCGTGAACAGCGAATTTTCATCACACTCATAACATATCACCGCAACGGCTCCCCCGCAAGCAGGGAAACGCCCCCCGCAACGATGAATTTTCACCGCATGGAGACTTGCAATTTATCCAAACGGCAATATTTTATTCTCCGAAAGGCGCACTATGACCGACAGACCGTTTACACTGCCCGAACTCCATCTTGCCGACACCGACCGGAGCTGGTCGGAGGAGTGGTTTCTGCCCGCGCTGGAGGCGTTCCGCCGGCAGAGAGGGGAAACCGTACTGCCCCGCACCGAAGGCATGTGGGAGAAGGTGCCCGACAGCTTCTACCACCTGGAGCCGGAACTTTTTCTCCAGCTTCAGGGTGGGTGTGAATTCCGTTTCCCTCACCAGACCGTTCAGCTCCGCAGCGGCGACCTGCTGCTGATTCCCCCAGGGCTGCCCCACGCGGAACGGAGCAACAACTGCGGCGGCGCCCCGTTCGCCAACTTCGTTCTGATGACCCGCAGCAACCATGCTTCGCTGCATCTGGCCTGCGCCGGACGCGACCATCTCCCGACGGTCTACCATGTTCTGCCGCTGGAGGAACCGCTCTTCTACTGCGGAATCCTTCAGGCGCTCTCCGCCTGGGCTGACCATCGCGACCGGCGGTGCGACGAGATCCGCGACCACCTGACCCGGGCCCTGTTTGAAAAACTCCGGCTGGACATTGAACTGCGCCTCGCCGGAACGCGAAAGACGCAGACCGTGCACACCGTGACCGAATCGTTTCATCCGCTGGCGCACCGCGCAAAACGGTACATCGATGAAAATTTCCCCAACCGGTTTCCCGATGTGGCCGAGACGGCGCACGCGATCGGCTGTTCGCCGAACTACCTCTCCAGCCTCTTTCTGCGCGCTCACGGCATCACCATCAAAGAGTATGTCAATTCGCTGAAATTCAACTACGCCCGCCGGATGCTCGAAGAAAGCTCCTACAATGTCTCGGAGATCGCCGGCAGCTGCGGCTTCAGCGATGTCATCTATTTTTCCCGCCAGTTCCGGGCGCGGTTCGGCTACACGCCATCCCAGCTCCGCACCCGGCCGGCGGCCTTTGCAGACGTTACGAAACACAAACGAATGAATAAGGAAAACGACTTATGAAAACCGCTGCCATCGGTGAGATTCTGTTCGACCGCTTCCCCGACCGCGACCGCCTCGGCGGCGCCCCCTGCAACGTCGCGGCAATGCTCAGTCAGTTCGGGCTGAACTCCTTCCTCATCTCCGCCGTCGGCCGCGACCGGCTGGCGGAACGCGCCCTTGCGGAACTTGCGGAACTCGGCGTCAACACCTCGGCCGTCCAGACAAACGAGCTCCCGACCGGCGAAGTCCGCGTCTCTCTCGATTCGCACGGGAAACCGACCTACACCTTCGCCGAGAAATCCGCCTGGGACCAGATCTGCTGGACCCCTGCCCTCGCGGAACTCGCCCCGACCTTCGACGCGGTCTGCTTCGGCACCCTCGCTCAGCGAAACGGTTCAGCAGAAACCATCCGCACCTTCCTCCGCCATACCCGGAAAGACGCCCTTCGCGTCTTCGATCTCAATCTGCGTGCCCCCTACTACGACCGGAATGTGGTTCTGGAGACGCTTCAGCTGGCCAACATGCTAAAACTCAACGATGAAGAGCTCCCGATTCTGGCGGGATTCCTCGAGGTGAAACCCGAGGAGGTCATCCCCCGCCTGCTCGCCGGGAACATCGAACTGGTCGCCCTCAGCCTCGGCCCGGAGGGAGCCGAACTTCACCGCCGCGGCGAATGCTCCCGCGCCCCCGCCGGAGAGCTGGAGAAAATGGTTGACTCCGTCGGCGCCGGCGACAGCTTCACAGCGACGCTGATCGCCGGTCTGCTCCGCGGTCTTCCGCTCGACCGCATCAACCGGCACGGCAACCGCGTCGCCTCCTACGTCTGTTCACAGCACGGAGCCACTCCGCCGCTGCCGGATTCGCTCAAGGAGTTTTGAACCGGCGCGGCGGAAGAATCCCCCGCGTCAGAGCGCAGGTGTTTCAAAGAGGCGGCAGCTGTGGGGCGCCAGCTCCAGTTCGAGCACGCCGCCCGGAAACGCCACCAGCTCATCCCGCCAGAAGTCGCGCATTTCCGCACCCGGGATGCCGTAATCGGCGAGATTCAGCCGGACCCGCTTCGGAGTTTCCCCCCAGTTGACCGTCATCAGACGGCGGCCGTTCCCGACCCGCTGCAGCCAGAGCGCCGGACACTCTTCGGTGAAGAGATCCAGCGGTTTCGCCGCCTCGCCCGAAGGCGCGGCAACCACTTTGCGCGCCAGCTCCAGACCGGCCGCATTGAGCTTCGTCATGTCGTCGGAAAGGTTGACCGCACCGGCCGCCATCAGGACCACTCCCAGCAGAATCTCCACTTCGCTCTTCGTCGCCGTGGCGAGTTTCATATCGCGTTCCGCATCGAAGGCCGCTCCCGGCTCGACGAAGACGAGCAGCGGATTGAGCCGCCAGAGGTTCGGGTCGTCGCTGGTCTCCACGCCGCGGCAGACCGCGAAGTCCGGATCGTTGAGCCAGAGCCGCTTGTTCGCCCAGAAACGGGCGCCCGCCGACAGGGCGTTGCTGCGGATGTTCGGCCAGCGGGCATGAATGTCCGCGCCGATCCGGACCGAATCCACCATCCGGTTCCCCGCCAGAAACGGGTAGTTGCAGCCGAGAATCCGGGCACGGCCGTCGATTCCCTCGTAAACCGGTTCGAGCAGCCGCCGGACGATCTCGCTGCGCGGCACCATGCCGTCATGGAAACGGGGGGCGTTCAACGTGGAGTTGAGGAAGTCAAGCTTGAAGTATTTGTACCCCATCCCGGCATAGCGCGAAAAGAGTTCCCGCAGATGTTTGCGTGTCTTCTCCACGGTCGGGTCGAGCACGAAGCCGAACCGCCGCATGCACTCATAGGCGAGACAGGGCTGGCCGCCGAGGGAGAGCGCGAGCATCTCCGGCGCCTGCTGCGCGATGAAGCAGTGCGGTTCGATGATCGACGGCGCGAACCAGAGCCCCGGTTCGAATCCCATCTTCGAGAGTTCCTTCGCCAGAAATTCCATCCCATTGGGGAAATAGGGATTGGCCTCCCATTCGCCGTAGCAGTACTGCCAGCCGTCGTCGACGATGATCCGCTTGACATGTTTCGAAAGCACCGGATCGCGGGCGATGAATTCGGCGTTCTTCAGCACCTCCTCCTCGGTGATGGTCCAGCGATAATAGTCCCAGGAGTTCCAGCCGGCCTCCGGCGGAGCGGAGAAGTCCCGGGGGCACTCAATGTTGCCGCTGGTCCAGTTCTCCAGCAGTGCGAAGCCGTCGCCCGCCTCGATCGTGACCGGATCCAGCTCCACCTCGCAACCGCTGTAGCAGAGCAGTTCATAACGCGCCCGGACGTCGCCGAGCCGCTCCCCTTCGAACCGCCCCCGGAACGATCCCGGCTGCCGTTGGCGAAGCGGCATCGACAGCATCAGCGTCTTTCCGTTGCGGGTGATCATGCAGTGGTAGAAGCTTTCGAACTCCTTCTCCCGGCGGCAGGGCAGTTTGACCGCTTCGCAACCGCCCATGCGCAGCCCCTGGGCAAGAAGATGATCGGCCGCCAGTTCCGGAATCTCCAGCACGGTCACTTCGACAAGATCGGCGGGAGCCTTCAACGTGCCGTTCAGCCGCAATACAATCCGCCCGGCCTGTTCGGCAGCGGAAAAACGCCAGCTGCCGGAACGGCTCGCTCCGGAAAGTTCTCCGGGGGCGGTGCAGCTCCAGCTCACCGGCTCCTCCTCCCGGTTGACGTGGATCTTCGTCCGGCAGTGTTCCAGCCGGAACTCGCCGAGCACAAGGTCAAATGTGCCGTCGGGATGAATCTCAATCATCTTCCTGATTCCCTTCTTCTCTTTTCACATCCGGAACTTTTTTGGTTTCGGCGCGGGGAGCGGCCGGCTCCGCCTCCTCCGCCGGGATTGCATCATATGGCTTGAGCAGAGTGTCGAACGCCCGGTAAGGCACGAATCCGGCCCGTCCGGTGTAGGAGCGCACAAACGTTTCCGACGGGTTCTCCGCCTGATCGATCAACGCATTGGCCGCCGTCGACACGAGCCCGTCGAAATCGCACCGGATCACCCCGGCAATTCTCGGGTCATCCACCAGATCGATCGGGAAATGGTAGATGGTGATGATGCGCGGCCGATATGCCCTCTTCTCCGCGTCGATCGCGGCAAGAAGCGACTCCGCAATCCGGCAGGAACTCAGGAACACCACCGGCGGACTCTTCCGCAGAATTTCGCGAATCAATTGCGGCACCTGTTCGCGGCCGGAGAGATCCGGATACAGCTCCAGCGTCGCCCCCCATTCCCTCCCGGCCTCGGCAAACCACTCGACATAGCGGGAGAGATGATATCCGGCCAGGAAGAGCTGTTTTTCTCCGTCACAGCACACCTCGCGGACCGCATCGCGAATCGCCGCCCGGCAGTCGCTCCACGCCGTCGCAAATTGCGAGCTTTGCTGCCCGAAGAGGATCAATGGATAACGGATTCGGCACAACTCCTGCGCCAGAGGCAGATCGGGATCCAGCTGCGGCTGGTAGAGCACCCCGTCCACCTGAGAACGGACCAGACACTCCAGACAGCGCCGTTCCTTTTCCGGCTGGCCGCGCGTCACAAAGAGCATCAGCTGGTAGCCGCGGCGGTCGGCGGTATCCAGAATCACATCGATCATTCCGGAAAAGTAGGGATCCCGCACTCCGCCGACCACGAAACCGATCATCTTCGTCCGCCCCTGCGCCAGCGCCTGCGCGGCAAAGCTGGGGCGGTAGCCGAGTTCCGCGATCGCACGGTCGATCCGTTCCCGCGTCTCCGGCTGAAGCCGCGCCGCAGGGTTGCCGTTGAGATACATCGACACCAGCGACTTCGACACCCCTGCCCGTGCGGCGATATCCTTCAATGTGACACGCATTCCCCTGCTCCTGGGCTGAACCGGTTCAGCAAAATATTGATTTAATATAAGCCGGAATGAACAAAATACAAGGAGAGAGGCAGCAAAAAAATCAAAATCCGGGAGTCCGGGAGGATTTTTCCGAAAAAATTCCCTTTTCCGGTACAATATCCGCCATGCTCCTCCCGTTAAAGAGACAACAGGACAACCTTTACAGGGAACGATTGTTATGAAAAAAGATTCCGGGAAATTCACGCTTATCGAACTCCTCGTGGTGATCGCGATCATCGCCATTCTGGCCGGAATGCTGCTTCCGGCACTCAACCGGGCCCGGGAGTCCGGATATCGCAGCACCTGCCAGAACAACCTCCGGCAGATCGGAATCATGATCAATGCCTATGAGGGCGACTGCAAGGTCCGCCCCTTCGCCTACATGATGCCCTCCATCGCGAAAGATGCGGGGGCGGACTGGCCGATCGGCATCGCCGAGGCACTCGCCAGCTACGGCGGCGGCGAAGGGAGCAAGGTGTTTCAATGCCCCCGGGACAACCGCCCCAAAAAGACCTATGACTACGAACAGTACGACGATTACGATTATGATGAAACCTATGCGGAAAGTTCCTTCGACAACGAAACGTTTTTCGGGACGGAATCGACCAGCTACCTCTATTTCCCGCCGCGCTACGGCCGTCGGAGCAATCCCCACTGGGAATCGCGCCGGGTGATTCTGGCGGACTTCCGCTACTTCCACGGCAAACCCGGTTCCGCCGGTTCGATCAACCATCTGTTCGGTGACATTCACGTCGGCGACTATCAGGACAAATAAGCGAAAGGAACGGCAAATGGCCATCATGCCCGATCTCGTCAAACCCGGTTCCCGCCGGAAACGGTGGATTCTGATCGCCGTCGCCGCCGTCGTCGTTCTCGGCGGAATCGTCGCAGCAGCCATCTGCTGCTGGCCGGTGACGCCGCCCGATCCGAAAGAAAACCAGGAGGAAGCGGCAAAATTTCTGGCCAGCAGGAACTTCGGCCGCATGAAACTGCAGGAGCAGCGAGACTACATCCGCTCCATCGGCGGCCCCCGTGCCCTCTTCCGCAACCGCACCGCCCTTTCGGAAAGCGAACGCCGTCAGGCGATGGAAAACATGCGCCGCATTTTCGCGGCGGAACAGGCGGCCAAAATGCGCAAATTTTTCGCCGCAAGCCTGGAAGAGCAGAACCGCATGCTCGACGAGGACATCGCCCGCATGAAGGCACGCCGCGCCGAATGGGAAAAACGCCGCGCCGAGCGGGCCCGGCGGGAGGAAGAACGCCGCAAGCAGGCCGCCGCGGGCAACCAGCAGGCGGCCCAGCAGCCGCCGCGCCGCACCCCGCCCTCCGCACAGGAACGGCGCCAGCGGGAAGCCTCCGCCAATCCGACCACCCGCGCCCAGCATCAGGTGTACCGCCAGCTGATGCGTCAGCGGCAGGCGGGGAAGCGCTGAATCCGACCCCTTTCTGCACGGAGGCCGGAAGAGGAAACTCTTCCGCCTCCGTTTTTTTACTTGAAAAAAAAATTTCCGGCACTATCTTTGACTCCATGCAAATGATACCGAAACAATTCAAAACCGTTGCCATCGCCGCGCCGGCCGGTCCGCTCGCCGCGGAACGGTTCGCCGATGGGGTGGAATGGCTGCGCCGTGCAGGCCGGGAGGTGAAAATCATGCCGCATGTCAACGGCCCCTCCCCCGCCCCTTACCTCGCGGCGTCGGCCCGGGCTCGCGCGGAGGATCTTGCCGCCGCCTGGCTCGATCCGGAGGTGGATCTGCTACTCGCCGCCCGCGGCGGTTTCGGCTCCGCGCAGCTGCTCGAGCTTCTGGATTGGAGAGCGCTTGCCGGCCGCCAGCATCTGCCGCTGGTCGGCTACAGCGACATCACCGCACTCCACTGGGCGATGATCTCCCGCAATGCCGGCACACCGCTGGTCGGCCCGATGCTGGGTAAACTTGCCGAAGCGGAAGCTTCTCCCTACACGGCCCGCACGTTTCACGCGGCGTTGGCCGGGGAGTCGATGGAGCTGTCGCCGGCGCCGGAATTCGGGCCGTTTCAGGTGTGGAACAAGGGCGCGGCCTCCGGCCTCCCGCTACCCGGCAACCTCGCGGTGGCGGTCACTTTGTGCGGAACTCCGTTCTGCCCCGATCCCGCCGGGAAAATTCTCCTGTTCGAGGATCTCAACGAACCGGCCTACAAGCTGGACCGTTATCTCACCCAGCTCCGCCAGAACGGATTTTTCCGCCGGGCGGCGGGGGTGATTTTCGGCCAGTTCCTCGACTGCGCTCCTCAGGAGGAGCTGAACCGGCTCTTTCAGGAGGTGGCAAGGGAGGTGCGCGGACCGGTGCTCTCCAACTTCCCCTTCGGGCACCTCTTCCCGCTGGCCTGCCTCAACTGTCGGATGACGCTGACCGTCGAAGGCGGGCGCGTCTTCACCGGGAATTGACCGTCACAGCACCATTCCGGCGATCCATCCGGCGGCCAGCAGCGGCAGATTGTAGTGCAGAAAGGTCGGTATGACCGAGTCGTAGATGTGATCGTGCTGCCCGTCCGCGTTGAGTCCGGCGGTCGGCCCCAGCACCGATTCGGAAACCGGCGAACCGGCATCCCCCAGCGCTCCGGCCGAACCGACAATCGCAATCGTCGCCGCAGGCGAAAGTCCCATCGCCATGCACAGCGGCACATAAATGGCGGCGATCAACGGCACAGTGGAAAATGAAGAACCGATTCCCATCGTGATCACCAGCCCGATGAAGAGCATCAGAAAGACGGTTACCCCCCGATAGTCTCCGGCAAACTTCGCCACACAGTTCACCATCGCATCGACGCCGCCGGTGGCACGCATGACTTCGGCAAAGCCGGAGGCGGCGATCATCACCAGGCCGATTCCGCCCATCAGATAGACGCCGCGCGTAAAAATGTCCTGCGTATCGCTGAGCCGGAACACGCCGGAAATGACAAAAACCAGCACGCCAAGCACCGAGGCCACGATCAGCGAATCCATCAGGAACTGTCCGGCAAGCGCAATCAGAATGGCGACAACGCCGACCAGCACCGCCCGCCGGTCGATCTTCACCGGCTCGGTTTCGCGCACCTCCCGTTCGGTTTCCGCCCGGTTGTAATCCCGCGGCCGACGGTAGGAGATAAAGACCGCAATCAACAGCCCCGCCACCATTCCCAACGCGGGAATCAGCATCGCGCCGGGAGCCTCCGAGGCGGTCACCGCCATCCCGCTTTTGCGGATGCTGCCGAGCACCACCTCGTTGATGAAAATCTTGCCGAATCCCACCGGCAACACCATGTACGGAGTAATCAGCCCGAAGGTGAGAATGCAGGCGACCATGCGCCGATCGAGCCGAAGCCGTTCGAACACCGGCAGCAGCGGCGGAATCAGAATCGGGATGAATGCGATGTGCACCGGAATGAGATTCTGCGACGAGACTGACGCCAGCGTCAGAAATCCGATCAATGAATATTTGAACCAGAAAACCTGACGGGGTGAGACCTGTTTCCCGATCCGTTCAAAAAGTTTCTGTGCGATCAACTCCGTCATGCCGGAACGGGAAATCGCAATGGAAAACGCGCCGAGCATCGCGTAGTTCATCGCAATTCCGGCGCCGC
Organism: uncultured bacterium; assembly: GCA_900551245.1. Classification (GTDB taxonomy): domain Bacteria; phylum Verrucomicrobiota; class Lentisphaeria; order Victivallales; family Victivallaceae; genus Victivallis. The sequence goes on along the minus strand of URVC01000032.1, from coordinate 259 downwards.
CGCCGAGACCGCGGTAAAAAGCCTGTATCGACTCCGGCACCCCCATCCCGGCCAGCAATCCTCCGGCAACCGAGGCGAGAATCAGCGAAAAAACCACGTTGAGCCGCAGGGCGGAAAGCACCAGCAGCAGAACGACGGACAGCAGAACCGGATTCCACAGAAGAGACCAATCCATACCCGAACACCTTTGTTTGCTTTTTTCTTAGAACTTATCAACTAATAATATCATAACGGAGGATAAATTGCCATAATTTTATTC
>URVC01000031.1 GCA_900551245.1 uncultured bacterium | reverse complement strand
GGCTCAAATAGGGTGGTTAGAATGACGATTTCAAAGAATTATGGGACGGCACTGGTTACAGGAGGAAAAAATGACTCAGAATTCAGAGGGGAAAGTGTCCAGATCTTTTAAGCAAACATTTACTTTAATTGAACTTTTAATTGTTATATCAATTATCGCAATCCTTGCGGCCATGCTATTGCCGGCATTGAACAAGGCGCGTGCCAGGGCAAAGGCAACTCAATGCATCAGTCAACAGAAAGAAGTCATGACTGCCCATATCTCTTATGCGGATGACAACAAGGGACTTTTTGTACTGCGCTCCAGTTACGAAACAAGTTATGAACCCTACCACGTGATTCTTTCCGGAGGACGCTGGGTACGCAATCAATTGACGTTCAATAACAGAACAGTCTATCTGCCATTCTCAGTCTTTCTCTGCCCGGCCAGTCCCAATGTCGATCAAGCAATGAAATATGCAGAAGAAAACGCTTCCAATACCGGCATAAAATATGCCTACGGTATGCCGCTGGATACGGAAGACAGCGGTTTCTCTGAACGATTTGGTGAAATTACATATAAATTCACTCCAGCCGGCAGCGGGGAAAGTCGCTTTCTGGTAAGTTCCCGTATGAGGAAACCTTCTGCTCTGGTCATGCTGGCCGATACAATCCGGCCAGCCAGAGATGCATCAAGCTGGTGGTTTTTCTCACAGAGCAGTCTGAATCTTTCCAGTCATCCAGCGATCCACACTTTGCACAATAATCGTGCAAACGTCGCTATGGCAGACGGGCATGTTACAACAATGAGCGGCACTGAACTTATAAATTCTCCGATGAAGATTACCGGCTATGTCAATGCCGCTTTTCAGGGAAAAACCGAGTAATTAATTGGGTTGCGAAAACCCTCTAGTCTCCATCGACTTGTGCGCTGCACAGGAAGTCTCGTTACAGACGACATTGGTACCGCTCCATTAAAAAAATGGCTCTTTTCAATCGACAACGCTTATGAAACCGCAACATTCCAGAGGAAAATATGAAGATTACAGGGAAAATATTTCAAGCAGGCATAAGCATATCGTGTCTTCTGAGTCTCGTGGTCAATGCCGAAACTGCGACGAATTCTTGCAAGTTGCACTGGCGTGCGGACCGTTATTGTCAAGCGGAACATCTGCAAGGAAAAAACATTTTTACTGTCAATGTTCCGTCGGAGAAAACTGCTTTCGGCCAATATTGTTTCCGGGCAGCAATCGATCTTACTCCATTTCAAAATGGAGAATTTCTGTTGCGGATCAAGGTTCGAGCAAATGACGTTTCCCAGCCTGCTGACCTCACGAAAGGAATCAAAATTCAACTGTATTACCAGAACAGCCGCGGCAAAAAATTCTGGCCGGGTGCAGTAATACCGGCAGGCTCTTTTGAATGGCGAAAATTTGATTTTTCTACAATAATTCCCCGGGATGTGAAAAAAGGGGAATTACGTCTCGGTCTGGAAGGCTGTTCCGGCCAGGTTGATTTCGATCTCTCTTCTCTACAGATACTGAATGATGAAGCGATCGAAGAAGAGGAGGCTGCCATAGAGGAGCCCGTCTTATCCAATGTTCAGAGCAAGGAATGTGCTCTTCTGGAAGAACGGATTAGAAATCAACTACTTGAGAAAAAGATGCTCTTTCGTGACGTGGAGCGATGGCTTTCTCTTCAACAACCTGATGGTTCATTTCAAGACATTGATTATCGCGACGACAATCACTCGGCATGGCGGTCTGCCGAACATCTGCGCCGCACTCGAGAGCTGGCGCGCATTCTAGCTGCAGGCGACATGCCTGAGCACGCTTTTCGGCGGAACAGCATGGCAATCCGGCAAGCGGTTTCCTTCTGGACGGTCAACCGTCCCCAGAGCGGAAACTGGTGGTTCAATGCATTGATGGTTCCTCGTACTATGGCGGAAATTCTGCTGTTGACTCCGGAACTCTTCCCGGCTGGAATTTTGCGCCGGGATGCTCTGCGGGTCTGCCGCCAGACAAAGTTCCATCCTCGATATACCGGCAACAACCGGGTTTTTGCGGCAGAAAATATTTTTCTTCGGGCTCTCCTGGAACGGAAATATCATCTTATGACGCAGGCAACGAATGTAATTCAGGAGGAAATTCGCTTTGCTCCGGCAATGCGGAAAAACGACTGGCTGTTCGGCGGCATCCGAACAGACGGCAGCTACCACCAGCATGGGCCGCAGATCCAGTTTGGCAATTACGGAGGTGAATTTTTCAGCAAAATCGCCCACTGGGCCGAACTCTGGCGCGATACCAGCTGGGCGCTGACTCCGCAACAGTGGCGCATCATGCATACGCTGGCCTTCGATGGCTTCCGCTGGGTTCTATGGCAGGGAAAACTGGATCTTCTCGCCTGTGGCCGCCAGCTCGGCAGAAATGCCACGGCAGACAAGGGGAAGAAAATTCTTGAAGCATTTCGTAAACTTCGCAATGCGGATCCCGGGAGCTTCACTCAATATAATGACGTACTGAAACCGGTTGCGGGGAACACGCTGGTCGGCAATCGCCACTTCTGGAATTCCGACTACATGGTGCATCGCCGTCCGGAATGGTATGCTGCAGTTCGGATGAATTCTGTACGGGTAAGGCCGATTGAGGACGATACCAACTGGGACAATGCGCTTGGACGTTACTTTTCCGACGGCGTCTGTCTGGTGATGCGTTCCGGTAAGGAATATGACAACATCCTTCCCTGCTGGGATTGGACCCGGTTGCCAGGAACCACGCTACCGAAAACGCCCATCTATTCAGCAGCGGAAAGTCGAGCACGGGGACTTCGATGCGGCGGGGGGCAAATTCCTCGATGGACTCTCAGCCGTCAGTGGCGCCAGCTTGGGGAAACGGAATTCGTCGGCGGCGTGACAGACGGGGTTCGGGGAGCCGCAGTATTCACGATGAATCTCGACGGAGTCAAAGCGAAAAAAGCGTATTTCTTCGACACCGACGCCATCTATCAACTCGGCGCCGACATCTCCTCCACAAGTCCCCATGAAGTCGCCACCACCGTCAACAGCTGTATCCGCAATGGAGAAATCAGGCAGCAGAGGGAGTGGTTCCATCATGATGGAATCGGCTACCGGGGAAAAGGGTTGATTCTCTCCACCGGCAAACGAACTGGTGACTGGCGGATTCTTGAAGGAGGTCTTTCCTCTCCCCGCATGGAAACCCGGGATGTCTTTCATCTCCAGATCAACCATGGAATAAAACCGCAGGAAGCGTCCTACTGTTTCGCCATCCTTCCCGGCGCGACGCCGGAAGAAACCGCAAACTGGCGAAAAGGAAAAGTTCTTTCCAACACCGGCGCAATTCAGGCAATTGAATTCAACGATGGCACAATCGGAGCGATTTTTCACGAGCCCGGCAAACTCGGTAATTTTCAGACCAGTGCCCCCGGCGCTTTCCTGATCAAAGGCAACAGTGTAATTGCGGTTGATCCGACCGCCAGACTGCAGAAGATGAATCTTATGCTCGACGGCATCTCCAAAAGTATCGGACTTCCCACCGGGGAAAAGGGAGGAACCGGCGTTACGGTTAAATTCTGATCCAATCTGCTCCCAATGCAGTATCACGGCTCTCCGGCTCCGGGAAATTCTTTTCTGAAGCCGGAGATGCCTTTGGGTTGCTCTACAGCAGAGAGGCCGCCAGCGCCGAAAGTTCACTGCGTTCGCTGCGCGCCAGTGTGACGTGCCCGAATACATGCTGCCCCTTCAGCCGCTCCACCGTGTAGCTCAAGCCGTTGCTCGACGCATCCAGATAAGGATTGTCGATCTGATGAGGATCCCCGGTCAGCACCATCTTGGTGTCCTCCCCGCAACGGCTGATGATCGTCTTCACCTCGTGCGGCGTCAGATTCTGCGCCTCGTCCACAATCACGTACTGCCGCGGAATGCTCCGCCCGCGGATGTAGGTCAGCGCCTCCAGCTCCAGCTTGTGCGAATTGATCAACCCCTCGGTCGAATAGCGCGAAGAGCTCTTCGCCCGCCGTTCCGCTTCGCCGCCCAGCAGAAAGTCAAGGTTGTCGAAGATCGGCTGCATCCAGCTCGCCAGCTTCGCCCCCTTGTCGCCGGGCAGAAATCCGATGTCGTTGCCGAGCGGAATGATCGGGCGCGACACCAGAATCCGGTCGTAGAGATTCTCGTTGAGCACCAGCTGCATGGCGGCGGCCAGAGCCAGCAGCGTCTTGCCGGTCCCCGCCCCGCCGACCAGCGTCACCAGCTTCACCGCCGGATCGAGCAGAAGGTCGAGCGCCATGCGCTGCTCCCGGTTGCGCGGACTTACGTTCCACACCGAATCGGTCTTGGCGCGGTCCACCGGCACAAGCAGCTCATCGGCCCGGCAGCGGGCGATCACCGACTGTTTCGGATTTCCTTCCGCCGTCGCCACCAGAAACTCGTTGGGGAGCAAACCGAAGGGGCGCGCCGGCAGATGATGCTCCCGGTAGAGTTTATCGATCTCCGATGCCGGAATCTCCGCCGCGCGGAATCCGGTGTAGAGCGAGGAGCTGTTCACCTTGCCCCGCTCGAAATCCATCACCGCGATGCCGAGAGCATCCGCCTTGATGCGCAGATTGATGTCCTTGCTGATGAAAATCACCCGCCGCCCCTTGCGCTTGAGGTCGTAGGCGACGCGGAGAATCCGGTTGTCCGGCGAGGAGTAGGCCAGTTCACTGCCGAAAGTGGCATCGACCTTGCGGGCCACCGGAGTGTCCTGCCCGGTCGTCGCCGTCAGCACGAACAGCTTCCCGGTCGCGGAGGCGGAAATGCTCGAAAGCGGCACCCCCAGACGAAGCTGCCCGGTCTTCGGCAGCGCCTTCTGCCGCAGGCGGTCGAGATAACGGATCACCTGCCGCGCGTTGCGGCCGAGCTCGTCGGAGTTCTTCTTGAACTTGTCCAGCTCCTCGACCACCGCCATCGGAATGACGACGTCGTTGTCCTGAAACGACTCAACACTCTGCGCACTGTGCAGCAATACGTTGGTGTCGAGGACGAATACCTTGGGTTTGTTCTCCTTGCTTTCCATCAGGCACCGGCGCTCCTTTCCGCCGGACTACGGCGCCATCTCGTACTGGTGAACGGCGTTCTTCACCGCGGCATCCTTCGAGCGGACGCCGGTTCCGGAAGCCTGCATCGAACGGCGGGTCAGGAGGAAGAAGCAGACCGGCGTCTCCGTCACGGTGCACTGCACGTTGATCACCCGTGCCGCCCCCTTGGACTTCGCCTCACGGGTCAGCAGATTGACCACATTCTCCGTGGTTCCGGTGTACTGGAAGAGCGCGCACTTTCCGTCGCCCGCCGCACTGCCGACCAGCAGCGGCAGCCCCCAGAAGTAGTATCCGGGAATCTCGACGAAGGTCTGACAGACCGCCTTCTCGTTCGGCGTGCCCAGTCCGAGCGCGTTGAATTTCTGGGTGGACTCCACCGTGGTGCAGCCGCAGAACATCGCTCCGGCCAGCACTGCACCGCAGACAGCGAGAATGGTACGTTTCATTTCACACATCCTTCTTTTGCTTCGGGTTACTTCAAATGTTTCAGGGCCTTCGCGCCGATGTCCCGGCGGCAGAAGCCATCCTTGAACGAAATCTTATCCACCGCCTCGTAGGCGTGTTGGATCGCCTCGCGAATGTCGCGGCCGCGGGCGGAGACGCCGAGCACCCGGCCGCCGGAATTGACGAACCTCCCCTCCTTGTCGAAGGAGGTTCCGGCGTGGAACACCACCGCGCCGGTCGCGGCGGCCTCATCGAGTCCGGAGATCGGATACCCCTTGGCGTAACTGCCGGGATACCCGCCGGAAGCGAGCACCACCGACACCGCCGGCTCCTCCGACCAGGCGAGTTTCGCCTCGGCGAGCCGCCCTTCGGCAGTCTTTTTGAGCACGTCGAACCAATCCCCCTCGAACCGGCGCATCACCGGCTGAATTTCGGGGTCGCCGAAACGGACGTTGAATTCCAGCACCTTCGGCTCCCCGTCGACAACCATGATTCCGACGAAGATCACCCCGCGGAAATTGAGCTTCTCCGCCCGGATTCCGCGCAGGAAGGGCTGAAGAATCTCCGCATCGATCTTCTTCCACACCGCATCGGTCACCACCGGCGCGGGCGAATAAGCCCCCATGCCGCCGGTGTTCGGCCCCTCGTCGTTGTCGAAAACCCGCTTGTGATCCTGCGAAGAGACCAGCGGCACGATCGTGTTGCCGTCGGTCAGCGCCAGAATCGATGCCTCTTCGCCGACGAGGCACTCTTCAACCAGCACCTTCGCTCCGGCGGCTCCAAAAGTGCCGTGGAAGCATCCGGCGAGAAATTCGAGCGCGTCCGCCTCGTTGTCGGCGACCAGCACCCCCTTGCCCGCGGCGAGTCCATCCGCCTTGATGACGATCCCCTTCGCTCCGGCGGCGAACTCCTTCTTCACATACTCCGCGGCGGGCGCCTCGGCGGTGAAGGTGGCCGCCTTCGCGGTGGGAATGCCGTACTTGAGCATGAAGCTCTTGGCGAAATCCTTGCTGCCTTCGAGCTGTGCGGCCTCCCGGTCCGGACCGAACACGACGAGGTTCCGGCGCCGGAAGCAGTCCACGATGCCGTCACAGAGCGGCGCCTCGGGGCCGACGACGGTGAGATCCACCGCGTGTTCCGCCGCGAAATCGGCGAGTTTCTCCAGTTCGCCGACGCCGATCGGAACGCATTCGGCATCGGCGGAAATCCCGGCGTTGCCGGGGGCGCAGTAGACGGTTTCCACCTCGGGACTTTGTTTCAACTGCCAGACGAGCGCGTGCTCGCGCCCGCCGGAACCGACGACCAGAACTTTCATTCCACTCTCTCCATCAGAAAATTTGCGGCGATGCCGCTTGAAATCTCCGTAAAAACCATTAATATAACTGTAACTCCAAAACAGGGAAATTGAAAGCCGATTCGATGGAAAATCGCGATGAAATTTTGAAACTGGATGATTCCGCCCTCTCCGCCTGCTGTGAACTGGAGTTCTTCAAGGGGACCGGCAACGGCGGCCAGAAGCGGAACAAAACCTCCAGCGCGGCCCGGGTGCGGCTGCCGGCGTTCGGCGTCGTTGCGGAGGACTGCACCGAGCGAAGCCAGCACCGCAACCGCGCCGCCGCACTGCGCAAGCTCCGGCTCGCCCTCGCCTACCGGATCCGACAGAGCCCGGCGGAACCGCCGGAGCGGATCGAATGCGCCGTCGAACACGCCGACTACCCGCTCATGCTTGCCCATCTGCTCGATCTGCTCGAGGAGGAGAAATGGGAGCTGAAACCGGCGGCGGAACGGTGCAGAATCTCCGCCACCGCGCTGGTGAAACGGCTCGCCCGCGATCCGGAGCTGTGGAGTTTCGCCAATCAGGAACGTCAGCGTTTCGGGCACTGCCCGCTGCGCAGACCATAATTTCAGGAGAGAACGATCCCATGAAAGAACTTCAACCGCCGCCGACCCATCGGGAAACCTTCCGCGTCCGCTGCCGGGAGACCGACCGGAACGGACTGTTGAAACTCTCCAGCTGGTTTGATTTTCTGCAGGAGGCCGCCGCCAACCACGCCGCACAGCTCGGCGTGGGGCTGGAGGCGCTTTCCGAACGGGGGCTGCTGTGGGTGCTGTCGCGGCTCCATCTGTCGATCCGCCGCTATCCGGCAATCGGGGAGAGCGTCACGGTGGAGACCTGGCCGAACGGCTTCCGCCGCCTCTTCGCGCACCGCCAGTTCCGCCTGACCGGGGAAGACGGGGGAGAAATGGCGGTGGCGTCGAGCGCGTGGCTGCTGCTTTCGGCGGAAAAACTGCGCCCGATCCGGCTGGAACAGCTGCCGGCCGCCCTGCCCCCGAATGCGGAGAAGCCGGACTACTTCCCGCTGGAAACCAAACTGCCGGAACCGGAGGTGCCCGCCCGGTTCCAAATCCGCGTCCGGCCGACGATGGAGGATGTCAACGGGCACCTCAACAACGCCGAATACGCGGGGCTGGTGCAGGACTGTGCGACCGGACCGGGAGAAAGTTCGCCGCGCTTCCGCGAGGTGGAGCTGCACTTTCTCTCCGCCGTGCGGGCGCCGGAACTTCTGACCGTCGGCGGCATCCGTTCGGGGAGCCGCTTCCTCTGCTGCGGGCGGAACGAAGCGGGGCAGCTCAGCTTCAACGCCGCGGCGGAGCTTCAGTAGTTGAGCTTGCTCCGGATGAAGAGCACCCGGACCGGTTCCCGCCCGGGGTTGCGCAGTTTGTGTTTGCGCAGCGGCAGAATCCGCACGGTATCGCCGGAGCGGAGCAGAAACTCCTCCTCCTCGAAGAGGATCACCGCCTCACCGCGGACCAGATAGGCGGTCTCCTCCTCGAAGTGCTGGGAGAAACCGTCGTTGGTTTCGCACCCGGGGGGCAGCTCCATGAGGCGGAGTTCGACGCCGGACTTCAGCGGGCCGGGGGTGAGGTTGAAATAGACGGCGTCCTTTTCGCCGGGGTTGTGAATGCGTTCGCGCTCCTCGCGGCGGCGGATCAGAGAAGCGTTGTCGATCTCCTCGAGGAAGAGGGAGGAGAGCGAGATTCCCAGCGTCCGGCTGATGAGGCGAAGCACACTCAAACTCGGGTTGCCGATGCCGCGTTCGAGCTGGCTGACCAAAGCGGTGCTGATGCCGGAGAGTTCGGAGAACTCCTTGATGGTAAGGTTCTTCTCCTTCCGGTACTGATTGATTTTTCTGCCGATCCGGTTTTCCGTCATTGTCATGTATCCTGTTCTGCAGGGAATATAGTGCGACGCCGCCAAAAGTCAAGAGGGAGTTATCCCCGTCGCTGGCGCTTGGAGTGTTGAACCCCTCCTGCGAAAGCAGTGTCCGCACCTCTTCGCGCACATCAGAATCGCGCCCGTTGGCGTCGCGGATAATCGGCGCCACTCGCTTGGCCATCAGGTTTGCCAGCTCCTCCGCCTGACCGGATTCCGAAAAGCGGACGGGATTTTCAAACGTCGCATCCATCGACCAGAAAGAGAATTTCCCCTCCACCTGCGGAGAACGCGCGGTGATGACCTTGTTTTTCAACGATACATCGGCGAAATGTTTGCGGATTTCGTCGAGATAATCGGCAGTCTTTCTGTTCTCCTGCCAGGCGTCGGCCTGCGACTGCCGACCATTGCCGGAGCCGTCTCCCTCATAGACGGTGAAATAAGCGGTGCCTCCCGGTTTCAGCGCCTTCGCCGCTTGAAGAATGACGTTGTCACGCGCGGCGGATTCCCCGATCACATTCAACACATTGTTGCAGGTAACGGTATCAACGCCGCCGCTCTTCACCGCTTCGAAGATTTTCCGGTTGCTCTCCGCGGAGCGGTTCACCGGGTCAAACACAAGGTTCGTCACCCCGCGTTCAGCAAGGTAGCGGGTGCCCTCGTCAAATTTACCGCCGCCGAGATCGAGGTTGACTGTTCCCGGTTCAAAATCAATTTTGCGGAATCCAGACGCAACCTGCCGCAGAGAGGTTTTCCCGCTGGAAAATTTCTGTCGAATTGCATTCGGCAAATCCTCCGCGATGGAAAAATGCGAAGAATCGTCGGAAAGACTTGATTTTTCTTGAGAATCGTTTATATTGTAACGAAGAAAGTCAGAAACTTTTTTGCCTTTTTGGAGACCGGCCCCCTTCATATTCGGGTGCTCGCCTGCCTTGGCTTCATCGCCATGTCGTACCGAGTCCGGAGAAGCGGTTTCATCGCCGCGAGATAACCGGTCTCCAATTTTTTTATACTGTTCTTCCGTAATCTCGTGCACGGAACGAATCTGATTTCTTTTCCCAGTTACTCTAGGACTGATTTCAATCCTGTAAATTTTCCCAGTGGAAACATCCTGCCGTACAAACGCCAGATTATCCAGTATATGCCCTGCAAGTTCCGGAGCATCCAGAACGAATTCCACAACAGCTCTTACCTCTTCCGGTGTGGAAAAATACTCCGGATGACGTCCCAGCAGAAACTCATAATCCGCATACAGTCTCTTACCGGTCAACCCGTTTGCTTCCATGAAACCAGCCGCATGCGGAACATTGCTGTCTCGAAGCTGACCGCTCTTCTCCGCCGTATTCGGTGCGCCTTTTCGGCGAAGAGCCGCGGCAAATAAAATATCATTTTCAGAACCACTCGCCGCATTTCTCCCGGCGCGGTTTCTCCGCCGCATCGCCCGGGCGGAACGGCGCAGCAGCGTTTCGATTTCGCGGTCGCTCCAGCGGACACGGTCGAGATAGGGCAGACGGCGGAGCAGCTGTTTCACCTGCGCCAGAAACTCCCGCCACCACGACGGTTTCAGCGCTTCATTCCTCTCCTCGGCAAGGTGCGCGATGTACTCTTCGGCCGCTTCGCGCCTGCCGTTCTCCGTCTCGAGATTGAGATGGTAGCGCTCTGCAATCTCGCGGAAACGCGCCTCGCCGCCGTGACGGCTGCTGACCCAATCGAGCATCGAGTGGAACGCATCCGGCGCGAGAACCTCCCGCAGCCCCTTGTGCGCCACCAGCTCGTGGAACACCATCCCCGGCACCTCCGACGGCGACAGCCGCGCTTCACCGCCCCCGGATGTAGCGGCGGTACTGGCCGGGCGTCCGGGCGAAGACGCTCCGGAACAACGTCGCAAAATAGCACTCCCCGGAAAATCCCGAACGGCGCGCCACCTCCCCCAGCGGCAGATCGTATCGCGCCAGCAGACGCGCCGCATGGATCAGCCGGGCCCGCTGCAGGTAGGCGGCCGGCCCCATCCCCACCTCCCGCCGGAAAAGTTTGCGCAACTGCACCTCCCCCAGATGCACCGCCGCCGCTATGTCGGCAACCCCGATGTTTCCGGAAAAATTTTCGCGGATGTACGCGAGTGCTCGGGTGATCCGCTCATCGCTTCTGCGGCGCTCAGCAAAGCGAAACCGTCCCGCCGCCGCCTCCTCCTCCATCAACTCCAGAAAGAGGTGACGCATCAGACGCTGCGCCGCCTCGGGCGAATGGTTCCGCAACGCGACAATCCGGGTGAGCCGTTCCAGCACCGCGTCGGTGTGCGCCGGGTGCAGAAAGGGTGTGGCAAAACAGCCGAAGGGATTCTCCCCGGCGACGTTGTCCGCCAGCGCATGGGCGATGAAGTGGCTCGACGCATCGCATCCGTCGGCCAGCCCGAACGCGTGCGGCACGAACTCCGGCACGATCATCGCGTCGCCGCGCCGGAAAATCCGCCGCTCGCCCGCCACCTCCACCTGTTCCTCCCCCGAAACGGTCATGTAGAAAAAGTTGTCGCAAATCCGCCGCTCCGGTACACGCCACGGCCGGAAACAGTTCCAGAAGGTGATGCCGAGCACAATCGGCTCCGTCTCCAGCGCAATCCGGGCGAGCGTCTCCTCCGCCGCCGGTTCCAACAGCGTCTCCAGCTTCCTTTTCCGTTCGTCGCCGAATTCATTCATAGTGTCGAAAATCGAAAGAAATTACCGCTTTCCTGCAATTGCCCTTTGCTGAAACATAGCCTATATTGTTCATAAAGCAACCCGGAAATCGAAATCAAGGAGAATTTTCATGGAACTCGTCGACCGGATTGAATTCGCCTACCCCGTTTCCACGATGTTCGAAGCCGACTCCACCTGGCTCTTCGGCCGCGAACCCACCCCGCGCCGCATGCCGGACGGCTCGATCATTTCGCTGCTCTACACCGGCGGCAAACAGGAACCGGCCCCGGAAAACGTCGCCACCGTCATCCGCAGCGAGGACGACGGCGAAACCTGGTCGAAGCCGCAACTGCTTTTCCGCCATCCGTTCCGCTGCACCTGGGGGATCGAACTTTTCACCGAAGGCGAACGCCCCTTCGCCGTCTTCCAGACCTTCTGCTACGAAACCGTCTACGCCGAATTGCGCGCCTTCCTGACTTTCACCGACGATTCCGGCAGAAGCTGGAGCAATCCCGTGTCGCTTCCGGGCGTGCCGGCGAACTTCTCGGTCCGGCAGGGCAAGGTGCTCAGCGACGGCAGCTGGATCTTCCCGGTCTACTGGTTCTGCAACCGGACAAAATGGGATACCATCCGCGCCCCGGGCAACGGATTCGTCTCCGGCGTCCTCCGCTCCACCGACGGCGGGAAGAGCTTCTCCCTCCACGGCGCCGTCGAAACGCCCGAATCCGCCTGGGAGCCGGAAGTTACCGAACTCGACCCCGGACACCTCAAAATGTACGTCCGCTACGAGCACCCCGCCGCCGTCCTCTGGGAGAGCGAGAGCTTCGATTACGGGAAGAGCTGGACCCCCGCCCGCCCCACGGAAATCCCGAACCCCGGCACCAAATTCGTCATCTACCGCATCCGCGGCCGTCACGTGCTCGTCAACAACGTCTGCACCCCGGACCATCCGTACCGCGACGTTCTGGAGCTCTGGGTCAGTTCCGACAACTGCGCCACCTGGGAGAAAAAACTGCCGCTGGCACGCTCGTTCCCCGGTCCGCTCCAGCCGAACGGAAAACCCGCCATCACCCAGGTCGCCTATCCACACGGATTCGCCGACGAAAAGGCGGAAAAGCTCTATCTCGCGATCGACACGGTCCGGAAATTCTACTTCCTTAAGGTGCCGTTCGCCGACTTCCTCTAAGCGGAGGAACCGCGTCGAGGGGAGAGGCTCAGGCGAGTTCCGCCCCCTCCCCCGCCCGACGCTCCGCCGCACCCGCCGGGTCGCCCGCCAGCACCCGGTAGAGCTTGCGGTACTCCCGCGGCGAACAGCCCAGATGCCGCCGGAAAAAGCGCGAAAAATAGAACTCGTTGCAGAAGTTGAGCTGGTCCGCCACCTCCCGGATGGAGAGCTCCGTACCGGCGAGAATCCGTTCCGCCCGCTTCACCAGCAATCGCGAGAAAAATCGTTTCGGCGAAAGTCCGGTGTCATAGATGAACTTCTTGGTGAAGGTCTCCTTGTTCATGTGCATGATCCGCGCCATCTGCGCCACATCGATGCCGGCCGTGCAGTGATCGAGCAGAAATTCAAAGAGCGGCTCATACCGGCTGTATCCGCCGAGCAGATTTTCCGCCGTCACATTCGACTCCCGCAACAGTGTGCTCAGCGCCTCCCAGATCAGCGCGTGAAGCGCGGCAACCCATTGAAGCGGGTCGCGCAGCTCCACCATCCGCCGGATTGCGGCGATCCAGTCCGGCTTCTCCGCGTGGTAACTCCGTTTCTGCCGGAGAAAGAGATCGACCCCGGGAAACGCCTCCAGATTGAAGTGCACCGAAAAATGAAGCATGCTCTCATTCTGATCGTGCAGGATCTCCCGGAACGCCGGCACGAAGACACACTGCCCCGGCGTCAGCGGAATCGTCTCGGCGTCATCCTGAAACGAACACGCCCCGTCCGAATCCAGAATGCAGACCAGGCGGTTGTGCGGCATGCAACTCTTCCACCGTCCCGGATTCGTCCCGTAATAAACCGGCCGCAGAATCAGGTTCAGCTGTCGGCTGTGCGCCTGCAGATTGAGTTCCTGAAACGTCGTCATCGGCATGATGCCATTCTCCTTGTTTTCTACGGTTGAATATAGAAGATTCTGCAAAAAAAATCAAGCAGAATACTGGAAAAGATATGTTTTTCTCCATTTTGTTCATTCTATTTTTCCGCATTTCGTGGTATACTGAATAGCAGGAACGCAGGAGGATTCCAAAATGGAAAGCAGATTTGAAACCGTCCGCACCCGGCTGGAACAGCAATACCACCCGATGGTGACCGAGCCGGAAAGCGGTCCGGATGAAAAAACGTTGAAACAGGAACTTGAAGAGTACGAAACTCGGCATCAAGACAAGCCGCTCATCCGCCTCAAGGCGGAAATGCTCGCCCTTCTTCTCACCCGCGGCAGAATCGGCATCGACTCCTTCGACCGATTCTCCGACCATCTCGAGGGGAAAGGGCTCCTCTGGGATCTCAATAACAAATGCAGAAAGGCCGCGGAAAGTCATATCTGTGCAACCATGCTTCAGTCGACCCGGGCCTTCGGCGACGGCGGCCTCTTCATCTCTCAGATGGATCAGAGCCACACCTCGCCCGACTGGTACGCCGTGCTCTCCCTCGGCCCCGCCGGATTGCGCGACCGGGCACTCGCCGCTCTCGAAAAGGCGAACGATCAGGAGGCGAAGGATTTCCTTGCCGCCGCCGCCTGCGTCTTCGAGGCAATGCGCAAATTGATTCTGCGGTTCGCGGCACTGGCCGATGCCAGACAGCTCCCGGAACTGGCCGAAACGATGTATGCCATCGCCGACCGTCCGCCGGAGACGCTGCGACAGGCACTTCAGCTCGGGCTCATCTACGATACCTGTCAGGAGATGGAGCTTGAGCCGGTCCGTTCGCAGGGGACCTTCGACCAGCTGTACGTGCCGTTCCTCCGCCACGACCTGGAGCGCGGAATCCTCACCCGCGAAGAGGCGAAGGAGCTGCTCAAATTCTACTGGACGAAGTTTTATGCCCAGATGCATCCGAACGGCAAGAACTTCTGCTTCGGCGGTCTCGCTTCCCCCGGCGTCGACGGCTGCAATGAACTCACCGAACTCTGCTTCGAGGTCCACCGGGAGCTGAACCGGATCAATCCGAAATTGTCGTTCCGCGTCCACAAGGGCACGCCCGAGAAGAATCTCCTGCAGGTGGCCGAATGCGTCCGCACCGGCCGGACCGCGGTGGTGTTCAGCAACGACGAGGTCGCCTTCGACATGTTCCGTCGTCGCGGCAAGGAGGAGCAGGACCTCTGCCGCTACGTGCTGATCGGCTGCTATGAACCGGCGATCATGGGGCGTGAAATGTGCTGTTCGATGGCCGCCTGGGGCAATCTGGTCAAACCGCTGGAGGCGGTCCTCAACAACGGCTGCACCTTCGACGGCGTCCGGCTCGGCCCGGAGTGCAGCCTCCCCGCCGACGCGAAGGAGTTCGAAGCGGAATACTTCCGCCAGCTCGACGCAATGCTCACCCGCGTGATGGAGAACACCAATGCTCATGAGCGCGTCTGGAAGGAGATCAACCCCTCCCCGCTGCTCTCCGGCACCATGCGCGACTGCATCGAATCGGGGCGCGACGTCTCCGACGCCGGCACCCGCTACAACTCCAGCGGCGTCATGTGCTGCGGACTCGGCACCGTGGTCGACTCCCTGATGGCGGTGAAGACGCTGGTCGACGACCGCAAACTCTGCACCGTTGCTCAGCTCTCCGACGCGCTGCACCGCAACTGGCAGGGCGCCGCCCCCCTGCGCCAGCAGGCGCTCAAGCGGTCGCCGAAGTGGGGCAACAACCATCCGGAGGCCGACGCCGCCGGGCAGCGGATTGTGGAGTTTCTCGCGAAGAAGATCAACCGCACCCCCAACACCCGGGGCGGCACCTTCCAGCTCGGGCTCTGGTCGATCGACCACAACTTCACCTTCGGGAAGAAGTGCGCCGCCACGCCGGACGGCCGGTTTGCCGGAGAACCCCTCTCCCGCAACCTCGGCGCCTCGATCGGCATGGAGAAACATGGTCCGCTTGCGCTGATGAACTCGGCCGCCTCGCTCGATCAGGCGGAGTCTCCGGACGGGGCGGTGCTGGACATTCTGCTCCACCCGAGCGCGGTCTCCGGTCCGGACGGGGCGAAGGTGATCGCCGGTCTGGTGCGCGGCTACTTCGCCTCCGGCGGACTCGCGGTGCAGTTCAACATTCTGGACGCCGATGAACTGCGCGAGGCGCAGAAGGAGCCGGAAAAACACTCCGACGTGCAGGTCCGGGTCTGCGGCTGGAACAGCCGCTTCATCGACCTCTCGCCGGAGGAACAGGACGCCTTCATCCGTCAGGCGGAGGTGCAGGAATGAACCCGGTTCGCATCGTCGGCATCAAACATCTGGCCGTCCATGACGGACCGGGAATCCGCTCCACCGTGTTTCTGAAGGGGTGCCCGCTGCGCTGTCTCTGGTGTCACAATCCGGAGAGCGTCCGCCCGGAACCGGAAATCGCGCTGCGGCAGGGCAAGTGCGTCGGCTGCGGCGCCTGCGCCGCCGTCTGTTCCTGCCACCACGTCGAAGGGAACCTTCACACCATCGACCGGAAGAACTGCATCGGCTGCGGCCGCTGTGTCGAAGCGTGCCTCTTCGACGCGCTGACCCTCTACGGGCAGGAGATGACGGTCGAGGCGGTGCTGGCTGAAGTGCTCCGCGACCGGGTCTTCTACGCCGAAAGCGGCGGCGGGGTCACCGTCTCCGGCGGCGAACCGCTGCTCCACCCGGAGTTCTGCGCGGAGCTTTTCGAACCTCTTAACGCCGAGAAGATTCCCTGTGCGGTGGATACCTGCGGCGAGGTGCCGTGGAAGGCGTTCAAAACGGTGCTTCCGCACACCGGACTCTTTCTCTATGACATCAAGGCGATGGATTCCAGCCTCCATCGCCGCCTGACCGGACGGGGCAACGAACGGATTCTCGAAAATTTGCGCACGCTCGACGAAACCGGCGTCCCCATCGAAATCCGCATGCCGGTGGTTCCCGGGTTGAACGATTCGCCGGAGGAGTTCGCCACCGCCGGGCGGTTTCTCGCCGGACTGCGCCATCTTGTCGGCGTCCGTCTGCTCGCCTACCACGCGTTCGCCCGCTCGAAATATGAGTCGGTCGGTCACGCGGTGACCCTGCCGGATGTCCCCTCCCCGTCGCCGGAACACCGTGAAACGCTGGCGAAGATTCTCACCGGCTTCGGCGTGAACGTGCTGGAGAAATAGCGATTCGTGGACAAAACCAGAGTATTACCGCTGTTTGTCAGCATACTTCAGCTCCCCGCATCGCCTGCCGCTGTGGAACAACAGAATCAGTAAGATGAAAATCGAGATAATGTAGATTTTCCTGCAATTGCTGTCCCACGGGTAAAGCAGGTAATAAATGCCGGGAATGTACTGATAGAAGATGCCATATGGCAGGAAGAAAACACTGCAGAAAATCAATGGAATCGCCAGATATTGATTGGTCGTCGCGGGAGCCAGGATCACCAGAACTGCGGTGTAAAACAGGAACGAATGAAACAGAGAAAACCTGCGGAAAAACCAGCCGCAGCCGATCATGCCGCCCAGGAAGATGAAAGATGCGGAGAATATGTGAAACAACTTGGGAAGGAAATACGTATAAAAAATCTGGTTGTTGCAGCTTTTATATTGAAATACATGTTTGAAGATTCCGCTCATTGCTTTCATATGAGGGCGGGATAAATATTCTTCTATCTCCTTCTGCTGCTCCTCTTCCAGCCAGAATTCGTTCTTCACAAATGTCTCAATCTGCGTTTCCGCAAAGGAGAAACTTTCAGCCAGCGTCTCCGGCGTATTCCCCTCCAGGGCATACGGGAGCAAACTCCCGGCGAAGAGGGAAAGCGGCACCAGCAGCAGAGCAAGTCGTATTCCTCTCCTGTAGTTGCGGAAAAACAGCCAGAAGGGAAAAAATAGAAAGATATGCTTGATTGTAAGGGAGATCCCCAGCAGAATCGCAGTGATCCACGCCTGCCCGCCTGTAAGGTTCTTCTCATGTTTCATCAGAAACCAGACGGAAAACAGAGCCGTCAATATGGCAAAATTGTCAAATTGGTTGTGAAAACCGCTGATATGCATTCCCAACGGAGAAAGCAGAAAAATCAGGGCGGCGGCTCGATAGCGGAGACGCCACAGAATGCCCGCAGTACAGATGTCGACAATGCCCAGAAATAACGGCAGCGAATACCGGAAGAGCGAGCCGGAAATCATCTTCAAAACCCACAAAACATAAAACCAGATCGGTCCGTAGTTATAGCGAAAGGTTTCCGCATAAACGTTTTTCCCCTCCTCCACCAGCGCGGCCACGATCTTGTATGATTCAAAATCGTAATTGTACCCGCGCATTGCAAGTAACAGTTTTGCCAGCAGAGAAAACAGGGCGACCAGCAGAAAAACCAGAATTCCGCGACGATTCCTCAAAGAAAAAACGAATGTCTGAGAAAACGAGAGGACCGCCGCGCGCAACAACCTCCAGTTCTTGATGGAAACCTCTCCGGTTCGACGTTCATGCTGCGATACGGGCATTTCCAGGTAGCGCAGTTTCTGTACCGCAACCATACCGGCAATTATCACATTGGGAGCAAACGTATCTGCCGGAATCTGCTCAAAAACCGATCTCAGAACAGAGACTCTCATCAGCCGGTATGGAACATTGACATCCCGAATGGTTTTCCCATAAAACACCCTTACGCACCAGCGGGATACTTTGCTGACAATCTTCCTCGCCAACGGCTGTCTGCGGTCTGCCCGAAAACCACAGAGAAAATCATAATCTTCGCGCCGTGCCCAAAGCTCTGGAAATGCGTCCGGCGTCATCTCATCGTCGGAATCCACCTGAAAAATCCAGTCAAACCCGGCGGCGGTCGCGTCCCGGTATCCCTGTAGAATTGTCGGTCCGTGACCGCTGTTTTCCTTCTCTCTGGCGATGATTCGTTCGGGATACTTTTCCGCCGTTTCCCGGATACATGCCGCCGACCGATCCAGCGAGCCGTCATTGTATACATAGATGGTAAAATCCATGCCCAGATCAGACAACTGCCGATACCATTTTTCCAGCACACCTCCAATGGCGGCTTCTTCATTATAGACTGGTATGATAATTGCCAGTTTCTCGTTGTCCATTGTCATTTCTTCCGATTGCAGATCCGGGTTTCAAAACATTCCAGCGCATGCAAAACTGCCTGATCCATATTCCAGTATCGATAACAGCCCAGCCGACCGCCGAAAATCACCTTTTCATACTTGCCGGCAAGAAGTTCATACTGCTCCAGCAGCCGCTGGTTACGCGTGGTATTAATCGGATAAAACGCCTCATCTCCCCGTCGCCACTCCCTGGGGTACTCTCTGCAGATCACACTCTTCGCCAGCCGATACGGCTCCACACGTTCCGGATGGTAATGCTTGAACTCGTGAATTCTTATATACGGAATTGATTCATCCGCGTAGTTTACAACCGCAGTCCCCTGATAATCCCGGACGGGCAGCGTCTCCTGCTCAAACCGCAGGCTGCGCCACTCCAGTTCGCCCAGTGAATAGTCAAAGAACTCATCGATCATCCCGGTGTAGATCACCATCGCATCCGCTCGGATCTGAGATTGGATCGTCCAGAAATCCGTATTCAGATGAACACGAATTCCCGGATGACGCAGCATCTTTTCAAACAACCTCCCATACCCCTCTCGAGGCATGCCCTGATAGATGTCGTCAAAGTAATCGGTTTGAAAACTGGTCCGCACCGGAAGCCGGTCGATGATCTCAGCGGGGAGTTCCCGCGGCTCTTTATTCCATTGCTTTCTGGTGTAACCACGAATCAATTTTTCATAACACGCCCTGCCCACCAGTGCAACAGCCTTTTCTTCCAGATTGTGTGAATGATCCGCTCTTCCCGCATTTTGAGCAAGGTGCTGTTCCGCCTCCGCCGGAGAACAAATTCTTCCATATACCTCGTTGAGAGTCTTCAGATTTACCGGCATGAAATAAGAATGGTTTTCGCTGATGAGAACTACCTTGTGCCGATACGGAGTAAAATCCGTAAAGCGCGTTAAATACTCCCACACTTTCCGGCTGGGCGTGTGAAAGATATGCGATCCGTAACAATGAAATTCGATCCCGGTTTCCGAATCGAATTCAGACCTGCAATTTCCGCCGACGGCGTTTCGACGTTCGACAATCGTAACCGGTTCCCCCAATACCGAGGCGATGCGCTCCGCTATGACGGAGCCGAATATTCCACTTCCGACAACGACAAATTTCGTGTCGATCATCGCAATTCCGCTTTAAAATACTAATAAATTATGACTTTAATATTATAGGTTAATATAATATAGCATTTTCATTTTTCAAGGAAGAAAAACAGGGAAGTTGTACAGAAATTCATCATTTCCAACATCGGAACCGCAGGCGGGTAACAAAACACAGGACGACGATTCAATATATTTATTTCACCCATCACCGGTACCTGCACGTCCGTGCCGGAGACGACAGAAAATCCCACTTTTGTTAAATATATTTAATTTTTATAAAAATATTGAATTTTCCACAAGCCGTGCTATAGTAAGGAGTGTACAGGAACAACAACGGAAGGAGTTTCCGAAATGGGCAAAACAACCGCTCAGAAAATCTTCGACGCGCATGTCGTCGACAAGCCGGCGGACGGCGTCTGGGTCCTCAGTCTCGACCGCGTCTTCTGCCACGAAATCACCACGCCGATCGCCATCAACGATCTGGTCGCCATCGGCAAGGACCGGGTGTTCGACCCGACGAAAATCAAGGCGGTCATCGACCACGTGACCCCGGCGAAGGATTCCAAGACCGCCGAGCAGGGCAAGACCATGCGCGAGTGGGCGCGCCGCCACGGCATCAAGGACTTCTTCGACATCGGCGCAAACGGCGTCTGCCACGCGCTCTTCCCGGAAAAGGGATTCGTCCGCCCCGGCTACACCGTCATCATGGGTGACTCCCACACCTGTACCCACGGCGCGTTCGGCGCATTCGCCGCGGGCGTCGGCACCACCGACCTCGAAGTGGGCATTCTCAAAGGGGTGTGCACGATGCGCGAACCCGAGACGATCAAGGTGAACCTCACCGGCAAGCTCCAGCCCGGCGTCTTCGCCAAGGATGTGATCCTCGCGGTCATCGGCAAGCTCACCGTCAACGGCGCCACCGACAAGGTGATCGAGTTCGCAGGTCCGGTGGTCGACGCCATGCAGATGGATGCGCGCATGACGCTCTGCAACATGGCGATTGAAGCGGGCGCCACCTGTGGCATCTGCTATCCGGACATGGTGACGGTCGATTTCCTCTGGCCCTTCATCAAGGAGGAGTTCAAGAGCCGCGAAGAGGCGCTCGCCGAATACTCGAAGTGGCGGCCCGACGCCGACGCGGTCTACGCCGACACGGTCGAATTCGACGTTTCGAACCTCGAACCGATGGTGACGATCAACTACAAGCCGGACCAGGTCCGCACCGTGCGTGAAATGGAGGGCACCCCGGTCAACCAGGTCTACATCGGCAGCTGCACCAACGGCCGGCTCGAAGACCTCCGGATCGCCGCCGGAATTCTCAAGGGCAAGCGCATCAGCCCGAATCTCCGCGCCATCGTCTCGCCGGCGACGCCGAAGATCTACCGCGACGCGCTCGCCGAAGGGCTGATCGCGATCTTCATGGATGCCGGATTCTGCGTGACCAATCCGACCTGCGGCGCCTGCCTCGGCATGAGCAACGGCGTGCTGGCCTCGGGCGAATCCTGCGCCTCGACCACCAACCGCAACTTCAACGGACGCATGGGCAAAGGCGGCATGGTTCACCTGATGAGCCCGGCGACCGCCGCGGCGACCGCCATCGCCGGTGTGATCACCAATTCGCCCCTCTTCAAGAAATAAATGAAGGCGACTGTCAAAATGAAAAACTTCAACGGAAAAATTCTCTTCCTCGACCGTTCGGATATCAACACCGACGAGATCATTCCGGCCAAGTATCTGACGGAACTGACCAAGGCCGCCCTGAAGCCCTACTGCCTCGAGGATCTCAACCTGCCCGGCTTCGACCCGAAAAAGGACATCGCCGGCAAGAGCGTCATCGTCACCCGGGCGAACTTCGGCTGTGGTTCCAGCCGGGAACATGCGCCGTGGGTGCTCGAATGCAACGGCATCAATCTGGTCATCGCCGAGAACTTCGCGCGCATCTTCCGCCAGAACATGTTCAACTGCGGACTGATGGCGATTCAGCTCGACAAGGCGACGATCGACGAGATCTTCCGCACCTTCGCCGGAACCGATGCGGAGCTCACCACCGACTTCGACGGGCACAGCTTCACCATCACCAACGGCAAAGAGACCCGGAAGTACTCCTTCACCGCCGGAGCCTTCGACCTCGAACTGGTCAAGGCGGGCGGCTGGGTCAACTACGCCGACCAGAAGTACTGATTTCATCGAAAAATCAGCCCCGCGCCTTCTCCCCCGGCGGGAGGAGGCGCTTTTTTTCGTCAGCGCGAAGAGAGCACCCGCGCCCGCTCCTCCGCGGTGAGGTGGAAGAGGTCGAAGACGATCCGGTCGATCTCCGGCAGATTTCCGGCGGAATCGGCCAATTCTCCGAGGCGGGCGAAAACGGCCGGCTCCGCCTCCGGAACCGGCAGCTCCTCCAGGTCGCCGCGCAGTACCTTGTGCGTCGCGAAACGGCGGCGGAACAGATAACCGAAGAGCGTGGAGTTGAAGAGCGCCACAATCGCCTCCGCCGTCACCCCGGACAGGCGGGGAATCAGGAGATTCGCACTGTTGAGCGTGAGAACTCCGGCGCAGTCGAGCGCGAATACCGGCCGGTCGGCGATGAAACGGTAGATCAATTTCCCGGGAGTGCGGTAGAATGCGAGCGGCGCGGCCTGCTGAAACTTCCCGATTCCGAGCCGGAGAAAACGGCGCGGCGCGCCGATCGAAAACGGCTGAATGTCACTGCCGCGCAGAATCGGCTCCGCCCCCGGCTCCGGCGCGTCGGCGAGAAAACGGCGGTTGTCACCGGTGACGATGCCGAGCGCCCAGAGGGCGTTCCCTTTCAACGTCCGGTGCGGCACGGCGAAAATTTTCTCCAGCAGTGTACGGTCCTCCTCCGCCACCGGGTGCCAGACCGCTCCGCCGGTCCACGTCCCCGCTCCTCGCCGGACCAGATCCAGCCGGATGGTGGCGGTGAACACGCCGGAAAATGGACGCCCCAGCGGTTCAATCCGCTCAATCCGGCTCCGGGCGGCGATCAGCGAACGGATGTCGGCGTGCGCCCGGATGTTCAGGATCGATTCCGGCAGAATCATCGACAGCCGTCCCCCCTCCGGCAGCCGCGAGAGTGCGCGGGCGATGAAGAAGGAGAAGCGTTCCCGCCCGGCAAGTCCGGCGAACTCCTCCCCGCGCGGCGGCGCGCCGCGAAACGCTCCCCACGGCGGATTGGTCGCGATAAAGTCAACCTGCGGCAGACGGATGCGTCCGAGCGCATTGCCGGAACGGACGTCGGGCGCGACATCCTTCTCCGAAAACTCCAGCAGCAGATTGAGCCGGGCAATCCGCGCGGCCACGGGATCCAGATCCACCCCGTGGATCGATTCCAGCGGCAGCTGGAGCACCCGGGCGGCGTGCACGAGATAGTTCCCGGTGCCGCAGCAGGGGTCGAGAAACGAGGAAACTCTCCCGGCGGCAGGCCGCAGTGACGCCTCCACCAGACGGTCGGGGGTGTAGTAACTGCCCTGCGCCGACTTCAATCCGGTCCGGGAGAGCGACTGGTAGAGAAAGCCGAGAAAATCCCCCTCCGCCCCCGGTTCGGCAAGCTCGAACACCCGGCAATGCGCCGCCCCGGGCGGGCCGACACGCCGCAACCACGGCGCCATGATCCGCTCCATATTCCGGCGGCGCCAGAAAAGCGGCGCGAGAGCGGAGGAAAGCTCAACCTCTTTGCGCTCGGCGAGCAGCCGGAGCGCGGCAAAGCAGAGCACCTTCTCCACATTGAGCCGCCGCGAGCGGGCGAAAGCCGCCATCGCGGCAAGCCGGCGCGAAAAAGTCCGGTCACTGGAATACTCCGAAGGGGCAAAGGCGGCACTGGCACGCCGCTTGTTGGCGCGGCTGCGCAGTTTCATCGAACTGCCGCTGCCCAGCTCATGCCGGAGCTTCTCCACCGCATCGGCGGCGATGGCGACCGGTCGGCCGGGCAGCGGTGAGAGCAGACCGGTCCGCAACCAGTTGCGGATGGTTCCGGCGGAGACATCCAGACGGCGGGCCGCTTCGCTCACCCGAACCGCCGCAATTGCCTGTGCCTCCGCCATATTCCTCCCCGTCCTGCTGTCCTTGCTATAAGATAGCCGGTCGGAGAGGGAAAATCAAGCCTCCCGGCCCCGCACCCCGGCCGCCAGCTCGCCGGTCAGCGCGACAGCGGCATCGCACCCTTCGTCGAGCACTTTGCGCATGACCGCACTGCCGACCACCACGGCATCGGCATGGGCGCCGACCGCCTTCGCCATCGCCGCCGAAGAAATGCCGAATCCGGCGGCAACCGGCAGAGGAAGGCGGGCGCGAAGAGTTTCCAGCTCGCCGGCCAGTTCCGGCGGCAGAGCCTGACGCACTCCGGTCACGCCGCGCACGGTGATGTAGTAGACGAAGCCGCCGCAACCGGAGGCGATCCGTTCGGCCCGCTCCAGCGAGGTCGCCGGAGAGACCAGCGGAATCAGCTCCACGCCGGAAGTGCGGCAGAGCGGCTCGATTTCGCTCCGCTCCTCCAGCGGCAGGTCGACGACGAGCAGTCCGTCGATCTCCGCCTCGCGCAGTGCCGCGCCGAGCCGTTCCAGCCCGTAGTGGAAGAGGACGTTGTAGTAGGAGAAGAGAATGAGCGGCATCTCCGGATGGCGCGCCCGGATACGCCCGGCGATTTCGAGCACCTTCTTCAAGGTGGTTCCCGCGGCGAGGGCGACCTGCCCGGCATGCTGGATCACCGGCCCATCTGCCATCGGGTCGGAGAAGGGCACCCCCAGCTCCACCATATCCGCACCGGCGTCGATCAGGCGGTCGATCAGCGCCTCACTCTCCTCCGGCGTCGGACAGCCGACGGTTGCGTAAACGATCAGTGCGCTCCGGCCTTCGGCGCGGCAGCGTTCGAAACAACGGTTGATGCGCGTATTCATAATTCAGAGAATCCCCATTTTTTCCTTGTACTGTCTGATGTTGTCCATATCCTTGTCGCCGCGCCCGGAGAGGCAGACGAGAACAATTCCCTCCGGCCCGAGTTCCGGGGCGATGCGGAGCGCCTCCGCCACCGCGTGGCTCGATTCGAGTGCGGGAATGATTCCCTCCAGATGCGAGAGCGTGTCGAAGGCCGCCACCGCTTCGGGATCGTTGACCGCCACGTAGCGGACCCGCCCGGAGTCGGCAAGGAAGCTGTGTTCGGGACCGACGCCGGGGTAATCCAGTCCGGCGGAAACCGAGTGGGTTTCGACGATCTGCCCGTCATCGGTCTGCAATAGATAGGTCTTGCTGCCGTGAAGGACGCCGACCTGTCCGCCGCAGATGCTGGCGGCGTGGCGGCCGGTTTCGACCCCCTCCCCGCCCGCCTCGACGCCGGTGAGCCGGACGCCTTCATCACTCAGGAATCCGGCGAACATCCCCATCGCGTTGCTTCCGCCGCCGACGCAGGCGATCACCTCGTCGGGGAGACGGCCGGCCTTCTCCAGAATCTGGCGGCGGCTCTCCACGCCGATCACCGACTGGAAGTCGCGGACGATCGCCGGATAGGGGTGCGGCCCCGCCACCGTGCCGATCACATAGAAGGTGTCCTCCTCGGTGGCGACCCAGTCGCGAATCGCCTCGTTCATCGCATCCTTGAGCGTGGCGGAGCCGGACTCCACCGCGATCACCCGGGCGCCGAGCGTCTTCATCCGCTCGACGTTCGGCGCCTGCCGGGCGACGTCCACCGCGCCCATGAAGACGTCGCACTCCATGCCGAAGAGCGCGGCGACCGTCGCCGTGGCGACGCCGTGCATCCCCGCGCCGGTCTCGGCGATCAGCCGTTTCTTGCCCATGCGGCGGGCGAGCAATGCCTGCCCGATGGTGTTGTTGATCTTGTGGGCGCCGGTGTGGTTCAAATCCTCGCGCTTGAGGTAGATCCGGGCGCCTCCGGCGTACTCGGTGAGCCGTTTGGCGAAGTAGAGCGGCGACTCCCGCCCGACGTAGTCGGTGAGCAGTTCGGCAAGTTCGCGCTGAAACGCCGGATCCTGCCGGGCGCGCAGATACTCCTCTTCGAGTGCATGCAGTGTGGGCATGAGCGTCTCCGCGACGTACTGCCCGCCGTAAATACCGTAATGGGAATTCATTGTACTATCTCCTTGAATAAAGTTTTCATTTTTTCTTCCGATTTGATGCCGGGTGCGGTTTCGAGCGAACTCGAAAGATCCACCCCGACAGGATGCACCGTCTGGATTGCTTCGCGGATGTTCTCCGGCGAAAGTCCCCCGGCCAGCATGATCCGCCATCGCCGGGCGGCCTGCGCCGCGAGGCTCCAGTCACAGCGGCGGCCGCTTCCGCCGGAGGCCGCGTCGAAGAGAAAACGCTCCACCTTCCATTCGGCAAGCGGCTCCAGCTCCGTCCCGGCGACGGCCCGCACCGCCTTCCAGACCGGATACGGAAGCGACGCGGCGAACTCCGGGGACTCCTCCCCGTGCAGCTGAATGATGTCGAAATTCCCCTTCGCCGCGCGCAGGATCGTCTCCCGGTCGGCGTCGGCGAAAACGCCGACCCGCTTCACACCGGCCGGCAGTCCGCCGGTCAGTTCCCGCAACCTCTCCACCGGCACACAGCGCGGCGATGCGGGAACCAGAACGAAGCCGACGTAACCGGCCCCCAGTTCCGCCGCCAGCTCCACATCGCACCGGCGGGTCAGACCGCAGATTTTCACTTCGACAGGAGTTCGCACAGTTTCCTCCCGGGCGACGGCGCCCGCATCAGGGTTTCTCCAATCAGAAAGGCCTGCGCGCCCAGCCCGTGAAGGCGCAGCAGGTCCGCCCGCTCCCGGATGGCGCTCTCGCCGACGGCGATGCACCCCTCCGGCACCCGTTGGATCAACTCGGCCACCCGGTCGAGGCTGGTGTCGAAGGTGGAGAGGTTGCGGGCGTTGATGCCGATGATCCGCGCGCCGTTCGACGCGAGCATCTCCAGCTCCTCGCGGGTGTGTGCTTCGCAGAGCACCGCAAGACCGAGCGATTCGGCGCAGGCGTGAAGATTCCGGAACTCCGCTTCCGTGAGCATGGCGGCGATCAACAGCACCG
The DNA here is from genome assembly GCA_900551245.1 of uncultured bacterium. Lineage (GTDB taxonomy): Bacteria > Verrucomicrobiota > Lentisphaeria > Victivallales > Victivallaceae > Victivallis. The sequence goes on along the minus strand of URVC01000031.1, from coordinate 23,591 downwards.
CATCCGCCCCCGCCGCCCGGGCCTCCAGAAGCTGGTATTCGTCGTAGAGGAAGTCCTTGCGCAGGAGCGGCAGGGTGGTCACCTTCCGGGCCTGTTCGAGATTCTCCAGGCCGCCGAGAAAGAAGTTCCGTTCCGTCAGAACCGAGAGTGCGGCGGCTCCCGCCGTCTCCAGTTCGGCGGCGAGCGCCTCCACCTCCAGCGGCTGGCGGATCACCCCTTTGCTCGGCGAAGCGGCCTTGAGTTCGGCGATCACCCGGAGCCCCGGCTTGCGGAGCGAACCGGTGAAATCGCGCACCGGCGGCGCGGCGGCAATCCGGCGGCGAAGTTCCGAGGCGGGGACATGCCGTTTCGCCTCTTCCAGCTCCGGACGGCTCCGTTCAACAATCGTTTCAAGCACCCGTTCCATGACTCGCCTCAATCAACAGTTCCAGTTTCCGTTCCGCGGCGCCGGAATCGATCGAACGGCCCGCGAGAGCAATTCCCTCTTCCAGCGTGGATGCCACGCCCGCGACGTAGATGGCCGCACCCGCGTTGAGCAGTACCGCCGCGCGCGGAGCGCCCCGGTTCACCCCGGTCAGCACCGACTGGAGAATTTCCGCATTCTGCTCCGGATCCCCGCCCCGGAGCTCCTCCGGCGCATAGACGGTTCCGAGCAGAAGTTCCGGCAGAAGTTCGCGGGTGACGATGCGGCCGTCGCGCAGTTCCGAAACCCGGGTGGCGGCACAGCAGCTGATCTCATCGAGCCCGTCGAGCCCGTGCACCACCAGCGCCCGGCGGACGCCGAGCTCCTGCAGTGCCCCGGCGAAGAGCTCCGTGAGCTCCGGCGCGTAAACGCCCAGCACGATCGACCGCGCGCCGGCCGGATTGCACAGAGGCCCCACCATATTGAACACCGTACGAATCCGCAGTTCACGGCGAAGCACCGCCACCTGCCCCAGCACCGGATGAAACTTCGCGGCGTAGAGGAAGCCGATGCCGTGCTCCGCAATCGCATTCTCCATCACCGCCGCCGGTGCATCGAGTTGAAATCCGAGCGCCGCCAGCACATCGGCCGAGCCGCAGCGGCTCGACGCCGCCCGGTTGCCGTGCTTGGCCACGCACACGCCGGCCCCGGCGGCGACGAAGGCGCTGGTCGTCGAAATGTTGAAACTGCCGGTGCCGTCACCGCCGGTGCCGACCACATCGACCACATCGCGACCGCCGCAGTCGATGAAGGCGGCGGCGCGACGGAGCATCCGGGCGGCGCCGACCAGTTCGGTCTGCGACACCCCCTTCATCCGCAAGGCCGCGAGAAAAGCACCGATCTGCGAGTGAGCCACCTCCCCGCCGGTGATGATGCGGAACGCCTCCTCCATTTCGGCAGGCGAGAGGTCCCGGCGGTCAAGCACCTTTTCCAGATAGCGCGTCAGCATGATCCAGCCCTCCGTTCCATCCGCCGGCGGTTGACCAGATCGAGGAAGTTGGCGAGCTGCCGCTTGCCGGTCGAGGTGAGGATCGACTCCGGATGGTACTGGATCCCCTCGATGAGGTACTCCCGGTGGCGGATGCCCATCACTTCTCCATCCTCACTGCGGCAGGTGATCTCCAGCTCCGGCGGCAGCGTCGATTCGTCGAGCGCGAGCGAGTGGTAGCGGACCGCCTTGAACGGCGAACTCAATCCGGCGAACAGCCCTTTCCCGTCGTGATCGACCGTCGAAACCTTGCCATGAACAATCCGCCCGGCGTGAATGACCTGCATGCCGAACGCCTGCCCGATCCCCTGATGGCCGAGGCAGACACCGAGCATCGGAATTTTTCCGGCGGCGGCCCGGATCAGCGCGGGCATGATGCCGGCGTTCTCCGGACGGCCCGGACCGGGCGAGAGCACGATCGCCTCCGGGCGGAGCGCGAACACCTCCTCCGGCGTGATCGACCGGTTGCGGGCGGTCACCACCTCGCAGCCGAGCTGCTGAAAATACTGCACCAGATTGTAGGTGAACGAATCGAAATTGTCAAGCACGAAAATCATGATACCACCAAAGCTCCTCTTCTTCGCGTTACAGTTCCAGCCCCGCCGCCGCCAGCCGGAGCGACCGGAGCATCGCGGCGGCCTTGTTGACCGTCTCCTCATATTCCGTCGCCGGATCGGAGTCGTAGACGATTCCGGCTCCGGCCTGAATCGAAACCTGACCGTTCTCAATCTGCAATGTGCGGATGGTGATCGCCAGATCCATGTTCCGGGTGTAGCTGAAGTAGCCGACCGCACCGCCGTAGGTGCCGCGCGGTTCGGGTTCCAGCTCGTGAATGATCTCCATCGCTCGGACCTTCGGCGCCCCGGAGAGCGTTCCGGCGGGGAAGACCGAACGGACCAGATCGAAGCCGTCCACCCCCTCGGCGGGGAGCGCCTCCACCGTCGTCACCAGATGCATCACATGCGAATACCGTTCCACGGTCATGAAGTCCTTGACCTGCACGCTGCCCGGCAGTGCCACGCGGCCGAGGTCGTTGCGGCCGAGATCGACCAGCATCAGGTGTTCGGCTCGCTCCTTCTCGTCGCGCAGAAGCTCGTCGGCGAGCTCCCGGTCGCGGGCGGGAGTCTGGCCGCGGCGGCGGGTTCCGGCGATCGGCCGCACCATCGCGGTGCCCCCGTCGAGCCGCACCAGCGTCTCCGGACTGGAGCCGACCAGCACCCGTTCGCCCAGCTTGAGGTAGAAGGTGTAGGGCGACGGGTTCACCAGCCGCAGCGCCCGGTAAAGCTGAATCGGCGGTTGATGAAACTCCGCCGTGAACTTCTGCGACAGCACCACCTGAATGATGTCGCCGTCGCAGATGTACTGCTTGCCCTTCTCCACCATCGCCATATACTCTTCGCGGCTCATGTTCGAATGGAGCTGCGGCGCCGGTCCGGCCACCGCTTCCAGAGCCGGAGCCGGACGGCGCAGCGTCTCGCGGATTTCACCGATCCGGGCGACGGCGTGATCGTAGGCGGCCCGCAGATTCGGGTACTCCTCCGGACGGACCGAAACCGAAATCATCATCGTATGATGCAGATTGTCGAAGATGATCATCTCATCGGTGATCAGGAAGGCGCACTCCGGCCCTTTCAAACCGGGTTTCGGCGGAGGCAGCTCCTCGAATTCGCCGACCGTCTCGTACCCGATGTAGCCGATCGCGCCGCCGAAGAGCGGCGGCAGATCCGGAACCGCCGCCGGACGGATTCCGTCGAGCAGTCCCCGCAACGCGGTGAACGCCCCCTCCGGCGCCGGAAGCTCCCGTTTTCCGGTATCATCGGTATAATAGGGACACCCCTGCTCCACCGTGAAGACGCCGCGCGGATGGATGCCGAGGAAGGAGTAGCGGCCGAACCGCTCCCCCGCCTCGACGCTTTCGAGCAGAAAGACGTTCTCGTCATCCCGGAAACGCGCCAGCACCGAAACCGGCGTCTCCAGATCGGCGAGCACCCGGTGTACCACCGGAACCAGGTTGGCACCCTCCGCCAGCTGGCGAAACTCCTCAAACTTCATCATTTTTTCTCTCTCCTGTATGTTGTTTTCTGAAAAATCTGCACAAAAAAAAGGCGGGTCGCAATCTCGTTGGATCGGACCCGCCGTCAATCGGTTTTCTTTTCCCGGTCACGCCCCTTTTCAGGACCTCCCGGTATCGTATCGGGGAGTTTCAGAGCATGACAAGGCCGGCAACGGCGGGCTTTCGCCACCACCACTGCCAGGTATTGTTGATGCGCTGAAACAAAGTATTCATCGAAAAAATCCTTTTCAAAATTCTTATAATATCGCTCTTTTTCCTCTGTTTGTCAAATGATTTTTCTGAAATTCTGCAAAAAAAACGGGAAACCGGTTGCAACGCGGCTTCTTCCACGCTACAGTTATACAACCTGCAAAAATTCCAATTCAGAAAGACATATGAGAAAACCAATCGAAACCATCGCTTCCGGGACAACAGCCGCTTTGCTCCGGCAGCCTGTCCTGCGGTGGAGCGTTCCACTCTTTCTTGCCGGAATTCTCCTTCAGCTGATGCCTTACTTCGGCTGGAACTTCTCCACGCTGCCCGGCTCGCTCGACACCCTGTTCAACCGCTACGTGCTCGAACACGGCTACCTCTGGCTGATGGGTGAAGAGCCCTCATTCTGGAACGCGCCGTTTTTCTACCCCGCACCGCTCGCCCTCGCCTACTCGGACTGCCATGCCGGGAATCTGCCCTTCTACGCGCTCTTCCGGATCGCCGGGTTCACTCCGGACGGCGCGCTCCAGTGCTGGATTCTGCTCCAGTATCTGCTGAACTTCGCCGCCTGCGTCTGGATGCTGCGGAAACTGGAGTTTTCCCCGCTCGCGGCGGCGGCAGGCGGCTACCTCTTCACCTTCGCCATGCCGGTCACCGCCCAGCTCACCCACATTCAACTGCTGCCGCGCTTCCCGATTCCGCTCGCGTTCGGCGCACTCTGGCTCTTCTGGAAAAAGCCGAACCTGCGCTGTTTCGCGTTGCTCACCAGCGCGCTGTTCTGGCAGTTCGCCTGCTCCATCTACCTGGGAACTCTGCTCCTTCTGGCGCTGGCGGTGCTCTTCTGCTGTCTGGCAATCCGGGACCGGAAGCGGAAGGACTGGCGGCAGGTTCTGCCGGGCGGGAACTGCCGTGAAATCCTCGGGCGGGTACTTCTGCTCGCCATCCCCGTCCTCCTGCTTGCGAAATTTCTGTTTCCGCCCTACCTCGTAATCTGGCGCATGTTGAACCGAATTCAGCCGTTCAGCATTCAGCTGCTCGAACTGCCCCGCCTTTCAAGCTATTTTCTCCCGGCGGATGACGCTCTCTGCTGGCACTGGCTGGCCTCTCTCATCGCCGTCGGCTCCTACCGGGAGGAACATGTTCTCTTTTCCGGACTCGCGGCGCTGGCGGCCACCGTCGCCGCCGCCTGGGTCCTGTGCCGGAAAGCGCCGCGCAATCCCCTGCTGCTGAGTGCATTTCTCTGCTGGCTTGTCCTGTTTTGCTTCAGTCTGCAAATCGGAGAGTTCAGCCTCTACAAGACCTTGCGCGAAATCCTCCCCGGGCTCAACAGCCTGCGGAGCATGACCCGAATCATCCTCGTGCTGCTGCTCTTTCAGGCAATTTTCGTCGCCTGGGCGGTCGATCGTCTGCAGGCGGGGAAATTCAGACGATGGCTGTGGATCGCGCTCCCGATCCTGGTGCTGGAAGGGATGGTCTTCCTGCCGCAATCGCGCTATGACAAAGCGGCGGTCCGGGAGAAGGTCGACCGGATTGCGGCACAGATGCAGGAACTGCCGCCGCGCTCCCTCGTCTTCCGCTACACACCCGGGGAACCGGGTCCGGAAACCAATCTGTACACCATGCTGGCGGCGCAGCAGACCGGCATGGTCACGATCAACGGCTACAGCGGACACAATCCGCCCGGCTGGTTCGCCTTCGGCTGGCCGACGCCGCAGAACTGGCGCGACGCCCTGCGGGAGTGGAGAAGACTTTCCGGAGAAGTTTTCTTCTCCAAAGATCCCGATGCGCCGTGGAGAACCCGGCTCTACCGCATTCCCTGAAGCCGGATTCCCGGCGGTTGAGAACAACGGGCTCTCACTAGTGCAGAGAGTACCAGTCCATCAACGACCACCGCCGCCGGTCATCCGGCCCGGCGGGCGAAAAACGTGAGCGTCAACGGCACACCTCCCTTCACCGGAATCGACTGCTGAACCCGTTTGTCATGACTGGTCCGCACGCAGTATGTTCCAGAGAAGGCTCCGCCGGAGCCGAGCGCTTCCGGCTGGAGGATCCATCCCGCCGGAACGCCCCGGGAGCCGATCTCTTCGAAGTCGCCGTTTTTCAATGTTCCGCCCTTGAGTATGAACTTGTCGTAACAGATCACCTGATCGCTCCGATTGCCCATGACGATCAGCTGGAGGGTTCCATCGTTTTCCGGCGTGAATGTCACCGAGTACGCCTTCCACCCCTCCTCCGCCGGAGCGGTGACCACCAGCCGCCGGAGCGGATGCGCTTTCATCCAGCGCGCCGGAGCGCCGGTCACTCCTTCGGAAACGGCATTGCAGGCGAGATCACAGTCCGCCAGCAGATCGATGCGGAGATCGTCGGCGGCGTTGAGTATGCACGCGGCGACACACGCCGATACCACAGACCACAATTTCATGAGATGAACTCCTTTCTCCCTTGAAAAACCTATTCCAGCACCAGTCTGACATTGTCGAGACAGATGGTTCCGGTCGTCTCCGGCCCCAGACCGAGGCCGATTTCCAGAAAGTCCGTGTTGTTGCGCAACGTGACCGGAAACTGGTAGAGCCGCCACGCTGACGTGCCGGTGATGTCCTGTTTCCGGATTCTCTCCACCGCGCTTTCGCCGTGACGCTTCATGCCGAACCGGACCTGCATGCCGGACTTCCCCTTCCCCTCCTTCGGACTCTTCACTTCGTCGAGTTTCGCGAGAAACGAGAGCGTCGCCCGCCGGAACCGCCCCGCCGGAAACTCCACGCGCTGCGTGACCAGCGCCGGAACCTTCTGCGACCGTTCGACGGCGACCGCCATGCCACGCCCGGCGTATCCCGCCTCAGGCGCACAGCGGAACGCCGTTCCGTACCGGACATCGTAGAGCCAGTGCTTCGGCATGGCAAGGGTGTTGCAGCGCTCGAATGAACCGTTCTTCAGCCCGCACTCTCCGGGGAGCCGGAACAGCGGATAGTGAAAGCGTTCCTGGAACGACCTGCCCTCCACCCCCGGAATCCGCTCCTTGCCGCCGTCGCCGCGGGTGACGATGAGATCCAACCCGACGTACTCCTGCGCCACCGGAATCCGGAACGTTGCACGGTATCCGCCGGGAATCGCCGACGAGGCGAATTCGAACGGGAACTCCAATCGTTTTCCGTTCCGCAACGCCCCCTTCTCTCCAGAGGGCGTGCCGTAGAGCTGAAACGGAGAAGCGGCATCCCGGGCGAGATTCCGGAACGGCCCTTCATCGAGAAAGAGTTCGACGCAGCTCCCCGCATGAAACACCTTCCCCGGCCGGACCTGCGGATCACGCACCGCCACGTTCACGACAAGAGCCTTCCCGTCAAACGTGAGTTCCGCCCGGCTGCCATCCGCCAGCGCCAGTTTCGCCGGCAGCCGGTAACAGGGGGTCTCCGGCACCAGCGCAATCCCGTTCAGCGAACCGCGGAACCCGTCGACGGCAATTGTGTTCAACCGGGTGTCGCCACGAAACGAAAACTCCACCGGGAGGGTGTCGATTTTTGCCGGCACCTCCTCCGGCAGGCCGGTCAGATTTTCCCCCTCGAAAAAGGTGGTTTCCCCGAAACGCCGGGCGCGGATCTTCACCGGATTTTGAAGTTCGAAGCGGGATTTCATCAGCAGTTGCCGCACCTCCTCCGGAGTGCCGGTGACGTAGTACGGTTCAAATTTCAGCCGATGTCTCCCGCCGGAAACCGGATTGCCGTAGATGTCCAGAACCCGCGCCTTCGTGCCTCCCGGAATCCAGACGCTGCCGGAGGGGCGCATGTCGTAGAGGAAACCGAGCGCCCGTCTGCCGTCCCGGCTGCGGAACATGCCGCAGCGCACCCAGGATGAGAGCGGCAGCTCCTCCACGGAATCCATCCCCGCCAGCAGTGCGGAGAGCGCGTTGGTGGCGGCGAAGACGTCGTTCGGCGCCGAGAGGCCGTTGACGTTTTCCTGCCGGTAGAAGGAGTTCGTCGATGAGGCCATCGTCGCTTTGACTCCGTTCAGGAAGCCGTCGAGGAACTGCCGGGCGATCTCGTTCGCGCCGTAGCGCTCTTTGTTCACATAGTAGTTGATCTGCCGGGAGTAGGCGGTCGGCAGATAGTAGTTCTCGGTGTTCCAGAGCGGCTTTTTCACCTTCAGCGTATCGGAGATGTCCCGGATGACGTTCCGGTAGCGGAAGGTGAGGCCGTTCATGTAGTCCAGACCGCAGTTGTAGGGGTGGAACGCGACGCCGTCGAGCCAGTTGACGTAGTCGGGATTCTCGCGGTTGAGCTGGCTGCACCAGCCGACAATGTTCATGCCGAAGTCGCCGGTCACACCGTTGCCGAGCACGATCGAATCGGGCTGAACGCGCTTGATCGTCTCGTAGGTGTATCTGCAGAGGTCGATGAACCACTTCGCATGTCCGGCGGGCGGATGGATCAGCAGTCCCGGTTCGTTGCTCATCTCCCAGATTTTCACCTCATCCTTCCAGCTCTTCAGCACGAAGTCGAGATAGCGGTCGTACACCCCTTTGACCGGCACCATCAGCACGCCGTCGCGGTTGTCGCCGGTCACCTTGTGCCACTTCGCCAGATAGGCGGGGAATCCGTGCCGTCCCCGTTTGAGCACCTCCTGAATATCGGTCTGCGTATTGAAGCTGCCGACCAGGCAGAAAACCGGTTCAATCCGGTATTGTTTCAGCATCTGAATGGTATCATCGAGCGGCGCGCGGCAAAACTGCCCCTCCTCCGGCTCAGTCGCGCGCCAGTAGCCCCAGACCCGGCCGATCGACTGGCCGGAGAGCCGCATGTCGCGGAAGGTCTTCTCGAAACCGCCGGCACGGCCGATGGTCCTGATCCGGAGCGGATCGGGCATGTAGAGGGCGATGCCGTTCTCCGTATTCGACCCCAGCGCCCAGCCGGGCGAAAATCGCGGATGGAGCACGGGCTCGTGAATGACAACGAAGTCGCCGCCGATTCGCTCCGGGGAGCGCCCCGCAAGTTTCAGTTGCGCGGCAAAGGCGCCGCGGAGCGAAGAATTCCAGCGTACCTGTCCTTCAAAGATCCCGTCCGGCTGCCGGGTGAGCGTGACCGGGAGTGACGCGACCTGTTTCCGGTCGTGAAAGAAGAGAATTTCCGCCCGGCCCGTCAGCGTCTCCTCCTTCGCGTCGAGCGCGGCGCGGAAGGTCATTGCAACCGGTTCTCCGGCGCGGTAGAGCGATTCGACCTTGTCGAAGGTGACCGCGTATTCCTCCTGCGGTTTTGCCGGAGCGTCAACCCGGGTGAAGCGGAAGTTGTCCAGATAGAGCGAATTGATCCTGCGCTCCGCCCCCGGCAGGATCCAGATGCTGTAAAAGTTGGTATATCCCTTGATTTTAAAGCGTCTGGAGAAGTGCTGCCACTTCTCCGTCGGGCGGAAGGAGAATCCGCTGAGCATCGGGTAGTAGGAGTCGCGGTCGCCGTCGGTGTTGGCCCGGAAGTCGATCCGGAAGAGCTGATTCGGCGTATAGTCGCCCTCCTCGTTCTTCCCGGCCCGCGCGTCGAAGGAGATCTCCACCTCGCACGCCTCGCGAAGGTAGAAATCCTCGAGCGAACAGCGGTAGCCGCGCAACCCGCGGAATCCGGGCAGCAGGATACAGCGGCCGGGGTTCCCGCCCTCGACGGTAAGCGGCAGGTAGACGCGGTCGGGATTGGCATTTACCACCTCGTTGAGAATCCGGACATGTTCGAATTTCATCCCGGGGGCCGGACCGTTGAGCACGCCGAGTTCGGCGGAGGGGTTGTTGTTGATCGTTCCGGCCGACGCCAGACAGCCGATCCCGGCAAGCAGTGCAATGGCAAGTGGTTTCATTTTCGTACCTCGCTTTCTCTGCAACGGATTATACCTGAGGTTCCGCGAGGAAGCAACCATCTCGCTGAAAAAAACGGAAAAAAGGGGGGATTTTTTTGTTACGAAAAATCCCCCTGACTGGAAAGAAAGCGCCCCCTCGGCAACAGCCGGCCGACGCGGCAATTCTACCGCGGAATCCGGTGCAGCCGGATATTGCGGAGCTGAAAATCCATTTCATTCTCCGCCGTGCCGAGTCCAATCCGGAGTCGGTAGATCGGACGCATCCGCACGGATTCCGGTACGATCACCATTCTGGAACTCCACTCCGGTGTCGGCGGCGGATAATTGACCTGGCTGAAGTCATTTTTGCTCCGGTCGTGAACAAACAGCACCTTGCTGTAGGGATAGCGGCGGTCGCTGAATTTCTTCGCCCGGATCTCAAAGGAAATTGCAATCACATCCTGCAGAGACTCTTCCGGCAGGTTCAGAAAGTATTCCGGATAAGCCCAGCCCGGCGAGGAGAAACGCGTATGAAAGCCGACCGCCCCTTCCTCCGGAATACTCCGTATCGTCATCTTCCCTCCCGCATTGGCGCGCCAGTTCTTCGCCTCGCCGGCTCCGACGAGCGGTTCCCGGGTAAGCGACGTGGTGTCAAGGAAGCGCAGCGTAACCGGTGAGGCATTTCCGCGACGGTCGCGCAACACGATTCTGCGAATGGTGTCCCGGCACTGCGTCAGATCGACGGTCCAGGAGCGGGAGAGCTTCGTTCCGGCGGGAATCAAATCCGGCAGCGGCTCCGCGACGGAGACGATCCGCCCGCCCTCCGGCAACAGCAGCTCCGGCTCGACCGGCAATGCACGGTCGGCAAGGTTGGACCAGTGAAACTCCAGCTTTTCCGGCGTATCAACATAGTAGAGATTGGTCTTCCAGTCGTATTGCCAATACGAAAACTGCGTTGTCACCGGGAACGGAGTCCGCGGCTGTTCCCGATAATTTTCCGCAATTTTCAACAGATTTCCTTCGGGGGTGTCATGGTTTATCCATTGTTCAATCTCGGCTGTCGAACAGAAAAGATAGACGATCTTTCCCCATTCCGCAGCGCTTCCGCTCCCCGGGATGGAACCGTCGATGCGCACGGCCTCTTTCACCGGAAGGTTTTTCCAGTCCAGCGGCCCGGTTTTTCCACTGGGAACATACCCCGCAATCACAGCAGAATCACCATTTGCAAAGACCATCGCACTTTCCCAGTTCCGCGGCGGCGCGGCAAGCTCGCCGATGTAACGTTTGCCGGAAAGACATTGAACTGCGAACGCGTAGGCGGCAAAATTGCACTGCGGTGAACCGTCCAGATCCAGCAACCCGAAATTGACGGAATACTCCTGGCAGAAGATAAGGCGAAACGGAATGAATTTCGCGACCCCGCACGCCCGGGCAATCCATGCACTCCGGACCAGCGAAACCGCGCTTTCCATATCGTCCGCCGGCAGAGCGCGCTTCCGCCCGTCCACTCCCCGGAACGTGGGATTCTTCACGTTACCCGCCGACCAGGCATAACCGGTTTCCGTAATCCACAGCGGCATGCCGGGCTTGGACGTTTTCGCCAAAACCTGGCGGGCAGTCGCTACGCTGTCGCACATCTTTTCCGGAGGCAGATAGACGTGCAATGCAAAGACATCGCAAAGTTCGGCCAGCCCCGCTTCCGTATAGCCGCCGAGCTCATCCGCCAGAGGTCGGGCGAACCCGGGCGTCACAATCGGCTGTTTCAGGTCGATCTTGTCGGCGAGAAAGGAACAGGCGTTGATTTCGGACAGCGTCACATCCGGCGGATAAGGGCGGTTGGTGGTCTCATTCTCAATCTGCCAGCCGACCATCCCCGGAGCCCGGTGAGGCAGAAGCAGCCGCAGAGAACGTTCCAGCGAAAGCAGATGACGCGGATAGATCGCCTCCCCCTTCTCGTGCTGATTTTCCGGCCGGAGCTGCCAGGACGGAGCATCGGCCAGATAGTGCAGAATCCGCACCGGCGTGGACGCCACTTGCTGAAATGTCGAATCGGAACCGGGCCGGAGTTTGCCGGGCTGTGGTTCATCATCCTTCCAGCTCCGGTAATCGCGCATCGTGCCGATGCCGGTCCGTTCCAGCAAATTGAGAACCTGCTCGATCACCGCCATCCCCTCTTTGCGTTCACGGCGGCTCACGTCGGTCTGCATTCCCCAGAATGGATCGAGAACGCCCTGCCATGCCGGCGATACGTAAAGGCCGACCCGGTGACCGGAGAACTCCAATTCATAAAATCCCTGGGGAAGTTTCAAAGTCAACTCACCCGCGCCATTCAGCGCCCCGGAACTGAGCTGCCTGCCCATGATATCACAGAGTCTGTACGCGGCCCCGGCTCCGTCGACAAAACAAAGCAGATTCTCCCGGTCGGCCTCCAGCATCGCCCCTTCGCCGAACGGAAGGTGCGGAGCGGCATGAAGACAAACCGTCAACAGCATTGCCAGAATGAGACAATGGATTTTCATATCATTCCTCAACAATTTCTCTTTCAACGATCATACCAGAAGCGGGTCAGGTTCTCTTCACTGCCGTCGAACGGCGGGGAACCGTATGGATAGATGATATTCCGCACCGAATACTGCACACAACCGCCGCTCACAGTCAGCGCCACCACCACATTCCCGCGATGCCGTGCATAAGGATCTCCCCAGCCGGAGTTGCTGAATGCGGAGCTGAAGACCGAATCCCGGTTGTCACGCACCCGGTAAAATCCGTAGTTCTGAGGGATCCCCGCCTTGCCTGCCGCCGTATCCATCGTTATGATTTTTGCGGAGGGATTCCGCAACCGGGTGACCTTCACGTCGGCCCGCCAGATCCCCGCGTTGGCGGCATACTGCGGATACCCGTGCCACCAGTAGTAACAGCGGGAGGCGTGATAAGTATCCAGACTGCCGGAAGTTACAGACGGGCACTCAAAAATCGCAGTATGAACATAGTTCCCCTGAAAATAGGGTTTATCTGTAATCGGCGAACGGCCGACGAGCATGTAGGGCCAATACCGGCTGTAATCGCTGTTCACAAGCAGCGGAAGACGGTCATCGTAGTCTTTCAGATACTGAGCAATTCCCAGCCCCAGCTGTTTCTGATTGGAGACGCACCGGATGGTCCGGGCGCGTTCCCTCGCCTGATTCAACGCAGGCAGCAACAGGGATGCGAGGATTCCAATGATTGCTACAACAACTAAAAGCTCGATTAAAGTAAATGAATTTTGCAACGGGGTTCGCATCGTGAACTTCCATTGCCAACACCTTCTGCCGGTCGTCTGTCTGAAAAACTTCATGCCTGATCCTCCTGAATCTTTAGCTGGGTACGTCACTGTTTCACGGCGATTCATTTCAGAAATTCCTTTTTTTGAGTGGTGGAAATGGCGTGCGGCTGCAGCAGAATCCGGAGGGAATGCGGCTCCCGGGCCGTCAACTGCTGAAAACTGTTCTCCAGAATGTCGTGTACCTGAAAGACGAAGTAATCGACCTGCGGAAGAGGTTCCTTTTCAAACGGATAGTTGCTGTGACTGGCAATCCGGACATCCACGCCCGGCGTCAGCCCGAGCTCGGCCAGCGCGTCACAGGCGATCGGCAGCAGGTTCTCGTTCAAAACAATCAGGGAGTCCGGACGCTGCCCGGCAAGGCCGGAGAAAAGCAGCCGGATCAGATTCCGCTTGAGCACCGGCCGCCCGGTTTCGTGAAAGAGCCCGAGAATCCATTCCGGCGGCGTGAAGGCGCGGCCGTCGGCGCAGAGTTCGGCGATCTGCGTCAGGCGCGCAGAGGCGAGCATACTGTGCACCAGCACGGCAATCCGTTTCGCCCCCCGCTCCAGCAGCCGCTCCCGGCACATCCGGAAGAGTTCCACCGTGTCGAACGTGATGAACGGGTAGTGATGCAGCGTGTCATTCGGGTCGCGCGACACCACCACGCAGGGGAAATTCCCCAGCTTCTTCTGAATCTCGCGCGAAGGAGCGAAAAAGAAGAAGATGATTCCGGCCAGCAGTCCGCGGGAGACATCCGCCAGAAGCCGCTCAAACTCCGCGGTCACCGGCGCCTCGGCGGTTCCGGTGCGGTAGAATTCAAAGTAGATCTCCGGATGCTCCGCCTGAAACGCCGGAAGTTCATACTTGACCGAACGATACAGCGTGTCGTCCGGCAGTTCATTGTGGTCCGGCAGGGTCGGGAACACCAGCGCATACCGCGAGAGATGCGGCGGATTCGCCGTCACCCGGATTCCCTTCATCCCCCTCGACTCCAGAAAGTTCCACTCGATCAGCTGATTGATGCATTTCTGAAACGCGCTGACACTGACAGAATACTCCGCCAGCAGTTCCGGCCGGTTCGGCAGTTTGCTGCCGGGGGGGAATTCCCCGCTCACAATTCGGCGGCGCAGATGTTCAAGAATTTCCGGTGTTTTCATATTTTTGATCCATTATTTCGAAATATTTTGATATATTATACCTTAAAAACGAAATATTGTCAAGAGCGTACAGAAAAAAAAATCCTTTTTAACGATAAACACTCTCTCTGCGCCGTACAAAGTCCGATTCAACATGCGACAGCTCATCGGGAAAAACAAAAATAATCCATTTTTCTTTGAAATACCAGCTTGACAAAAGGAATTCACTATGCTATTTTTCCATAGAAAAGCGGATTTCTAAGAAATTTTCAGACATGACACTCAAAGAAATAGCCAAAGAATGCAACACCTCCCCGGCGACGGTCAGCCGGGTTCTGAACAATTATACCAAAAATTTCTCTGTCAATCCGGAGTTGCGGCGGAAAATCCTCGCCTGTGCGGAGCGGTCTGGGTATAAGCCGAACATGATTTTCAAAACGCTCCGGACCAATGTCAACAGTCCGATCTCCTGTCTCTTCAGCACTCCGGACCTCCGCTTCAGTTACGGTACCACCATGTCCATCATTGAAACGATGATTCCCATTCTGCGGGAACAGGGGTACCAGTACACCTTCTCCTTCGCGCCGGACCCCGGGCGCAGCTTCTATCAGAAACCCTTCTGGAAGACGAAAGCGCTGGTCCTGCCCGACGTGCTGACCGACGAACAGCTGCTTCCTCTCGGCGAACCGGCCTGCCCGCTCCTGATTCTGAACGGCAGATCGTCGCGCAAAATCGACACCATCAACAACGACGAGTACAGCAACACCAGAGTGCTGATGCAGTGCCTCCACGACTTCGGTCACCGGCGCATTCTCTATGTGGACACCCCCTCTTCGAGAACGCACTACAGCGTCACGGAGCGGCGGAGCAGTTTCGAGAAACTCTGCGGAGAATTCGGCATACCGGCGCCGGCGGTGATCTACTCCGAAGAGAGCATTCAGCAGGCTTTGACGCTGCGGGCCACCGCGATCCTCACCTACGGGCAGGAGCAGGCCCGGAAACTGCTGTATCAGGCGTGGCGGAGGAAAATTTCCGTACCTGCGGACCTGAGCATCGTAGCGTTTGACGACGGAGAGGCTGCGGAATATTCCATTCCCCCCCTGACCAGCCTGCGGCCGGGCTGCCGGGCCATGGGGGAATTCGCCGCCAGGCTCCTCAAGGACCGGATCGAAAATCGCAATGAATTCGAAACTGCTGGCATCTTCAGATTCCCTGGAAAACTCATTCAGAGAGAATCTGTTGCCAGACCAAAAAAGTCAGAAGAAGGGGGACAAAATGGGTAAGCGGAATCGATGGAATCCGGCAGGCAGGAGAAACGGGAAATGTTTCACAATAATAGAATTGCTGGTTGTTATTGCAATCATTGCAATCCTTGCGGCGATGCTGCTGCCGGCGCTGAACAAGGCGAAGGAAAAGGGCCGTTCGATCCGCTGTCTCTCCAATTTGAAACAGCTCGGCACCGGTATGGCCTCCTATGCCGGAGACAACAACGATTTCATCCCCGCCGCCTGGGAGGGGGATGCGAAGTTCAACTACTACTGGCCGGTTCGGCTGACCGGCTGGCACCGCGACGCGCCGACCAAGGCGGAGATGGTGAAAAACCTCACCTCCGGACTGTATGTCTCCAACAAGGTGTTCGTCTGCCCGTCCTACACCGGCAAGCTGGTTCTCGACGGAAAGAGCGGCGGGTATGAGTTGTGGACCAGACACCCCAATTACGCCATGCAGGATTATCAGAAGGCGCAGAAACTTGTCCGGTTCCGCTACCCCTCCACGCAGTTTCTCCTCACCGAAATCTGGAAGGGAGCCGGAGCCCGGGGAATTCCGGATTTCGCCTGGGGCGTCTACCGGCTCGCCCCGCGAAACAAGCTCGTCTCCAAACCCTTTGAAGAGACCGATCTCGGATATCCCGCCGCGCGGCACGCCGGGGACTGCGGCATCCTCTACGTCGGCGGCAACGCCGGAATGCGGCGGATCGACCTGTCGAATCCGGGTTCCTCCTACCCCTTCAGCAGCGATGAGGAATCGGTGTGGGGGCCGTGACCAGTCGACGCAGGGAGTTTCACGTATCACATTGACCAAAGGACCTCAGAGAAATGTATCAGCTGAAAAACGGCATCCTCCATCGGGCGAATCGGAAGATCTTCGCCCTGGGGCAATCCTATTACCCCTCCTTTCACCCGCAGAAACACCCCGTGCCTCCGGACCAGGACCGCTTCGGGGAAATGAAAAAAGATTTCGCCGACATGGCCGCGGCCGGATTTGAACTGGTCCGGCTGGCGGCGGTCGGCCGGGTGCGACGCGACAACGGGAAGATTGTCGTCGATTTTCCGCTGCCGGACCAGCTCTGCGCCGAAGCGGAGAAGGCCGGTCTTGCGGCAATCGTGCGGCTGCAGGGGTACTCCTACGACCTGCCGGACTCCCGGGAGATCATCATGTGGAACGAACACGACGAAACGATGCCGTTCCAGTGGGGGTGGTTCGTCCGCCACTGCCTGAACCACCCTGCGGTGATCCGCGACGAATGCGACGCGACGGAGGCGTGCGCCGCCCACTTCGACGCCTTCGACAATGTGGTCGGCTTTCAGATCTACAATGAACCGGCCTACCCGTCGAAGGGGTTGTACGACTATCATCCGGCGTCGATCGCCGCCTGGCGGAAATGGCTGGTGGAAACCGGACGGAAGCCGGCGGAGGCCGCCGCCCGGATGGAACCGCCTCGCCGCTACCCGGAACGGGATCAGGATCCCTCCGACTGGATCTCGTGGCGACTCTTCCATCTGCAGCGGCTGAATGATTATCTCAATCTGCTCGCGGCCGAAGCCAAGGCGGTCTCCCCTGCCCGCGAGGTCATGACCTGCTGCATGCCCTGCCCGCTGATGCCGGGGAACAGTCTGCGCGGCGAGGACTATTTCCGCCTCGCCGAAAAGATGGATCTGGTCGGCATCACGCTCTATTTCGCCACATGCGGCGCGTACTACTACTACACATCCGAAATTCTGGCGCTTGCCGAAAGCGCCGCCGCGCTCTACGGCAAACACGCCTGGCTCATGGAATACAACGCGGGGGTCGGCTTGACCGGATTTGCCTGGGAACGCGACGCGTACACCGCCGCAGGGGCCGGCATCAAGGGGATCCTCTATTACCAGTGGCGGGCTGATTACGCCTATCCGGACTCTCCGGAACCGGGCATCTTCGGCATGCTTCGCAGCGACCGCAGCAGAACGGAGAAGTTCGACCGGGCGATTGCCATGACCCGGCTGCTCCGGGAGTTGAGCGACTATCTGGTGAATGCGGAAAAATTCCGCAGCGGCGTCGCCGTGCTCTTTTCCGAAAACGTCAACGCCTGGTGCGACGCCGTCGAGAACACCGATCCGGAGAAAAAGCAGGATCATGTATCGTTTGTCAACCTCGAAAGCAACACCGAGCGGACCTTCCGCTGCTGGAAGGATTTCGCCCGCGCGGGCATTTCGCCCGACTTCGTGCGGGCCTGCGATCTGGAAGACAACAAACTGAACATACGCCTTCTCATCGTTCCGCAGGAGGCCGGTCTTTCGGACGAGGAAAAACAACAGCTGGCCGCTTTCCGCAAGCGCGGCGGCCAGGTGGCGACGCTGGAACACTTCTGCGTCGACGCAGGCTATGCTCTCCCCGACGCGCCAACGGACGGCGAATGGGGCGCCTACCGGAGCAATCTGGAAGCGGAACACCTCCTGCTCCGCGCCGGAATTGAACCGCTGTTCCGGGCGGAAGCGCCGTTTCTCGACGTGAAAGTTCTGACTGGTGACGGCTATTTCCTGCTTTCGTTGATCAACCACGATCTCTTCGAACGGCCGATCCCGGCGGGGAACGCCCTGGAACTGCCGTTCTGCCGCCGGGCGGTGAAGGAGGCGTGGTTCTTCGTCCCCGGCAGGAAGGAACCGGTGCCGTTTTGCAATGAGAAGAGAGGCTGTAAACTGACGCTTCCAGAAATTTCCGCCGGCGGATTTCTGCTTCTTCAGCTGTAACGGATTCAGGAAAGGAGGTTCGAAGACCCGATTTGACATCCTCCGGGGCATTTCGTCTCACCCCGGAAAACCCCTGTTGCACGAAAGGAATCAAACATGAAGATCAATCTGGTAAAACACATTCTCACGGCCGCCGTCTCGCTCTCCTTCGGCGCAGCCGCCGCCACGGTGGACTCCCCGTGGTGCACGATCAACTCCCCCGACCAGATCGCTCCGGACAGCGTGATCGAAGTGGAAATCACTCTGAAAAACGACGCTCCGGCGGGCTTGAAAGTCGGCGGCGATTTGCATTTCGCCAACGACAAGGGGGCCTATCTCGGATTCGCCGCATGGGGCGGGAATCCCAAACCGCTGGAACCCGGCCAGAAAGCCACGTTCCGCTACCGCATTCCCAAATGGAAAGAGGGAGCCGACACAGTGTTCGCGCAGTTCTTTCTGACGCCTGCGACCTGGAAGGAGAAGGTCCGGGAGCACCGCAGCGCCCCCATCCGGCTTGGCTCGACCGCGCCGCAATCGGCGCCGGCAAAGGAGACGGCCACAGCGGCGCCGGCCGTCCGGAAAAAAGAGGGGTCCTGGTGCACCATTGAAACACCGGCCCAGGTGGCGAAGGACGGCACGTTCCACGTCAAACTCACGCTGAAAAAGGACATTCCGGCCGGAATGAAGGTCGGGGGCGACATCCACCTCAAGAACTCCGATACGGGGGCCTATGTGGGGTACGGTGCCTGGGGCGGAGCCACCAAACCCGCGACGCCCGGGGAGACGCTCACCTTCACCTACCGTGTTCCGGCGCTGAAGAGCGGAGCGAATGCCGTTTTCATTCATTACTACCTCTCTCCCTCGACCTGGCAGGAAAAAGTCAAGGATCAGCCGAGCGAGCTCATCGCCGTCAAATAGGTGTCTTCATGCGGAATATAACGATCGCGTTGTCATCCCTCCTGCTGCCGGTGCTGCTGCAGGCGGCGGTGGTGGAGACGGACTGGTGCAGGATTGAAGCGCCGGATTCGGTCAAGGTGCAGGAGAACTTTTCCGTCAAAGTCTTCCTGAAACAGGGGGCGCCCGCCGGGTTGAAGCTCGGTGGCGACATCCACCTGCTCAAACAGGACGGCACCTATCTCGGGTTCGGCGCCTGGGGAGGAGCGCCCCGGGACGCCGCGCCCGGCAGTGTGACGGAATTCCGGTACCGCATGCCTCTCATGAAGAATGGATCAGACACGGCGATCGTTCACTATTTCCTGACGAAAAGCAACTGGGCGGAACGGGTGAAGGACGTTCCCTCGCCGCGGATCAAAGTCGAAGGGGCCAATACGAAACGCCCGGCTTCCGCTTCGCTCAAGAAGAGTTGGATCACGACCGGCAGGGCGGAACGCGCCGACGGCAGGGAGCTTTCCACCTTTCCGCTGCGGGAAGGGGAGGAGTTTCTGCTCCCGGTCCGCTACTACGTCGATCCGTCGGACGACTGGGGCGGAACGGAGTTGACGATCCTCGGCGTCGGCCCCTGGATCGACTGTCCGGACGGCGTCTATTCGAAGCGCCAGCGCCACATGATGTATCCGCTCACGATCGCCCCGTTCCGCTGCCGGATCGGGGAAGAGGTGCAGGAGAAAATCAGAATCCGGGTGCCGAAACTGTTTTCCGCCCGTCCTCCGGAAGCGGGGGTGCTCGGCGACAGTCTGCTGCTGATTTTCCAGTTCCGCGGAAACGACGGGGAAAAATGGCCATGGCAGGTCCGTACGGAACTCGGGAATTTTCAGCGCAAAGAGAGTTTTTTCGACTTGAGCACCCCGATGCCGGGCAACCTCTTCCCCGGCTCGAAACCGGTCGAGATCATCGTGACGCCCGGCTCGCTGGCAGAGAAATCGGGGGAATCGCGCGAACTGGTCTGGCAGGTTTTCCAGATCGACGGCAGCCGGGTCGCCGCTGGGAAGCAATTCCTCTCCGCCGCCGCGGGGCCGCTGCACATTTTCCCGCAAATTCCGCCGGAAAAACGGGGCACCTTCCGCTTCCGTGCCGCAGTGGACGGCTGGGAGGCCAGAGAGACGACATTTGCCAGAATTCCGGACATCGAGGCGATGACAAAAGGTGCCGCCACGCCGTTCGGCGGCCAGAAATTTGCCGGGAATCCGGAGGCGGTCGCCGCCGCCCGGCTGCTCGGCCTGCGGTTCTGCCGCACCTGGGTGAAGTGGAGCGCGCTGCAGCCCGCGCCGGAGGTGTGGAACGACGCCTTTCTCCATGAATTGAAGGAATCGGTCGCACAGCTGAATGCGAACGGCATCCGTCCGTGGCTGGTGCTCTACGATCCGCCGGCCTGGGCGATCGACAATCCGGAAGGGTGGAGCGCCGGATTCTTTCCGTTCCCGTTCCGCGAGCGGCAGCTGGAAACCGTCGTCCGCCGGCTTGCCGAAACCTTCAAGGGAGAGGTGACCGGCTTCGAATGGCTGAACGAGATCTGCCCGGGAAAACTCAGCCGCAATCCGGTGGACGACTACCTCCGATTCTGCCGGGTCGCGACGCAGACCGCCAAAGCGGTGGATCCGTCGTTCAAAATGCAGGCCGCGGGCGGATTGTGGCCCCGTTCCTTCCGGAAATCGCTGCTGGCCGCGGGACTCGCAAACCATGTCGACATTCTGCCCATTCACTACGGCGACGCCAATTCCGTGCAGCTGGCAACGGAGGATCTGAAGAACCACGGAGCAACTCTCCCGGTCATCGACAATGAAACCGGACGCGGTCTTTCCACCTGGGGTATGCCGCTGGAAACCGCCCTGAAAGACCGGAGCCAGAGCGACTACTTCTTCACCCGCTTCCCGGCGGAACTGCTCGCCGGCTGCCGAAGGATCGTGCTCTTCGGCGGCGAGCCGGATCCGGCCGGAAACTGGACCCTTTTCTGGGGAGACATGACTCCCCGCCCCTCCGCGGCGGCGCTGGCGGTTTTGATCTCCAGGCTCTGGAACGCCAGGCCGGTCGGGGAGTTCTCCCTCGGCCGCGGGGACTCGATCAAACTCTTTGAAGCCCCGGACAAACGGGCGGTCATGGTGGTCTCCACCGTCGAACGGGAGGGCGAGACCATCCAGCTGCCGGCGGGCGGAGGCGAACTCATCCTCACCGATCAGCAGGGCAACGAGCGCCGCCTGCCGGAAGCGGAGCGCCACACGCTCAAACTGACCACCTCCCCCTATCTTGTCGAAGGCGGAGAAATCGACGTGCTCAAGGCGCAGCTGATGGTGCGCCCCACCGCCGCGGGCAGCGGCGCTTCGAGCCGGAATTTTGTGCAGGGCCACACGGCGGAACTGCCGGTCACGATCACCAATCTCATCGACAGGCCGCTGAACTGCCGGATTGAACTTACAGGCATCCCGGGCAGGAGCGAGCCGATCGTCGTCACCGGTCTGGCTCCGGGCGAAACATTGCAGAAGAGTTTTCCGTTTCTGCCGGAGCGGAGCGGCAAATTCACCGCCATCCTCCGGGTGAACTTTCAGACGCCGGGATTTCCGGAGGTGAAGAAACGCGTCTCCATCACCGTCATTCAGCCGGACGCCGTCGGCAATCTGCTGAAAAATCCCGGGTTCGAACAGGCGCGGGGCGGGGAGGAAACCCTGCCGGCCTTCTGGTATCCGACGCCCGGCGACGCCGGGAAGCGTTTCCGGTTCCAGTCGCCGGATGAGCTGGGGCACGGGGAGTGGGTGTTCCGCTTTCAGGGGGTCGAAAAACAGTATGTTTCGATGTTCCAGAATCTGAAGGGCCCCTTCCTGCCGGGCAAATATCTCTACAGTTTCTGGATCAAGTCCGATTCGCTCCAGACCGGCAGCAACTACTCCGCCATCGCCCCGGACGGCCGGAGCATCCAGCGCCACTGGCTCCAGATTTTTCAGTCGCCGGTGACCCAGCCGCACTGGGAGCTCTTTTCGGCAGTGGTGGAGGTGCCGGAGAAGACCGAGAAGATCTCCTGCGTCCCCGTCTGCTTCGGCAGCGGCTGGTCGATGATCGACAACGCGATCTTCACCCTCTACGAAGGCACGGAGTATGTCGGATTCGCTCCACGGAGCCGTTCGATCACCATCGACGGGGAACTGAATGATTTCGACCGTTCCTCACCGGTGCCGCTGCTGGGGAAGAGCCAGCTGCGGACGGAGGCGGCCGGATACGATTGGAGTCCGCAGCGTTTCAGCGGCGTCGCCTACTTCAACTGGGACGCGCAGAATCTCTACGTCGGGGTCGAAGTGATCGACCGGGAACACACCCCCGGCCCCCGGGAGGCGGAGTGCGTCAAAGGCGACAGCGTCGAAATCGCGATTCATCCGCAGAACCGTCTGCCGGGCGAAGAGAGCAAGGCACTGCTCTTTCAGGTGAGTTCCGTCGCTCCGGGCGGGAGCGGGAGGCACACGATCTACCGCCCGGACCGTTACTGCGGCGGCTTGAAATCCGGCTCTCTGGCCAAAGACTCCTCCGTCTACGACATCTCCGTGCGGCGGCAGGGCAACAGAACCACCTATGAACTCGCCATGCCGTGGAGTGATCTCGGCGGAATTCGCGGTGAATTCGGCACGAAACTGGGCCTTTCGCTTGCGCTCAACGACGGGGACGGCACCCGCAAGCTGGCCTCGATGGTCTGGGGCGGCGGCTTGATTCCCGCCTGGAATCCCGCGTCGTTCGGCATGCTGGTTCTGGTGGAAAATCAACCGTAACTCCGGGGAGGAGAGGGACAAAATGTTCTATCAAAGAGAGCTGCGCTGGGCGGAAGAGGCGGAGGCGCTGAAACCAGAGCTGCACCATGAACCGATTTCACCGGTCGCCGTGGTGGAGGCGGAGGAGGATCCCGCCGCATGGCAGGGGTGGAAGGTCCGGCGCGTCGCAGCGCCGGAAGAGGTGTTCGGCCGGGAGCTGCCGCGCTCCTGGGAATACACGTTTGATTTCGGCCGTTACTGCGTGGGATTTCCGGTATTCCACTTCGAATTCTCCGGACTCTTTGACGCGCCGTTCCGTCTGGAAGTCAAACTGGCGGAGGTGCCCTGCGAACTGGGCAGGGATTTCACCACCTACCGCGGCGATCTCGGCCGGGGCTGGTTACAGGAAGCGCTGGTGGTGGAAGACGCCGCCCCCGCCGCAATCCGCCTGCCGCGCCGGTACGCATTCCGTTACCTGAAACTGAAAGTCGTGGTCAACTCCACCTACAAGGTGGTTCTGCGCAGTGTTCAGTGCGACACGGTATCCGCCGCGGACTGGTCGCGCGTCCTGCCGCTTGGGGAAGCGTACGACCAGCTCGACCGGTCGATCCGCCGCATTGGCCTGACGACGCTTGCCGCCTGCATGCAGGAGTGCTTTGAGGACGGCCCCAAGCGGGACCGCCGCCTCTGGCTGGGGGATCTGCGGCTTCAGGCGCTGGCGAACTACCATTCGTTCCGGAACTTTTCTCTGGTGAAGCGCTGTCTGCTGATGTTTGCGGCCTCCGCCAATGAGGAGGGGGAGATTCCCGGTTGTGTGTATCCGGGCTCGCCCCGGCCGCTGGCGGGGAACTACACCTTCGACTATTCGATTCTCTTCGGAGATGTTCTGCTCGATTAGTGTATGCCCAGTGAGCCCCATGGTGAGGGGGATATCGCGGTGGAGCTTTGGAAAAAA
>URVC01000030.1 GCA_900551245.1 uncultured bacterium | reverse complement strand
TATTGGCATAAAATGACCTAAGAAATCAGCTTTTTGAGGTCAATATAATAGCGATTATCGCCATTCTTGCGGCTCTGTTACTTCCTGCTTTGAACAGTGCCCGTGATAAAGTTATTATGACCAAATGTAAAAGTAATCTCAAACAGATAGCAGTTGGTATTCATGCTTATGCTGGAGACAATGCCGAATACATGCCGAACTCGGAACTCAGTGCAACTCCAGCCAACAGTCGATATACCCATCGTGGCAATTCCAGCAACAAAAAATCTTACACGAATCTAGGGCTATTGATCGAAAGGTATCTTAATGAAGCTGTACTTTACTGTCCAGCTCAAAAGGTTCGTACCTATGACTCCGTGAGAGATCTGCCCACAACCTCAAATCGCAGTGCAGGATATGACAGTCTGCCGGTCTGGGATAACTCTAAATGGTGTTTTCGACCCCGTCTTGGCCGTATGCAAACAAAGAAACTGGCGATTGTGTACGATATTGCGACTGATTCTCAACGTTACAGCATGCCGCATGGCTTGCAGTGGAATGTTACGTTCGCCGATGGGCATATTGCCGTCTATCGGAATGGTTCCAGTTCCATCGGCGGCAGTGCACTCGGAACGCTCGCCACTCTGATTGCCGAAGGGAAAAATACATCATTTCCCAATGCAAAAACAATTCTGGAACGTCTTTCCTCGTGTGGATATTGAAAAAGAAGGAACCTGTTTCATGCATCTCATCAGATTTGCCACTGCAATTATTATATTGTCCGGGATAGTTTCTTCTGCTGAATGGACGGTGGAGGTTCAGCGCAAAGAGAAGGCCGATTATCTATACGGGAAGCAGGTCTATCCGGAATACTTGCTCAAGCCTGGGCGGGCCGCTGACTGGGCGCGGATCGGTAGTACTGGCGGACATCGGCTGCGTGTTACTGAAGTCGACGCGCCGGGACGCCCCGGCAGAAAAGCCTTGATGTTTTCAGTGAAAATTGACCGGAAAAATCCCCGGGCCCCCGGTTGGGTTGCCTGGCAGGCCGCGCTTTCGCCGGAATTGAGTATCGTTGGTGCGGACGAAATTGAATTTGATATCTATCCGCTGCAGAAATTTCCTTTCGGAGTAGTCGCCCGTTTCGGTACGTCGAAGGGATTCGGCCAGCTTCCTTGCTCATGGTCGGATATCGTAAAGGGGCTGGAGCCTGAGCGCTGGCATACAGTTCGGATTCCAATCAAAAAAAGCCGCAGATCAGTGGACAGTCTGCGTTTCGATTTTAACGCCCGTGGTGACGCTGTTCCGCATCAACGGGAGTTTTCAATGATTATCGGAGCAATTCGTTTCCTGCCTGCTCCGCATCCTGCCACGGCGGTATGGTCCACGCAGATGATAACAAAAGATCCGCTTGATAATGGTTTTCTGATGAATCCGAATCCGCTGGAAATGGCTGACGACGTTGATTTGCAATTTAATCTCGAACTGGCGGTTCGTCATGCTGTCGAAGCAGTTCTGGAACTGCGGTGCGGCAAGAAAATTTTGATGAAGAAAATTCAACTTGAGGTTCCTTGTTCGGAACTCCGTATTCGGATCCCTCGTTTTGCCCGGCTCCTTCCGTCGGGAAAATACGGGATGGAGATCATTCTGCGAAAACCAACCGGAGAGATTATCGCCCGGGGAGCTGAAACAATGCCACTGGAGCTTTTTTCCTCCACTGACATGAATCGGGAGCGTGACCGTCTTCTGACGCGGCTCAATGCGTTGAGTCGACAGCGGAACGGATTGCGACAAGCCGGGATTTTTACTCGCCTGCCCGATGTGACGCTGACCACGGCTGAGTTGTTTTTGAAACACTTCATCCCCGATGATTTCAACCGACAAAAAAAGTATAGCATTGCCCTCTCGGAGTTGGCGGAGGTGGCGTGTTTGCTCGATGACGTCACTGAAGAACTGACTGCATATTGTGCCGGGAAATTTCGTGAACCGCCGCTCCCGGTTTATGATCCTGCATTTCCTCTCGTGGTTCAAAACGGTGTAATTACCCAGCATGGTCAGCCGCTCTTGTTCATCGGACCGTTGACTGGAATGCCAGCTCTCAACTGGAGCGAATATGCAGCCAGGCTCGGTTTCAATTCTCTGGTGGTGGAAACTGATATGGATCGTTGGCTGAATTTTGATGCAGCCAAAGAGCAGGAGTTGAAAACGTTGCCCGATCTGATTTACGGTCCTCCACGATTATTCCGGGGGGAGGCGGAACGACTAACTTGGTATCTGGAGCGTTGTCGCGCCAACGGACTGGCTGCGAATCTGCTGCTCTCTTCGCACTATTGCAAGCATATTCCCGGTGATCTTCGAAATGCGCGCAGTGCCTTTTCCGGACACAATAATTTCGACTGGAACGTTTTGGCGCCGGAAGCAAAAACAGCATTTCGCCGCATGTATCGTAATCTGATGCCGTTTCTGCATGGGAATCCGCATCTTGTCAGTTTAGGGACTGCCAATGAACCCGGTTATTCGGTCAAATCCGCTGCCAAAGAGTTTGAGCAGGATTTCATCCATCAGCTCTCGGAGAAATATGTTTCCGTCGAGGCGTTGAATCGGGCATGGGGAACACGGTATGCCGCAGTCAATCATGTGAGACTCCGTGAGGTCTTCTCTCCGCAGGCTCCGCTGCAGGCCCGTGTGGACTGGGCGGAATATTTGAGTCATACTGTCAGTCTTTTCTACGAATTTCTGAAAGAAGAGCTGCTTCAGAAGTTTCCTGACAGACAGATCTGGGTCAAGTTGATGGGAAATTTCGGCTACGAAATGCTTGACGAAGCAGATAATATTGCTGCTGGACAGAATGTTGCCGGTTCTGACTCTGCCAACGAGCCATGGCTGGACCATCTGCGATCTCTTTTTCCCGAACTTCCCATCACCAATCATGAGTGGCACTTTATCCGGGCGGAGTACACATCCTGTGCGCCGTTTCTTGCCATGCGGATGTTTCAGGGAGTCAGTCGTGGTGTGCAGTCGGGAAATATCTGGCGCGGCCAGCGCGCGGAGTGGGAGAGCAGGGGATATGGTCACGTAGAGTCTTTTTCACGCTATCCGACAGCCCTGAATGCGATAGGCCGAACTTCTCTAAAGTTGCGCATGCTCTATCCCACCCTTGTTCGGTTTCAACAACTTGACGGTGGTGCGGTGCGACTTTATTACGACAAAAACGATCACCTTCTGCAAGGGAAAACATATTTGTCGGAACTTCTGGCGGTCTACGATCGACTCAGGATCAATCCTGACGGTGTTCGTTTCTTGTATCCGCAGAAACTTACACCGGAGTTACTGAACGGGATTAAACTTATTGCCGCGGGTTCGATCCGTCATATTCCGCCGCAAATCGCAGGAAGGCTGGCAGAGTGGGTTGCCGCCGGAGGAACTCTCTGGTTGCGGAGGCCCGGCACATGGACCGACTATCGCGGTGTTCCTGTCGCTTTGCCGGCTGAATTTAGCAACGCATTGAAATGTACCGGCATTTTTCATTGCGGCAGGGGACAGATCATCACGCTCCCTGACTGGAGAGAATACGTGGCATTCATGCCTGGCCCCGTGGCCTGGTGTGATGGCAATCCCTCTGGTGTCGTCGAATGTCGTCGGCTCATTGCCCCGGGGGGAAGAATGGAATATCTGTCGATTGTCAACCTGAAGGAAAAAACACAACATCTTCGCCTACAGAATGGTCAGGTTCCGGTTCGAATTTCAGGAAAGGATCTCTGGAACAATACGGAATATTCATTGAGTCAGGAAATTACGCTTGGTCCTTTTGAAATCAGATTAATTGAAATTACTATGCCTTCAGTAGGCGCAGCTCCGAACACTCTGTAACAGCGGAGAGAGCCGGCTTATGATGATGGCGGTCAGAGCGCTGCGGCCAAGCAGGATGTTTCATCCGTGTCCGGCTGCGGGATGACACCGGAATCGTATTCGGCTCCGAACTTTTCCTGTGTTTCTTCTCGTCATTTTCTTTTTTCTGCTTGACTTTGCCGGAAATGCTGTGTATAGTGAAGAAAGAATGATATAACTGTAATAGTGTTTCTTGGGATTTTTAGGCAAGGGGGATGTCGATGTTTTTTTCTGGTGAAATCAGCTGGTTCGATCAATATGGAAAGGTGTGTTGCTCCGCAATCGATGCAGGGCACGGCTGGGAAATCTCGGAACGGCAGCTCATCTCCCGGGAGCTGGGAATTCGATTGTCCTATCGGATTTCCGCCGACGGGACTCTGTCTCTGCCGCTTGACGAACTCTATGAGAGCGGCAAAACCAGAGTGCAGGAACTGGTCCTCTGGCCGGAACTGATTGCCGGATATGAGGGGGAGAACAAATCTCTGATTCTGCCGCAGGGGTGCGGCGCTCTGGTCCACCTGCGGAACCATCCGGAAAAGGAGGAGCGCATCGGCTGTTTCTTCCCGTGGGGGGCGGCGGGATTGATGACCCTCTGCGGGGTGACCGACGGTGTCCGCTCCCGCGCGCTCATCATCGACGGCGGCAGGTTCGACATGCTGCTGCGACTGCGGACTTGCTGGGGAAAACGGCGGCAGTACGCCGTCGCCCCCGTGTTCTGCATCCGTGACCGCGCCGGCGACGCTCCGCTTCGCGACGAAATCACAGTTCAACTGCGGGAGCTGGAGGGGGGATATCCCGCCGTCGCTCAAAGCTATTACGAATTCATGCGCTGCCGCCATGCGGTTCCCACTCTGGCGGAAAAGGCCGCCGTCAATCCGCTGCTCGAATACAGCAGCCGCGCGATCATCATGCGGATGCGTCTCGCCTGCAAGGAGATGCCGTCGCCGATTCTCGAACAGACTCCGGAACATCAGCCGAAACTCAACTGTTTCATGACCTTCGCCGACGTTCGCACCGTGCTCGAAGAGTGCCGCCGTCAGGAGGTCGGTCCGCTGGACTGCTGTCTCGTCGGCTGGAACTATGGCGGCCATGACGGGGCGTACCCGCAGCTCTTTCCGGTCGAAGAGCGGCTCGGCGGCGAAACTGAGCTGCGCCGCACCATCCGGCACTGCCGGGAGCTCGGCTACCGGATCGGACTGCACGACAACTACTTCGACAGCTATACGATTGCGGATTCATTCCGCTGGGAAGATGTCAGCCGGACCGCAGATCAGCTGCCCGCCCTCTCCGGCGTCTGGGGCGGCGGGCAATCCTACATCGTCTGCCCGCGTTGCGCCACAGAGAACGCCATGCGGAACATGTCGAAGACGAAGAAGTTGGGAATCGACGGCATCTATTTTACCGACGTTCTCTCCGTCTGGCCGCTGGAGAAGTGCTATTCTCCGGCGCATCCATTGAGCCGCCGGGAGTGCGCGCTCTGGCGCAAGAAGATCTTTCAGCTCTCGCACGATACCTTCGGCGGTTCCATGTCGGAGGGGGGGGCAGGACTGGGCCTTCCCGGAACTGGATCGGGTCTACGATCTGGTCGACACGCCGGAGATGCCGGCATGGTGCGACGAGGAAATTCCTCTCTATTCGATGGTGTGGCACGGTTCGGTGCTCTACAACACCTACCGCGGCGCAATCAACTCCAGGCCGGGGGAGCCGATCTACCTTCGCAATCTGGCGTTCGGAGGACTGCCGACCATCTACTGGCACTACATCTTCACGCCGTCCCAGACCGCCGCCGCCGGGCAGGACCCGAAGAAGGATCTGAAATTCGACCGGAAGACGCTGGCCGAAAATGTGGCGCTCATCCGGAGGATCACCGACGACGTCCGCCGCCTCGAACCGGTCCGCTTCGCCCGGATCGCCGGCTATGCGGAACGGGCGGACAGCCTGACCGAGACCATCTTCTCCAATGGCTTCCGCCTGCTGGTGAACTATGGTGCAAGGGAGGCGGTCCTCGGCGGAATCCGGATTGGCGCCGGCGATTTCACCCTCACCGCCGGGGAAGGGCTCCCGGGGGAGGGCGCCGCTCCGAGTGCCGGCGGTTCAGCGAACCAGCCGTGAAATCGCCTTGAATGCCGGATGCGAGGCATCGCGCAGCAGCCAGAAGAGAATCGCCTCCGCCGAGAGCACGCAGGCGCCCGCATGCCGGGCGGCGGCAAGCGCGGCGGCGCGGTCGCCGGGCTTCCGGCTGGTGACCGCGTCTTCGGCGAGGATCACCTGATAACCGGCGTTCAGGGCGTCGAAGACACTCTGAAGCACGCAGACATGGGTTTCAATTCCGGCGATGACGACCGTTTTGCGGTATTTGGATTCCAGCGCGGTGCGGAAGGCCGGTTCGCCGAAGACCGAAAACGAGGTCTTGGAGAGGATCGGCGTGGTCATCGGCAGATGTTCGGCGATTTCCGGAATCGTGGCTCCCAGTCCGCGGGGATACTGCTCGGTGACGATCACATCGAGCCCGAGCGCGGCCGCTCCGTCGAGCAGGAGGCGCGCCCGCGAGAGCGTCGCATCGAAGTGATCCATGACCGGGACCAGTCTCTCCTGAAAATCGATCAGAACGAGGACACTGCTTTCGACATTCGGAATTTCCATGGGGACTCTCTCCTCTGGTTATGATGAAATGGTTCTTCCGGCAAAAACGGTGACGGCGGCCGGGGCCGCTAGGCAGGGGGCGATATTCCGGTTCACCTCCTCCCGGGTGAGGGCGCGGAGGGCCGCTTCGTTGTTCCAGACGGTTTCCGGCTCCTGCGAATAGTGCATGGCAAGCAGGGTGGCGGGGAGTGCGGCGTTGACCGACTCCGCCGCCTGTGCGGCAGCGAAGGCGGCGCATTCGCGCGCCGCGTCGAACTCCTCCGGGGGAATGCCTTCGGCGGCGAGCCGGAGAATCTCGTCGGCGATGAGCTGTTCGGCCCGTTTCGCCTGTTCCGCCGTGGTCACCGCGTGAAAGAGCAGCCAGCCGGGATGAAATCCTCCGGCGAGCCGCATTCCGGTCGTGTAGGCGAGGGCGTTTTTCTCCCGGACCAGTTTGAAGAGCCGCGAGGAGAGGCCGTTTTCGGCGTGGTGAAAGATCCTGAAGCTGTCATAGATTCCGTCGACGAGGGCAGGACCGGGGATGGCGTGGACCAGCGCGGTCTGGCTCCGGTCGAGCGGAATCTCCTGCACCACGCTCTGTTGCGGAAATTCCGGAGGCTTCGGCAATGGCTGCCTGCCGGGAAGCCAGTCGATGCCGTCGAGCACCATTTCGCTCCACTCCCGCGCCTGCGCTTCGGTGCAGTCGCCGCCGATGCCGCAGATCACCTGAGACGGCCGCCACAGCGAGCGGTGGAATTCCATGATCTCATCGCGCGAGATCGATTGAAGCTGTTCCGGAGTTCCGTTGACGCCCCAGCCGTAGGGATGGCGCCCGAAGAGCAGTTTGCGGGCGAGGTCCTGGGCCGTCGCCCGGGGCGACTGGGCGCGGCTTCGCATCAGTTCGAGTCGGTTCTTCCGCTCCCGCTCCAGTTCCGCGGCGCCGAAGGCGGGCTCGCACAGCATCTCCCGCACCAGACGCAGCGCGGTCGGGAACTGCCGCCGCGGCGCATTCAATTCGAGAATGAAGGAGTTCAATCCGGTATTGACGTTGAGCGTCGCGCCACATTCGTCCAGTTTGTTGAGCAGATCGTTTTCGCTCCGGCGGCGGGTTCCGGCGGTCAGCAGATCGGCGGCGAGGGCGGAAATCCCCCCCGCCTTCTCCGTTTCGAAAATGGTGCCGCCCGGCAGGGAGAGGGCGAAATCGGTCAGCGGCAGTTCCCGGTCGGGAATCGTCACCAGCCGCACGCCGTTCTTCCATTCTCCGGCGATCGGCGCGAGGCGTCGCCGGTCGGCCGTGGTTGTCCGGCGCGGCCGGGCATCCACAGGACGCTGGCGGACGAACGAGAAGAGTTCCGGCGTAAGATAGGTCGCCGCCGCCTGATGGATCTCCTCCACGGTGAGTGCCTCCAGTTTCTCCAGATAGCTGTCGCTGAGGTCGGGGGAGTCGCAGGCGACCACGCCGCCGCCGATGTTGGCGGCGATATCGCGCAGACTGCGCAGTTGACGAAGGTGCTCGGCGAACTGCTGACGCTTTTCGCGCCGGGCTTCCGCGGCGGTGATGCCGCCGGAACGGATGGCGTCCAGCTCCCGGCGGAGCGCGCTCTCCAGCCGGTCAAGCCTGGCGGGGGAGGCGGCGGCGGTGATTCCGAGGATTCCGCCGAACGGCTGGGAGTAGCAGAAGGCGCGCAGATCGACGGCCAGCTCCTTTTCCCGCTCCAGAATGCGCACCAGCCGGGAACCTTCCCCCATGCCGAGGATTCCGGCGAGCACGTCGAGCGCCGGAATGTCGCGGTGGGAGATGGGCGGCGTGCGAAGTCCCGCCGCGAGCCGTGCGAGCGGGTCGGCAAAGCGGAATTCGGCGCTGCGTGCGGCGCACTGCTCCGGTTCTGCGGGCAGGGCGGTTTCTCCGGGGAAGGCGTCCTGCCAGTCGCCGAGGCGGTGTTCCAGCGCTTCGACGACCCGCTCGGGGGAGGCGTCTCCGACGACCACCCAGAAGATGCGCCCGGGGGTGTAGCGGTGCTGCCAGTACTCTTCCGCCCGTTCGCGGGTGACTTCGGCGATCAGGTGGCGAAACCCGATGATCGGAATGCGGACCGGGTGGACCTTGAACACCTCCGCGTTGAGGGTTTCGAAGAGCCGGCGGTCCGGGCTGTCGGCGCCGAGCTCCTGTTCGCGCAGAATCACTTCACGCTCCGCGGCGAACCGTTCGGCGGGGAACTCCGGATAACGGACCATGGAGGCGAGCACGTCGATCGCGGTTTCCAGATGGATTCCGGCGAGCTGGGCGTGGTAGGCGGTGTGGTCGAAGCTGGTGTAGGCGTTGACCGAACCGCCGAGGCGGTCGATGGTGTCCGCCGCCGAGGTGCCGGGATAGTTGCGGCAGCCCTGAAAGAGCATGTGCTCCAGAAAATGCGAAAGACCGGAGCCGAGGTATCTGCCTTCGTGAATGCTGCCGGTTTTGACGAAACACTCCACTTCGACCGAGTGGCCGGGGCGGGGCAGGACGAAAATACGCATCCCGTTTTCACAGGTGTGCGAGACGACATTGCGGTAAAAGTTCATGCGTTCTCCGATGGAATCCGCCGGATAAGGAATGAAATTACGTTTCTCCGGCCGGCGGCACACTCCTTGACTGTCTTTACATTTATAATGTAAAAGCGGTGACGGCCGATTACAATGCAGAGAAGGGGAAATTCCCGTTCTTTTTCCACTTTTTTTGCTGGAAATGGGGTGTTGAAGGTTTGAAAAAAACTCCGTTCCGGTTACATTACCAAAAAGAGGAGTATCCGCATCTTCTGCCGGATTTTTCTCCGGGAAACGACCACTTTTGAGTTGAATTGACGGGCTATGGCACAGAAGAAAAACGTACCGCAGGATCACGAGTTCCCCACCATTACGCTGCAGACCGGCGACGGGCACGGCCGTGAGATTGTCATCAACCGGGAACTGATGATTGTCGGCCGGGAGGACGACAGCGACATCATCATTCCGGAAACCAACGTATCGCGGCATCACGCCGCAATCCGGACGACGCCGGAAGGGGTGTTTGTCGAGGATCTCGGCAGCGCCAACGGAACGTTCGTCAACTCCGCCCCGGTCATACAGGTGCAGATCAAACATCAGGATGTGATTCAGATCGGCAGCTCGATGCTGGTGTTCAACGATCCGAACAATCCGGGAATGACCGCGGCGGTGCGCGGGCAGGAGTCCGGCGAAACCGAATTCACCTTCGACACCATGAAGGATGTGATCGCCCGGCTTCGCGAGAACATCGGCATCGTCTTCAAAGGCAAACCCGACGTCATCCGCGATATGATCGTCTGCCTGATGGCGGACGGGCATCTGTTGCTGGAGGACGCTCCCGGTGTGGGGAAGAGCATTCTCGTGCAGGCGCTCGCCAAGTCGATTCAGGCGACCTACCGCCGGATTCAGTTCACGCCGGATATGCTGCCGAGCGATATTACCGGGGCGAACATTTACGATGAAAAACTCAAGCAGTTCCGGTTTATCCCCGGCCCGATTTTCGGCAACGTCATCCTCGCCGACGAGATCAACCGGACGACGCCGCGGACCCAGTCGAGCCTGCTCGAATGCATGTCCGAATCGGTGGTGACCATCGACGGCAAGGGGCATGTCCTGCCGAAGCCGTTCTTTGTTGTCGCGACCCAGAATCCGGAGGACTATCACGGCACCTACCCATTGCCGGAACCGCAGCTGGACCGGTTTCTGATGCGGCTTTCGATCGGCTATCCGTCGCCCGAGGCGGAGATGGAGATCCTCAATTCCCAGCAGGGGAGCCACCCGCTCTCGCGCATCTCCTACGTCATTCGCGGCTCGGACATCATCCACTGCCACGCCCTGGTGCGCAAGGTGACGGTGGCCGATTCCATCAAGGAGTATATCATCCGCATCGTCGATGCAACCCGTTCGCACCACGCCCTTACCAATGGCTGCAGTCCGCGGGCCGCGCTCGCGCTGATGCGCTGCTGTCAGAGCCTCGCCGCCTATTACGGCAGGAACTACGTCACGCCCCGCGATGTGCGCATGATGGTCAAGGTGGTGCTGGCGCACCGGATGCGTCTTCGTCTGCGCTATCAGGGGGAATTCCATCGGGTGGAAACGGTGCTGGATTCCATTCTTGACGCCATTCCGATGGCCAACGAGGAACCGGGTGCATGATCGCTCTGCCGACCGCCCGGGGATGGCTGATTCTGGCGATGACGTTCGGCGCGGTCAGTGTGGCGCTGGTCAACGTCGGGCTGGCGACTGCGCTGGCGGCTTCGGCATTTGCCGCGTTCTGGCTGGCTTCCTTCGTCATGGCACAGTGTTCCGTCTACGGCATCCGGGTGACGCGGGGAGGGAACGGCGACGGCGTCTGCGGCAGTGAATTGATTCTGCCGCTGACGGTGACCAACCGCACGATTCTGTTTCGCCAGGCAACCGTGCTGACCGAATTGTGCGAATTCGCTCCGGGCGGGGTGCTGCACACGGCGGTGCCGCCGCTTTCGCCCCGGGAGGCGCTTTCGATTGAGCGGGCGGTCAAAGCGGAAAAACGCGGTTGTTTTGACCTGAATGTGGTGCGGCTTTCCGGCGGGGATCCGGCCGGGCTGTTCCGGAGGACCAGAACGTTTCGTCTGCCCGGCGAAGTGGTGATCTACCCTCATGTGGTGCATCTGGAGTCGATTCAGCTCCATCCCGCCGGGGCGCACACGCCCGGCACCGACGGACGGCCGCTGGGGCGTTCGGGGCAGGGGCAGGAGTTTTTCGGACTTCGTCCTTACCGGCCCGGCGATGAGATCCGGTTCATCCACTGGAGAGGGACGGCGGCGAAGCAGCGGCTGATGATCCGCGAATTTGAAGCGAATACCGTCGATCAGGTGGTGATTCTGCTCGACACCTATGCCCCGCTGGTGGGGAATGACCCGCGGGAGAACAATCTGGAGTATCTGGTCAGCATGGCGGCATCGCTGGCGGCATTTCTCAAGGATGTCTCCTGCCGGGTGCTGTTTCTTGCGGCGGACGGGAGGACGGGGGAGCTGGTGCGGCTCTTCGGGGATTCCGCCGGGCTCTATCCCCGGTTGCGGCGGCTTCTGACGGTGATTGAGCCGGGGGAAATTTCGTTCACTTCGCTGTTGCAGGAGACGGCGGAAGAGATTCCTTCCGGCTCGCTGGTCTATGCGCTCTGCCTGAATGAGGATGCGTCGTCGCTGGAACTTCTGGAACTGCTCTTTGACTGCAACTGCCGGATTCACTGGTTTCTGGCGCCGAAGGAGAACTTCCCGCCGATCCAGGCGGATGAGCCGCGGATTGTTTACGAACGCCGCCGCCGTCGCGAACTGCCGCCCGGTGCGGTCCGTCCGCGGGAACTCTTCTTTTCGACGCGGATGGAGGAGGTGCTGGAAAAATGAGCTGGGTGACCGCACTGTTCCGCCGGATTTTCCCCGTGAAACGGATTGTCGACCACTCCCGGCGCCGGAGCATGCCGGAGCGACTGCCGCTGCACTGGGTCTACGCCTGTCTCACCGTGCTGGCGACGATCGCCGCGCTGTGGCGCTATGGACATCCCGGATTCACCATTCTGGTGCTGGTGCTGACGCCGTTTGCCGCGGCGCTGGCCTACGTGCCCTACCGGATTGTTCCCTCCTGGTGCCGGCTGCTGTTGCAGCTGGCACTGCTGATCGGCGCCGGATTCTGGAGCATGGTCCGGTTGAAGGCGGGGATTCCGGTCGACAAGGCGCTGGTGGAGCTGCTGGCGCTGGCGGTGCTGATGTTTCTGATGGCGCAGCGGGTGCGCGATTACGGCTATGTGTTCGCCATCTCGATTCTGCTGCTGGTGTACGGGGCACTGTTGCCGCGGACGATCTATCTGTGGTGCTTCGGCGTCGGAGTCGGACTGGTGCTGGTCCTGCTTTACAACAACCGTCTGCGCCAGCTGGGGCGAGCTCCTGTGCTGGAGAATCCGCACAGAATTCTCCGCCGAAACTGGCATATCATCGGGGTGCATCTGGGGTTGTCACTGTTGTTTTTTCTGCTGATTTTTCCCTTGTTCCCGACGATTCCCAGCGACACGAAGGGGATATTCTCCGTCTCGTTCGCCCACGAGAAGGAGTCGCTTCTGCCGCCCGACCTGCGGCACTGGTTCGAGTCGGAAAAGGTGTTGCGCAACGCCTCCGGAGAACGCATAGTGCGAAGCGGGCGGCCCGATTCGCTCGGAATGGACGGCATGCCGATTGCGCTCAAGGGGGAACAGCCGGATCAGGCGGTCAACGGCGCGGGCGGCAGTGCGCCGCCGGGGGAGAATCTGGTGTTCCGGGTGAAATCTCCGCTGAAACTCTACCACCTGGCTCA
This sequence comes from uncultured bacterium, assembly GCA_900551245.1. Classification (GTDB taxonomy): domain Bacteria; phylum Verrucomicrobiota; class Lentisphaeria; order Victivallales; family Victivallaceae; genus Victivallis. The sequence goes on along the minus strand of URVC01000030.1, from coordinate 37,907 downwards.
GCTTTACGACGAGTATGACGGAAACGGCTGGCGGGTGTCGGCGGAACTCAAACGCGGCCGTCTGCGCCGCCGGGGGGATGCGCCGGAGCTCTACCGGAATGTGGTGTCGCGCTACACGATTCTGCGCTGGATCAGTCCGAAACTCTACTCGCCGTACCGGCCGCTCAGTTTTGAACAGGCCCCCGGGGCGGAGTACAACAATCTGGCCACGACCTTTTACAACAGCGAGCTGACGGCGGAACATTATCCGCGACTGCCATTTGTCTACACGGTCACCAGCCGGTTGAGTACCGATTTTCACTGGTTCGCCACGGAAGAGGAGGACGGAAAGCGGAAGGTGGGCGGCCGCCACTGGGAGGAGGTGCTTCCGCCCCGGCACTATCTGCAGCTGCCGGAAGAGAAGATTTCAGCGCGTCTGCGCGAGAAAGTGCGCGAGCTGACCGAAGGAATTTCCAGTCGTTACGGCAAGGCGATGGTGTTGCGCGATTATCTGCGCGACAACTTTACCTATGAACAGTTTTCCAAACCGGTGCCCGAGGGGCGCGAGGGGGCGGACTATTTTGTCTTTGAGTTGAAGGAGGGGCATTGCGAATATTTCGCCTCGACGCTGGCGGTGATGGCGCGGCTGGCCGGATTGCCGGCGCGGGTGGCAACCGGGTTTTCTCCGGGCGATTACAATACGCTGCTCAATTTGTTCGAGGTGTACGAACGGCACGCGCATGCGTGGACGCAGATTTTCGTGCCGGAGTACGGCTGGCTGACGGTGGACGCCACGCCGCCCGGGGCGGTTCAGTCGCGCACCACTCCGCTGGGAATCGGCCAGTTGCGCGATCCCTTCGGGGACGAGTGGCGGGTGACGCCGCCGGAACTCACTTCGCATACGCTTCAGACGCTTCGCGATCTCTATTTGAAACAGCTCCGTCTGGAGGGCGAGACCAGTCAGGCGGCGGAGATGATGATGCAGGTCGCCAAGATGGAGGAGGAGCTGCGGAACAAGGTACAGGAGACCTATCGGAAGGTGGCGCCGAAAGCGCAGACGGCCAAGAAGATCGGCAGTGTGAAACATCCGCCCGGCTCCTTTGCCGCACGTCTGGCAAATCTGGTGGAGAAGGGGAAACGTGCGTTCCGGAGCCTGACCGAGCAATTGCGAATTTACCGGTGGGAGGCCGGCTGCATCGCCACGGTGCTGGCCGCATTTTTCCTGCTGACGCGGATGATGGTGCGGCAGTTCCCGCTGAACCGGCTGCGGAGGCGGATGCTGGCGAATCTGACTCAGGCGGCCGGGGCGCTGAAAAGCGGGGAGTTCCGCCGGAGTGTGGATGCCTCCTATCGTGCGGCGCGTTATCTGCTGCTGCTGGCGGGGGCGCCTTCGCGCGGCGGCCGGGAGCTGCTCGACTATGCGGCGGTGCTGGAGAAATTCCAGCCGGGGCTGGAAGAACTGTTGAAGCCGGTATTTCTCGCCTTTTACGAGACGGAATACGGGGAAGGCGAAGCGGTGTCCCGGCGGAGTGCCGTGCTGACGTTGCGCCGGGTCCGTTCGCTTCGCCGCCGCCTGGCGTCGTTCAGCCGGATGATCCGCTGAAATTCCGGACAGCTCTTTCCCGCGTCAGCACACAGACGGTTTTGCCGAACGGTTCGCAGAAGGCGGCATCGGTCAGGCGCGCGGCTCTTTTCCGTAGAAGGTCTCGCACATCCGGCGCTCCGGCGGCGGGAGCGGTTCCTCACAGAGAAACGCTTCCACCAGCTGGCGGGGATCCGGTTCGCGCCCCTTTTCCAGCCAGTAGATCGCGTGCCCCTCGCGTTCGAGTTTGCGGAAGAAGATATCCTGCCGCTTTGCGAACTGACGAATGCGGCAGAGCAGCTGGTTGCGCATCTCCAGAAGCGTGCACTCCCCCTTGAGATAACGGGCCACCTCCCGGTATTCCAGACCGAAAAACTCCAGTTTTTCAAAGGAGATTCCGCGCTCCTCGTGCAGTTTGCGGACCTCGTCGACCAGACCGTCGGAGAGGCGGCTGTCCAGCCGTGCCTCGATTCTGGCGTGCACCTCCGAACGCGGATAGTAGACCCCGATCAGCAGCGGATCCAGCCCGAAGGGCGGGGTGAATGACTCCGCCGCATCCGGATTCTGCCGCACCCGCGGCACCCCGGCACAGCGCGGCGGCAGCGCTCCGCCCGGCAGCCGGTAGCCGTCGAGCAGCGCGGCGAGATAGAGCGCGGTGCCGCCGCAGAGGATCGGCACATGGTTGCGTTCGACGATCTCCCGGATCGCCCGGTAGGCGTCCGGCAGGAAGCGGGCGAGGTTGTACTCCTCCCGCGCCGGGTCGGCGATGTCGATGAGATGGTACGGCACTTCGCCGTATTCGTCGAGATCCTTGCCGGTGCCGATGTCCATGCCGCGGTAGACCTGCCGGGAGTCCACGCTGACGATTTCTCCGTTGAAAATGCGGGCGAGCCAGACCGCCAGAGCGGTTTTCCCTGTCGCGGTCGGCCCGGTGATGACCACTGTTTTGAGGATTTCTGCCATAAAAGTCCCGAAAAATTTGTAAAATACCTGTTTCGCGTACTATATTATGACGCGTTTCATTTAAATTTCAAATTTTTAATCTGGTTCAGCGATGGAAAAACAGCAAACTTTGGTAAGATCGTCGTCCGTTTCCGGAATCGCGCTCCATACCGGCGCCCGGGCAACGGTGCGGATTCAGCCCGCGCCGGAGAACACCGGCATCATCTTCCGCCGGGTGGATCTGCCCGGCAAACCGGAGGTGCGCCCGCTGGCATGCAACGTGGTGGATGTCCGCCGCGGCACCACCATCGCCGACGGCAAGGCGATCGTCTTCACCGTCGAACACATCATGTCGGCGCTCAATGCGTGGCACATCGACAACTGCATCGTCGAGATGGACGGCATGGAGCCGCCGATCGTCGACGGCAGTTCACTGCCCTACTTTGACATGATTCGCGAGGCCGGCGTCGTGGAACAGGAGGAGCCCGCGCTCACCTTCACCCCCTCGCAGCCGGTCTACGTCGAGGGCGGCTACACCCGGCTGGTGATGATTCCGGGGGAGGGGCCGCTGCGCATCTCCTGCCTCGCCTCTTTCAAGGGGTGCCCGATCGACCCGCAGTTCCACGAATTCACACTCGACACGGAGGCCTACCGTACAGAGATCGCTCCGGCGCGCACCTTCGTCGATTACGGGGACCTCAAGCAGCTGCTGGCGATGGGGCTGGTCAAGGGCGGCAGTCTCGATGCCGCGGCGATCATCCACGACGGAGCGATCATCTGCAAGGAGGCGCTCCGCTTTCAAAATGAAATTGTCCGGCACAAGATTCTCGACCTGATCGGCGACATCTATCTCACCGGACGCCGGATTACCGGTTCGATCATTGCGATCAAGCCGGGCCACCCCAAGAATGTTGAGCTGGCCGGGGCGTTGCTTAAGGAAATTGCGGCTTCCAGTCCGCAGATGAAAAACAGGGAGACGAAATAATGGGAGAAGTCCTTGGAGTCAGGCAGATCAAGGCGATTCTGCCGCAGCGGTACCCGATGCTGATGCTCGACCGGGTGGAAGTGCTGTCGGAAACCACCGCCTGGGCGGTGAAAAACGTTTCGATGAACGAACTTTATTTCCAGGGGCATTTCCCGAATCACCCGATTATGCCCGGCGTGCTTCAGGTCGAAGCGATGAAGCAGCTCGGGGAACTCCTCGTCCGGTCGAAACTCGACCCGGAGGGGACGCAGGACGTCTACATGCGCGTGCTGGAAAAGGTCAAATTCCGCCGGCCGAACAATCCGGGGGACCGGCTGAAGATCGAAGCGGAAGTGACTGAGTTCCGCGACGCCGAGGCGGTTGTGAAGGCGAAGACCTTCAACAACGGCGGCCAGACCTGCGAAGCGATCATCACGCTGGCGGTCCGTCCGCGGGAGGGCGCGCGGGAGATGCCGCAGCTTTTCAACGAAAACGACAAGCATTCTGAAACGCCGATGGATGTGCTCCGCATCATGTCTCTGGTGCCGCATCGCTATCCTTTCCTGCTGATCGACAACATCTCCATGATCGACGGCGAGCATATCCGGGCGGTGAAGAACATCACGGTCAACGAGGAGATTTTCGCTCATTGTCCGGACGATTACGCGGTGATGCCGGAGTCGCTGCTCTGTGAAATCTCCGCCCAGTCCGGTTGCGCCTGCGTGCTCTCCCGCCCGGAAAATGCCGGGAAGATCGGGTATTTCATGTCGATTGACCGGGCGGAATCCTTTGCCCCGATTCTGCCGGGGGATCAACTGGTGATCGACATTGACCTGCCGCCGGGCAAGTCGAAGTTCGGCAAGGGGTCCGGTACGATCACCGTGGGGGGCCGGGTGGTGTTCTCCATCACCCTCATGTTTGCGATTGTGGATGCCTGAGATCCACACGGTTGCTGTAGCGGTGCGGTGCCGAAGAGGTACCGCACCGCGTTTCCGGCTGATTTGAAAGGGCGTTCATGGCGAAAAAACACCGTGTGGTGACTGCGGCGGAAGCCGTACAGTTCGTCGGCAGCGGCGATTCGGTCTATTTAAGCAGTGCGGGGTCGGTCCCCAAGGTGCTGGTGGATGCGTTGTGCGCCCGCGCCCGTTCCGGCGGACTTGCGGATGTGAAGTTGCGTCATATCCACACGGCGGAGACGGCAAACTACGCCGCGGCCGAATATGCCGGAATCTTCGCTTCGGAATCTTTCTTCGTCGGCGGCAATGTCCGGCGGGAAGTGCAGGCGGGCAACGCCGATTACATTCCGGTGGCGCTGCATGAGACGCAGAAGCTTTTCCGCTCCGGCTGTCTCGCCTGTGACGTGGCGATGGTGCAGGTCTCGCGCCCGGACCGGCACGGGTTTGTTTCGCTCGGAACCTCGGTGGATATCGGTCCTGCCGCGATCCAGTGTGCCCGCACGGTGATCGCGGTGATGAATCGTTACGTCCCCTTCAGTTACGGTGACGGTGTGATTCCGCTCGATGCGATCGACTATATTGTTGAACATGACAGCCCGATTGAGACGATGGCATTCCCGCCGCCGGACGAGGCGGAGCGGTTGATCGGGCGCCATTGTTCGGAACTGATCGACGACGGCTCCTGTCTCCAGCTCGGCATCGGGGAGATTCCCAACGCGGTGCTGTCGCAACTTACCGACCGCCGGGACCTTGGTGTTCACACCGAGATGTTTGCGGACGGGCTGCTGCCGCTGGTGGAGTCGGGCGTGATCAACGGTGCGCGCAAGAAGATCGACCGCGGCAAAATCGTTGCTTCGTTTCTGATGGGTTCGCAGAACGTCTACAACTTTGTGCACCGCAACCCGCAGGTGAGGATGCGCGAGGTGGCTTACACCAATGACCCCTTCATCATTGCGCGCAATCCCAAGATGGTGGCGATCAACTCTGCGATTCAGATCGATCTTACCGGGCAGGTGTGCGCCGATTCGATCGGCACGAAGATGTATTCCGGGGTGGGCGGTCAGCTGGACTTCATCTACGGCGCCTCCCGTTCGCCCGGGGGCAAGCCGGTGATCGCGATGCCGTCGATCACCCGGAAGGGGATCAGCAAGATCGTTCCGGTGCTGACGCCGGGCGCGGGGGTGGTGACGCCGCGCAGTCTGGTGCACTATGTCGTCACCGAATACGGCGTGGTGAATCTCTACGGCAAGTCGCTGCAACAGCGGGCGAAAGCGCTGATCGGCATCGCACATCCGGACTTCCGCGAGGAGCTGGAAAAAGCGGCGTTCGAACGGTTCGGCCCCCGTTTCCTCGGCCGCTGAGGCGAAGCGGCGATTGAGCGCAAATCCGATCCTCCGAAAAAAGGAAAGAGCCCGAACGGAATTTCGTTCCGGGCTCTCTGTTTTCCTCCGGTGGATTCTTCAGCGGGCGGAAAGTGTTATATTGCGGAAGTAGACGCTTCCTGCCGGTTTCTCTCCGGATTCCGGTGAGAACTGACAGGCCACTTGAAGGTGGACATTCTCCGTTCCCTGCGGCATTTTTTCCGCGGGGAGCACGAACTGGAACGTTCTGGTGCTCCCCGGCTTCCCTGCCGGAATCTGGAAGAAGTGCGCGGTCTTCCCGGTCCAGAAGAAGGTGACGACACGGTTGTTGGCGAAATTTTTCCCATAGGTGATCTCGCCACGCAGGACCAGGGCGTTAAACTTCTTCGGCAACGGGATGCGCGGCGAACTGCGCCCGGCATAGTCGCGATCCACTGCGGAAACTTCGAGGGCACGGGCCGGAACTCCTGCCGCCGGATAGTCCCCGGTCAGCCCGCCGGAAGTCGGAAGAGGGGTTTTCGCCCAGGTATTGAAAAACCACCCTCCCGCCATCTTGGCACCCCGGACCGCTTCGCCGGAGAAGTCGGAGCGGTAGAGCTGTTGCTCTTGTGTCGGCCGGGCCGCCGCTGCCGCAGCCCGTTGTACCGGGGCGGCGGGGGTGAACTCCGCCGGTTCGATCCCAGGCGCGGCCGGAGTGACCGTTGGAGCCGGCGGAATCGGCATGAGCTGGAGGCGATCGGGCTGAATTTCGCTGTATTCGACCTCCACCGCCACTTCATCTCCGGCGGGGAGCTGAATGCGCAGTGCCCGGTTTTCCGGCTGGTAACTCCATTGTTCATTCGCCAGCGCTTCTCCGTTGACCCGGATTACGGCGGGTTCCGTGGCGGAGGAGGCGAAGAAGGCGTAGTTCTCCGGCACGTTCCGGAAACGGAGCTCCGCCAGCTTCTTCGACGGCGTGAAGCGGAACTCCGGCGCCGCCAGCGGATACCACTCGTGCAGCACCAGCGGGCAGCCGCCGGTCAGCGCGAAGGGGAGGATTTCCCGCAGCGCTCCGTCGCGCTGGTAGAAGACGGCTCCGTCGTTCCAGCGATGGAGCATTTCCACCGCTTTGCTCTGCGGCGTGCCTTCGAGCATCAGGAACATGAGCCGGGAGTAGAGGTGCCCCATGGCCGACCCTTTCCCGCGGTTGCGGTTGGGCCAGTAGAGAGCGCGCTCTTTCTCATAGTAGCGCAGATCGTTCCAGACATACTTCGCATAGGGGTAGTAGACGTCGAACCAGTCCTGATTGGCGTAGCAGAAGAGGGAGTCGAGCGAGCCGTCGTACTCGTTGCGCGGCGTCTTGCCGATCATCGGGCTGTTGGCGTAGGAGCGCGGGGTGATGAATTCACGGAACCCGACGTTGATGCTGTCCGGCCCGAGCGTACCGCTCTCGCGGCCGTAGTCGCGGAAGGCGGGGCGACCGATCTGCGAGAGCTGGGATTTGGCAAGGTGGTAGGCGGCGCGGGCACGTTCGGCGTCGCTGCCGAGGTTCTGTGCCATGCGGTAGAGCGCGGCGATGCCGCCGAACACCGACTGGCCGCAATCCACCACCGGGCCGTTGTCGCCGCTGTCGTTGCTGCCGGCCTCCATCCACGCCCAGTCGTGGACGCTGGTGAGGTAGCCCTGCATCTTGTCGACGGTGACGGTTCTGCCGTCGCGGATCGCGTCGGGCGGAGCGAGCGGAGCGGGATCGCGCCAGATGGCTTTGAGCGCATCGTATTCTCCGCCGAAGGAACTGACCAGATCGAGCATCAGAAGGTGGTTCCCGACGCCGTAGCCGCGGTCGCCGAAGACGCCGACGTCGCCGGGATCCTGCGTCGAGATGGAGAAGGAGTAGAAGTACTTCGCTCCGGAATAGGGTTCGCAGAGCGAACGCCAGAAGCGGTAGTCGCGATAACTCGAAAGGAACGGAATCCGGGAGCGGTAGAGGCCGCGCAGGTAGTCGCGGAACTCCTCCGGCAGCCACGACCACGCTTTGGGCGGTCGGTCGATGGCCGGGCAGAGGGAGTGCCAGCTGCGGGCGATGTTTTCGCAGAAGAGGCGGAAACGGATTCCGTCGATCTGACTGATCGATTTTTCCACCAGATCGCGCACATCGGCCGGATTCGCCTCCGGATTCTGCGGGAAGGCGGTGCGCGGCGCCTCGGTGACCGGCAGAGTGTAGCGCAACTGCGGAGCGAAGACGCCGTGCAGCGGACCGTAGATGGTCGGATATCCGAGGTCGACGGTCTGCTCCGGGAGTTCCGCATCGAAGCCGCGGCCGGCCATCAGCGTGAGAACTGGCGGGAGCGGAATAAATTCGAGCGGCGCAAGCTTCCAGTCGTTGTCGGAGAATTTCCGGAAGGCGGCGACGTTGACGATTTCGACCCGTCCGTTCCCGGCGGGGCGGAAGTATTCCCGAAGTTCGACCGGCCAGGCGAGGGCGGTCTGCGCATGCACGTCGCAGCGGCCTGCCGCCGACGGAGGCAGGTAGCCACGCCAGTTTCCGGCGGGCTGAATGCGGGCGCCGAAGGGGGTGTTGAGCCAGACGGCACCGTTGCGGGCGAACTGAACGACGGTCCTGCCGTTTTTGCGCTCGATCTTCTCCGGACGGCGCTGGAAGATCACCTGGAGCGGAATGCTGCCGCGATGGTGGGCAAGATCGATTTCCCGGTTGTCGCCGCTCCAGAAGAGCACCCAGTTGCGGCCGAGTTCGCCGTCGCGTTTCCGGTCGTAGATGACACCGTCGCTCAACGGCTGTGAAACGACTTCCCCTTTGGCATTCCGATAGCCGAAGTGGGTGAAGGCGGAGGTGACCGGGTCGCTCAGTTCCAGCGAGTGGAAGCCGCTCTCCAGCAGCAGTGCCGGGGTGAGCAGATTCATGTCCGCCGTGAAGCCGCCGGCGTAGGAGAAACGTTTGCGGATCCAGTTCGCCTCATGCACCTTGACCGATTGCGGGGTGCGGCCGGAGTAGAAGGAGCTGGGATCGTAGCCGAACTCCACCTCTCTGCTTTCGCCCGAGACGGGCAGAGCGGCGAGTTCGGCACTCTTTGCCGCATCACGGCTGCCGAAGAAGCGGAAGAGCATCCGCCACGGGGTATTGCCGTCTTCCCCGGTGACATACTGCCGGAGCAGTGCACCGTTGGCGAGCACCTGATTGGCCAGCAACCCGTCGCCGGAAGAGTAGGCGGCCACCTTATCGCCGGTCACCCAGCCGAAACGGCCGAAATTGCGTCCGAGCGTGACCCCTTCACGGTAGCCGTTGCACTGCTTGTACGCGGCGTCAATCAACTGCTGTGCTTCTGCGGCGAGTTTTTCGACGGCGGAAGCATTTTCCGAGGAGACTGCCGCAAGCATCCGGGCATCCAGCGCATCCAGTTTTTTGAGCGTTGCGGCGATATCGCTGTTCCGGTTTTCTTCCAGAGAGGAAAGGCCGGCCAGCTCTTTGCGCAGCTCCCGCAGCCGGAGCAGCCGCCTGCCGTTGTAGACGCCGAGATAGAAGCGGTCGAGTGCCGGATCGAGCTTTTTCGCATCGCGGTTGGTCAACCCGGCCGGGAGATCCCGCCGCATGGCCAGCAGGGCTTTTTCCAGGTTGGGGATTTCGATCTTCCAGCGGCGCAGATTGTTGAGGTCGTCGAAAATCCGGTCGAGATTCCAGCGGATGCGGTCGGCGCCGTAGAGGTGCAATGCCGCCTCCTTCGCTTTGAGCGCCTCCGCTTCGGGCGGAGCGAGGCGGAAGTTCCAGCCGCCGCTGCCGCTGCCGAGCTCCACGGTAATCCGATTTTTTCCGGCGTTGAGCGGCAGTTCGAGCACATGGTCGTTCAGGCCGTTCCCATTTCTGGAGAAGTTGGCGACGCTGTTGCCGTTGACCAGCAGTTTCCAGTACCAGTCGCCGCGAGCCTGTGCGGCGTATTTTCCGGTCGCGGGAACTTCCAGTTCGCATTCGAGCCGGGCCAGACGTTTGTGCTGATGGCCGCCGGCGAGGGCGGAAACGCTGACTTTTCCCTGCGCATCCGGTTTTGCCTGCCGGACGGCGCCTTTTGCGTTCTTTTCGGGATCGAGAAGAACGTTCCAGCTCGTCGGCATCGGGATCGGCGACAGCTTTGCCGGAGCGGTGAAGCTGTCGAGATTGTCGGCCCGGAATCTCTTCAGCGCCCCTTCCATGCGCTGGTTGGCGAAGCCGGGGTGGGCGTGGGGAAAGAGTCTGGCGAATCCGGCATCGCGCAGCTCTCCGTGGTAGATCACCCTGCCTGCGGCATCTTTGATGACGCCGGTTGCGGTATTGTCGGCGAGCGTGAGCGAAAAACGGTATTCCCCCTTCGGCTTCCACGGGGCGGATTCATACACCTTCTTCTGCGGGGAAAGTCTGGGATTCCCGGTATAGCCGAAGAAGACCGACGGTTTGCCCGCAGCATCGAGGTCGAGCGTCAGCAGGATGGTCGGTATGGTCATGGCGTCGCGCCGGCCGCGGGCAAACTGACGGTCGAGGATCACCACACCGATTCGGCGGACGAGTTTCTCCTCCGGATTGATGAAGCTGAATCCTTTGCGGCCGAGTTCGAACTCCGCCTCGATGGCGAGTTTCGGTCCGGCGGGATAGTCCCGCAGCTGCCCCATGGTGAGGGCCGGGTGAACGTCCGGCTGCTCCTGTTGCAGAATGCCGGTGCCGTTGAACCGGTAGCCGCCGTCGCGCACCTCGCCGCCGACGCCGCGGAACTCCCAATTCCGGTGTGCCGGATCGAAGTCGGGATATTGTTTGAAATCCTCCTCGATCACCGTCGCGGCGAGTGTACCTGCTGCGAACAGTGCGAGCAGAGAAACGATTTTTTTTCGTGTTGACATGGTGAGCCTTTCACTTCATACTATACAGTTTTTCGTTGTTACAAACGGCAGCAGTTTCCAGAGAAAACTTACCACGGGTAGGGGAAGCCGAGGAAGTTGTCCCATACCGACTTCGGGAAGCAGTTGCCGATCCAGAGGAACGGTGCGTAATTGAAGGGGTTCTCCTGATCGAGCAGCCGAACCGGACCGACGTGAAAATCGAGGTAGAGTATATTGACTTTGCCGCTGTGCCGTCCGGCCGGCTGTCCCCAGTTGGCGTCAGTCAAATATTTGGGGCTGAAATGGATTCGCCAGAATCCATTGGCTTTGTTTGATGTATTCTGGTAGCAGTCCATGATCAGAAAACGCTTTGACGGAGCTTTGTCGCTTGAAATTTTCCGGCTCTCATGGTCGCTGTTGGGTCCGGCCCAGGTCTTTTGGAGGATAAAGATATTGAGTCCGTAATCGATTTTTATGGGGTCATCCTGAGTTTCGCGTGCCGGCATGGAGGGACAGTCGAAAACCGCCCGGGGAACGCCGCCGGAATCATATTTGAAAGTCTTGTCGTTGAATTTCAGCAGATGGTAATTCCAGTACAGGTGATTGCCTGGTGCGCCGAACATCGGGGGCATGAAATCGTTGTAATTGGCGGTGTAAACCGCGTAGGCGGTGCCGATCTGCTTGAGGTTGCTGACACATTTTGCCGACTTTGCCGTCTCCCGCGCCTTGTTCAGCGCCGGCAGCAGCATGGCCGCGAGGATGGCGATGATCGCAATTACAATTAACAATTCGATTAGAGTAAATAGCGGCTTTCTGACAAACGACATTTCAAACCTCCCTTGTTACTCCAGATTGACTGGAATGTTTCTATGTTTGAGAATCCGATGTTCCACACGGCAATCGCCTTTGAGCAGCCGGAAGATGATCTCCGCCGCCGCCTGACCGAACTCCTCATAAGGCACATCATGACACCAGCCGGCAAATCCCGGAATCTTCGCCGCCGCGATGTTGGAGAGCACCCGGCACTCCTGTTTGAGATCGATCCCCGCCTTGAGCAGCAGTTCGATGACCTCTTTGCGGCGGTTGGAGTGCAGCAGCAGAGCGTCGGGACGGAAACCGGCGCGAAGTGCTTCGTCGAGCTCTTCAAGCTGCCGGCTGTCGGGGTTGAAAATAAACCGTTCGTCCAGTTCGATTCCAGCTTCGGCGTAAGCCCGGCGGAACCCCGGGATATAGTATTCCGCGCCGCTCATGTTAACGGCCCAGAACTTCTTTCTGCCTTCGGCGAGGAGGCGTTTCCCGTTTTGATAACTTTCTTCTTCATAATCGAGCGCGACGGAGTTGATGTCCTTCACGGTCCGGCCGAGAATGACGGAGGGGAGACACAGGCTCACTTCCTGAAGTGGAAGAAACTGATTTTCCGGTGGAGTGATCCAGACAAGGGCGTCGAGATAGTTCTGCTCCAGCTCCTTCTTCATGGTTTCGGGGTTTCCGGAGAGGGTCACCGGCCGGACCTGACAGCCGTCTCCAAAGGTCAGACTGCTGCCCGTCGCCGCCATAAGCCCCCACTGATGGCTGCCGTAGCTGAGATTGTTGCCGAGGCTGGTGAGCAGGCCGATCAGCGGATAGATGGCGCCGTTGCTGCTGAGCCCCTGACTGTAGCGGGGGGCGAGAAAGGTCCCGATGCCGGGGCGACCGATCAGAATGCCTTCTTCCATCAGCGCCTTGTAGGCGAGCGTCACCGTGCTGCGTGCGATGCCGAAATGTTTCGCCAGTTCCCAGGACGATGGAACTTTCACCGATTCACCCGGATGGCGCAGAATGAGGTTGAAGATGTAATGGCGGATCTTCAACCCTTCCCGCAGCGGAATTCCCGATTCCGGACTCATGCTGTTTTCCTCTTGTATTGTTTTTGAAATCGGACAGTCATCGGACAACCTGTTTTTAATTATACCAGAACTTCAGAAAAAAGTCAATACCAGGAAAGAAAAAAACATAAAAATTGAAGTGTTCAAGGGGCGGTGCAATACTTTTTTCCAGGCCGGGGATGTTATTTCAGAGAGAAGGATCCAGGAGGATGAGACGGGAAAAACATTTGAAAAATACTATTCTTATACTATATTAACCTTGATCTTCGGGGCGGGGTGGAACTCCCTACCGGCGGTTAAAGTCCGCGAACCCGGGAACGTTATTTCCCGGGCCGATCCGGTGAAATTCCGGAGCCGACAGTCAGAGTCTGGATGAAAGAAGATGGAAATTGCAGCGGCAGCCGGAGGAGTCCCGGCGCTGGTTGATGTTCCACACAGCCCCGGGAGCGGAATCGGCTTCCGGGGTTTTCTGTTGCGGAATGATTCCGGCGGGGGGGAAGAGACGGTTGCCTGCAGCACAAAGAGGAGGTGAAAGATGTTTGATCCGATCGAAGAAGTGATTGCGGCAGTTGGTCGCGGAGAGCTGGTAGTGCTGGCCGACGACGAGAACCGGGAGAATGAAGGGGATTTGATTTGCGCGGGCAGTCTTGCCGATGCGAAGATGATCAACTTCATGGTGACCTGGGGCAGGGGGATACTTTGTGCTCCGATGTCTCTGGCGTATGCGGCCCGGCTCGGCTTGAAGGAACAGGAGGGGCATCACGATCCGCGTCACACGGCATTCACCCAGAGCGTGGATGTCATGGAGGGGACGACGACGGGAGTGTCCGCATATGATCGTGCGCTGACGATTCAGGCTCTGGCGGATGATTCGAGCATTCTGGATGATTTTTATTCCCCGGGGCATGTGTTTCCATTGATTGCCCGGCCGGGAGGGGTGCTGGAGCGTCCGGGGCACACGGAAGCGACGGTGGATCTGGTTCGGCTGGCCGGACTGCCGCCGGTGGGGGTGCTGTGTGAAATTCTCAATGAGGATGGAACGATGGCGCGTGTGCCGCAACTGGAGGCGTTCGCCTGGCGTTTTGGTCTGAAAATGGGCAGTGTGGCGGATTTGATTGAATATCGGAAATGCCGGAAATGCTGATTTCGGGGGATTGCTGCAGAAAAAAGTCAAAAAAAGTTGTTTTTTTCTCTGCAATCGACTTGCCTTTTTGAGGAGGACGGCTATATTAAGAAATGTTGAAACGCTCCGGCATAGCTCAGCGGTAGAGTAGGTGGCTGTTAACCACTTGGTCGCTGGTTCGAATCCAGCTGCCGGAGCCATTTTTACCCTCAAAATGTACCCTAAAGGTGCCATTCTTTACCACCAAAGCTTTCATTTCCCAGTTCAACGGCTATATTGAGCCAAAACAGGATTTTACCACAGGGAGTGCGTAAGATGGGAAAGAAATGCAAAGTCAAACTTGACGTCGGAACCGTCTATCAGAAAGAGGAAGGCGGCAACTACTACTTCCGTTACCAAGTCCAGCATGAACGCAAATGCGTCAGCTTGAAAACCTCCAATCAGGAAGAAGCTCTTGAAAAAGCACGGAAACTGCTCCCGATCATTCAGGCAACCACGGAAGAAGTCATCTCCGCTCACGTCAAAGTGGCACGACATCTTGTGAAACAGGCCCGCCCGTTGCCTCTCTCCGAAATCTGGAACGTCTACTCCAAGCACCCACAACGCGCAATCCCAGCAACCGTCCGTGAGGAACTGGCCTATCATTCCACGCTGGACGAAATGATCCGCTACTTTGCCCGTTACAGCCATGTGAAGGATGTCAAGGATGTTACACCGGCCCTGGCGGAGGACTTCGCAAACCATCTCAGAAGCATGCAGATTTCCGTGGCAACCCATAACCGGAAGATCGTCCGTATCCGTCGAATCTTCGGAACGCTGAAAGATTATCTGAGTATAGAAAATCCTTTCGGTTCATCGGTATTGTTGAGAAAGGAACGCGAAGAACAGGGAACCCTGGTACGCCGCATCGCCTTTACACGGGAACAGGAGGAGGCTATCCGCAGGGAACTGGATAATCCCCATCGCAAGCTGATGAACAAGGCGGAAATCAAAGTCGTCTATTACATCGGAATGTATACCGGTCAGCGCCTGAAAGACTGTGCGCTGATGCAGTGGCGAAATATTGATCTGGAGCAGAAGCGTATCTGGGTCAAACAATTCAAGACCGGAAAAGAAGTGCTGATTCCGATTGCGGAGCCATTACTGGCAGTTCTTCAGGAAGCTCGGAAGTGGCAGACGGACACCTATGTCTGCCCGAAGGTCGCCGCTCGGTATCAGATCGTAGATGAAAGAGGTAAGGAAATTGGTGACAGCCTGGTCAATATTGATGTCCTGCGGGTAATCAAATGGATTGGACTGGAACCGTCTGTGGCAACTCCGGGACGCAAAAGGAAAGCGACGGTCTACGGCTTTCACAGCCTCCGTCACAGCTTCGCCAGTTTCTGTGCGGAAGCCGGAGTTCCGAAAGCCGTGGTTGTTTCGATTCTCGGCGCGGATTCTTCCATCATCGACCGGTTCTATACCCATGTGGGGGAGGATGCCCAGCGTGCCGCCATCGATGCCATCAGTGGAGGAATTTCGACATCTCCGGAACTGCGGATCAAGCAGGTGCTCGAATATGTCAATTCGCTGACAACGATCAGTCCTGAGGTTTCTCATATTGTCTCTCTTCTATCCGGGAAATAACCATTATTTCCTTGTTTGAGTTGCGGCCTCTCAATAGGTTCTTCCTGTAAAGCCTATTGAGAAGTTTTTTGTCAATTTATTCAGCCCATACCTCAATAATTATCTGGTATAAAGCGTGCTGGTATTATGGTATTGGGTTGTTGAAATTTTATTTTTATGGTATATATTACTGTATTTTGTGGCATCAAAAAACAAGTAATTAACCATTTTCAAGTAAGAACATAATGATAAATATAAAAAAGCCCCTTGACTTACGGCATCGTAACCTGATTCCTCAGCGTATTAAGGAGTATGCGTTTCACATCTATGGCAAAGCCGTAGCACAGCCTTCCGTGAACCGCAACCTCCAGCATTATGTGCTGCTTCTTGTTCAGGCTGAATACTTGTTGAGAGAGGCTCCCTGCGACTCCCCTTGGTGGAATAAGACAAATGAATGTGAATACAAAAGAAAAGCGCTAGACGAACTGCGTAGCTTCCATGAATGGGAAGAGAATACAAAGGTACCTGCAGAAGAACGAGCTGACAGAGAATGTAAGTTAGAACATTGTTTTTATACAAGGAATCCTTTTCCATATACTTTGCATCAGGATGTGTGGGAGGATAGGTTTGTACGTTTACAAAAATGTCCTGCGCCATTTTTCTTAACGTATATAACGGATAATCAACTTGAAGATGAGATTGCCGCGTTGAAAGCACTATGTCGTTCAGGCTCGGAGGAAGAATCTCCTGTAATACAATTATTGCCTGATGATTGCGGGCTGTCATTGGAGCAGATTACCACCATCTCTTGGCCTCAGAGGCTTTTGGGCACAAATACAGATAAGTATATTTCGTTCGGCAAATGCGACTGGGGTAAATTCAGCGATGAGGGGCTATTGCTTTTGGGAAACGAAGCTCTTCTCGGTGACTTTGAAGATCGGTATACTCTTCGGCCAGTCTTTGTTACGGAACATTATGAACACCTTTCTCAACTACAAACTGAAATCGAGCAAGGTGAAATTGATTATCTACTGGAAGAATTGATGCGTCTCATCGGAATAAAAGCATTTATGGTCCCGAATGGCTGGATTATGACAAATAACGGATTACTATTTTTTTCTAAGAGTGATTATCGTTATGTCAAGAATGAACTGATTGCTTCTTTTTCTTATGCGGAGTGTCTCGGAGCCCTTCACATGCAACTTACTATGAATCGAGTGAAATCACAAGTGTTCGGTGATGCGGTCTGGACAGCTCCGATTGGAGGATACATTATTCCCCGGTGTTCTGATTGGAGAAAACTTGCCAATCGTGATATTTATATCTTCAAGTTTGGAGAATGTACATCAGAAGAACTGACAAGACAACTGCTGGACGTTGCAGCTGCTATTGTACGTGATATTGGAGAAGATTCCCCGACTCGAATTGAGGCTGCCAAAAGACTTAACTTTGTGATCATGATACACAAAATCTCCTCAGAAGTTTCTAAGAACGACATCCAATTATTGAAATTATATGAATTTTTCAAAGATTACGTTTCGAAAGATACCTTGATCCCTGAAGCTCTAAAGTCCGTCTATGAAGACTATTTGCGTCAATCAAAGCATAAGGCGCAAAACCCATATATTGTGGAGCCAATTATAAGGCGGAATTCATGGTGTTTATTGACCGGAGAAGAAGGAACGGGAAAAACTTACTTAGGGATGGCACTCGGAGCTGCTATCGCTGGTAACGGAAGCTTATTTTGGGATTGGAAAGTACGGAGGCGTAACTGTAAGGTTCTCTATATCACAGATGATGAAATGAGTGAAGAGGTTATTCAAGATCGTTTGAAGGTCCTGGAAAAGCTTTATCCCTCATCGAAGAAGCGTTTTTTTGTGGAACAAGTCCGGCATTTGAGTTTACTGGATGAGGAGAATTTTAAAGATACGGGGGAAAAGACAAACAAAGAAACGGGCAAAGAAAGAATTGAAAACCTGTTGTTGAAGTATTCACGCGAAAATGATGACAGCCCTGTTGAGGTTCTTTTTCTCGACCATCTTCTGAAGCTTTCTGGGGCAGAAGGAGATCAAAAAGAACATTGGCCTAAGATCAGATCATGGATTGAAGAACTTACACGCCGGGGACTCTCTGTGGTGTTACTGCATCACGAATATGGAGGGGGAAAGATGCTCGGAACCCGTTTGATAGCGAACGATACGCCTGCCAGAATACATCTTCAACCTCTTCATGAGCTTAAGCCCAAGACGAAGTCAGAGAGAGAAGAGAGTAAATATAGCGATGAGGATTTTGTACTTGAAGAAGATGAAGTTGGCTTTGGGCTGTCCATTATTAAAAACCGTGGAGGAAGAGATCAAAAAGAACCAAGAATTTTAAAGTTGAATATAGGAAAATATCCCAATTGGAATACACCAGATGATGAGAACTCCTATTCAGAGTCCGCTCCACTGTGGAAGACGTTAAGTAAAGCAGAGAGACTCTCACATATTCGGAAGTTACGAAACGAAGGTCAGACAAATGCCAAGATCGCAAAGATGTTTAACATTAGCAAGAGTTGTATCGAAAAATATGTAGCCTTGCTTTCTGAGACGGAAAAACATTATAAAGGTCCCAAACCACAAAATCGGAGGGACTCAAATGAAGCGTCAACAGATCCCGCACTCACTACTGATCACGAGAATTGATATAGTCGATGATCTCTGTGTTTCTATACCGGACGGCAGACCCGACCATTTTACGCGGGAATGGAAATGCTCCTTCAGCTTCCAGTTTCTTGAAGTTGCTGTGACTGATACCGAGCATCTCTGCGGCTTCGCGCTGATCGATTAGTTTAGGAATAATGACCGGTTTCGGGATTCCGTGTTCGGCCAGACTCGTAAGTTGGCTGATTGCTTCATTATATTCACAAAGAGAAATGATTCCTTCTTCTGCTACGGGGCGCATAATGCGTTTAAAGAATCGAACGGTTTGCATGGATATCTGAACATTATTCATTTGCAACCTCCTATGTTTGGGGCATAGGGTGGTGGAATGAAATACTTTATAACTTGGAAGCCGGTAACACCTCTAAGCAAGAGGGTTCCGTTAGATATCAAAACTTCAGAAATGGCATGTCATCCATGTGTTATTTGCAGATGGATGACATTTTTGTTCAACTGTATATCCTATACGGGGAATAATTCGGTCAAACCAAAAGCTGAGCAAATATGAGAATTATTTTTTTAAAACCTCTGTATTGACCTGATTTTAAATAAGTTTGAAAACAGGTTAATTGGTAATACCTATCACCTATCCTCTTTCTCATTCAATAATAACTTTAGACTTTGCTGGATATATGCCCTAATCCCAAGAGAATTACAACTGACAAAAACAACAGAAAAAACAGTAACATGAGAACCGAAAAAATTACCTACGAAGACCAGTACCAAGGACATCCTATCATGACCGATAAAGCCAGACAGCTCGGATGTAAAGAATCGATATTGCAGAAGATCGATCAACTGATGACCGACATGAGCAACCGTCACAGCAAGGTCTTCTTCATGCGATATGATGTCCGGTTCCCGCAAGGCTACGATTATCCGAGTGACAACGAACTCTTCAGCCTGTTTCAGGAGAGCTTCATCAAGAACCGTAAACGAGCAGGATGTGACCCAGCGTATATTGCTGTTAGGGAGTGTTCCAGGGAAAAACATCAGCACTATCACGTTGCTTTGATGATGAACGGACACAAAACGCAGAATATCCACGACCATATCCAGACGGCGGAACGGTTATGGGAGAAGGCGCTGAATCTGCCTTCGAAATACGATGATGCAGGACAGCCAATCAGCTACGGTCTGATTGACGATTGTATGAGGAACCGGCAAGGTCAACCGCAGGGAAACGGTGTCATGCTCCGAAAGGATGATCCCGAATATGAACGCAAATACGACCAGTGTTTTCGACGTTGCAGTTACCTTGCCAAGGTCAACCAGAAAGACGCCTCCCCCAAACATCAGCGGGAAGTATTCTCATCCCGCATTCAAAAGAACCCATGAAAGGAAATCGCAATGAATGAAAAAGAATTAAACGTATTCCTCGACCTGTGCCGCGTTCACTCAGGAAGAGGCATCTGTTTCGCACCGCAATAAAGCGATATTCTCCCTGTTACAGCTGATGAATGGCCTGTTGGCGCTGGCCTCAGGAAGGAATCTTGATCTACGGGGTAGCTGCTCTCGAACAAGTATTTTTATACTTTTTGTATGGTGAACATAATTTGTGCCCCGGATGGTCTGAGGCAAATAAATCATTACGGACGGAAAGCCCGGAAAGGAAGGATATCATGGCCGAAAACATCTACATGATTCCCGGATTGATCTCTCACGTCTCCTAGGAGGTGATGCAATCCCTCAGCCAGCTGCGCCCTGCCGTCACATTCCCAGATATCGACTGATGCTTTCCTGCAACGAACAGATCGGCGTCTTCTTGGATTTCGCAGCCTGCATTCCGGAAACGATTGCGACAAGCGGGAAAGCCTATTGCAAACGAATCATGACCGACGTGACGAGGGATGCAGAAAAAGAGCAATTTTACTGTGTGTTTTACATTGATACGGTTCCGCTTCAATCGGAATCTCCGAGAGAGGAAGATCAGAATAAGCTGTACTTCGCTCTTCGGAATCGCCGGCAGGATGCGGTGCGGAGTGAACGTCGGCCCCAGGCATTCATGCCGAAGAACTGATTCCCCGACAACAGTGCGAAAGCGTGTCCTCTTTCGCACAGTTCACAACTTCACCCCCTCCTCAGTCGGTCAGTCATTGCGAATATCCAATGTGTTTTGCTCCCTCTGAAGACATGCATGTCTTCAGAGGGAGCACCCCTATTATCGCTGAAGCCGGAACTCTCATTCTTCAGTAAAATGACGTTTAAATTCTAGTTTGGATCAGCTCGGCCTTAAGAGTTTCAACTTTGTCATTGCGGCACAAATAACGCCCTGCCACCTACTCGTAGTTTGAGCTGCTTCAGACATCAGGAGTTCCGTTCACAGATTTTCCGCCCTGCCGCGGCGACCTTCTGACGCAACTCCGGCGGATAAAGGACCTCAATGTGCCCGGCTTCGCCCAGCACCCAGCGGACCACCTCGTGTTCAAACGCCGGACGCAATATGACGATCAAAGAGCCGTCCTTCTGCGGTTCGATCTTGAATTTCTTCACTCTCTGGTGTTCATAGAGATAGAAGGCGATCTCCGCATCGCAGTGAAGTTGAATGCCGTCGATTTTCTGATATTCAAAGAGACCGTTTTGCCGCGTCTCCTCCACGAGTTCCCGATTCGGCACAAAATCATCGCCGGCGAATTTGACCGAATGAATCCGCTGGATGGCATAACATTTCTTCACCCGTGTACCGTATGCATACCCCTTGGTATACCAGATCCCCCGGTGAAAGGCGATGATGTGCGGTTCAAATTTCCGTTCCTGCTCTTCTCCGTTCGGCTTTTGGTAGGTCAACGTCAATACCTGATGACAACGCCAGCCTTCGAAAACTCTTTTGAAGATCGCCGGATCGACCGCGGCCTTTATGCCGGTCGCACACAACAGAGATTCCATCATGGCGTCGTCAAAGAATTCCGAACTGTTACCGGTAAGCGCCTTTTCCACCGCGGTATTCACATCGCTTTTGATAGGTTCCGGCAGGATATCTGAGGCCAGTTTTGTACCCAGCAGCGTCATGCTCAAAACCTCTTCGCTCATGATTGGAACAGTGAATTCCCAATCACTGTTTTTGAGGTAATAGCCCCGTCGAACCGCGTTATAGGCGATGGGGGCATGGTATTCCTTCTGGAGGATTTCAATATCCCGCGCCACGGTGCGGGGACTGCACGCGCAATCGATATTTTCATCGACATCGATTCTGCGCAACAGTTTAGCAAAACTGCCCGCATTGGGATAGTTGTTCTTTTTCATCTCCGCGATGAACTTCATTAAACGCAACGCCTGACGGGCCTGGACACTCATGAGCGCAATCCTTTCTATGGAGGCACGACATTTTTGTTGTGGTGCAATATACCGTTTTATGAGCGAAAATACAACGTGGTACGCCAAAATAAAAAATCATTTTTCTTTATCTGGATGAATTCCTATGACATCCCGTGTCATAGCTGCCGTGGTATAAGTATAAGTGTTGATTGGTCAAGAAAACGTGAGATAAAAAGACAGGGAGGAAATCATGGTATCAAATTTTGATCGGGAATGGATTGGAAAGCAGAGAAGACAACCGGAAGATGAGCGAAAGAAAATGCAGGAGGCATTCGAACGCTTTCACAACTCGAAAGAATGGGGTATGATCTGCATGATTCACGAGGTGGACGGATTTCTGGACATCGTCATTCGCGATGAACAGAAGCCCGGCTTTCGGTGCCTGTGCGGCGTCTGCTGGAACAAAACTTACCTGACTCCTGAACAACTCGCGTGGATTCAGGAAAAATTGTGCGAGCTGAAACGGAAAAATTCCGAAAATCCGTCCTCGCCGCCGAAAGCATCGTGTTCCGGTAAACATACCTACAATTGGGGGTGCATTGATTCATGGCGATGCCGGGATGGAGAGATTTCTGCCTCATCTCCGGAGGAGGCGGAGCGTGTATTGCGTCAGACGTGTGGCTGCGGGGGAAGCATCACGGTTTTTTACTGATAGTTTGCGGTGTGACAGATTGCTGGTGGAAAAGAAAAAATCCATTTTGTTCGAAGTATGACATCCGGTGGCAGGGGTGGTGGTGTATCATAAACGGCAGAAGGAGATTTTCGGAAAGATGAACAATCGCGTTTCAGAACTGTATCAGGCCATGCTGAAAGAAGTGCAGGGCCAGTTGAAGATGGCGGAGACTCTTTTCCTCCGCATGTCGGATCTGGTTCTTGAGCTGATGCATTCGGAATCCATGCCGGAAACGAAACTCCGAACACTCCGGAATCTGGATCATCAGCACCGGGAACTCCTTTCGGAAATTGTGCGGGAGCTGAGTTTGATCTATCCGGGCAGAATCGAACTCTATCCGCCGGCAGAAGGAGGCTTTTTGAAAAATCTGGAGCGGCGCAACGCACAGAGCGAGGAACTGGAACGGATCGTCAGAGCCCTTCTGAATGAGCATGGAGCTTCAAAGGATAAATTGTTGCAGGCCAAGGAAAACAAAAGGAGAGTGGAAATGGAAAACATGGATTGCAAAACGGAATTTGAACGGAATTTCGACGAGGCGAAACAGTTCTGCAAACGTCCGAATATTCTGGTCGCCGGTTATACCGGGTGCGGCAAAACTTCGCTGATCCGCACAATTCTCGGCAATGAAATCGTTCCGGCGAAAGGTGTCGACAACTCCCGCCCGTGCTGGATCGAATTCGACTGTTATGAGAATGAAGAGATCCGGCTCTGGGATTCGCGCGGCCTCGAACTCGGCGAAAAAGAGGCGGATTTCCGGGAGCAGATGAGAGAGTTCGTCGCGGAACGGCAGGACGATACGAATGTGGAGGAACACATCCACCTCGTCTGGTACCTGATTCAGGGAAACGGCGCGCGGGTGACCGATTGCGACCTGGCGCTGATGAAGGAAATTTTCACGCCCGACAACGTGATCGCCGTACTCAGCAAGAAGGACATCACCCGTCCGGCGCAGGCCGAAGCGATCCGCAAGGTGCTGCTGGAAGCGGGAATTCCCGCGGAGCGCATCGTCGAAGTTTCCGATGCCGAAGGCGGCGGGATCGGTTGCCGGGAGCTGGTCGCCCTGAGTCTGCGAATGCTTCCTGCGGCCTATCGGGATGCGTTTCTCGCCGCCCAGCAGATCGACCGCGAAGCGAAGGCGGCCAAACTCGCCGAAAAAAACGAAACCGCCCGCGCAATCGTCAACGATGCCGCGCAGGAAGCCGCGCAGGTGACGGAAGTTCCGGTGGAACGTTCGGAGAACTCTCCGTTGATTCCGATCGGAATTGCAATGGCGGCACACCTCGCTTCGCTCTACGGACTGCGCGACCGGAAACTGCATACTGAGGCGGCGGAGTTCGTCAAGTCGATTTTCACGGCTCCACCGGAAACGGTTCCGTGGTATGAATCAACCTCTGTCATCAACGAGGACGCGGCGCGCCGTCTCATGGAGACGCTCGGCAACTGGTTCCTCAACAATTTTGAAGCGTATGCACTCGCGAAGATCAAGGGATTGCCGAAGCCGTCTATGGGCTTCGATCTCGAACTTTTCAAGGAATTTTATCAGCTCAGTAAAAGGAGAATGAAGATGAAACCGAATATTCTGGTCTGCGGCAAAACCGGCGTGGGAAAAACCTCACTGATTCAGGCGGTGACGCACCGTGGTGTGGTTCCGGACAGCGCCATCGGCGACGGCAAGCCGCTGACCGTCGGGTTTCAGGTATACGAAACCGAAATCGCGAACTTCGTTGATTCCGAGGGGATGAATCCGGGCACACAGACGTTGGACGAATATGCCGATTTCATTCTGGACGAGCTTCTTACACGTCTTGACGCCGAGAACGAAGAGAGGCTCATCCATAACATCTGGTATTGCATCGACGGCTCCGGCGCACGAATTCAGGATACCGACGCCAAACTCATCAAGACCTTCAGCGACAAGGTGATCCTGGTCGTCACCAAGTGTGAACTCATGCGCAAAGAACAGGTTGAATCGATGATGAATACCTTGCTCGACCTGATCGAACGCGACCGGATCGTGCTGGTTTCCGCTGAGAACCGGACCGGACTTAAGCAGCTGATTGCGAAGGCGGAAACGATGAGCACAACGGCCATGGGGCATGCTTCGGAAGAGTTGGATGCATTCCGCAAGCGCTGGGACGATTACTACGCGAACATGCGCCGGGTCTGGACGGAAAGCGTCAGTTCCGAGGCGGACAGCTACATCAACTGGGCCGCCGGCCGTGCCGCCGCCATCGCACTGGTGCCGCTGCCGCTGGCCGACGTCGCACCGCTGATTGCGAACGAAGTCTACATGCTCTACAAACTTGCCGAACTCTACGGCATCGCGGCGGACAACACGGTCATCACCATGTTGCTCGGCTGTGCGGGCGGTTCGATCGCGGGCAAGGTCGGAGCCAGCTTCCTGCCGTTCCTGAAGGTTCCGATTGCGGCGGCGGTCACTTACGGCGTCGGCAAGGCGGCGAAAGCCTACTTCGAATCGGATATGACGATGAACGAAGAGGAGCTCCGGCGGGAGTTCCTTGCCGGAGAACGCGAAGCGAAAAAGAAGGATTGGAAGCAAAGTGATCGGTAATTCCTCCTTCCGGCCGCTCCATCATCTGCTGACGGGATTGCGTCCGGCCCGCCGCCCCCCGCAGACGGGGCGCGGCTGGCTGGCTCTCGCCGCGCCGGAGAAGGCGGGGCCGGTCACCGTCTATGACCGGCAGGGAAATCCGCTGAAGCTTTCCGCGGCGGAAAAGGTCGCGCAGGGTGGCGGCGGCACCGTCTACCGGTTCCGGGCGAACGACCGGATCCTGATCAAACTCTGCAAGCCCGATTCGGTCTCCGGCCGGAAGATTCAGGCGATGCTGGAGCTGGAGGAGTGCCGGAACGCGCCCTTTCTCGCGTGGCCGCTGATGCCGGTTTTCGACCGGGATCGGCTCATCACCGGGTTTGCCATGCGGAAGTGTTCCGGGCGGACGCTGCGGGCGCTGTACGCGCCGTTCCAGGTGAAGCGGTTCTTCCCCGGCTGGGATAAACTCCAGCTCGCGCAGGTCGCGCTAAATCTGGTCAACGGCGTACAGCTGCTCGCGCGGCAGGGGGTGCTGATCAATGACTTCAATCCGGACAACTTTCTGGTGGACTGGCAGGGAAAAGTTCAGTTCATCGACTGCGACAGCTTCCAGATTGCGGGGAAGGATGGGAAAAGTTACCTGTCGAAGAACTTCATGCCGGAGTTTGCCGCGCCGGAACTTCTTCTGCATCAGGAGAATTTCAAGCGCGGACGCACCCCGGAACAGATCCGGTTCAGTCTGGCGGTGGTCGTCTACATGATCCTGCTGAGCGGACTGCATCCCTTCGCCTACTGCGGCGGAAGCGATCCGGCGACCAACCTGAAGACAGGGAAGTGCCCGCTCGACACGAGAACGAGGATCCGCTTCCCGGTGAGCTGGACGAAATCGGTGAGCTATCTGCCGGACAGCTTGCGGGAGCTCTTTCGACGGATGTTCGTCGACGGTTACGGCGAGCCGCTGCGGCGCCCCGGAATCGGGGAACTGAAACAGGAGCTGGAACAGTATGTCTCGTTTCTGCGAAAATGCGGAAGCGCCAGTCAACATCGGGCAATTCTGCCCACAACCTCAAGGAGGAGAAAGAAATGAGTTATGCGGAAGATCGAAATCTCGACGTCACGAATCCTGCGCCGCGCTGTCCCGTGGTACTGCTGCTGGATGTTTCCGGCAGCATGGAGGGCGAACCGCTCAAGGAGCTCAATGCCGGTGTCCAACAGTTTTTCCGGGAAACCAGCGACGATGAAACCGCCAGCATGAGTGTTGAAGCGGAAGTCATCACCTATGGAGACGAAGTTCAAATCGCGGTTCCGTTTTCGCCGATTCACGAAGCGGTCGTGCCGACGCTGGAGAGCAAAGGCTGGACGCCGATGGGAGAAGCGCTCCGCCTGGCGTCGCAGGAGCTCGCCGCCCGGCGACGCCTCTACAAGAATCAGGGAATCGCCTCCTACAAACCGTGGGTGATCCTGATGACCGACGGCATGCCGAACGACGACTGGCAGAAGGCGGCCGAGGAGATGAAGGCCCTGGGCGAACAGCGCAAGATCACCTACATCGGCATCGGCATCGGCGAGAAAGCCGACTTCGATACGCTCCGCGAGATCCTGCCGGCGCAGCCTGGTCCGGTAAAACTGAAGGGCCTCTGCTTCAAGGAGTTTTTCCGCTGGCTCACCGATTCGCTCAAGAGCGTTTCCGCCAGCAGCGTCGCCGAGCAGGACAACATCACGCTCGGCACCGTCAACAGCTGGGCGGATCTCGCGGGGACGGAGGAACCGTAATGGCCAACGGGTTTGCCGTATCGGTTCCCGGCAACGGACACATCCGCAGGGAACTCCCCTGTCAAGATGCCTCCGGGGTATGGTTTGTGCCGCGTCCAGTCGCCATTGTGTGCGACGGGCGCGGCAGTGCCCGGCTCTCGCAACTCGGAGCACAGGCGGCGGTTCGAGCGTTCCGGAGCCAGTGCGCGGTGCTTGACGGAATGCTGGCGCAGTGCCTCGATGTCCGGCGGCGGCGGCACGGGATCTGGCGCCATTTTTGCCGCCTGATGATCCGGACTCTGGTGCAGCCGAAGCTGGAGCTGGCGGAGCAGTACGGCCTGCCCGAAAAAGAGTTTGATTTCACGGTGGTGTTTGCCGTCTGCGGCCGTTACAGACATGGCGTTTTCCAGTTAGGAGACGGTGCAGTCACCGTGCGGGGGAACGGGACGTGTCGAACGGTGTTCCGGCCGGACAAGGGGGAATTCGACAATATGACCTCTTTTCTCAGACCCGGCGATGAAAAAAGTAACCGCTTCCAGGAACGATTGCTCGACGCCTCAGAGATCAATGGAATCGCTCTTACCAGCGACGGCCCGGAACATCTGATGTTCGAGCTGCCGGCGATGAGACCCGGACCGGTATTCGATGCCATGTTTGACGATCTCTTCTCCGGAAAACTGACGCGGCAGGATCTGCTTGATTATCTGACCGGTACTCGCTGGACGCGTGACCCGCGCGGCGCTGACGATCGGAGCATTGCCATTCTCAACCCGCAGGTGGTAATATGAATCTTCTCAGAGAAACAGTAATCAGTTCCGAACAGTTCCAGCAGGAGTGTCAACGTACATATTTCAAACTCTATTACATTTTTGATGTACTCAATTTACTCTGTCTGCAAGGGAAACTGAATCGGGTACCGCTGATGTTGAATTTGGATAGACAAGGGAAACGGGTGCTCGCTTCAGCTAATTTCTTACAGACTCCGCGGCAGCAGAAACCGTTCTGTTTTATTGAAATCCGTCTGATCCCCTGTGCGGCGCTCTCCACCGGCTGTTTTCTCGGTGTCATGCTGCATGAAATGAACCATATCTGGGACTTTCAACATACCGGCAGGGCAGAACACGATCGGCATTTTTACGATCGCATGCTTCAGATCGGTTATGATGACAAGCTGATGACTTTTCAAAAAAACAGTCTGTTTGCGAAGGCAGTCACTCACATTTTTCAACAGCGGCTTCGTTTGCGGGACGGCTTGAATCTGCTGTGTACTTATCCCGGTACAAAACCGGGATGGAATGAGAGGCAAATTTATCAGGCTTACCTTAACCGGATACTCCAGGCAAGACAGCGGCATTGCGCTTCTCTCCGGCAAGGCGACGCATCCTAAGAAGCTCTTCTGATGAAGAGGAAAACAGAAAATGGAAGGGAAAAAGAGAAATGTGTACTGTAATGGCTTTACCGGAAACGCTTACCGCACAGATAACTCCGGCGGCGGTTGCCCGGCGGCAGGTCAATGAACTGATCAAACGAGAACAGGATGCCATAACAGAATTCCGAAAGGAGAGGCGCGATCGCAGCGCGATGCCTCCGGTGCCTGCCGGAGATATTTTCGTCTGGTTCGATCAGGCCTGTTACGGCAATGGCGGCAAGGGATTTTACTATGTGCGCTTTCATTCGGGCAGATCGTGGCTCTGTACCGCGTATGACCGCCCGGTTTTGATTGTAAAAAAGTCGAAACTGCGTCCTGATCAGGTTGCGTTTATGGAGCGCAAATGCCGCGAAACGGCGGAAGAGGCGCGGCAGACTCCGGAACAGCAGCAGTTTGATTTCCGGTCGGAATAAGGCAGGGAAGAATGATGGAAGAAAAACAGGATGTCGAGTTGACGGAGTACCTGCGCCGATGCGATTTCTCCCGCCTGACGGCACGGGAGTGGCGCCGGATCGGACCGCATACGCTGGGGGTGATTCTTACTCACCGCCCGGAACTGTATGAAACATGCCGCAACTCGATCAAGTTGCTTCCGGAGAGCTGGGCGGAACTATTGCAGGTTCGTCCGGAACTCGCAGCGGCATGCGATTGCTGGGGGAATTTTTCCGCGGTGGAGCTTGTACGGCTTCTGAAAAAACAGCCGCAGCTTGCGCGGCACGTTTTGAATTGGCAGGCGTTGAATGAATCGGCGTGGGCGCTGTTGCTGCTGTTCCGCCCGGAGCTGGAAGAATATTGTCCCTACTGGATCGACTTCCATCTGGCGGCGCCATGGATCGGCGAAAGCGTGATGGCCGCCCACAGCGAAAACGTGAAACAGCTGCAACGCAACGTGCCGTGGATTCCGGCGACAACAGCAAAGAACCTGATTTGAATTTCCACAACCATCATCGGATGGCGAAATGAAAAAAAAACAAACGTGAAAGGAAAATGAAAAATGAGAGTCATCTGTCCCCAATGCCATTCCAGCGAAATTCGGGTGTTCAATCACAATCTGGTGTGCAACAGATGTCTTTTGGAGTTCAATCCGAGATGTCCCAACTGCGAGGAAGGTGAACTGCTGACCCGCGACGATGAACATTGGGAATGTTCCTTTTGCTCCTGGGAAGCTGACACAGAAGATTTCAATCTGCCGGATCCGGAAACCATGCTTTACAGCAACAGACCGCGCTCGCGTGCCGGCTCAAGTAAAGGCGGAGGCGGCTCATTCTGGGGGGATCTGCTGAGTTCGATCGGCTCCAGCATTATGGATGGAATCAGCAACGCAGGAAAGAAGTAACCGCTATGAAACTGCAGATATTCCCATGGCGGAGTGTGGTGCCGATCGTTTGTCTGATGGTAGGACTGGGAGCCGGTCATCTGCTGACGCGTAGTTACTCGGTGGAATCCGCATTGAAACAGGCCCGGGCCGAATGTGAACGGGAACTCTATGGCAATGCGGATTTCAGTCAATGGCATCTGAACATGTGTTCTTCGTTTCTGCGGCGATTGGCGGAGATGGAACTCTCCTGGCGGCGGCTCGAAGTGGAGAACAGCCGGAACTATTGCGAATTCGAGAAGGATTATATGCAATGGAGCTGTGAGTGGGAGCGGAAACTGGAGGAAGATCTGAATACGCCGTCGGAATTCGAAGGCGGTTCGATGGCGATGATGGATGCCGCATTGCGACAGTACGGCCTGCTCTGCGGACAGTTGGAGGAACTGGAAACGAAGTGGAAAAATTGAATCCGGTAAATTGATATGACATGTTGTGTCAGGGGTGTGGCATCATATTAAGCGTGTTGTGTAAATGTCGACATGGAAGGAGGTGACAACAGCGACTGCGGGCAAATGAAATTCCGCCCGCGGTACGCCAATACCGGAACGAATGAAGATGAATGGATGCATTCCGACTGATTTTATTAAAATCGGCGAAAATACGATTTGCAATGCGGCAAAAAGGTACTATATTTTTTCCAGCAGTTTATATCCCTGCGGGAAGAAATGAGGGTATCGCCGACAGAGTAGAGTTACAAGAGTTCATGTAAAAAGTATTTTCCAGCACACGTCTGCCCGAAAACGCCAAATGAAAGCAGATAACGCAGTTGCTGGCGGGATGCATCCTTTGGGACGCATCTTGTCTGCATTCGTTATCTGGTATTGGCGTACCACGGGCAGAGTGTAGTACAGGGTGTGTCCTTTTTTTATACCAAAATGATTAGCAAAGGAGTTGGGAAGTCTAGGGAAGAAAAATCAAGAATAAGTGAATGCAGCATTTCAGCATGGAGTCAACGACTTTCTACGTTTGACTTGAACAAGGTGTTGGACGCTGAGAATGCGACTCGGGAGAAGACGTTGTTTTTTGGGGAAACAGCTTGATAATTTCCTTCTGCTGTGGGATCTATAGAAAGACTATCACAATGGGATCTACAAGATTGCCTCGTGGAAATTAATTGCCGCCAAGGGATTTGCGGTAGTCTATCGCCTTTCTCCTATCGATGTGATTATGGATGAGATTTCGGTGCCTAGCCTTGTTGACGATGCGACTGTCATCGCTCTGGTTGTCCGTGTCTTTCAGTCTGAAATTGACACGTACAAGGAGTGGAAGAAAAACAACTGATGGTATTGATTAATATTACATAAAAAATTGAAAAACATGGGATTCTAGAGGGTATTATGTTTCAGTGGTTCAGAATTCTTATCCGCCTTTCAAAAGAAGAGAATATTCTTGAAAATTTAGACCGTAAACATGCGGACTTTGTACAGAAAATGGAGGAGCTTACACAAACAATCCAGGCTGATTTTGCGAGATTCGATCAACTCCACCAGGAGGCTGTTGCAGAGAAAGAACAATTTGAGCAGGCCATTCAGACTGACTTTAAGCAATTTGCTGATCAGCAGAAGGAAGTTGTTGAGGCATTGAAAAAACTGGGGGATCGCAACAAGGAAATCAATGAAACAACCAGTGCTCTTGATAAAAAAATAGCGGAAGATAAAGTTGCTCTCCAAGATATTCTTTCCGAGATGAATCAATGTGAGGCGCAATTTCTGGATAAATTATCAGGAATCCAGAAAAGTGCAGAAAAATATATTGCCGATATCAATCGGGAAGTTCAGTCATACGAAAATAATATAGTTGGAATCGGGAAAAAGATTGAAGATTTGAGTGACGCGATCTCTGAACTTCAACAATAAGGGCAGAGAAATCTATGAAAAAGATCTTACAAGAATTTCATGAAATTGAAGAGAAAATTCAACGGATTGGATTTAGCAGGGAATATCAGAAACTTCTGCCACCTCTTGACGTTATTCCACAAATTGAGGAATATTGTCGTTTTATCA
Source organism: uncultured bacterium (assembly GCA_900551245.1). Taxonomy (GTDB): domain Bacteria; phylum Verrucomicrobiota; class Lentisphaeria; order Victivallales; family Victivallaceae; genus Victivallis. Next base: position 6,891 of record URVC01000030.1, on the reverse strand, counting down.
AAGCTCTTATTCTCTGCCGAGTGGTTGCACTTGAAGATTATGCTTATGTTCTCGGGGAACTTGATAAGTTGAATGGAATTGCAGATAAAGTTCGGAAACTGCAAGCTCATTTTCTCGAGATTTACATAAATGATTCTTCATGGCTGTCACCCGATATGCCCACGCAAAAGCAATCTGCGGATATTTTGAGAGAAACTATTTCGTCTTTTTCCTCACAGTTAAGTGACGCTGTAAAAAGTATCAGGCAGAAAAACGAACAATCAAAACAGGAACTGTCTAATTTTAAAATAGTTTTGTTTGGAAAGACGAAGGCAGGAAAAAGTACAATCCGGGAAGCGCTTACCAAAGGGAATGGCGCGACTATCGGGCGGGGAGGCCAAAGTACAACATTAGAAATTCATGATTACAGTTGGGCTAATTTGAAAGTATATGATACTCCCGGCAGTCTTTCTGTTCGCGATAAAAATAAAGATAAGAGCGGTATTGGTGACGAAGAACGTAAGGCGCATGAACTCTTACTGGATTCTGATATATCGATTTTCATGTTCACTTCGGATAATATCGAAAAGCCTGAGTTAGAATATCTTAAGGAGATTTGTGAGAAAGGCAAGGATGTCTTGATTCTACTGAATGTGAAAGCAGATATATCCAATTATGCTCTGTTCAAGCAGAGAAAAAAAGAACGGGATATTTCTGCTGAATATCAAAAAGGTAACTTTGACCGTATCACCAAAGAGATTCCAGGCTTTTCTCCGACAATTCTGCCGATACACGCTCAGGCTGCATTTTTCAGTCGTGGCAGGAATCCAATGCTTGATGAGTTTTATCAGAAAAATTCGGTTCGAAGAAATGAACTCTATCAACTTTCCCATTTTCGGGAGGTTAGAAATTATCTGGTTCAGAATATCTTGAAACGTGGTAAAACGATGCGGGCCCAAACCATTAGAGGTAAATATATTTCCATTGTGAGCGAGTTTGCAAAAAAGAATCAAGGGCCGATAGATTGCTGTTTAGAAAAAGTACAAAAAGTTTATGAGCTTTCCCGAAAGGAGAAAAAAAGGATTGAGCAGAAAATTAAAGCGTTCGATGAGCGCATTTCAACCGATGTTCTGATGGAGGCGCGTAGCAGAATAGATACCTATGACATTGCTTATGAATGTATTGATGAAAAATATAGCAAGAGTGTGATTCAGGAAAGGTGGCAGACGGCTCTAATTTGTGCACTCTCAGACGTGCCGGAAGCAGTAATTACTCCTTTTTTAAATGAAATAAAAAAGGATATCACTTCCCTTTGGGAACAAATTGATTTCATTAATGATATTTTTGAACAGGACACCTCTTTTGAAGGAATGGAAGCATATTCTGCTCCTTGGAAAGATTTGCTCAGAGGAGGTAGTTTGGTCGCGAGCCTGGTCACCTTTGCTGCTTCTGTCGGTTGGATTCCCGGTGGCGGCTGGGTTGTTGGCGGAGCTGCAGCGTTAGGTGCTGTTCTGTTGGCAGTAGCCAGTTTTTTTAAGAGCAAGGAGACTAAGATAAGGGAGCTTCAGGAGAAATTTGATAGCTCTTTGCAAAATGCTGTTAATGATTTGGACAATCAAATTCGAAATTATTGTGCGGAGAAAATTTACCCTGAAATTCTGAAAAAATTTGACGAGATAATAGGTACTCAACGTACATTGATTGAAATCGCACAGGAGTTTGGCAAATTAAATCAACTTTTCTTTGATAATGCAAATGAAAATGAAAAAAAACTTAAGCAAAGAATTCAAGAGCTGGAGGCCCAATCATGAATAAATTTGAATTTGAACAGAAAAATTCAATGTTAAAGTCTTTTTCAGAGAGAGTTTTCTCTCTCGGTAATGATCCGCTGATCCATCAGGGAGTAGAAAATTTAAAACATCAGCTGGAAGAGAAAGAGCGAGAAAATACACTCCGGATTGCTGTTTGCGGACAGTATTCTGCAGGGAAATCCTCTCTGGTTCAGGCTCTGACACAGAACAGTGAAATTAAGATAGGTCAGGATGTAACGACAGACTCCATTCAACTCTACTGCTGGAATGGTATTGAAATTGCCGATACTCCTGGAATTTATGCCGGCAGGCTCGAACACGATACTCTTTCTCTTGATTTTATCCGCAAGGCGGATTTGTTAATTTATATGATTACAATTCAAGGGTTTACGCGTGAAATTGGCGCAAATTTCAAAAAATTGATTCAGGAGAAATATATAGACAAAACGATGCTTCTGATGAATAAACGCAATCAGGAGCCGGCGGAGAATGAACAAAATTGGCGACGAGATACCTGTGATTTTGTGGGAGATCAGGTGCTCTCAAAGCTTTATTTTTCTATTATTGATGTCGAAGACTACATGACTGGAGTGCGGGAAAACATTCCGGAACTTGTAGCGGAAAGCCACTTTGATGAGTTTGTACAAAACCTTAACCTGTTTATCAAAGAAAAAGGTTTGATTGGTAAAATTGTTGCTCGAATTAATGTTCTTGAGCATTTTCTCACCGATTCAGAAAAGGCTTTCTCGGAAGAGTCCGAGTTAGATGTATTTTTCAAGAGGCAGTTGGATGCAGTCTCTTCCGCAATATCGAAGTGTAACCGAGCCGTTGATACTGCACGTATTAGGGTTGTCCAGCAAATCAAAGAGTTGAAATATCATTTGATTGGTTTGGTATCGAATGAAACTCTTGGAAAATTCAACCAGGAAATGGATTGTGTTGAGAGTAAACTAGCGGAGATTCTGGATGATAAACAGTTTCCTGAGGATATCAAAATGATATTGACGGATATGAACGATATTCTGGATGGGGTGGATCAGGATATAAACCTTTATGAAAATCAGTTGAAAAGAAGATCCGCTCAAATCCGTGAAATAAGCGTTGGCGATACTGTCGATCTTTCGCTTTTCCGTTCTGGTGCTCAAGAGCTGAGCCGTCTTGCGAGTGGGGTCACAAAAGAAGGAGTGGTGCAGGTGGCTCATTGGCTCGGGCATTCTTTTAAACCTTGGGGGGCAACAAAACTCACAAATTTTATCAAAGGTTTGGGGCCCTGGCTGGCTGGCCTGGGGACGGTGATTGATATATTTACCTGGGCCACTGAAAAAAAACATCAGGCAGAGATGGAGAACGTCAGGCACGAGCTTATGGAGACATTCACGCAAATTGAGCAGGATGTGCAGGAGCAATTTGAGGCACTGAAGATGTCGGAAGGCTTTGTGGGGGGACAATTGAGGAACATTGAGAAGGGTCTCCTGGAACGCAAGATGAAATATGAAGATGAGAGTATGCGAAAAAAAGAACTTGTTTCTCGTCTCCATGATTTCCAAAACGAACTTACTTCGCTGAAGACGACTCTTTGCAACTGATGAGGCGAAGAAAATATCGAAATCTTAATAGTCAAACGTAAGAGAGGACCCAGATGACAGTACAAAAAGCAAGTTGGACGAAAGTCAATGACAAGGTATGCTGTACTTGTGAATATTGGAACGGAGAACGGGAGCTGCAGTTCCTTCCCGGTATAAAGTTGAATGCGATTCTGGCGCAATTCAATCCGCAGGGGCGCTGTCAGGCAAAGATGAACTGTCTGATGTCTTACGACAACCCCGGAGCGGCATATTGCCCGACCTACAAGCGATGGCATAAGCTGCCGTAAGGAGGTAAGATGAATGGTTTCATACGGCTTTCCGGATTCTTCCGAAAGAAGATTGAACCGAAGTATTACCGTGTATGCTGCACAAAATGCGGTCATGTTGAAAATGTGGAACTGTGCTTCTCTGGAGAAAACATGGAAAACATTTTGGATGATGCCGATATCAGAAAAGTTGGCAAAGTGCCACAATCCTGTCCTGTTTGCGGTGGGAAACTGGATAGCAGACTGATTCCGGTTTCCATTCATTTTTTATGATTTGCAGCCATTGTTTTACTTCCAGGCAAATGAAGTGTTCGGAAATAAGCAAGGACGTGGGCAACTATGGAAACAATGCTTATAAGAGAAGAACTGTACTGTCGATATTGCAAACGTTTTTTGCAAGTAAACACAGAGATAAAAAAGTGTGCTTTTTGTGGAACAGAACTTCTCGTCTCACGTGATTATTATTTAGGTAATGGGATCATTGAGAGCCGTCTTGAATTTCTTGCGACGGAAGAAGTTCAAGAGTCCAGAAAGGATAACGGGAATAAGCAGAAATAATGCCATATCGGACATGGCAATTTGATGCAGTATGAACAACGGGAGCATTGTTTGTTTCCTGGTAAGACTTCAACAAAAACGGGATAAAAAAAACAAGGAGGTTTTACATGTCACAACAAGAACAACAAGATAATTGAGTTATTCCTGAGGGCTATTGACACAGGCAAAATCATTGATCTGTTGCGAAACGTGTCTATGCCGAATATTCCGATGAAAACGATGGGGGGAAAAACCTTTTGGAATGAATTGGCAGAATGTAAAGGCTGGCGTTTGCAGAAAAATATGATTACGCAGCATTGCCGTATTCTTGATCCAGAGGGGATTCGTCGAGCTTGGGGAGGTGATGATGTTATGGAACACTTGTTTCAAAAACTCAACAAGTAGCGTCCGCGGTCTTGCGTACATTTGCTTTCGAGTGATTACAAATGACATCGTGCCTTGGCGCAGCTGAAGCAACCGACCGAACTGAGAGCTCCGGAGGAGCAGGTCGGTTGCGCAGGCGAGACCTCCCGCCTTGATAACGTCCGGAAAATTGCGCACATTTTGAACGAAAGTACTTGAAAAAGAGCCTGTACTTGAAAAACTTTGAGGCGAAAACGCTATGGCATCACGACAACAGATCAGAGAATTACTGGATCACGGCGCCGACTGGCGAATCAAAGACAACTCCGGACGTACCACCCTGGACTATGCACGTGAATTGAAGCGGTTTGATATTTGCGAACTGATGGAGAATTATGCCTCCATTCAAAACAGTAAACAACGTAACTGAAACATGGGTGGATATATGCGTAAGATATTTATCGCAGCAATCTCAACGATTGCATTTTTCTTGAACTGCATCTCTCCGGTGATGGCAGGGGAGAAAATCGTTCCTGCGGATGTCACGGTCAAGGTGCAGTATCAACTGAAGATGGACGGTTACAATTCATGGACGACAACGAACGCTTCTTTGAAGGGAGCGGTCACCGAATCTATGATGATCAGCCAGCTTGCTACCAGGCATCCAAGCGGACAGATATCCTGTCTGCCTCCTATGGCAAGACTATTGCCCATACTGTCCGCTATCAGATGAAGAGGGGAAATTCTGCCTGGACGAACGGAACCGTTACGTTGAACAATGCTTTGACCGAATCCATGGCAAAGAATCAGCTCAAAGCGAAGTTCCCCGGAGCATCAATCCGAATCCTGAGCTTCGTAAAAAAGAAATGACAGAGGAGAGTTCCCATGCGATTACCCGTAGCGGAAGACAGGAATTGTTTTACAACAAGGCTCAAGTACAGACTCGAACCGAAGAAGTTGGCTCAACAGCGGTTTGACAGATGGCTGGAATGTGAAGAGCCATATCGAATGCAGAGAAGTGTAATTACCAGTATCAATGGGTTTTATCAGATCCACCGCACAGGAAGGATTCCTTACCCGCCTCCGATATGGTTTGCCAAGTCGAAACTGCGTCCCGATCAGATCGCGTACCTTGAGAAGCGCAGAACGGAAGCCGCTGAATGAATCAAAAAAAGAACACTCTGTCAACCGGGACACTCGCAGCGAGTGTCCCGGTCTAGTTTATGCTTTAAACCGCAGATGGCATTTCGGGCAGCGGTACAGACCGATTACATTTTCATCGATCAGTTTGCCAGCCTGAGCGCCGAGCAGACCTCCGGAAGTGACGCCCCAGAGGAGATTCAGGATTCCACCGGCAACAGCTCCGATGGTCGTGCCGAGAACTCCCAACGCACTCCCTGCACGAGCACCGCGAACCATGCCGACGATTACCGTTGCACCTCCTGCGGTAATCCCGGTTGCAGTTCCAACTGTACTGGCGCGATGAAGCGGATTCGCAATCGCGGAACAGTTCGGACAAAAGACTTTAGCCATGATAGATAACAACTCCTTCTTTCAGTTGATAAAACCGGCGACCGAAGCCGCCGGGGTGCAAGGTACTCTGCCGTTTGCACCACTTCCGGCAGAGGGTGTGCCTCGGGTGAATACCCGTGGACTACTTCCACAGTTCCGCCGGTTGGCCGTCGAGTCCGAAGAGCCGGGTCAGGCTGCGGTAGCACTGATCGGCACGGGCAGGACTGTACTTCTTAGCGGTTTCGGTGAAGGCGTTCAACTGACTCCACCGGGTCGGCTCCGCGAACTCCTCATGCCGGGGATGTTTGAACTCCTTCCAGACACTCAGAATATCGCACGACGGAATCGCCTGACGTTCCGCTGCCACCACCAGCGAAGCACGAACTTCATCATCATCGAGTTCATCGATCTTCAACTCCTCTGCTACGTTTTCCAAAGTCAGGAACTCCAGTTCCAGAGCGTTCACCGCTTCCAGAACCAGACCGTTCAGTTCGATCCGGGAGGTATGCCGACGCTTCAGAACCGTACTTCCTCCGAAGCACAAATTACTGCACACGTGGACACTGATCCCCGCTGACAGACCAACCGCAATCGTGCGGTCATGACTGTTGCGGATACCGATGCAGCGGCTCCACTCCATGCTCGAACTTTTGTTGATCCGGATCATGCCGAACATCCGCTGTCCGTCACGGGCCAGACCGTACTGCTCTTCCAGTATCTGCCAGTTGTGCGCCTTGACCACCTCCGTCACCGCGTCGATCACGTCGCTGTGCGGAACCGGCTTCCAGCTCGCGGTCGCTTCCGGCGTCGGAACCAGCGCGATCTCATCGCGTCCGA